>NZ_RYZH01000021.1 GCF_003977685.1 Tautonia sociabilis | reverse complement strand
CTGCTCTCCTGCTCTCCTGCTCTCCTGCTCTCCTG
This sequence comes from Tautonia sociabilis, assembly GCF_003977685.1. Classification (GTDB taxonomy): domain Bacteria; phylum Planctomycetota; class Planctomycetia; order Isosphaerales; family Isosphaeraceae; genus Tautonia; species Tautonia sociabilis. The sequence goes on along the minus strand of NZ_RYZH01000021.1, from coordinate 106,305 downwards.
CTCTCCTGCTCTCCTGCTCTCCTGCTCTCCTGCTCTCCTGCTCTCCTGCTCTTTCCGAAGGCTCCGCCGCCTTGCAAGAGGCCCTCCCCTTCCCTCGCCACGGGCCTCATGCGAGAATCTGCCCTCGAGCCGAGGGGATCTCGGGGCGTTCCGGGAGCATGCCACATGGGCCAGGACCGCATCGACTTCGCCGCCCTGGGGCCTCCGCTGGCCTTGCTGGCGCCCGAGGCGAGTGTCACCGTCGACTCGGCCGTCTGCTTCCTCGAAGGCCCGGCCGAGGACGACCGGGGGAACCTGTACTTCAGCGACATCGCCGGCAACCGCATCCTTCGCCGGGCTCCCGACGGCACCGTCTCCACCTTCCGGGAGCCCAGCGGCCGGGCCAACGGCAACACCTTTGACGCCCAGGGCCGCCTGATCTCCTGCGAGGGGACCGAACAGGGGCTCGACGGCGGCCGTCGCGTCGTTCGCACCGACCTCAGCACCGGCGCCGTCGAGGTGCTGACCGACCGCTTCAACGGCCGTCGCTACAACAGCCCGAACGACGTGGTGGTTGATCCCTCCGGCCGCGTCTGGTTCACCGACCCGTACTACGGCGAGCACCGAGCGATCCTGGAGCAAGACGCCGAGGCCGTCTACCGGATCGACCCGGACGGCTCGGTCTGCCGGGTGCTCTCGCAGCCGATGATCGAGCGCCCCAACGGCCTGGCCATCTCCCCTGATGGTCAGACGCTCTACGTTGTCGACTCCCACAGCCGACCCGGCGGCAACCGGACGATCTGGGCGTTCGACCTGGACGACGTCGGCTCCCCGTCGAATCGCCGCCTCGTGGTCGACTTCGGCTCCGGCCGAGGAGGAGACGGCATGAGGCTGGACCTCGACGGGCACCTCTGGGTCGCCGCCGGCATTGCCCGGCCGAGGCATGGCGGCGAGTCGGACGCCGTCCCCGCCGGGGTCTACGTCTTCACCCCCGACGGCGAGCCGATCGGCCGCATCCCGATCCCCGAGGACGTCGTCACCAACCTCGCCTTCGGCGGCCCAGGCCGCCGGACGCTCTTCGTCACTGCCGGACGGACGGTCTACCGTTTGCCCGTCTCCGTGAGCGGGTACGCCCTCTGGCCGCCGGCCCGGTGATCCTGGGACTCGGGCCGGAGGGGGGGCGAGCATTGAGATCAGAGGAACGGAGGCGGGCCGCTGGTGGTTGAAGGAAGGCGGAGGCTCGACACCAGGAGGCGTCACCCGATCCGTCGATCCCGGATTCCGATTGGGCTCCGCGACGAGCGGCCGGGAGCGTCCTCCGAGATCGGGGCCGCACCCGTCCCCTGTCCTTCGGACTTCGATCGGCAGCCCTCCCCCGGCGGCCCTCGATCAGCCATCAGCCAATAGCGATCAGCGATCAGCGATCAGCGATCCTCAACGGATTCGGAGGGGCACAGTGGTTGACGCAGTCACCGTCGGTCGGTTCGTCCTTGGCGTCGTCGGGCTGATCCTGGGGGCCCGGCTGCTGGTGCAGGGGGCGTCGAGGCTGGCGGCGACCATCGGGATCTCTCCGCTGGTGATCGGCCTGACGGTTGTGGCGTTCGGGACCGGGTCTCCGGAGCTGGCGGTGACGCTGCGCGCGGCCTGGTCGGGAGATCCGGGGGCGGCCGACATCGGGGTGGGGAACGTGGTGGGCAGCAACATCGCGAACATCCTGCTGGTGCTCGGCGTCTCGGCCGTGCTGACTCCGCTGGTGGTGCGTCGGCGGCTGGTGGGCTGGGACGTGCCGGTGATGATCGTCGCCTCGGGCCTGCTTCTGGTCCTGGGCTGGGACGGGACGATCAGCCGGCTGGACGGGGCGATCATGTTCGGCGGCATCCTCATCTACACGGTCGCCTCGATCTTGCAAGGTCGTCGAGCCACCGCCCGGGAGCGGGCCGCCGCCGCCTCCGACATCCGAGCCGAGGGCCTGCCCGCCGTCCCGGCCTCGGGGGCCGGCCAGGTGCTGCTGCAATTCGTGCTGATCGCCGTCGGCCTGGTGATCCTCGTCGTCGGGGCCGATCAACTGGTCGCCGCCGCCCGGACGATCGCCTCGGCGCTGGGGGTCAGCGAGCTGGTCATCGGCCTGACGGTCGTGGCCGTGGGCACCTCGCTTCCCGAGGCGGCCACCTCGATCATCGCCGGGCTGCGGGGGGAGCGCGACATCGCCCTGGGCAACGCGGTGGGGAGCAACCTCTTCAACATCCTCGCCGTGCTCGGCCTGGCCGGTCTCGTCACCCCCGAGGGGCTCCCGGTGTCGGCCCAGGCGAGGAGCTTCGACATCCCGGTGATGATCGCCGTCGCCGTCGCCTGCCTTCCCGTCGTCTTCACCGGCGCCCGGATCACCCGCTGGGAGGGCCTGCTGTTCGTCCTCTACTACGCGGCCTACACCGCCTTCCTCTACCTCCGCTCCGAGCAGCACGCCTTGCTCACCCCCTTCAACGCCGTGATGCTCGCCTTCGTGTTGCCCCTGACCGTCCTTGGCCTGGGGCTGACGGTCTTGGGGGCCCTGCGTTCTCGCCGGCAGGCGGGGCCCTCGGGCGGCCAGGGCTGATGCCGGCAGACCGACACCGGAGGCCGGAAGGCTGACCGAACCCAGGGAGGATGGCCCGGCGCGGGGCCGGTCGCTGGGAGTTCCGTCGGCATCGACCGACGGGTCGGCTCGGTCTTCCGCCCTTTGCCCTTCGCTCTTTGCCCTTCGCTCTTTGCCCTTCGCTCTTTGCCCTTCGCTCTTTGCCCTTCGCTCTTTGCCCTTCGCTCTTTGCCCTTCGCTCGTTGCCCTTCGCTCTTTGCCCTTCGCTCTTTGCCCTTCGCTCTTTGCCCTTCGCTCTTTGCCCTTCGCTCTTTGCCCTTCGCTCTTTGCCCTTCGCTCTTTGCCCTTCGCTCTTTGCCCTTCGCTCTTTGCCCTTCGCTCTTTGCCCTTCGCTCTTTGCCCTTCGCTCTTTGCCCTTCGCTCTTTGCCCGTAAGCGTCCGATGAAGCACATCTGGAAAGCGGGTTGAGTGGACGCGACGATACCCGCGGCGGGACCGAGCCCCGCCCGGGAGCACCACTCATGCCACGCCAGGCATCCGACCACACACCGTGGCTGGCCGCCATCGCCGAGTTCCGCCACAGCGGGCTGACCCAGGCCGAGTTCTGCCGCCGCCGCGGGCTGCCGCTGCACACCTTCCGCAGGTACCTCTACGGCCGTCGCGGGCCCGCGGCCGCCCCGGCCGCCCCGGCCCCGGCCGACACGCCGCGTCTGGTCCCCGTCACCCTCGTCGCCGACCCGGTCGCCGCCGGGACAGCCGCGGCCGCCGACGACCCCCTGGTCCTGATCCTCGACGGCCGGCTCCGCATCGCCGTCGCCCCCGGCTTCGACCCCCGGACGCTCCGCCGCCTGCTCGACGCCCTGGGGGACCGGCCGTGATCGGCCTACCGCCGACGCTCAAGGTGTTCGTCGCCACCGCCCCGGTCGACCTCCGCAAGAGCTACGACGGCCTGGCGCAGGTCGCCCGCGACGCCCTGGGGCAGGACCCGACCTCGGGCCACCTGCTGGTCTTCGCCAATCGCCGCCGTGATCGCATCAAGATCCTGTACTGGGACCGCGACGGCTACGCGATCTGGATGAACCGGCTCGAACGCGGTACCTTCCGCTGGCCGGCTCCGAGGGCCGCGGCCCTGGAGTGGCCCCCCGCCGAGCTGGCCGCCGTGCTCGGCGGCATCGACCTGAAGGCCACCCGGCGACGGCCCCGCTTCGCCCTCCAGCCCGCCTGAGCGAACCCGGCGGATCGGGCGCACCGGCAGCATCCCGATGGCGCCTACTCCGGTATGCGAGACGACGCGCCGCTGCCCGACGACCTGGCCACCGCCCACCGGCAGATCCGCGAGCAGGCGGAGACGCTCCGGCAGCAGGCCCACCTCATCGAGCGGCTCCAGCACCAGCTCGAGCAGCTGCTGCGGCAGCGGTACGGCAGGAAGGGGGAGAAGGCCGACCCCGGCCAATTGCTGCTCTTCGCCCCCGGTGTGGTCGAGGTCGCCGTCCCGGCCCCGGGGCCGACGCCAGCGGCCCCCGGCGGCAAGGCCGCCGGGCGGCCCACCGGCCGCAAGCCGCTGCCGAGGTCGCTGCCGCGGCGACGCGTCCTCCACGACGTCGCCCCCGAGCACCGCGCCTGCCCGGAGTGCGGGGCCGAGCGGCAGCGGATCGGCGAGGAGACGCGTGAGCAGCTCGAATACATCCCGGCCAGCCTGGTGGTCCTCGAGCACGTGCGCCCCAAGTACGCCTGCCGAGCCTGCGCCGCCCATGTGGTCGTCGCCCCGCGGCTGCCCGAGCCGATCGAGAAGGGCCTGCCGGGGACCGGGCTGCTGGCCCACGTCATCACCAGCAAGTTCGCCGACCACCTGCCGCTGTACCGCCTGGAGGGGATCTTCGCCCGCCAAGGCGTGGACCTCTCCCGCTCGACCACGTGCGGCTGGATGGCCGAGTGCGCCGGCCTGCTGGGGCCGATCGTCCGGGCGATGACCCGGCGGGTACTCGCCTCGAAAGTCATCGGCACCGACGACACGCCGGTGGCGGTGCAGGACCATGGCGGCAAGGGCACCAGGACCGGCCGGCTGTGGGCCTACCTCGGGGACCGGGACAACCCCTTCGTCGTGTATGACGACACGGCCGATCGCAGCCGCGACGGCCCCGAACGGTTCCTGGCCGCCTACCGCATCGGCTACCTCCAGTCCGACGCCTATGCCGGATACGACGGCCTGCACGCCCGGGGCCTGGTCGCCGTCGGCTGCCGGGCGCACGCGCGGCGGAAGTTCCACGAGGCCCGCACCAGCGACCCGGAGCGGTCGCATGCGGCACTGGCCAGGATCGGCCGGCTCTACGACGTGGAACGCGAGGCCAGGGCCGGCGGCTGGGACGACGACCGGCTAATGGCGGCGCGGCTGGAGCGATCGCGGCCGCTGCTGGACGCGTTCGCGTCGTGGTTGGACGGCGAAGCGGCGAGGGTGCTGCCCAGGAGCCCGATCGGCGAGGCGATCGCCTACGCCCGCTCGAATCGGGCGGAACTGGGCCGGTACCTGGAGTCGCCGTATCTGGCGATCGACAACAACGCGGTCGAGAACGCCCTGCAGCCGATCGCCGTGGGGCGGAAGAACTGGCTGCACCTGGGCAGCGACCGGGGCGGCCGGACGGCGGCGACGCTGATGAGCCTGGTGCAGTCCTGCAAGCGCAATGGCAACGAGCCGTTCGCCTACCTCCGCGACGTGCTCGACCGGGTCAGCACCCATCCGGCGAGCCGGATCGGCGACCTGCTGCCGGACCGCCGGGTGCTGCCGGGAAGGCCCCCCCAACCGGTAAGGTAGAGATCGGCCACCCCCGGGGAAGGCCCGGGGGTCGGGATTGACGCATCCGGGAATTATGCCGGAAGCGTGGCCTCCCCCCTTCCTTCCTCCGGCGTTCGGAAGATACAGAGCGGGGGGGATCGCAAGTAGCCCGGCAACTCGCTTGCAGGGGTAGAGCCCGAATCAGATACCGGTGAGGCCACCGTCTCCTGGGCGATGACCTCGCCGATCGGGCACGTTCATGGACATCGGGCGGTTAATCCAGGTCCTCGATGGTCACGGAGGAGACCGGATCGAACAGGGGATCATTCGGGTTGTCGAGGACCACGAAGATGGTAACGTTGTCGCCGGCGGACAGCCCGCCCACCGACGTCGACCAAGAACCATCGGTGACATTGTCGGGTTTCTGGATGTTGATGGTGGGGCCGATCTGGTCGCCCGTGCCGCCATCGTTGGGCTCGTATTCGTAGACCGACACCCTGATGAGCACCTGTGTCGTACCAGGCACATCCGGAGCGGTGTACTTCCCGGAAAGATTCAATTGGCCGCCCTCAAGGCCACCGGGGGTGTCGATAGAAACCTTCCACACGTCGGCAGCGCGGGCCGAGCCCCCGGACGCGAGGCACAGGGCCGGCACGGAGAGAAGGCAGGCGAGCGTGCGAGCCGGGATCCACGAGCGAAGCGAATTCATCGCGGTACTCCTGGTGATGTTGATGAGACGGACGGCGAACGCCGCCCGGGTCGACGGGACGCCTATGGGCCACGGACCGGGTCGCGCCGGGCGACGCGTCAGTCGAGTCGAATACCGATCTCGCCTCCGCTGATCGACCCAAGTGCGTGCCAGGTCTGCCGCGGCACCGATTCCTTGACAAACGAGGTGTGCCCGTCCAGGAAGAGCGCGTGGTTGCCCCGGGGATGCTCGCTCCCGGCCGACCAGGCGCTGTAGAACGGCATGGCACCCTCGAATTCGCAGGTCGGGCTGTTGGGCGGCAGGTTGTGGTTATAGGTGCTGCTGCCCGGCCCGTGGGCGAACCAGCTCTCGCCCTTGCTGGCGAACGGCTTGGGCACAAATCCCTGCAGCCCGGAGCAGTCGTCCAGGGATTGGGAATACGACGGCGGGATGGTATAGCCCCGGCGGCTCGTGAAGACGCCCCGCATGGGATCCGTCGAGCCCGGGGCCCCTCGACGCCACTCGGCAGCCGCGACGGTGTTCGAGGTCCCATCCCGCACGTGTGCGTCCGAGAGCCTCTTCCGGTACAAGGTGTCCGAGAAGGGGCCGTTCTTCAGCGGGCCGTCCCGATCCACCCCGACCCCCGCGTTGAAGGCGTAGCTCGTCGGACCTCGCTCGGCAAACGGCCCGCCCCCGGTCCCGGCGGCCTCGGACGGGCAGATGAAAGATTCGATTCGGCTGTTCGCCGCGGTGCCGTTCGCGTACCAGCCGGCGGGGCCGGTCATGGCCAGATCGAAGTTGATCGCGTCGTAGTCGGGCTGTCGCTCAAGGGCGGGGAGGAGCTTCGTGAAGATGGAGAACCCGTTGCCTCCCTGCGGATAGAGATTCTGGATTGAGGCGTAATTGGCGATCGCCAGACCGATCTGCTTGAGGTGGTTGGAGCAAAGAGCCCGCCGGCTCGCCTCCCGGGCCGCCTGCACCGCAGGGATCAGCAGGGCGGCCAGGAGGCCGATGACGGCGACCGTGACCAGCACCTCGATCAGGGTGAAGCCCGCCAGGTATGACCCTCCCCCACGCCTGGCTCGATGAACCATGACCCTATCCTCCTGCCATGCGCCTCGGGCGGAGAGCCCGGTCGAGATCGCCGTAGGTCCGACGGACCGCAGTCTGCCAAAGTAGTTGGCCGTCCGGCAAATTAATAAGCCGTTAAGGTGCGAGATCGTCTTTTTTTGTACAAATGACAACTAAGTGTTATTCGGCGCCCACCTTCGACAAGGTGGTTGAACGTCCTGGACGGGCGTCAGACCATCTATCGTGTCAAGGGTGTGTTGCGTCGGACGCTTACCTTTGCCCTTCGCTCTTTGCCCTTCGCCCTTCGCCCTGCCGCATCCATCTTCCGCCACGGGATTGCGTCAAGGCGCCGCCCCCTCCCGGCCGAAGACTCAGAAAGCCGATTCTCCCATCCGCTCCCGAGCCGATCGGGAGCCGGTCGACCCCCGGGCAGGAGGCCCCCCGATGCGGCACGAGGAGACGATCGACGCGGAGCTGATCCGGGTCGAGGCCGGTGATTGCTCGGGCCCCAGGCGATCGGAACTCGGGCCGGTCGTCCTGGTGGTGGTCGAGGGCTCCGGCTCGGCCCTGGCGGGAGACGTGTGGGTCCCGGTCAAGGCGGGGGACCGGCTGACGGTCGACTCGGGAGAGCCGTGTGCTCTGCGATCGACGGGAGGGACGGTCATCGCCGTGCTGCTGCGGCCCGCGGCCGAGGCGGCGCAGGCGGCCTGATCGGCCGGGGCCGGATCGGACTCAGCGGGGCCGGGATGGGGGCGAGGGGCCGGGGTCGTCTCGCCAGCGCTCGAGGCGGCGGGCCAGCAGGCGATCGACGAAGGCGTCGTAGTCCTGCTGCGAGCGTCTCCTCCTGGGGTCCCATCGCCTCCCCTTCTCGTGGTTGCACGAGCCGTGCACGAGGGCCAGGTTGGTCAGGTCCTCGGTGCCTCCCCGGCTTCGGGCTCGGATGTGCTCCAGGGTGGCCCCCTCGCCGGTGCGGGCGTCGAAGGCGATCGGGCCGTTGCAGATCAGGCACTTGCCGACCCAGAGGCCGCCGCGGCGCTCGAAGGTCCGGTCGGTGCGGGCGACGCGGTCGAACTTCTCGCCGGTGGTCATGGCCAGTCAGTCGCCTCAGGCCCGGGCGGCAGCGTCGGCCTCGTCCTCGTTGTGAGACCTGGCGAAGGGGTGACGCTCTCCCCGAGACCGGGCCCCTTCCAGCGCGGTGCGGACCATCACGAACTCGCCGATGTTCTCTAGCGTCAACAGGCCCGAGGGCCGGCCCAACTTGTCCACGACCTGCAAGCAAGGCCCCTCCCCTTCCCTCAGCCGGCTCAGCGCTCGGACCAGAGGGGCGTCCATGGCGATTGTGCCAAGCGTCGGCTGCATGAAGTCGGCCACTCGCCCCTCGCGACCAGCCTTGGAGAGCCCTTCCATCAGGCGGGCCCGAGTCAACAGCCCAATCGGACGGTCGCGATCGGCCTTCTCCACCACCGGGAAATCCTGCTGCGAACCGGCCAGCAGCAGTTCGGCGGCGCGGCCGAGCGTGTCCTGAGGATCCAGCGTGTGGTACTCCGTGAGCATCGCGTCCCGGACTCGGGTTCCCTGGAGATTCATCCGTTCCTCAACCTGGCTGGCTTCGGCCTCCGCTCCAATCCAGACAAACATGGCGATCAGCAACAGCATGAACGCCCCCGGCACAAACAGGCCGACAAAGGCGAACAGAATCGCCATGACCTGCCCAACCGAGGCGGCCGCCCGGGTCGCCTGCTCATAGGGCATCGCCAGGGCCAACAGGGCGCGAAGGACCCGGCCGCCGTCCATCGGAAAGGCCGGAATCAGGTTGAAGACAACCAGAAAGATGTTGATCAACGCCAGCGTGAAGAACGGATTGCCGGGACGAGACATCAACAAGTCTCCCATCTGCAGCTCGGCCAGGTTGGCCCCTCCCAGCACCAGCCCCCCGAGGAGCACCGAGGCGATGACCACGTTCACTGCCGGCCCGGCCAGGGCGACGAGCAGCTCCTGGACCGGTTTCTCAGGAATTCGTTGCAGCCGGGCCACCCCTCCAATCGGCAACAACGTGATATCGGCTGTCGGCACACCGAAGCGCCGGGCCATCAGCGCATGACCCAGCTCGTGCAGCACCACACAGCCGAACACGGCGACAATCATCAGGATCGCTCCCAGCGCCGCCGCCAGGTTCTGACCGCTGAGGCTATAGGCTCTGAAGCCGAAGAACGCCAGCAAGATCAAAAACGTCCAGTGGACGAACAGGGGGATGCCGGCGAGCCGGCCAAGCTTGATGGACCAGGACATTTCGATTCCAGCTCCTCGATACGGCGCCGGAGCTCCTCCGCTGAGGATGGTCACAGCGGGCGGGGGCCCCTCCGCCTCAAGCGTATCCGAACGGTCGACATGGCCGCCAGACGGTCGGAGCCGAGGGAGCGAGTAGCTCAGAGACCCCCTCGGCCCAAGACGGGGCCGGTCGGGTCGGGTCGGGTCGGGTCGGGGAGGGGAGGGGGAGATCTTGGGACGACTCCTGGATCGGTTCGGCCCGTCCGGTGGCCCCCGGCGGCCGGCGCTGGTAAGAATGGGGCGTCATCGCGTCCGGAACCGACCCCGATTCCCTCGCCGACCCGATCGAGGTGCCGCCGTGTCCACCGCCGCATCGCAGCCATCGACCCTGGGCGTCTGCAGCTGGAGCCTGCAGGTCACCAGCATCCCCGAGCTGAACCGCCTGCTCGCCGAGCTGGGCGTGAAGGCCACTCAGATCGCCTGCGGCGACCCGCATCATGCCTCCTGGGACGAGGGGGACGCCATGCCCCAGGCCGCCCTGGCCGCCGACTTCGAGATGACCGGCGCCATGCTCGGCTTCCCCGGCGAGGACTACACCACCCCCCAGACGATCAAGGAGACCGGCGGCTTCGGCCCCGTCTCGCTGCGGGACGAGCGGATGGACCGCCTCCGCTGGGCCCTCGGCCGCACGAAGGAGCTGGGCCTCTCCGACCTGATGCTCCACGCCGGCTTCATTCCCCACCCCGGCGACCCCGACCGCAAGGCCTTCCTCGACACCCTGCTCGAGGCCGCCCGCCTGGCCGGAGAGCAGGGGATCACCCTCGCCTTCGAGACCGGCCAGGAGCCCGCCGAGCTGCTCCGCCAGACGCTCGACGAGCTGAAGGCCCCCAACCTGAAAGTGAATTTCGACCCGGCCAACATGCTTCTCTACGACATGGGCGACCCGATCCGGGCCGTCGAGCTGCTCGGCCCCGACATCAAGAGCGTCCACCTCAAGGACGCCCGGCGCCCCACCACTCCCGGCCACTGGGGAGAGGAAGTCCCGCTCGGCCAGGGGGAGGTCGGCCTGGCCCGCTTCCTCGACGCCCTCAAGGCGATCGGCTACTCCGGCCCCCTGATGGTCGAGCGTGAGGTCGGCGACCAGGCCGCCCGCATCCGGGACATCGGCCTCGGCCTGGAGGCCGTCCGCTCCCTCCTGGCCGGCTCCTGACGCCGGCCGGCCGGTCTTCCTTCCCGCCCGGCACGTCGCGTGCGCCGCTCCGGTCGGGGCCCCGGGCCCTCCCTCCCGATCGCCCGCCCGGGGCCTCCGTTCCTGCCTCCGAGGGAGCGTCGCCCGACGGCCTCCGGGCCGTCGAGCCCCGGTCCTGATTCCCCTCCCCCCCGGACGGCGATCCCCCGGGCGCACCCTCCACTCAGCCCAGCCCGGCGGTTGCCGGGGAAGCCGATTCGTCCCGGGGGACCAGGCCCCGGGGCGGCAGGGCGCGATCCGAATCGTCGAGGGCCCTGATCGGGGGGCATCGGCCGACCGAGGCGGCGGGAGAGGGAGGGCGCCGCGTCCGTCGGGGTCCCGGCCTCCAGGGAGGTCCCGGGGTCAGACGATCGCGTCGACGACCTGGGCCAGCTCTCGGCCGGCATCGGTCAGGTAGTAGTAGTTGTGCTTGCCTTGCCGGCGGGGCTCGATGAGCCGGCCGTGACGCAGCAGGGCGAGGTGGTGGCTGACGGCCGGCTGGCTGGTCGAAACGAGGTCGGCGCACAGCTCCGAGACGTTGCGCTCCTTCTCGGAGAGCAGCATCAGCACTTGAAGTCGGGTCGGGTCGGAGACCTGCTTAAGGCGCTCCGCCGCCTGCCGCACCGCGGCCGACGGGCCCCTTCCCCGCTTCGGGGCCGAGCGTTTGCCGTTGGTCGAGGGCCTGGCCGCAGCCGTCGCCTTGCCGTCGCCCGCCGACTTCCTCACGCCCGAGGACTTCGATGCGGCCTTGGTCGCGGTGGTCGACTTCTCTGCCATGGAGGGACTCGGTACTTCTCTCGGGTGGATCGGGGCGCCGGGATGCTCTCCCCCGCGACCCCTCGAGTCGGAAGACGAGATGAGCATTCCTCCGTAATTATACGTAGTATACCGTTCGGTCAAGTTCATCTTGGTCGGCCTTCACGACAGCCTCATGAACGAGAGACGGTCACACCGCGTTGCGAGGGGCGTAAATCGATCGGAGCAGGCGAGGAGGGGCGATGGGAGCGGTGGCGGAGCCGGCCCGGGGTTCGGGGCGGAGCCGTCCCCCGTCCGGCCCGTCCCCCCGCGCCGGCTTATTCCCGCCGGATCGTTTGTCCAGTCGTATCGCCGGCCCGGAGGGAAGGCCCGCCCGGCACCGAGGACGAAGGAGGTCCCGCACCATGTTGGTCTTGAGCCGCAAGATCGGGGAACGGATCCGGATCGGCGATGACGTGGTCCTGACGGTCGTCCGGATCCACGGCGACAAGGTCCGCCTGGGGATCGACGCGCCGACCGAGGTGGCGATCCACCGGGAGGAGGTCTACCGCCGGCTCCGGTCCCCGGCGTCCGGTCCCGGCCCCGGTCCCGAGCCCGAGCCCGGTCCCGAGGCGACGGAGCGCGGCGGGACGGGGCCGGAGGGGGCCGACTCGTCCTTGTCGGGCGGCCGGGCCGCCCGGTAGAGTGGGACGGGGGCGACCTCGCGACGGCCCGATCCTCGGCCTCGATCCGGGGTCGTCGCGCCGCCGATCGGAACGCCGCGAGGACCGCGATGCCCTCCCACGCCTCGACGACCGCCGCACCCACCCGAGTCGACGCCGACCTGGCCTACCAGCGGTGCATCAACTCCCGATGCGCCGCCACCCTGCCCGTCGACCGGGCCGTCTTCTCCTGCCCCGAGTGCGGCGACCTGCTCGACGTCGTCTACGACTGGGACCGCCTGCCGGTCCCCTCCCGCCTGAGCGACTTCGAGGCCAAGTGGTCCCGGCGGCTTGACCCGCTTTGCTCCTCCGGCGTCTGGCGCTTCTACGAGCTGCTGCCGTTCGCCCCGCCGGACCGGATTGTCACCATCGGCGAGGGGCAGACGCTGCTCCGCCCCTCCGACCGCGTCGCCCGCTACGTCGGCGTCGACAACGGCAACCTGCTGCTTCAGTACGAGGGGATGAACCCCTCCGGCAGCTTCAAAGACAACGGCATGACCGCCGCGTTCAGCCACGCGCGGATGGTCGGTGCCCGCCGGGTCGCCTGCGCCAGCACCGGGAATACCTCGGCCTCGCTGGCGGTCTTCTGCTCGGCCACCGAGTTCGGCTTCAAGGCGATCATCTTCATCGGCTCCGGCAAGATCGCCTACGGCAAGCTCGCCCAGGCCCTCGACCACGGCGCCCTGACGATTCAGATCGTCGGCGACTTCGACGACGCCCTGATGCGCGTCCGGGAGGTCGCCGACCGCCTGGGCATCTACCTGATGAACTCGGTCAACCCCTTCCGCCTCGAAGGGCAGAAGACGGTCATGTACCGGGTCCTGGAGGGGCTCGGCTGGGAGGTCCCCGACTGGGTCGTCGTCCCCGGCGGCAACCTCGGGAATTCCTCCGCCTTCGGCAAGGCGTTCCAGGAGCTGAAGCACCTCGGCCTGATCGACCGCATCCCCCGGCTGGCCGTCATCAACGCCGCCGGCGCCCAGACGCTCGACCTGCTGGTCCGCTCCCACGGCATGACCTGGAACAGCGGCCTGCCCGACGAGTCGATCTCCCGGGCCTACTACGACCGCCTCGACCGGGAGCAGATCCGCGCCTCGACGATCGCCTCGGCCATCGAGATCAACCGGCCGGTCAACCTGAAGAAATGCCTGCGGGCGCTGGAGGTCTGCGACGGCGTCGTCCGCCAAGTCTCCGACCAGGAGATCATGGACGCCAAGGCCCGCGTCGGCGCCGGCGGACTGGGCTGCGAGCCGGCCTCCGCCGCCAGCGTCGCCGGCGCGAAGCGGCTGCGCGAGGAGGGGATCATCGCCCCGAGCGACCGGGTCGTCTGCATCCTCACCGGCCACCAGCTCAAGGACCCGACCGCCACGGTCGCCTACCACTCGGCCGACCAGGACGAGTTCGACCGCGTGCTCGGCTCCCGGGGCGTGAAGCGGGCCGGCTTCGCCAACCGCCCGGTGGTCGTCCCCAACGAACTGGACGCCATCATCCGGACCATCGGCCTCTACTCGGACGCCCCTGCTCCCGGCTGACGGCCTCGTCCCGTCTCCGACCCCTGCCCTTGTCCCCGTTGCGGAGCCCCGGCCGACCGTGAACCGAGCACCGCTGACCATCGCCATGAACGGCGCCACCGGCCGGATGGGCCTCCGGATCATCCAGCTCATCGCCCAGGCCGACGACCTGGCCCTCGCCGCCGCCCTCGACCGTCCCGGCCACCCCCAGCTCGGGGAGGACATCGGGCCGATGGCCGGCCTCAACCGGCTGGGCGTCCCGCTGGCCGACCGGCTCGACGGGAAGGCCGACGTCGTCATCGACTTCTCCACCCCCGAGGGGACCTCGGCGATCGCCCCGGTCTGCGCCGACCGCGGCATCCCCCTGGTCGTCGGCACGACCGGCCTCGAACCCGGCCCCCGGGCCGACCTGGAGCGGCTGGCCGACCGCATTCCCCTCCTCATCGCCGCCAACTTTAGCAAGGCGGTGAACGTGCTGATGTTCCTCGTCGGCGAGGCGGCCCGGGTCCTGGGGCCGTCGGCCGACATCGAGATCGTCGAGCGCCACCACCGCTTCAAGAAGGACGCCCCCAGCGGCACCGCCCTCCGCCTGGCCGAGGTGGCCGCCTCGGCCATCGGCTCCGACCGCTTCGTCCACGGCCGGCACGGCCTGGTGGGGGAGCGTCCGGCAGGGGAGATCGGCCTGCACGCCCTGCGCACCGGAGACAACCCCGGCGAGCACACCGTCGTCTTCGGCCTGATGGGAGAGTGCCTGGAGCTCTCCCACCGCGCCCTCAACCGAGACGGCTTCGCCCGGGGGGCCCTCGACGCCGCCCGGTTCCTCGCCGGCAAGCCTCCGGGACGCTACTCGATGGACGACCTGCTCCGTCTGGGAGGCTGACCGACCCGGGGCCGATCGCTCGGAGGGCTTGAACCAGACAGGAGCCTTGTCATGGCGATCCGGGAGCCGAGGGCCGGGCCGGGCCCGTTCCAGTGGAACGGGGGGGCCTGGCTTGGCAGCCTGCTCGGGGGGACGGCCTGGCTGCTCGTCGGGGCGGTTTCCCTGGCGGCCCGGGCGCCGACGGCGGCCCTCTGCTGGCTGGCCTGCTTCGCGGCGACCAACGCCGTGGGGGGCTGGCTCTGGTCGCGCCGGGACCGGATCCGCCCCGGTCCGGCGATCCAGGCCCTGCTGCTGACGATCGGCCTGGGCGGGCTGCTCGCGTTCCTCTCGCTCGAGCGGTTCGCCCCCTCGGCGATCGACTCGGTGCTGGAGGGCCGTCGCTCGTACCTCGTTCTGCTGATCGTGCCGGCCCTGATGATCTGGTTCGCGCTGCTCGATCGCCAGGCGAGGCAAGAGGCCGGCCCGGCCGGACGGCGCTGATCCGGCCGGCATCGAAGTTCGCCTTGTCGCCACGGGCACCGGTGGACTACCGTTGTTGCGCCCGGGGTTCGGGCGTCGATCAGGCCGCGAGGAGGGTTCGAACGTGAGGACGGTGATCACCGGAGGGGCGGGGTTCGTCGGCTCGCACCTGTGCGAGCGGTTCCTGGCCGAGGGGCACGAGGTCGTCTGCGTCGACAACCTGCTGACCGGCCTGGAGCGAAACATCGCCCACCTGAGGAACCGGCCGGACTTCTCGTTCGTCCTGCACAACATCTCCGAGCCCCTGACGATCGACGGCCCGGTCGACGCCGTCTTGCACTTCGCCAGCCCCGCCAGCCCGGCCGACTACCTCGCCCACCCGATCCCCACGCTCAAGGTCGGCGCGCTGGGCACCCACAACGCCCTCGGCCTGGCCAAGGCCAAAAACGCCCGGTTCCTGCTGGCCAGCACCTCCGAGATCTACGGCGACCCCGAGGTCCATCCCCAGCGCGAGGACTACTGGGGCCACGTCAACCCCATCGGCCCCCGAGGCTGCTACGACGAGGCCAAGCGGTTCGCCGAGGCCATCACCATGGCCTACCACCGCTACCACGGCGTCTCCACCCGGATCGTCCGCATCTTCAACACCTACGGCCCCCGCATGCGGCTCAACGACGGCCGCGTGCTTCCCGCCTTCATGGGCCAGGTCCTCCGCGGCGAGCCCCTGACCGTCTTCGGCGAGGGGCAGCAGACCCGCAGCTTCTGCTACGTCGACGACCTGGTCGACGGCATCTACCGCCTGCTGCTCTCCGACGAGCATCTGCCGGTGAACATCGGCAACCCGGTCGAGATCACCGTCCTGGAACTGGCCCGGGAGATCATCGCGCTGGTGCCCGGCACCCGGAGCACCATCGACTACCGCCCCCTGCCCCAGGACGACCCCAAGCGCCGACGCCCCGACATCACCCGGGCCCGAGAACTCCTCGGCTGGGAGCCCAAGATCGACCGCGCCGACGGGCTCCGCCGCACCCTGGAGTTCTTCCGATCGGTCATCTGATCCCGGATCGCTCCCATCGCGTCGCGGAGTCCTCGAATCCTGGGGAGGCCGGGGGCGGGTCGCCCCCCGATCGGAAGGCCCTCGACCCCGGGGTCGCCCCGTTCCCGGCCTTCCCGAGACGGGAAGATCCGCGATCCGGGTACTCCGGGGAGATCAGTTGGCCGAGCATCGCGCCGCCCGGAACCGGGCCGCCGGCGCGGCGAGGGGAGACCGGGCCGTCTCCGGCCGGCGGTCGCCCTTCCGGCGGCGATGGGCCGCGGGGGGAACGTCCGGGACGCCTCGGTCGTCGAGCTTGCGGACGGCCCGGGCCATGATCTGGCGCACCCACTCTCGGGAGACGCCCAGCCTCCGGCCGATGGCCGAGAGGTTCTGCGGGGGGCCGCCGTCGAGGCCGAAGCTGAGCGACAGGACCAGATGCTCCCGCTCGTCCAGCCGGCCCAGCCGTCGTCGCAGCAGATCGAGCTGCTCCCTTCCCTCGATCGCCTCCTCGGGGCCTTCCCCGTCGACGGTGGCCTCCTCCAGCAGCGGGGAGGGTTCCTCGGGGCCCCCGCCAGCCAGGAACCGGCCGGCCTGCAGCGCCTGCTCGACCATCCGGCGGCGGGCCGGATTGAGCCCCAGCTCCTCGGCCACCTCCTCGGGAGTCGGGGGCCTCCCGTCCCTCCGCAGCAGCTCGCGCTCGGTGTCCCGCCAGCGGGCCAGCAGTCCGATCATGTAGCTGGGCAGGCGGATCGGGGCGGTGGTCGTCCCCAGGGCTCGCCGGATCGATTCCTTGATCCAGTGGCTGGCGTAGGTGCTGAACCGGGTGCCGAAGCTCGGGTCGAAGCCGGAGGCGGCCCGGATCAGGCCGAGGTTCCCCTCCCCCACAAGGTCCTCCAGCGCCAGGCCTCGTCCCCGGAACCCTCGGGCGATCTTCACCACCAGCCTTAAATTGGCCCGAATCAGCCGAGCCCGGGCCTCCTCGTCCCCCCGGGCGATCGCCTCGGCCAGCGCCCGCTCCTGCTCGGCGGTCAGCAGCGACTCGTCCCGGATCTCCCGAAAGTAGGGCCCCAGCGGAGTGGCCCCGACGGAGGTCGTCGGGCTCGTCGTCGAACCGCCTGGGGCCTCCCGGTCAATGATGTCCGAACATCCCGGGCCCGCCGAGGCCCGGGTGGACTCAATGGTGCATCGCATGTGTGTTCGCCTTCGAACGAGGGATCGCGCGGGTCGTTTCGGCGGGAACCGCTCGCAGGCCTCCGGCCTTCTCCGTCTCGAGGGACGGCGGCTCCTCCTGCTCTCCTCGGGGCGTCGGGGCGCGTCATCGGGCCCCGACTCGGGCTCCCCAGGCCGCCAAGGCGGCGGGCGTACACCACCCCGTTCCGGGCCTGGGCCCCGGTCCGCTCGCGACGGACGTCGTGATCATCGCGAGCGAGGGAGGCAGTTTGCCAAATTTGGCTCGCCATTTCAAGCCAAAATCGCAAAACGAACCAAACTCCTCCCAGGATGGTCCGGCCGACTCCGCGGGCGTCCCCGGACGGAGGACCCTGGGGCTCGCGTCGTTTGGTTCGAGTTCGAGTTCGTGATTGTGTTCGTACCCGTCTTCGAGTCCGGGCGATCGCCGGCGGTGGGGACGCTCGACGAGGGCGGCTGCGACAAGCCGGCTGAGCGAGCGCGTTCTCGGCGAGGGCGGCGAGGCGATCGCCAGCGGAGCCGGCGCGGAGAGGCCGGTGGGGAAGGCGCCGGACCTCCGCCGGACGGGCATCAATCTCAGGCGGGATTCCCGCCGGCGCCCGCATGGCCGGCTGCCGGAGCCCAATTCCGGGGCCTCCGGCCCTGGGGGCGAAGCGACCTGGTCCGGAGATTCCAGGCTCGAGGGGGGTGATCCTCGAATTCGGGCATGATCCCGGAGTTCTCGGATCGCGGAGGACGTGCAGTGGGGGGAGGCTGGGGTCGAGTCGACCTCAGCCTCCCCGGTCCGGAGGCCCGTCCGCGACGCAGAGGGGAAGGAGCCGAGCCTTCTTCCAGCCTCAGGGGCCGGTCACTCCCGGCCAGTCGTCGGTTCGGAAGGGGGAGGCGGGCAGGCCGGCCTCGTTGAAGAGGTTGACCACCGGGAAGTTCGCCCAGCCGAAGCGGACGGAGGCCGGACGCTCGACCTCGGGGCTGGAGACCTCGATCGTGTCCTCCGAGACGATCTCGGCCGAGGCGTTGACGAACTTCCGGTCCGCTCCGGCGATGGTGAAGCCGGTCAGCGAGCCGTCCTTGGCGACCAGGCCGCCGCAGGTGTGGTCGAAGGTGAGGATCGCCTTGCCGTCCTCGAAGCGGGCCGACTTCAGCGTCGGGCCGGAGTAGCAGACGTCCTGGTCGTAGCCCAGCGCCAGCGCCGCCAGCGCCAGGCGAATGCCGACGGGTTCCTTCTGCTTCGGATGGATGTCGTCCTGCTCGCCGACGTCGGTGATGACGGCCATCCCCACGTTGCGCAGCACCTGGGTGGACATGAGCTGGGCCTCGCGCAGCTCGGCCCAGGCGCTCTCGGTCGGCTGCTCCTCGATCTTCATGAACGGCGCCAGTTGCACGAGCAGGAACGGGAAGTCTCCCCGGCCCCAGGCGTTCCGCCAGTTGCGGATCATGGCCGGGAAGAGGGTGCGGTACTCGTAGGCGCGGCCGGCGTTCGACTCGCCCTGGTACCAGATCGCCCCAGCGATGGCGAAGGGGACGATCGGGTGGATCATCGCGTTGTAGAGCCAGCCGGGGCGGTGCGACTCGCGCTCGTGAAGCGGGCGGTCGAGGATCGGCTTGAGCAGCGGATCGGCGGCCAAGGCCTCCCGCGCCGTCCAGGCCTCGGCCGGGGTGCCGCCGTAGTTGGTGCTGATCAGGCCGACGGGTACCCCCAGCTCGGCCCTCAGCGTCTTGCCGAAGTGGTAGGCGACGGCCGAGAAGCCGGGAATCGTCTCCGGAGTGGTGGGCGACCAGCTTACGTCAACCCGGTCCTGGGGCTCGGCCGTGCCCACTCGGGGGACGGTCAGCAGGCGGAGCTGGTCATCCTTGGCGTTGGCGATCACCGTCTCGGGATCCGCGCTGTTGGCGACGGTCCACTGCATGTTCGACTGGCCGGAGCAGACCCAGACCTCGCCGACGAGCACGTCCTTGATCGTGATCGTCTCCCCGCCGGAGGAGATCGTCAGCTCGTCCGGGCCGCCGGCCTCCAGGTCGTGCAGGCGGGCCTGCCACTTGCCTCCGTCGGCGGTGGCGGTGGCGGTCTGGCCTCGGAAGGTGACCGTGACCTCGGCGCCGTCGTCGGCGGTGCCCCAGATGGGGACGGTCGTGCCTCGCTGGAGCACCATACCGTCGGAGAAGATCGGGTTCGGCGACAGCTCGGCGGCGGCCGGCAGGGCGGCGCCCAGCGCGGCGATCGCCGCGGTCGCCAGGAACGTTCGGCGCAACATCGGGTGGGATTCCTCGTGTTGGTGACCCGTGGGGAGGATCCGCGCCAGCTCGCGGACTCGCCCGCGATGATAGCGGCGCGATCCGGGCGGTGCCATGACCCGGCGCCGTCCTCGGGGACGGGAAATGGGCCCCGCCCCGCCCCTCCTTCCGGTGACACCCGACGCGACGCCAGCCCGAGGAACGACGACGATCCCGGGCCGACCGTCAGCGCCGTCCCGGTTCGTCGAGCGGCCGGTGGGCGCGCAGAGCGTCGAGCACCCCCGCCATGTCGGCCGGCAGCGGCGAGGTCAGCTCCATCGGCGCTCCGGTCTTCGGGTGCGACAGCCAGAGCCGGTGCGCGTGCAGCGCCTGGCGGTCGATCAGCACCCGGTCGGCGTCCGGGGAGTCGGGGCCGATCAGGTCGCCGAGGGTGAGCCGGTCTCGGCCGGCGTAGAGCTTGTCGGCGACGATCGGGCAGCCGATGTGCGCCAGGTGGACGCGGATCTGGTGCGTCCGGCCGGTCTTCGGCTCGCAGAGCAGCAGCGCGTAGCCTCGGAAGCGCTCGACGACCCGGTAGAAGGTGACCGCCTCCTTGCCGCCGTCCTCGGGGCGTCGGATCGCCATCTTCTCGCGGTGGGTCGGGTGCGGGCCGATGAGCTTCTCGATGTAGTCGCTGTCGCGCCCGGGGGCTCCGGAGACGATCGCGAGGTACTGCTTGTGGATCGTCCGCTCCTCGAACTGCCGGGCCAGCGCGAAGTGTGCTCCGTCGGCCTTGGCGACGAGGATCAGGCCCGAGGTGTCCCGGTCCAGCCGGTGCACGATCCCCGGGCGGTGCTCGCCGGAGGCGCTCGACAGCTCGTCGAGGTGGAACTGCAAGGCGTTGACCAGGGTTCCCGACCAGTTCCCCTTGGCCGGATGCACGACCATCCCCGGCGGCTTGTCCACCACCGCCAGCGCCTCGTCCTCATACACGAAGGAGAGCGGGATCTCCTCCGCCTTGGGGGGGCCGTGGTCGAGCGTCGGCAGCCAGACGCGGATCACGTCATCCTGCTGCACCTTGTACGACGCCTTCACCGGCTGGCCGTTGACGAGCACGGCGCCGGCGTCGATCACCTTCTGGAAGACGCTCCTCGAATAGTCGGGGAAGCGGCTGTGCAGGTAATGATCGATCCGGCGCGCCTCGACGCGGGCCTTCACGACGAACTCGGTCGGCTCCTCGGACAGCGATCGCTCTCGGGGCATGACGCGGTCGCCTCGGCGATGGGAGCCGACCTCGCGGCCCCGAAGGCGGGATCGGCTCCGGCTCCGGCTCCGGCTCGGCTCGGGTCAGCCGTTCGGTCCTCCCGAGGGGAAGACGGAATCCGGCAGCCCTCCCGAGGGTGAGGGGGCTTCCCCCTCCTCTGCGGCCGGCGCTGGGGCCGGAGCAGGCTCGGCCGGGGCTGGAGCGGGGTCAGACTCGGCCGGGGCCGGGGCCGGGGCCGGGGCCGGGGCCGGGGCCGGCTCAGACTCGGCCGGGGCCTCGGGGGCCGGGGAGACGTCCGGGGAGGGCTCGCTCGGGGAGGGCTCGACGACGGGGGCCGGCTCGGTGGGCGTCCCCTCTCCTGCGACGGGGGCGGTGACGGGGGCCGGCATCTCCTCGGAGCCTTCCGGGGAGGCCAGGTCCGAGGGGGGAGACAGGCTCGGGCTGGGGATCGACCCGCTCGGCAGCCCGCCGGGGGAGGGGGAGCCGAACATCGGCAGGTCGTCCAGCAGGCCTTGCAGCGGAGACGACGCTCCCGGTCCCAGATCCAGGGTGGAGCCGGTCGACGGCACGCCGGCCGTCGCGTTCGGGTCGAACCGGGCGAGCTGCTCGTAGAAGGCCTGGCTGTCGCTCCGGCGGAGCCGGCGTCCCAGGGCGGCCGCCTGGGCCGCCTCGGGGGTGTCGGGGAACTCCTCGACGACGGCGTCATACAGGGCGAGCACGTCGTCGAGCTTGGCGTGATCGGTGTCGTCGGCGTCCAGGCCCAGGCGGGCCTCGGCGGCCTGGGCGCGGCCGAGGGCGGCCATGCGCTTCAGGGTCGGGTCGGTGGCCTTCTCATACAACCCGGTGAACAGCTCGTCCGCCTCGATGATCTTGCCGGCGCCGGCCGATCGGCGGGTGGTGGCCAGCTCGGAGGAGCCCTCGTTGAGCAGCAAGGTGGCCGCGCGCAGCTCGGCCCAGTGGGCGGCGGCGGTGTTGGGGTACTCGCTGGCGATCTCCCGGAGTCGCTCCGGCAGGCCGGCGTTCGGATCGGGGCCGAAGGGGGTCATCGACGACGGGGCGGTCGCCACGCCGGCCAGCTCCGTCCACGCCTCGACGCCCGAGGGGCTCGGGCCGCCCACGCGCCAGGCGATCACCGAGACGGCCGCCACCCCGATCACGACCAGTCCCACGCCCCCCCAGAAGGCCGGCCCCCGCTCCAGGCCGCGGCGAAGCCACTGCTCCAAAAGCGTCGGCTCGTCGTGGTGGATCAGCGATTCGGGGGGCGGCTCCCCCTCATGGTGATGGCGCGGCGGCGGCTCGGTCTTCATGATCGCTCGGCGGGCTGCGCCCCGGCCCCGGCCGATCGCGCCAGGATGCGGGGCAAACGCGGGGGACTCCTGGGATCCGACCCCATCAGGACGCCCATCCTATCGGCCCGCCGCCGACCCGGTCAAGCGAGCCCACGCCCCGCCCCGCCCCTCGGCGCGTCATTTGCCCAGGTTCCCCGGTTTCCCGAGCATGCCAGACCCCGCCCCGGAGGCGACGAATCGCGGTAGCGTCCCGGGCCGATCGCGGGTAGCCTCGATCATCCCCTCAGTCTGCGATCAACCACCTCGTCGTCCCGGTCACCCCGAAGGATCGGACCTGCCCATGGCCCGCATCTGCCTGATCAACCCACGCTTTCCGACCTCGTTCTGGGGTCTGAACCACGGACTGCCGCTGCTGGGCAAGAAGTGCAACATGCCGGTGCTCGCCCTGCCCACGATCGCCGGCTTGACCCCCTCCGAGCACGAGGTGGCGATCCTCGACGAAAACATCGAGGACCTCGACTTCGACGCCCTCGCCGGGTTCGACATCGTCGGCGTCACCGGGATGACCGTCCAGCGCGACCGGATGATCGAGATCCTCCAGGAACTGAAGGACCGCGGCCACTTCACCGTCGTCGGCGGCCCCTGGATCACCGTCGCCGAGGGCTGGGACCGCTTCGAGGGGCTCGTCGACGTCGCCTTCATCGGCGAGGCCGAGCAGACCTGGCCGAAATTCCTGGAGGACTGGCAGCGCGGCGAGCACTCCCCCCGCTACGAGCAGGCCGACAAGACCGACATGACGACGGTCCCCATGCCCCGCTACGACCTGGTCAAGTTCCAGGAGTACGCCATGGGCTGCGTCCAGACCTCGCGCGGCTGCCCCTTCCAGTGCGAGTTCTGCGACATCATCGTCATCTTCGGCCGCCGGCCGAGGATCAAGACCCCCGAGCAGGTCGTCGCCGAGGTCGACTACCAGCACCGCCAGGGGGCCCGCATGATCTTCCTGGTCGACGACAACTTCATCGGCAACAAGAAGGCCGCCAAGGAGATCCTCCGCGCCCTGATCGACTGGCAGCGCCGCAACGGCTACCCCGTCGTCTTCGGCACCGAGGCCAGCCTGAACCTCGCCGAGGACGACGAGCTGCTCGACCTGATGGCCCAGGCCAGCATGAACACCGTCTTCATCGGCATCGAGAGCCCGGATGAAGATGCGTTGATGGAGACAAAAAAGATCCAGAACGTGAAGAAGGGCTTCACCATGCTGGATCGCGTCCACACGATCCAGGAGGCCGGCATCGAGGTCTACGCCGGCATGATCGTCGGCTTCGACTCCGACGACCTCGGCGTCTTCGACCGCCAGTTCGACTTCCTCACCGCCGCCCGCATCCCCACCGTGATGGCCGGCATGCTCTCGGCCATCCCCAGCACCCCCCTCTACGACCGCCTCCTCGCCGAGGGCCGCCTCGACAACGCCGCCGCCGACGACCCCGCCATCGCCACCAACGTCATCCCCCTGCAAATGTCCGTCCACGAGATGCGCGACGGCTGGCTCGACCTGATGGACCGCCTCTACGACCCCGAGGAATACTTCCGCCGCTTCGACGCCCTCTTCGCCGACCACGCCATCCCCCTCGGCGCCGCCAAGATGGCCTGGATGCGCCGCCACCGCCCCGTCTCCTACGTCCTCCAGCACATCGGCATCGTCCTCGCCGCCCTCACCGTCCTGGCCCGCATCTGGCGCGACCCCCGCACCAAACCCTTCCGCCCCGTCTACGCCCGCACCCTCCGCAAACTCCTCCTCAAACGCCGCCCCCTCCGCTTCCTCTTCACCTTCGCCACCCGATGCGTCATGCACACCCACTTCGCCGTCATGACCCAGCAAATGGTCCGGGGAGAATCGCGACTGGTGAATACCTGATCGTTGTTGAAACGATGTCCGGTGCCCATGAGTGGCGGGCTCGAGCCTCCCCTTCCCTTCGGAGGGCCCTCGATCCTGGGGGCGTCTCAGTTGGGGAGGCTGGGGCGTGCCGACCCCAGCCTCCCCGGCTGTGATTGCTTTCACTGGGTCCCCTCTCGAAATACCATCCATTCTGTAGGGAATCTGGGGCGAGAAGCGGTTTCATCACTGCCGGATCGTGATCAGGAGGCAGGCGACGAGGAAGAACGCCCGGTCCATCGTGAGGTCCTTCTCGTACCGGACGACAAGTCGGCGGAAGTTGCCCAGCCCGGCGAACGTCCGCTCCACCTTCCATCGCCGCTTGTACCGCCGCAGGGGGCGTCCGTCCTGCGTCTTCAGACGCCTGCGGTTCTTGCGGTGCGGGCAGATCATCTCGGTGCCCCGACCGGCCAGCCGCTGCCGCAGCGGGTCGCTGTCGGAGCCCCGGTCCAGGATCAGCCGAGCGGGGTGCGTGGGGGCCTGGTCGTCCGGGGTGACACATTTCCAGCGGCGGGTTGGCTGCGGTCGAACCGCTCCCAGTCCGGACGCCCCTCGATCCTGCGGCCGTGACGGCCCCCGCCAACCCGGCCGGAGTGTCAAGGTCGGCCGCGGAGGCGGGCGAGGATCGGGGTCGGTCGGTCGGAGTGGATGACGAGGAGCTGGCGGGCGGGGTCCCAGCGGGAGGAGACGGCGGCGAGGGGGTCGGCCGGGAGGAGCTCGACGGGGGAGCCGGGGGGGAAGAGGGAGGAGGGGAGGAACAGTTCGGTTTCGCCCAGCTCGGGGCGGTGGTGCCAGGAGAATTCGACGGTGCTGGGAGCGGAGCCGGGGCGGCCTCGGCGGAAGCGGAAGCTCAGGGGAAGGCCGGCGGTGGCTCGGGGGTAGGGGCGGGGAGAGAAGTTGGGGCGGAGGCGGCCGGAGGGATCCAGGATGGTGAAGTCCTCGCCGTTCCAGCCGTCCTTCAGGGCGGGGGTCCAGCCCGGGGTGAGGTTCCACTGGGCGCCGGAGGCCAGCTCGGCGTCGAGCCGGTCGTACACCTCGTCCACGTAGGCCCCGCAGCCGATCACTCGGGCGTCCATGCCGAACTCGCCGAGGAACAGCGGCGCGTTCCAGGCGATCGAGGTGGCCCTCATGTGGCGGAAGGCATTGTCCATGGTGGCGGTCAGGCCGTGCCAGCGCTTCAGCACCAGGGTCGTCGGGTTGTAATAGTGCGGCGCGTAGGAAACGGGGCCGTCCTCGGGGCGGGGGAGCCGGGTCTGCACGCCGGTGTTGGTGACGGCGTGCCCCTCCAGGAACAGGATGGCCCCCGGGTGGGAGGCGTGGATGACCGCGGCGGCGTCTCGATACAGCGGGGCCAGCTCTCGGCGCTCGTGGCCCCAGGGCTCGTTGATCGGGTCGTAGCCGATCACGCCGGGCACGGCGGAGAAGGCGGCCGCCACCCGATCGAGCATCCTCAGGTAGCGCGATCGGACGCCGCCGAGGTCGTCGTAGAAGTCGGCGAAGGAGCGGTGCGTGGTCGGATCGAGCGCCACCCTCAGCGGCCAGTGTCGCGTTTCCGGGCCGTTGTCGGGCTTCCTCGGCGTGGCCCGGGGAGAGATCGCCCAGGCGGGGAAGCCGTCGCCGGCCCCCTTCGAGGCGAACCGGGAGAAGCCGTCCTGGTGCAGGTCCACAATCGTGGACATGCCCCGCCGCCCCGCCTCGACGGCCAAGGCCAGCTCGGCGGCCAGATAGGACTCATTGTAGACCCCCGGGCTCGGCTCGAACGCCTCCCAGACGAACAGCAGCCGGATGACGTTGAACCCCAGCGCCTCGGCCCGGTCCAGGTCCTCCGGGCCGACCCGGGGATGGAACGGCGGCACCTTCGAGTCGCCGGCCAGGTTCACCCCGCGCAGGATCACGACCCGGCCGGCCGGGTCGACGAAGTGCCGGCCCGAGACTCCCAGCGCCGTCGGGGCCGAAACCGAAACCTGGGGAGTCGGCGCCGGCCCTCCTCCCCGGACCTCCCCCCCCTCCAGGGAGAACAGCAGCCACCCGATCAGGGCCGCCCGAACCCCTCCTGCCCTCCTCCTCCGCTCCGCCGACGATGCCATCGATGACCTCCGTGTCGTCGTCCTGCCGGCGGGGTCCGCCCGTGCTCTCCCCGGGAGTCCTGGTCCCGAGGGCGTTGCGGCTCGGGCGGTCGCATCCGCGCAACGGGGGAACAAGAAGGTGCCAAACCGCCAGGGCCGACCCCGCGGTTCTCAAATCCCGGAGGACTCAAATCCGGCGGGGGCTGGGGGCGTGGCTTCCCCCGCATCGACCGGCTGACGGGACCGGAGTCGATCCGTCTTCGCCAAGAACGACCTCCGGATCCGAAGATCGGCGATCCGCCATCGATCCCGATCGAGATCCGGCCCGCCCTCCCGACGGACCCGGCATTCGAGATCGATCATCGGCCTCCGGCGGGTCCCCCCGTCGAGCGATCGAGGGGAGATCGGGAGCGGAGGGACCGAACACGACGGACTTGCCGGCCGGAGCGGTGGCGGCCGATCTGACGATCGGAGCGGCGATAGTGGCATTTTGATCAGGTTGCAATCAACAAACGACCAGTGTATCAGTTTGCATCGTACTCGACGAATGGTACGCTTCATTTTGGTCGAGTCGAGCCCGCTCCGCAGCCGATCCCCAGGGGATGGCGCCCATTCTTGCGCCGATCCCGTTCGCGAGCGACCCGGATCGGCCCCGGTCCCGACCGGCACCCGCACCGGACCCACCGGAGAGAGGGGGAGCGACCCCATGCAACTGGACCACGGCATCGAGGCCTCGACCGGCCTGATCCGCCTCGGCGACTTCCAGGACGGCCAGGAGGCCGAGTGCTTCGCCATGCTGGCGAGCAAGGAGAAGGGCACGACCAAGAAGAACGAACCCTTCGTGAAGTGCTACTTCCGCGACCGGCACCTGACCGTCGAGGCCCCCCTCTGGGCCGATAGCCGGTTCCTCAAGCAGTCCGACGGCTGGACCGAGGGGCTCGCCTACCGCGTCAAGGCCCGAGGGCGGTTCAACGCCCGCTACGGCCTGCAACTCGAGATCATCGACATCCGCCCCGCCGGCGGCCCCGACGACGAGGCCGACGGGTTCGACCTCGGCGACCTGGTCGAGCGGTCGAAGTATCCCCAGGGGGACCGGCTGGCCAAGATCTTCGAGTTCGTCGACCGTTACATCGAGGACAAGACGATCGCCGAGCTGGTCCGGCGCATCCTGGAGGCCCACGCTCCGCAACTGGAGCTGATGCCGGCCGCCACCCTCATGCACCACAATTTCACCGGAGGGCTGGTCGAGCACCTCTGGAGCGTCACCCGGGTCAGCATCCTGCTGGCCGACCACTACGCCCGATACTACGACGAGCTGAACCCCCCCCTGAACCGGGACGTCATCATCGCCGCCGCCATCCTGCACGACATCGGCAAGCTCCGGGAACTGGCCTACCACCCGATCGAGGCGAAGTACACCACCGAGGGGAACCTGATCGGCCACATCCTCATGGGCCGAGACCTCGTCCGAGACACCGCCCGGGAGATCGGCGGCGTCCCCCTGGAAACGCTCCTGCTGCTGGAGCACGCCATCCTCGCCCACCACGGCAAGACCGAGTTCGGCTCCCCCAAGCCCCCGGCGACCCTCGAGGCGATGATCCTGCACTACGCCGACGAGCTGGACGCCAAGTTCAACGCCGTCGCCAAGGCCCTCCGCACCGCCGACGGCGACGACCCGTTCACCGGCAAGATCTGGGCCGTCGAGAACCGCCGCTTCTACCGGGGCACCCCCCTCCCCCTGCCCGACGCCGACCCCGACCACCCCCCGTTCTGAGCCAATCGGCTCGGCCCCCCGTCACCACCTCCCCGCCAGGGTGAGTCCGTGGATGATGGGTCGCGGAACCGAGGAGGTCGGGGCCGCCTCGAACCCCGTCCTCCCCGGCCTCGTGCCAATCGCCGGCGGCGGCCCCCCGCTCGGATCGAGATGACTGCGATCGGCCGCTCTCCCGATCATCTTCTTGACTCGACCGGCCTCCGCCGGGGCGGGGATCGTCCGCTCGGGAGGAACGCCCGGTCGTCGGCTCCTTCTCAATCCGGGGAGACGGCTCGGGAGACGTCTCCCGATCGGATCGGGAGCCCAGACCGACCCGGCGCGCACCCGGCGCGGAGCGAAGCCAATGGGAACTGGCAAGCGTCCTTCGCGTCAAGAGTTGCGTCAATCGCCCTCAGCGCACCGGAGGGCGCACCGCCGGCCTCGAACGGCGTTCCGGGAGCCTCAGGTCGAGTTGCCGACCCGTTCTGTGAGTGGCCCCGCCGTTCTCGGCGATGATCTCTTCCGAGGGGCGATCGCCCCGGCGCTACTTCGCCCGCCACCAGCGGTCCAGCGGCGGATCGGGGTCGGGACGGTGGGCGAGCACCTCTCGACGGAATCGGCAGGCGTCGACGGGATAGCCGGCCGTCGGCCTCAGCCCCGGCACCCGGGACGCCCAGTAGGCGTTGAAGGCGAGCATCCAGCGCTCCCGGACGAGCTTGGCGAGGATCGAGGCCAGCGCGACCAGCCCGTCATCGCCGTCGGCCCGGGGGAGCAATTCCAGAGAGAGGCAGCGGTCGCCGTCGGTCAGCTCGTAACGGCTCAGCTCAGGCCCCTCCGGGCCGGCGACGATCGCACTCGAGGGGAGGGCGTCTCGGAGCAGCTCGGTGTAGAAATGGCGGCCGCCGTGCTTGTCGGAGCGGACGAGAGTGGGAGCCCCGTCGCCAGCCAGCTCCCAGGCCCACCGCAGCAGGGTCGCGAAGGCGTCGAAGTGGACCTTCGCCTTCGACCCCGAGGCGATCAGCCCCCGGTTGAACCGGGCCGGCCCGACGACCTCGGCCCGGATCGCGGCCAGCCGCCACGGCGCCCCCAACAGCGGCCGGGCCTTCAGCGCGGCCTCGACCCGGATCGCCGATCCCGGGCTCGGCAGCGGAGGGTCGGACCCCTCGGGGAGCCAGGAGAGCAGCTCGGACCGCTCGGCATTGGTCCCCAGCGCGGCCAGGAGCGAGACGGTCGAGGTCGGCGATGGCAACCCGGCGGCGTCCAGGGCGGCAAGAGCGGCGGCCTCCAGCCGGTCGATTCCGACCCCTTGCTTGTACAGGCGCTTGGAATCGTCGATCCAGAGTCGGCCCCCCCGCCCCCCGGCCCGGCAGACGAACTCCTCGCGGTCCCTCCAGAGGTCGGGCCGATCCGGCCCGGGCCCCTCGGCGACGACGGCGGCCAGGACCATCGGGCCGAGGTTCGGACCGTATCCGGCCTCGTCGATGCCGATCCAGCGCATGGTGATGACCGGGGCCGGGAGGCCGGTTCAGGTTCCGGGACGGCCGGCCGGCCCGTCGGCCTTCGGTCCGGCCCCGACGCGACGGCTCAGGTTCACCAGGAGCTGTCGCCCGGCCCCGGGCCCCCGGGCCTTCACCAGGATCGTCAGGTCGAACCCCAGAACGTGGGCCACGACCGGCCGGCCCGCCGCCAGCGGCCGGATCACGGCGATCGAGACGGTGCCGGCCGAGGCCAGCACGAGGACGGCCAGGAGCCCGGCTGCCCAGAGGAGCCGGAGCCGAAGGCGGCGGGATCGATCCGCATTCATGCCGATCTCCCGATCGAAGGAACGGGCGGAGGGGGCCCGCTCGGGTCCAGGGGAAGCCAGGGGCGCTCAGGCCGCGGGGGCGTCGGCCCGGGGAGAGTGGGCGGGGACGGCGGGGACCTCGCCGTCGGAGTCGGGCTCGGCCGCCGGGGAGGGCTGGTCGCTGGAGGCCCAGAAGCCGGCGGGGGCCCTCCCCTGGATCTCGCCAGCGAGCGAGGCGTAGTCGGCCGCCCCCCGGCTGGTCGGGGCGTACTGGAAGATCGACTGCCCGAAGCTCGGGCACTCGGCCAGGCGGATGTTGCGCCGGATGCGGGTCCGGAAGATCTGGGCGTCGGACCACGGCGAGCTCGCCTGACGACGGGACTCGAAGAACCGCTCCAGGTCCTCCACCACCTCGGCCCCGAGCCTCGTGCCCGACTCGTACAGGCAGAGCACCACTCCCGAGACGCGGAGGTCCCGGTTCACCCGCTTGCTGACCAGATGGATCGTCTCCAACAGCTTCGACAGCCCGTGCAGCGCCAGGAAGTGGGCCTGGAGCGGGATGAACACCTCGCGGGCGGCGCAGAGGGCGTTGAGCGTGAGGATGCCGAGCGAGGGAGGGCAGTCCATGATCACGAAGTCATACGGCTCCCCGTCTTCGGCGGCGAGCTGGTCTCGGAGGATGACCTCTCGGCCGACGGTGCCGATCAGCTCGACCTCGGCGGCGGCCAGGTCGATGTGGCTGCCGCAGACGTCCAGGTTGTCGGCCACTGTCCGGCGGACCTCCTTCAGCGGCAGCCCCTGGGTGAGCACCTCGTACAGCGAAGGCCCCGACCGGCCGGGCATCAGCCCCAGGTGCAGCGTGGCGTGAGCCTGGGGGTCGAGATCCAGCACCAAGGTCCGGTGCCCCTCGTTGGCCAGGGCGGCGGCGAGGTTAACCGTCGTGGTCGTTTTGCCGACCCCCCCCTTCTGGTTGAGGACCGCGATCCGACGCGTCATCGGGCTCCCTCCCTCGTCGCGGACTCCGACCTCCCGACGCCGCGCGGCGGCGCCCCGTGGCAAGGACCGGAGTCTATCCCGGACCGCCCGAGGCGCGAACCCGAGTCCGTCCGGGAGACAGCCGGCACCGGTCAGGAAGGCCGGGGGATCGACAGGCAGGTTCCGGCGATCAACGCCTTCGCCGGCTTCCGGAAGGCGGCCGGATGCGGCGCCTCCTGGTGGGCCTTCCGGTGGTCGAGGCGCTCGCTCCTCGCGACCACCGTGATCACATCCGGAACACCGCGGCCAGCTCGGCCCGGCCTCCGGGTCCGGCGGCAAGAGACGCGATCACGGGGATCATCAGCTCAAGGCCTCCCCTGGGGCAGTGCACCAATCCTCCCCAAGCGAGCCGTCCCTTGCCCGACGGGCAGAATCGTCCGGTTCGACGAGAGAAGGACGCCGTTGGCCCGCCCCCAGGCCTCGGCCTTGGCCAATTCCAACCTCCAGGTTTGTTCGACCGCCACCGGCCAATCTCAAGCCGCCAACTCCTGCCGCCAACATAGGCAATCAGGCATGCGTGAGAATCGCCGAACTTCATGGTTGACTTTCTTTTGGCGGAATGCGACCCTGATTCAACTTCCGACCGACTGGCATCGGCCGTGCCGTGCTCACCGCGGTTTCCCCGGTCGAGACGTCCCCAAGATGCGTCCCAGCGAAATCGATCCTCACTCGTTTCCTCTGCCGGCTCATCTGGGAGCCTCCCCCACAGTCGGTCGAATCGCATGTTCACGCCGGTTGCTCGGTGCCGATCTCTCCGCCGCACCCAACTGGCGTTTGCCGCTCTCGTTGGAATTCACCGTGCACCGTTTGGGCTTGGGCTCCGACGGTGGGAATTCCAGCATCGCACTTTCATCTCTCAATGGGTCAGATCCGGAGTCTCCCGCGATGACTCGTTCCTACAGAGCACCCGCCCTTGCGGTTGGCCGCCGTGGCTTCACCTTGATCGAGCTGCTGGTGGTCATCGCCATCATCGGCGTCTTGATCGCGTTGCTCCTGCCGGCGGTTCAGCAAGCGCGAGAAGCCGCCCGACGATCGCAGTGCACGAACAATCTGAAACAGATTGGTTTGGCGTTGCATAATTACGAGAGCACGCATGGCGCCCTGCCGCCGCCAAAAATTCGCTCCTCCGCCTGCACCGTTCTCTATCCGGCGACCAACAACCTTCCCGCCGGCGCCGTGCTCAATACGACCGGGTTCTCGATGATCCTCAACTTCATCGAGCAGGAAGCGATGCACAGCGCCTACAATTTCAGCCAGGCTTCATCGAATTCGGTGGGCTGGTCCTCTTATCCCAACACGGTGCTCATCGGCGATCAGACGGCCAATACCACGGTGACCAGCGCCTTGATTTCCACCTACGTTTGTCCCTCGGACATCCCGGCCGAGACACGCACTGTGACCAACTCGGTTCCCTACTACATGCTGGAAGGCCGTCGCAGCAATTATGTGATGATGGCCAGCCAGTACACCGAGTACAATTGCCCGCCCAACGCCTCGTCGTCGTCGATTCGGAACGTGCGCGGGATGTTCTTCACCGATCTGTCCACCAAGCTGGCCGAAGTCAAGGATGGCTTGAGCAACACGGTCATGATCGGCGAGTCCAGGCAGGAGAAGTGGAGCGAGTATTACGGGCCGTTCTGGGGTTCAGGCACGCACACCTCAACCCACGGCACGGTCTACCCGCCTACCCATCAGTGGTCTCCCACGTCGTTGCCCAATGCCCCGTGGTATCAGTACGGCAGCTGGACGACCGAT
Source organism: Tautonia sociabilis (assembly GCF_003977685.1). Lineage (GTDB taxonomy): Bacteria > Planctomycetota > Planctomycetia > Isosphaerales > Isosphaeraceae > Tautonia > Tautonia sociabilis. Next base: position 74,112 of record NZ_RYZH01000021.1, on the reverse strand, counting down.
CAGAATCCCAAAAAGCTTGGATACGCCTGGCGCATCAGCAGCCAGCATCCAGGAGGGGTGAATATGACCATGGGAGACGGATCCGTCCGTTTCATCAAGAACACCATCGATGCCTATGTCTGGTGGAGTCTCCAGACGATCGCTGGCGGCGAGGTGATCAGCGCCGATCAGTATTGATTGATAAGGCGACGTTTGTCTTCAGTCCAGGGCGTCTGCCACGGCGTGACGCCCTGGCAGACGAGCCCGCGTTCTCGCGTTTCGACTCAACGGTTCGACCCTGACCGCGCCGACCCTCCACTCCCACCGGCCGCGAGTGGCGGGAGGGTTGCCGTCGCTTCGCTGACAGGATGGACACGATGAGAGCCAGACGAGTCGCCCTGTTCCTTTCGCTGGTGGGCGCCGTGGCGGTGATCGGTTGCGGTTCGGGAGGACCTCCCCTGGTCAAGGTCGAGGGAACCGTGACCTTCGATGGGAAGCCCTTGGAGAACGCCGAGCTAACGTTCGTGCCCGATCAGGGGAACACTCATGTCACGCCTGGCTCGGCGGTCACCGCCGCCGACGGCTCATACAAGGCTCGTTACATGGGGCGGTTCGGGCTGGCCGAGGGAGCCTACAAGATTACATTCCGGAAAATGGAAGTCCAGCCGGACGTGACGAACATGCCCCAAGAGATGCTCGACGATCCGGCCCAGCTGGAGCTGGGGGGATTCACTCGGCAAGCGTTGCCTGAAGCGTATGCCGACATTAGCAAGACGGCCTTTGATATCCAGGTCACCGCCAACGGTGGGCCTTACGATTTCGAACTCGATTCGAAGGGCCGCTGATCCGATCGGTGCGTCTCTTGGTTTCTCGTGGTTTCTCACTCCTCGTTCCGGACACGTCGATTGAGGGCTTGACCCTTGCGATCGAGTTGCATTCCTCATTCCCGCCTGGCCTGCCGAGTGTTGCTTCCGTCCCTGGTGATGCTGGTGGTCGGGTGTGTTTCGGGAAGCTCCGAAGACACCGAAGGCCCCCCGCTGCTGGTTCCGGTTCAGGGAACGGTCACGGTGGATGGTCAGCCTCTGGGCACCGCCACCGTGACCTTTCTGCCGATCAGCGGCCAACGGACGGTGGCCGTGGGTGAGACCGATGACGAGGGGGTCTACCGGCTGACCTATTTGAACGCCTCCGGGGCCTCTCCGGGCACCTATCGCGTGGCGATCAGCTACAAAGTGACCGCCTCGGGCGAGCCGCTGGGCCTGGCCATCCAGTCCAGCCTGGCACCCAGTCCCAAGCTGGGCGAGGCGGAGGAACTGCTCCCACCACGGTATTCCGATCTTGGGCGGAGCGAGTTGAGGGCCGAAGTGTCGGAGGTCGGAGGGACGATCGACTTCGCGCTGGAAGGTCCCCTCCGTTCCCGATCCGACCCCCAGGAGCCGGCCGAGCCCGCCGACGTTCCCGAAGCCCGGCCTGCGGACGCCGAGCCGGGAGAGGTTGGTGGAGTGGAAGCCAGCGGAGTCGGGTCAGACGCCGCTTCTCGATGACGCTGGATCGTCTGGCCCAAGGCGTGGCCTCGCGCTGCGCGGTGCTTGGCCGTCGCGCCCCTTCTCCTGGGGGGGGGATTCGTCGGCGACGGTGATCGCATTGAGACGCGGGAAGGCATCGGGTCCGACGGGTGGGACGGATTCGGGGCCGATTGGGGGGAAGAATCCCGGCGGTCGGCGCGGTAGCCTATTGACGAAGCCGCTGAAGTCCGAGTGTATTATTGGAATCTCGAATACCGCATCGCCTGGCTCGCGAGGCCCGGGCGGCCGGGGGTGGGGGGCGTCTCCCGCGACCAGGCGGATTCGAGAACAGCGGCGCCGGCCCGGTCGGGCCGGGACCAATGGCCTTCCGCGAGCGAGTCGGCCCCGACCGGGCCGCCTTGCGATCGAGGTACACCGCGGCGATGCAGTTCGAGGCCCTCAAGATCTTCTGCGATGTGGTCCGCCGCGCGAGCTTCTCGCGGGGCGCCGCCGAGAACGGCGTGTCGCAATCAACGGCCAGCCAGACGGTGCATAACCTGGAGGAGCGGCTCGGCGTGAAGCTGATCGACCGCTCGAAGCGGCCGCTGGTGCCGACGCCGCAGGGGAAGGTCTACTACGAGGGGTGCCGGGACCTGGTTGAGCGGTATCAGGAGGTGGAGCGTCGGGTCCGGGCGATGGGGAGGGAGGACCGGATCGAGGGGGTCGTGCGGATCGCGGCGATCTACTCGGTCGGCCTGAGCCACCTGACTCGGCATATCGCCGAGTTCCGGGCCCGCCACCCGATGGCCGACTGCCGGCTGGAGTGCATGCATCCCAGCGAGGTCGTCGAGCAGGTCCGCGCCGGGAGGGCCGACCTGGGGATCGTCTCCTTCCCGAGGAAGTGGCCGGGGCTGGACGTGGTCCCCTGGCGGGACGAGGAGATGGTGGTGGCCGCGCCGCCGGGCCATCCGCTGGCCGAGCCGGGCGGGATCGCCGTCGGCCAGCTCGATGGCGCGCGGTTCGTCCACTACGACCCTGATCTGCCGATCCGTCGAGCGATCGACCGGCACCTGAGGCGCCGCGGGGTGCAGGTGGAGCCGAGCCTGGAATTCGACAGCATCGAGAACATCAAGCGCGCTGTCGAGGTCGGCGCCGGGGTGGCGATCCTGCCCCGGCCGACCCTGGAGCGCGAGGTCGCCTCGGGAAGCCTGGTGGCCTCGCCGCTGGCCGACCACCCGATGGTCCGCCCGCTGGCGATCATCCACCGGGGCGAGGCCACGCTAGGCCTGGCCGGGGCGCGGTTTCTCGACGCCTTGCGCGAGGAGCCGGCGGCCGGCGAGCGGGCCGGGTCCTCCTCGATTTCGGCCGGCCCGGCGCCGGATCCGGCCGCCAATGGGCGGTCGTGTCGCAATGGGAGGGCCGCGGCCGCGGCCCCGAAACAAACCGAACGCTGAGCAGATGCTGGTGCATCGGCCCGGGGACCGGGGCCGGGCACCGACCCCCGGGCCCCCCGCGCGTCGCGGGGCCCGACCGGAGGGCCGGCGCCCCCCGGCCCCCCGGGCCGTCCGGAAGTCGGAGGGATCAGATCCATGAGCACGAGTCAGCCGCCCCGCCAGGGCCTGTACGACCCCGCCCTCGAGCACGACGCCTGCGGCGTCGGCTTCGTCGTCGACCTCAAGGGCCGGCGGTCGCACAAACTCGTGCGCGACGGATTGCGCGCCCTGTGCAACCTCGACCACCGCGGCGCCCGGGGCTCCGAGCCGAACACGGGCGACGGTGCCGGCATCCTGATTCAGATCCCCCACGAATTCCTCAAGGCCCGCTGCGCTCCGCTGGGCATCGAGCTGCCCGAGCCTGGCCAGTACGGCGTCGGCGCGATGTTCACTTCCCCGGTGCCCGAGCGGAGGGCGGCCGGGCAGGCGATCTTCGAGAAGATCCTGGAGGAAGAACGCCTGCCGTTGCTCGGCTGGCGCGAACTGGCGACCGACAACTCCTCGCTCGGCGCCACGGCGAGGGCCGTCGAGCCGGGCGTCTGGCACGCCTTCGTCGGCTCCCGGTTCGGCGACGACACCGACGCCTTCGAGCGGAAGCTGTTCGTCGTCCGCAAGCGGTTCGAGTCGGCGGTCGAGGAGGCCGGGCTGGACGACCGCACCTTCTTTTACTTCTCCAGCCTTTCCTGCCGGACGCTGGTCTACAAGGGGATGCTCACACCCGAGCAGGTCATCGACTACTACGCCGACGACCTTGGGGACGAACGGCTGGTCAGCGCCCTGTGCATGTTCCACTCCCGGTTCAGCACGAACACCTTCCCAAGCTGGGAGCTAGCCCACCCCTACCGGATGATCGCCCACAACGGCGAGATCAACACGCTGCGGGGCAACATCAACTGGATGAGGGCCCGGGAGGCGCTGTTCGCCTCCGACCGGTTCGAGCCGGGAGACCTCGAACACCTCAAGCCGGTCATCCGCGAGGGCCTCAGCGACACGGCCTGCCTCGACGCGGCGATCGAGCTGCTGGTGCGGGCCGGCTACAGCCTGCCGCACGCGATGATGATGCTCGTGCCCGAGGCGTGGGAGAACCACGAGTCGATGTCCCAGGAGAAGCGGGACTTCTACGCCTATCACTCCTGCCTGATGGAGGCCTGGGACGGCCCGGCGTCGATCGCCTGCACCGACGGCAGGGTCATCGGCGCCACGCTCGACCGCAACGGGCTGCGGCCCAGCCGCTACACGGTCACCAGGGACGGCCTGGTGATCATGGGCTCCGAGACGGGGATGCTCGACGAGATCGCTCCCGAGAACGTGCTCCTCAAGGGGAGGCTCGAACCGGGCAAGATGTTCCTGGTCGACATGGAGCAGGGCCGGATCGTCGGCGACGAGGAGCTGAAGCACGCCCTGGCCTCGGCGAAGCCGTACGGCGAGTGGGTCGAGCGGGGGATGCCGAGGCTGGCCGACGTGCCCCGGGTCGAGCACGTCCCCGGCCCCGACCACGACACGCTGCTGCACCGGCAGTTGGCCTACGGCTACTCGCTGGAGGACATCAAGTACATCCTCGGACCGATGGGGGAGAAGGGGGAGGAGGCGATCGGCTCCATGGGGACCGACACCCCGCTGGCCGTCCTCTCCGACCGGCCGCAGCCGATCTTCAACTACTTCAAGCAACTGTTCGCTCAGGTGACCAACCCGCCGCTGGACGCGATCCGGGAGGAGCTGGTCACCTCGGTGCTCACGGGCCTCGGCGGCGAGGGGAACCTGCTGGCCCCCGGGCCGGAGAACGCCCGGCAGATCCGGCTGGAGACGCCGATCCTCGACAACGACGAGACGGCGGCCATCAAGCACCTCGACGGCTGGCGAGGCTTCAAGTCGGCCACCATCGCCATGCTCTTCCCCGCCGCCGAGGGAGCCGCGGGGATGGAACGCCGCCTGGAGGAGATCTTCCTGGAGGCCAAGGCGGCCATCGAGGACGGAGCGACGATCATCGTCCTCTCGCACCGCTCGGTGACCGAGGAGCTGGCGCCGATCCCGTCGCTGCTGGCCACCTCGGGCCTGCACCACTTCATGGTGCGCGAGGGGCTTCGGATGCGCTGCGGGTTCCTGGTCGAGTGCGGTGACGCGAGGGAGGTGCACCACTTCGCCCTGCTGCTCGGCTACGGCGCCGGGGCGATCAACCCCTACGTGGCGTTCGAGACGCTCGACGACATGATCGCCACCGGCTACCTCAACGGGATGACCCACGAGGAGGCCGTGGCCAGGTACCGGAAGGCGATCAAGAAGGGGGTCGTGAAGGTGATGTCCAAGATGGGCATCAGCACGATCCAGAGCTACCGAGGGGCCCAGATCTTCGAGGCGATCGGCCTGAACTCGCAGTTCGTGGCGAAGTACTTCGACAAGACCGCCTCCCGGATCGAGGGGATCGGACTGGCCGAGATCGCCGAGGAGACGCTGGCCCACCACCGCCGGGCCTTCGCCGGGCGCGAGGTCGGGCCGGTGATGCTCGAGGAGGGCGGCCAGTACCAGTGGCGCCGGGACGGCGAGTACCACCTGTTCAACCCGGAAACCGTCTTCCGGCTCCAGCACGCGACCCGGTCGGGCCGGTACGAGATCTTCAAGTCGTACACCCGGCGGGTGGACGAGCAGAACGAGCGGCTTTGCACGCTGCGGGGGCTCTTCGAGTTCCGGTTCGGCGCCCGGCCTCCGGTGCCGATCGAGGAGGTCGAGCCGGTCGAGGCGATCGTCCGGCGGTTCGCCACCGGGGCGATGAGCTACGGCTCGATCTCGGCCGAGGCCCACGAAACGCTGGCGATCGCCATGAACCGGCTCGGCGGCAAGTCGAACACCGGAGAGGGCGGCGAGGACCCCGAGCGGTTCAAGCCCCTGCCCGGCGGCGACAGCAAGCGGTCGGCGATCAAGCAGGTGGCCTCGGGGCGGTTCGGGGTGACGAGCGAGTACCTCGTCAACGCGGACGAGATCCAGATCAAGATGGCCCAGGGAGCCAAGCCTGGCGAGGGGGGCCAGCTCCCCGGCCACAAGGTCTGGCCCTGGATCGCCAAGGTCCGGTTCTCGACTCCGGGAGTGGGGCTGATCAGCCCTCCTCCGCACCACGACATCTACTCGATCGAGGACCTGGCGCAGCTGATCCACGACCTGAAGAACGCCAATCCGAGGGCCCGGATCAGCGTCAAGCTCGTGGCCGAGGTCGGCGTCGGCACCGTCGCCGCCGGCGTCTCGAAGGCGCACAGCGACGTGGTGCTGATCTCCGGCTTCGACGGCGGCACCGGGGCCAGCCCCCTGACCTCGCTAAAGCACGCCGGCATCCCCTGGGAGCTGGGCCTGGCCGAGACGCAGCAGACCCTCGTGCTGAACAACCTGCGCGACCGGATCGTGGTGCAGGCCGACGGCCAGATGAAGACCGGCCGAGACGTGGTGGTCGCCGCCCTGCTGGGAGCCGAGGAGTACGGCTTCGCCACCGCTCCGCTGGTGGTGATGGGCTGCATCATGATGCGGGTCTGCCACCTGGACACCTGCCCGGTGGGAATCGCCACGCAGAACCCGAAGCTGCGGGCCAAGTTCGCCGGAAAGGCGGAACATGTGGTCAATTACTTCAAGTTCGTCGCCGAGGAGGTCCGAGAGCTGATGGCTCGGCTCGGCTTCCGCACGATGGACGAGATGATCGGCCGCAGCGACCTGCTCGACATGAGGCAGGCGATCGACCACTACAAGGCCAAGGGCCTGGACTTCTCCAAGATCCTCCACCGGCCGGAGGTCGGCCCGGAGGTGGCCGTGCGGAAGGTCGTCGAGCAAGACCACGGCCTGGACCGCTCGCTGGACCGGACCGTCTTGCTCCCCCGCTGCGAGCCGGCGCTGGAACGGGGCGAGCCGGTCGCCTTCGAGGTGCCGATCCGCAACATCAACCGCACCGTGGGCACGATCCTCGGCAGCGAGGTGACCAGGCGGTTCGGCGGCCAGGGGCTGCCCGACGACACGATCCGGATCAAGTTCTCCGGCTCGGCCGGGCAGAGCTTTGGCGCCTTTCTCCCGCGCGGCATCTCGCTGGAGCTGGAGGGAGACGCCAACGACTACACCGGCAAGGGACTCTCCGGCGGCAAGGTGGTCGTCTACCCGCCGAGGGAGGCGAGCTTCCTGGCCGAGGAGAACATCATCGTCGGCAACGTCGTCCTCTACGGCGCCACCGCCGGCCGGGCCTTCTTCCGGGGGAGGGCCGGCGAGCGGTTCTGCGTGCGGAACTCGGGGGCGCTGGCGGTCGTCGAGGGAATCGGCGACCACGGGTGCGAGTACATGACCGGGGGCGTGGCCGTCGTGCTCGGCCCCACCGGCCGGAACTTCGCCGCGGGAATGAGCGGCGGCATGGCCTTCGTGTTCGATGAGGCGGGGGACTTCCGCTCTCGCTGCAACACGGAGATGGTCGACATCGAGCCCTTCACCGAGCCGGAGGACCTGGAACTGGTCCGCGACCTGCTCATCCAGCACGCCGGGTACACCGGCAGCGCGGTGGCCGCCCGGCTGCTCAACGACTGGGACGCGGCCGTCGGCCGGTTCGTCAAGGTCATGCCCCGGGACTATCGCCGGGTGCTCGACCGCCAGAAGCGGGTGATGGCCTCGCTCTTCGAGGAGGCGGTCGGCCTGCGGCGCAGCCAGGGCGGATTCGAGCTGGACGACCTGCGGCACAAGGCCGAGCCGAACGACTTCGCGTTCGTCGAGGACATGCTGACGCGATTCGCCCTCCCGTCCTCGCTCGACGAGGTGGACGGCTATCTCGTCCCCCGCAACGGCCACGACTGGGACTGGCCGTTCACCAACTTCGTGAAGGTGCTGCCCGAGGGGAACCGCCGCCTGCTGCTGGAGCGCAAGCGGCTCGGCGCCGACGCCCCGAATCGCCCGAGCGACTCGGGCCTGACGCTGGAGGTCAACCATGGGTAAGCCGACCGGGTTCATGGAACTGCCCCGCCGGGCCGCCGGCTATCGTCCGGTCGACGAACGGCGCAACGACTACCGGGAGGTGCTCACCAGCCTCCCAACCGTCGAGCTGCAGAACCAGGGCGCCCGCTGCATGGACTGCGGCATCCCGTTCTGCCACCAGGGCTGCCCGCTGGGGAACCTCATCCCCGACTGGAACGACCTGGTCTACCGAGGCCACTGGCGCGAGGCGATCGACCGCCTGCACCTGACCAACAACTTCCCCGAGTTCACCGGCACGCTCTGCCCCGCGCCGTGCGAGGCAAGCTGCGTGCTGGGGATCAACGACGACGCGGTGACGATCAAGCAGATCGAGCTGGCGATCATCGATCGCGCCTGGGACGAGGGCTGGGTCGTCCCCATGCCGCCCAAGGTCAGGACGGGGAAGAAGGTCGCCGTCGTCGGCTCCGGGCCGGCCGGCCTGGCCGCGGCGCAGCAGCTCGCCCGGGCCGGCCACGACGTGACGGTCTTCGAGCGCGACGACCGCATCGGCGGCCTGCTCCGCTACGGCATCCCCGACTTCAAAATGGAGAAGTGGCGGCTCGACCGCCGGCTCGAGCAGATGAAGGCCGAGGGCGTCTCCTTCCGTACCGGGGTGAACATCGGCGTCGATCTTGATCCGAAGCAAATCCTCGACGAGTTCGACGCCGTCTGCCTCTGCTGCGGCGCCACTCAGCCCAGGGACCTGCCCATCGAGGGCCGGGACCTCAAGGGAATCCTCTTCGCGATGGACTTCCTCCCGGCGCAGAACCGGCGAGTGGCCGGCGATCCCGTCGCCGACGACCCGGACCTCGACGCGAAGGGGAAGCACGTCGTCATCATCGGCGGCGGCGACACCGGCGCCGACTGCCTGGGCACCGTCCACCGCCAGGGCTGCGCCAGCGTCCACCAGTTCGAGATCGTGCCGAGGCCTCCCGCCTCGCGCTCGCCGGACAACCCGTGGCCGCAGTGGTGGAACACGTTCAAGACCTCCAGCGCCCACGAGGAGGGCGGCCAGCGCGAGTACTCGATCAGCACCGTCCGTTTCCGGGGAGAGCATGGTCATGTGACGGCGCTGGAGACCGTTCACGTCGCGATGAAGCGCGACGGCGCCCGGATGATCTTCGAGCCCATCTCCGGCACCGAGCGGACCTACAAGGCCGACCTTGTGCTGCTGGCGATGGGCTTCGTCGGCCCGGAGCGGAACCGGCTGATCGAGGGGTTCGGCGTCGAGCTGGACGAGCGGGGCAACGTGAAGGCCGATCCGGAAACCAAGCGCACCAGCGTGCCGAGGGTCTACACGGCCGGCGACATGACCCGGGGCCAGAGCCTGATCGTCTGGGCGATCGCCGAGGGCCGGCACGCGGCGCAGGCGATCGACCGCGACCTGATGGGAAGCTCCGACCTGCCCCGGCCGCTGGAGCACGAGAATTACCTGCGGCCGTTTGCCGTCTGATCGGCTCGGCTGAAGCCGAGCCGCCGCTCGAGGCCTCGGGGGGCGACGGCCACGGCCCTCGGGGCCTCTCTCGTGCGCGGGCGGAGGGCATCAGCGGCGTTGGTCGTCGAGGAAGACCGGGTCGCGGCGGATCTCTCGGCCGGTGCGGACCTCGTAGATGCGGACGGCGAGCGAGGGGACCTCCAGGACGGCGAAGCTGTACGAGGTCTGCACGCCGGGGATGCCCATGAGGGAGCCGGGGTTGAGGATCAGGCCGTGGGGCTGGCGGTCGATCATGGGCAGGTGGGTGTGGCCGAGCACCAGGACGGAGGCGTCAGTCCGGTCCCAGAATCGCAGCACGGAGTCGGGCAGCGGGCGATAGGGGGAGACGAACTCGGTGTCGCTGGCGGGGGAGCCGTGGTGGATCTCGACGATGACGCCGGAGGCGGTCCAGGAGAGGGCGGCGGGGAGCTGGTCGAGGAACTCCCAGGTGGAGTCGGACAGATTGGCCGGTTTCCAGCCTCGGGCGCCGATGACCTGGCGCCGCTCCAGAGCCCAGCGGTCGTGGTTCCCCCGGATGCTGGGGATCGCCAGCTCCCGGACGCGATCGACGACGGCGTCGGCCTGATAGCCGTAGCCGATCAGGTCCCCGGTGCAGAGGATCTGGTCGACCCGCAGCGCCTCCAGGTGCCGGAGGGCCGAGTCCAGGGCGCGGGGGTCGCCGTGGATGTCGCCGATGAGGCCGAGCTTCATAACGATGACCGATCGCGATCCGGCCCAGGGGGCGGCCGGGGCGGATTCTGGTACAGTGGAGAGGTTCGACCGCCGCTCGCCGCGACCCGGTCGTGCGAGGGATCCTGCTCGGCGAGCGAAGGGCCTATTATCGTCCGGGGCAGCACTCATGGCCACGCCAATCCCGGCGGAGGTGCGCCGGGCTCTGGCCCAGCGGCATCCCGAGCCGTGGGTCGACCATTTGATCGGCTCCTTCCCGCCGGAATACCTGAGACGCTTCGACATCGAGGCGCTGTCTCGCCACCTGGGAATGATCCGGGAGCTGGGCGTCGATCGCCCGGTGCGAGTCCGGGCCGAGCCGCAAGGGGAGGCGGAGGGGACCTGGCGGGTCGAGATCGTCGGGTACGACGCCTTCCAACTGCTCTCGACGGTCTGCTCGCTGCTGGCGATCCACCGGCTGTCGATCGTCGAGGCGAGCATCTTCACCTCTGAGCCGCCGGAGGAGGCCGCCCCGGCGTCCCGCCCCCGGCCGCAAGGGCTCGCGGCCGGCCGCGCCGGCCCCGGAAGGCCGGGCCACCTCCCCCGGCCCTCCCGGGGCCCGACCGGGCCGGACCGGAGGAGGAAGATCGTCGACGTGTTCGTCGTCCGGGGGGAAGCGGGGGCCCCGCCGCCGGACTGGGACGCCTTTGGGGGGGAGCTGTCCGACCTCGCCCAGTTGCTCCGCCAGGGGCAGCATGACGAGGTCCACCACCGGATCCTCGGCCGATTCGCCGCCGCCCTGGGGGATCGGGGGCCAGTCGGCGGTCCGCTGGAGGCGATCCTCCTGGAGTTCACCTCCGAGGGGCCGGAGGCGCCGACCCGGGTCGACGTGAGGGCCCGGGACAGCTTCGGCTTCCTCTCGCTGACGGCCTCGGCCCTGGCGCTGAGCGGCCTGAGGATCGTGCGGGCCGACATCCGCACCGGCGCCGACGACGGCACGGCCGAGGACTCGCTCTGGATCACCGACCGCTCCGGGAGGCCGGTCACCGACCCGGATCGAGTGCTGGCGCTGAAATATGCGCTCATCCTGATCGAGCACTTCAGCTCCCGGCTCCCGATGGCGACCGACCCCGAGGCCGCCCTGGTGCACTTCAGCCGCTTCGCCAACGACCTGATGGCCCGGCCCGATCGCGCCCGGGAGTTCGCCAGCCTGGATCGTCCCGAGGTGATCGACGCGCTGGTTCGCGTGCTGGGGGAGAGCCGGTTCCTCTGGGAGGACTTCCTGCTGGCGCAGCCGGAGAACGTGCTGCCGATGATCGGGGATCCGACCCGATGGCGCCGGTCCCCCTCGCCAGCGGAGCTGGAGGCGGACCTGGCCGATCGCCTGGGCCGGGCGAGCGACCTGGAGGGGAAGATCCGGGCGCTGCGGCGGTTCAAGGACCGGGAGATCTTCCGGGCCGACGTGCGGACGATTCTCGGGCAGAGCGACGGCCCCGAGGGGTTCGCCGACGAGCTGACCGAGGTGGCCGAGGTGGTCATGCGCGCGACCCTGGCGCTGGCCGTCGAGCGGATCGGGGCCGAGCCCCCCCTGCGCACCGACGGGACGCCGGTGCCGGTGTCGGTCTGCGCGCTGGGCAAGTTCGGCGGCCGGGAGCTGGGGTTCGCCTCCGACCTGGAGCTGATGGTCGTCTGGGACGATCGGGACGTGGCTTCGACGCCGGGAGACACGCCGGCCTCGGACTACTTCGACCGGGTCGTCACCGGTCTCCGTCAGGTGCTGGGGATCCGCTCTGGTGCGACCTTCGAGCCGGATTTCCGGCTCCGCCCGTATGGCAAGGGGGGGCCTCCGGCCACGGCGCTCTCGCTCTTCGAGTCGTACTACCGGGCCGGGGGGGCGGCCTGGTCCTACGAGCGGCAGGCGTTGATCCGGCTGCGGGCCGTGGCCGGCGACGAGGAGCTGGGCCGGCATCTGGAGCGGCTGCGCGACGCCTTCGTCTTCGGGCCCGAGCCGTTCGACCTGGAGGGCCTGCGGCACATGAGAGCGCAACAGGTACGGCAACTCGTCGCGCCGGGGACCGTGAACGCCAAGTTCAGCCCGGGAGGGCTGGTGGACATCGAGTACGCCGTGCAGGCCCTTCAGATCACTTTCGGCCGCGAGGACCCGACGCTGCGTTGTCCCAGCACGCTCGAGGCCCTCACCGCGCTGGAACGCGCCGGCCGGGTCGACCCCTCGACCGCGGCCACGCTGCGCTCGGGATGCCGGTTCCTGCGGTCGTTGATCGGCGCCCTCCGGGTGGTGCGGGGGTACGCCGAGGATCTCACCGTTCCCCCGGCCGATTCCGAGGACTTTGCCCTACTTGCCCGTCGCCTTCGGCTCGACGGCCCCGAGGCGCTCCGGGAGCGGCTCGGGGCCCAGATGGAGGGGGTGAGGGCTGCGGTGGATCGGGTGCTGGGAGGGCTGGGGTGAGGACGCAGGGCGATGGCGGTCGGCCGACGCCGTTCTCGGCTTCCGGCGGGGCTTCCGGGGCGAGGCGAGCCCCCCTCGACGGCCCTCGCTCGGCCACCCTCCGGCCCTCGGCCGACCGTTGTCAGATGGCCTCGGGGCCGCGCTCTCCGGTGCGGATGCGGATGCAGTCGTCGAGCGGGAGGATGAAGATCTTCCCGTCGCCGATCGCTCCCTCGGGCCCGGATCGGGCGGCGTCGATGACGGCGTTGATCGTCGGCTCGACGAAGTCTTCGTTCACGGCGATCTGCAGCTCGATCTTGCGGAGCAGGTTGACGGTGAACTCGTGGCCTCGGTAGACCTCGGTGAATCCCTTCTGACGGCCGAAGCCCTGGACGTCCATGACGGTGAGGCGGTAGACCTCGACCTTTGAGAGCGCGAGCTTGACGGCCTCGAGCTTCGTGGGCTGGATGATCGCGATGATCAGCTTCATGAGATTCGGGTCGGCGGACCGCTCCCATCGCCTCCAGGGCGGCCCGAGGTGGGGCCGGCGACGGCCGGAGGCGTCGGTTGGATTGGGGTGGGGATGCCGATCCCTTCTCGGGATCGGCGGCCGGGGTGTTCGAGTGGGGGGCCGGGCGGCTCCGGAGGGGCCGCCCGGCCGTCATTGGCCGGCCCCGGCCGGGCCCCTCGGGGCCGGGCCGGGGGACCGCTCGGGTCAGCTCACTGCGCGGACACCTCGACCGGCCGGGGGGCCGAGGCGGGGGGCTCGGACTTAAGCGAGGCCTTGCGGGCGGCCATCGGGTAGTCCTCGTAGGGGACCGAGGCCTTCACGGTGGGGGCGAAGTCGGGGTACGCCTCCATGCCGTGCTCGCCGATGTCCAGCCCGTTGACCTCCTCCTCGGCCGAGACTCGCAGGCCGAAGATCAGCTTGATGCCGCCGAATAGGATGGCCCCGGTGACGACGCAGAAGCCGAAGACGGCCACGACGCCGATGATCTGGTGGATCAGCAGGCTTGCTCCTCCGCCGAAGAGCAGGCCGTCGCCGGTCGTGCCCGGGGCGTACTTGTCCTGGGCGAAGAGGCCGACGGCGATCGTGCCCAGAGCGCCGCAGACACCGTGCACGGAGATGGCGCCGACGGGGTCGTCGACCCGGACCTTGTCGAAGAAGAGGATCGAGACGACGACCAGCAGGCCGGCCGCCAGGCCGATGACCACCGCCGCCCAGGGGGCGACGAAGGCGCAGGGAGCGGTGATGGCCACCAGACCGGCGAGGACGCCGTTGAGCGTCATCGAGATGTCGGCCTTCTTGAAGAGCTGCCAGGAGAGGACCATGGCGCCGACGGCGCCGGCGACGGCGGCCAGGTTGGTGGTCAGGGCGATGTGGGCGATGTCGGGCGTGGCGGCCATGGTCGAGCCGGGGTTGAAGCCGAACCAGCCGAGCCAGAGGATGAAGACGCCCAGGGCGGCCATCGGGATCGAGTGGCCGGGGATGGGGTTGACCTTGCCTTCCTTCGTGTATTTGCCGATGCGGGGGCCGATGAACAGGGCCCCCATCAGGGCGAGCCAGGCACCGGTGGAGTGCACGACCGTCGAGCCGGCGAAGTCCCACATGCCCAGCGACGCGAGCCAGCCGCCTCCCCAGATCCAGTGGCCGACGATCGGGTAGATGAAGGCGCTGATGAAGAACGAGTAGATCATGTATGAGTGGAACTTCGTCCGCTCGGCCATCGCTCCGGAGACGATGGTGGCCGCGGTGCCGGCGAAGACCAGCTGGAACATGAACTTGGCGGCCAGGGGGACGCCAGACCAGGAGATGGAGCTGTAGACCCCCTCATAGTCGTCGATGGCCGGGGAGTTGTCGGCCCCCAGCAGCAGCCAGCCCTTGGTGCCGAAGAGCGGGGTGCCGTCGCCGAACATGATGGCGAAGCCAAAGATCCAGAAGCCGAGGGTGGCCAGGGCGAAGTCGCCGAGGTTCTTCATCATGATGTTGTTGGTGTTCTTCGACCGGGTCAGGCCGCCCTCGACGTAGGCGAAGCCGGCCTGCATGAAGAACACCAGGAAGGCGGCGAGCATCACCCAGAGGGTGTCCAGGGCCACCTGCTGGCCGGCGACCACGGAGGCGAGATCCTCCTCCTGCGCCATCGCGGGGGGGGCCAGGGCGAGCCCCAGGCCGATTGTGGCGCCGAGCGCCACCAGGAGGGTCCGGGTCCTTCGGCGTTGCATCGGTCAGTTCCCTCGGGGATGTCGATCGTCGGGGACCGCTGCGGCCGGGCCCGGGGGGGGCGGTTCGATGCCGCCCGACTCGGCGCGGGGGGCCTTCGAGCGCCCGATCGATCGGGGGGGACGGATGAGGAGAGGAGCGCGGTCGTGGTCGACGCGATGAGTCGTCCGGCTCCCGGGATCGTTGCCGCTGTCAGAAGATCCCGTGCCATCCGAGAGGTTTCCCGGTGTGATCGGTCGCAAGATCTTGTTTCGGAAGGAGTTGCCCTTTCCGCGGAGGAAACCCGCCGGGAGGTGGGGACTGCGTTGGTGCTGTCTCGGCGGGCGGTTTGTGCCCGAGAATCAAGCAGCAAGGCCCGAGGCCCCGCCCGTCGGGGGCCTCGGGCCTCGAGGGGAGTCGGTGGGGTGAGGGCTTCGTTTAGTAGAGCAGAATGATATCGAAGCCGTAGGTGAACTGGCTGCCGGAGACACCGCCATTGTAGGGGGTGCCGAACTGGGCCCAGTCCCATCGGGTCTCGGGCCGGATCCAGAGGTTCGGGCAGGGCTTGTAGATCAGGCCGAGGGTCTGCTCGTAGTAGCGGTCGGCGAAGCCGGTGCGGAAGCCGTCGTTGTCCCAGAAGATCTCGCTCCGCCAGACGCCGGTCAGGTTGTCGCCCAGCTCGTAAAGGAACCAGTTGCCGAAGCTCGTCCAGCGCGAGGGGGCGTGGCCGACCACGCCGCCTCCGGCGTCGAACGGCACGTCCTCCTCGTAGCCGATGTCGTTCTCGAGCACCTGGGTGAGCCGGTCGGTCCACTGGTAGCTGAGGACTGTGGTCCACAGGTGGGTGAAGTTGCCGGTGTAGCCGATGTTCGAGGCCTCGATCAGCGGGCCTCCCTCCAACTGGACCTCCTGCTTGTGGAACTGGTTGACGGCGTAGCTGTAGACGAACGTCAGGTTGAGCTTGTCTTGCAGGCCGGTGTAGCTGAAGCCGCCCATGTAGGTCCAGACGAGGTTCCTGTTCTGGAAGTCGTCCCAGCCCTGGGGAGAGCCGTTGTAGATCACCAGGTTGTCCGAGACGTTCCAGGTGGTCATCAGGCCCCAGTGCGTGAACGGCTGGCCGAAGGTGAACATGTAGGGGACCGACAGCAGGGGCCGGCCGATCGCCGGAACGACCTCGTAGCCGTGCAGCGTGTACCAGCGGCCGAACTTCACATCCAGGCCGCCCTCGGTGAGCACCGGCAGGTGGACCTCGCCGTAGAACTGCGCGAGGTCGATGCCGGCGAACTGGGTGGGACCGAAGGCGTTGTCGAAGACGCCCCTCATGTGGTTGAAGGAGTGGTCGTGGCCGAAGAGGAAGTCGAGACGGCCGCCGAAGTTGATCGTGCCGTCGTGGTCGAGCGGCCGCTCGAAGACGGTGTAATACTGGTTCCCCCGCCAGTCGTTGGAGGCGTAGTTCGGGGTGACGCCGAAGTTGATGCCGTCGGACGGGAAGGCGGGGTTGGCGGTGAAGCTGTTCTGGATCCAGCCGTAGACCTGGAACTTGCTCTGCTCGGCCCCGAAGAGTTCCATGAGGTAGCGGCGGGGCTCGCCCTCGGCGGCGGCCTCCTCGGCGGCGGCCTCGAGGGTGGGCTGCTCGGCGGCGTAGAGGTTCTCGGCGGCCGGCAGGGCGTAGGGCTGCATCGGCGGCGGGGAGAAGGGCTGGACCGGCGGGACGCTCAACGACTCGCCCAGGGGCAAGGGGGGAGCGGTGTCGGGGACCGCCGGGGGTAGCGGGGGGACCCCGTCGATGGCGCTGACCTGCCCCTCGGCCTCTCCCGAGCCCCCGAACCATGCCAGGGCCGCGGCGGCCATCCAGCCGGCTCGCCTCGGTCGTGCGATGGGAATCCGGTTCACGGTCGTGGGACCTCCTGTCCGGGACCAATTGCGCGGGTACGTCCCGGGTTCTCGGGGGGAGAGGCCCCGACCGGGTCGGGATGCCGCTTCCTTTGGCACCCGTCCCGTTGCCCGCCCGCGTCTCCTGACCCGGGCGGGCCGTATGACCCGATCAACCTGATTTTCGGATCCCGACGCCGGACACATGAGAAGAACGGACCAGTGACGCCGTTCGGCGATCACCGGCGCAATGGTTTGCCGGACTGGGCCCTTGCCACGGCGGGGCCCGATCGGGTATCTCTCCTTCCCAAGCCAGGAATTCAGAACGCGGCGTCGGCTGATCGCCGGCGGCCGTGAGGGAGAACGCGCGCACCGAATCTTGTCGATCCTCTCCCACGCCCACATGGAGCCCCGCTCAGCATGGCTACGACCCCCGCCGACGTTCAGAAGTTGGCCAAGGACGCCGGTGTCCAGATCGTGGACCTGCGGTTCATCGACCTGCCCGGCGTCTGGCAGCACTTCTCCATCCCGGTGCGCAACCTGACCGACGACTTGTTCGAGGACGGCCTCGGCTTCGACGGCTCGAGCGTCCGCGGCTATCAGCAGATCCAAGAATCGGACATGCTGCTGAAGCCGGATCCGGAGACGGCCAAGCTCGACCCGTTCATGGCCGTGCCCACGCTGAGCCTGATTTGCAATGTCTTCGACCCGGTGACGCTGGAGCCCTACAGCCGGGACCCGAGGTACATCGCCACCAAGGCCGAGGCGTACCTGAAGTCGACCGGCATCGCCGACACCAGCTACTGGGGGCCCGAGGCCGAGTTCTTCGTCTTCGACGACGTCCGCTACGAGCAGACGGCCAGCACGGGCTTCTACAAGGTCGACTCGAAGGAGGCGATCTGGAACTCGGCCCGCGACGAGGGCCCGAACCTCGGCTACAAGATCCGGCACAAGGAGGGGTACTTCCCCGTGCCGCCGGCCGACTCGCTGCAGGACATCCGCTCCGAGATGATCCTGGAGATGGAGAAGCTGGGCATCCCGATCGACCTGCACCACCACGAGGTCGGCACCTCGGGCCAGGGCGAGATCGGCATGCGGTTCGACACGCTGCGGACCATGGCCGACAAGGTCCTGTACTACAAGTACGTCATCAAGAACGTCGCCCGACGCCACGGCAAGACCGCGACGTTCATGCCCAAGCCGATCTTCGGCGACAACGGCTCGGGCATGCACACCCACCAGTCCCTCTGGAAGGACGGTACCAACCTCTTCTACGACGAGACGAAGTACGCCGGCCTCTCCGACACCGCCCGCTACTACATCGGCGGCCTGCTCAAGCACGCCCCGAGCCTGCTGGCGCTGACCAACCCGACCACCAACTCCTACCGCCGCCTGGTCCCCGGCTATGAGGCCCCCGTCAACCTCGTCTACAGCCAGCGGAACCGATCGGCCGCCATCCGCATCCCGCTCTACAGCAAGAGCGCCAAGGGCAAGCGCATCGAGTTCCGCTGCCCCGACCCGTCGTGCAACCCGTACCTCGCCTTCTCGGCCCTGATGATGGCCGGCCTCGACGGCATCCAGAACAAGATCGATCCGGGCGAGCCGATGGACCGCGACCTCTACGACCTCGAGCCGGAGGAGGCGGTCAAGATCAAGAGCACCCCCGGCTCCCTGGCCGAGGTGCTCGACAACCTGGAGAAGGACCACGCCTTCCTGCTCAAGGGGGACGTCTTCACCCCGGACGTCATCGAGACCTGGATCAGCTACAAGCGCGAGCGCGAGCTGCAGCAGGTCAACCTGCGGCCGGTCCCCTACGAGTTCTACCTCTACTTCGACATCTGAGCCGGCCCTGGCCGACTCCAGGTGATCGGACGCGAACGGGCCGCCGTCGACCTCCAGGTCGGCGGCGGCCCGTGGTTCTTCCCGGGAGTCGGCCGGCGGTGGAATCCCCTCCCGCCGGCCGACCGGAACCGTCCGATCGGGGGTCAGGAGCCCTCCGCCTCCGCCTCTCCTTCGGGGGCCGGGGCCTCGGGTTCGGTCGGGCTGGCGGAGCCCTGGGGGACCTTGGCGAGCGCGGCGTCGGGGTCGGCGAGCACGCCGTCCTTGCACCCGGCGCAACAGACGAACACCGGGATCCCGTTGACGTCGACCTTGATCGGCACGCCCATCCCGCCGAGCGGCTCTCCCGAGTCGGGGCAAACCTTCTGAGCCAGGGCGACCTTGGCGTCGGCCGGCGGGAGCTGGTTGATGGCCTCGATCTGCTCCGGGGTCAGCTCGACCTCGGCGGCGAAGACGTCGTTGGGCAACTCGGCCCCCGTCGAGGCGGTCGGGCCGGCGGGCTCCGAGGGGGAGCAGCCAGCGGACAGGGCCCAGACCAGGGCCGAGGCGGTCAGGGGGGCGAGCAGTCGGGGGTTCATGTCGCGTTCCTCCGTCGGGGAGCCGGCGGCGCCGGCTCCGTCCCGGGCGGCCGACTCGGAATGTCCGAACCGATTGTAAGGCTCCCGGCCCCACCGGGCCACCCGGCCTCGATGGCCGTCGAGGTGCTGCGAGACGGCTCCCTCGGCGGTATGTTGGGGGCCAACGCCCATCCCCCCGGCCGGAGGAGCCTGCGATGGCCTCGATCCGAATCCTCGCCGCGATCACCGCCGCCGTCTCGATCTCCTGCCCGGAGGACGCTCCTCCTCCGACAACGATCCGGGTGGCCTCGGTGCAGCTCCGGTCGACTCGAGGCCTGGACGAGAACGTCGATCGGATCCGGGAGCACCTCCTCCGGCTTGGCGGGAGCGGGGTCGACGTCGCCGTCTTCCCCGAATGCGCCCTGACCGGCTACTTCGAGGACTCGGCCACCGCCGCCACCGCCGAGGAGCTGGCCCGAGCCGAGCAGAGGGTGGCCGATGCCTGCCGATCGGCGGGAATTGCCGCCGTGGTCGGCTCTCCCTGGCGACAGGGGGATCGGCTGTTCAACTCGGCCCTGGTGATCGACGCCTCGGGGAGGGTTGTCGAACGCTACCACAAGGTCCAGCTCGCCGAACCCTGGCCCGACCCGGGGGACCACCTCTCGGTCTTCTCGCTGGCCGGCGTGCCGTGCTCGGTCATCATCTGCCACGATGAGCGCTACCCGGAGCTGGTCCGGCTTCCTGTCCTGGCCGGGGCCCGGGTCGTCTTCTACATCTCGCACGAGTCGGGCATCCGGCAGGAGCGGAAGATCGGCCCCTACCGGGCGCAGATCCAGGCCAGGGCGGTCGAGAACACCGTCTTCGTCGTCCAGGCCAACGCCCCGGCCAATGACGACCTCTCCGGCTCCCACGGCCAGAGCCGGGTGATCGACCCGGACGGGACGATCATCGCCGAGGCGTCGATGTTCGATGAGGAGGTGCTCGTCGCCGACCTGGAGCTGTCTCGGGCGACCGCGGCGAATGCCCGGCGGAGCGTCGATCGCGGGCCGCTTGGCGACTGGTGGCGGCAGGGCGTGGATCGCGTGAGGATCGTCGGGCCGGGGGAATCCGGAGGCGATTCGGGTCGATCCGGCGCCGAGGACCCTTCCGCGACCCTCCTCCGCGCTCCCGGAGGCCGGGGCGGCTGACACGTCCCGGTGGCGGCCCCGGCCGCTCGGTCCCGCCGGGGATGCGGTCACGCCGCCGCCGGTTCCGGCTCGCGATCGGCCCGGCCGAGATCGGGCCGATCGCCTTCGGGATCGGGGCCCTTGCCGAAGAGCAGGTAGAGCACCGGCAGGGCGAGCATCGTCAGCACCGTGTCGCTGACGACGCCGAAGACGACCACCGTCGCCAGCGGGCGCTGGACCTCGGACCCGATGCCGGTGGAGAGCATCATGGGCACGAACCCCAGGGCCGCGACCGTGCTGGTCATCAGCACCGGCCGCAGTCGGGCTTCCCGGGCCTGCTCGATCGCCGATCGCTTCGGCACCCCCCGGGCGATGCGGTCTCGGATGGAGCTGACCAGGACCAGGCCGTCGAGCATCGAGACGCCGGCCAGGGCGACGAAGCCGATGCCGGCCGAGATGGTGAAGGGCAGGCCCATGACCAAGAGCCCCAGCACGCCGCCGACCCGGGCGAACAGCACGCCGGTGAAGATCATCAGCGCGTCTCTCACCGAGCCGAAGGACAGGTACAGCAGGCTGAGGATCAGGCCCAGCGCCAGCGGCACCACCAGGGAGAGGCGACGCTCGGCCCGGATCAGGTTCTCGTACTGGCCGCCGAAGGCGACGGAGTAGCCCGGAGGCAGCTCGACCTCCTGGGCGATCCGATCGCGCACCTCGTCGACGAACGAGCCGAGGTCGCGCCCCCGGATGTTGGCCTGGACGACGATCCGGCGCAGGCCCCATTCGCGGTTGATCGAGGAGGGGCCCTCCACCTCCTCCAGGAGGGCCAGTTGCGTCAGGGGAAGCCGCTGGCCCGAGGCGGTGGGGATGAGGATCCGGTCCAGCGCCGCCGGGTCGTCGCGGTACCGTTCCGGCAGTCGGATCGCCAGCGGGAAGCGGCGGTCGGGTTCGAGCACCTCGCCGACCTGGAGGCCCCCGGTCGCCCGGACGGCGTCGAGCACCTGCTCGGCCGACACGCCGAGCCGGGCCAGCGCCTCGCGGTCGACCTCGACGCGGAGCACCGGGAGGCCGGTGACCTGCTCGGTCGTCACGTCGGCGGCTCCGGGAACCTGCTCGATCACCCGCTGGATCTCGGCCGCCTTCGCCTTGAGCACCTCCAGCTCGGGGCCAAAGAGCTTGACCCCGAGATCGGCGCGGATGCCGGCGATCATCTCGTTGATCCGCATCTCGATCGGCTGCGTGTAGATCGCCCGCATCCCCGGCAGCACCTCGGTCACTCGGGCCATCTGAGCCACCAGCTCCTCCTGGGTCTCGGCGCGTTTCCAGTGCTGTCGGGGCGTGAGAGTGATGAACACATCGGTTTGCTCCAGTCCCATCGGGTCGGTGGCCACCTCGGCCGTGCCGGTGCGGCTCCAGATGTTCTCGATCTCGTCGGGGAACTGCTCCTGGAGCAGTCGCTCGATGTGAGAGCCGTAGCGGAGCGACTCGTCCAGGTCGACCCCCGCCAGGCGAACCGTGCTGATGGCGACCGTGCCCTCGTACAGCCGGGGGACGAACTCCGAGCCAAGGCGGAGGCCGAGAATCGTCGTCGCCACGGTGACCGATCCGACGAAGGTCAGCGTCAGGACCGGGTGGTTCAGCGCCCGGCGCAGCACCGGCTGGAAGAGCCGACGGGTGAACCGGTCGACGAGGGTTTCCCGCTCGCGAGCCCTCCGCGACAGCCCGAGCGAGGCGAGCACGGGTGTCAGCGTCAGCGAGAGCACCAGCGAGCCAAGCAGGGCAAAGATGACCGTCATCGCCATCGGCCGGAAGAGCTTCCCCTCGGTCCCCTGGAGGGTGAGGATCGGCAGGTAGACAACCATGATGATCAGCTCGCCGAACATGGTCGGCTTGCGGACTTCGACGGCGGCCTCCCGGATGATCTCGGCCGTGCTCCGGCCCGATCGGGCCCGGCCGAGGCGTCGGACGCAATTCTCGACCATGACCACCGAGCTATCGACGACCAGGCCGAAGTCGATGGCGCCGAGCGACAGCAGGCTCCCGGCGATGCCGACCTGCTGCATCATCGTCACCGCGAAGAGCATCGAGAGCGGGATCGCCGCGGCGACGATCAGCCCGGCCCGGAGGTTCCCCAGGAAGGCGAACAGCACGGCGATGACCAGGATGGCCCCGTGGGCGAGGTTGTCTCGAACGGTGTGCAACACCTGGTCGACCAGGTCGGTCCTCCGGTAGAGGACCTCGATCTCGACGCCGGGAGGAAGGGCCTGCTTGACGTCTCGCATCGCCTCGTCGAGGGCGTGCGTCACCTCCCGGGAGTTCTCCCCCATCCGCATGAAGGCCAGGCCGAGCACCGCCTCGCCCTGGCCGTTGGCGGTGACGCCTCCCCGGCGGAGGACGTGGCCGATGCCGACCTCGCCGAGGTCGCCGACCCGGACGGGCACCCCGTCCTCGGCGGCGACGACGACGTCGGCGATCTGCTCGACGGTCGTCGTTCTCCCGACGCCTTGCACCAGGCTCGCCTGGCCGGAGCGGACGACATAGCCGCCTCCGGCGTTCTGGTTGTTGGAGCGAAGGGCCGCGATCACGTCATCGAACGTCAGGCCGTACTTGGCCAGCAGGTCGGGGTCGGCCCGCACTTCGAGCTGCTTGACGAAGCCGCCCCAGGCGTTGACCTCGGCCACGCCCGGCACCCGTCGGAGGCGGGGGCGGATGACCCAGTCTTGCAAGGTGCGCAACTCGGTCAGATCGACCTCCGGGTTGTCGCTCCGGAGCAGGTAGTGGTAGATCTCCCCCAGGCCCGTGGCGACCGGCCCCATCGCCGGGCGATCGACCCCCTCGGGCAGCTCGACCTCGCCGAGCCGCTCGTTGACCTGCTGGCGGGCGAAGTAGATGTCCGTCTCGTCAGTGAAGATCGCCACCACCTGCGAGAAGCCGAACCTGGAGACCGAGCGGACCTCTCGCAGCCCCTTCAGCCCGCCGATGGCGTACTCGACGGGGAAGGTGATCAGCCGCTCGACCTCCTCCGGCGACAGCTCCGGGGCGACCGTGTTGATCTGCACCTGGACCGGCGTCGTGTCGGGAAAGGCGTCCAGCGGCAGCTCCAGGGCGGAGCGTACCCCGACGAAGACGAGCAGGCCCGCCAGGAGGAGGATGACGAAGCGGTTCTTCAGACTGAACTCGATCAGCGCGCTGAGCATGGGGGGGCTCCCTCGGCGGGGCGATCACTCGCAGCAGCCGGCGCCGATGGCGCCCCTCATGATCTCGGTCTTCAGCAGGAAGGCGGCGTCGGTGACCACCTCCTGTCCGGGTTCCAGCCCCCAGGCGACCTCGGCCATGCCGGGACGGTCGGTGGGGCGGATCACGACCCGCTGCGGGCGGAAGCGCCCGGCCCCGATCGAGCGGAAGACCAGGTCGGTCCCCTCGTGCCGCTGGAGGGCGTCTCGGGGGATGACCAGGGCGTCATGCTCGGGCTCGACCCGGATCCGAGCCCGGCCGAAGAGGTTGGCGCGGAGCCGGCCGGTGGCGCTCTCCAGCTCGGCCCGGACCTTGGTGGTGCGCGTCGTCTCGTCGACCTCCGAGCCCACCCAGGTGATGGTGCCTTCGAAGGACGGGGCGTCGGCTCCCCGGCCGGTGCCGGCGGGCTGGAAGCTCACCTCCTGGCCGACCCGCACCCGGTCGATGTCCCGCTCGTAGACGTCGATCCAGAGCCACATGGACCTCGTGTCGGCAACGCCGAAGAGCTTGGTCGTCGGCTGGACCGCCTCGCCGAGGACGGCGTGGCGGAAGATGACCGCGCCGGCGATGGGAGAGACGACCTCCAGCAGGCTGGAGGTGTTCTTCTCTTCCTCGATCCGGGCCAGGTCCTCGTCGTCAAAGCCGAGGTTGCGGAGAGTCTGGGAGGCGTCCAGCGCGGCGGCCTCGGCCTGGTTCAGGGCGGTCATGGCCTCAAGGGCCTGCTTCGAGGCGACGGCGTTCCGGCTGACCAGCATCTGGGTCCGCTCGTGTTCGGTCCGGGCCAACTCCAGCGCCGCCCTGGAGGCGAGGAACCGCGACTTGGCCCCGCTGACCTCGGCCGAATCGACCACGGCCAGGACGTCTCCGGGCCGGACCTCGGCCCCGAGGTCGACTCGGATCGATCGCAGGAAGCCGGCGACCCGGGGGGAGATCTCGGCGTGGCGATTGCCGTCGTAGGCGGTTTCGGCGTTGGCCTCGACGTGGTGGGCATGGCGTTCCTCGGCCACCGGGGCGGTCCTCAGCCCGATCTTCCCGGCCAGGTCCTCGGACGCGAGCCTCACGTCGGGAAGGGGCTGGAGGCAGGCCAGGGGGCGCGTCCCGTTCGGGTCGGGCGGGCATTCGGGGCAGAGGGGCTCGGGAGCGTTGTGGGGGGCGCACCAGCCGTCGTCGGGCAGGGCGGCCGAGGAGCCGGGGGCGTTGCCGCATCGGAAGCAGAAGTGCTCCGGCAGCCCATGCCCTTCGGGGCACAGGACCAGGTCGTAGCGTTCCTGGGCATCGGGGTGGCAGCGCGTGCAGATCTCCTCGGGGATGTTGCCGTGCTCGGCGCAGGGGAGCAGTTGCTCCGCCAGCTCGGGATGGCAGAGCGTGCAGAACATCTCCGGCACCCCGTGCTCCCGGCAATACAGCCCGTAGTCCTCCGAGTCGTCGGGCTCCGCCGGGGCCGAGGCTCCGAGGCGAGCCCAGGGGGGAAGCCGGCCGGGGTCGATCCGGGCCCAGGGGGGAAGCCAATCGGGGCCGGTGGCGGCCACGACGAGGCCGAGGACGATCGCCCCCGCCACCAGGGACGTCGAGACAAACAAGGTCCGCTTCATGGTTCGATCCCCGCGAGTGAGGAGAGGCGCGGTCGGGCGGTCGCCGGCGCCGCCGGGGGCCGGCGGCGGGCGATTGGTTGCGTCGGCAGCGAGGAGGTCGGGGCCGGGAAGGCCGTGACGGGGAGCGGGCCGGCCCGAGGCCAGCGGAGGCGGCACCCCGTCCCCTTCCGACTCGAGGGGGGAGGTCAGCAGCGGAAGTTCTGGAGCACGGCGCGCACGCGGATCGCGCCGAGCCGGGAGGCCCAGCCGGTCGGGGAACCGGCCCAGCCTCGATGGGAGAGGAGATGCGAGAGGGACGGCCGGTGATCGGACGGCGGGCTGTCGAGGGCGGGAAGGAGGTTGGCCTGGTCGCCGTCGTGCCCTCGAGGGCCATCGAGCTGGATGGCCCCCTTGCAGAGGCAATCGTCGGCATCCTGGGGAATGCCGACGGGGCCGGGGACGCAATCCCGGTCGGGGCCGCGATCCGAGTGCCCGGTGCCGTCGGGCTGGGCCCCGAGGAGATCCGGGGCGCAGGCCGGCCCCCAGACCCCGCACGCGATGGGGCAGAGGACCAGAAGCGGGATCAGCAACAGGATCGCGATCGGCCGCACCAGATCGGGCCCTCCCGAGGGCGGGGGATCTCAACACCTCTCTGACCATACACGATGACGGACGCCCCAGCCAGGCGAACCTCGGCCCGAGATGAGCGGGCGAGCGGGCAAGCGGGGGCTCGGGTGCGATCGACAGGGGGCCGATCGGCTCGCTAAGCTGGGAAGGCGAGGATCTGGGTGAGAGCGCGGCTGCTCCCCCCTCCTCGGGCGACGACGCGATGAGGCTCGCGACCATCACGTTTCAGGCCAACCCCGAGGCGATCCCCTTCCTGGCAGCCTCGGTGGTCTCCGCGGTGGTGGCGGGGATGGCCTGGCGGCGGGGCGGGTCGCCGGGCGGCCCTGCGCTGATGGCGATGATGGCCGGCGAGGCGGGCTGGGCCTCCTTCGAGGCGGCCGAGCTGCTCATCGTCGACCTGCCGGTCAAACGGCTCTGCTTCATGCTCCGGGCCGGAGCGGCGGTGGCCACGATCCTTGGCCTGATGGCCTTCGTCCTGCGCTTCACCGGGCAGGACCGCTGGCTGACCGCCCGACGGTTCGCCCCCCTCGCCGCCCCGGCGGTCCTGCCGCTGGCGCTGGCCTGGACCAGCCCCCTGCATGGGCTCTACTGGGAGGTTCTGCGGAGCCGGACGTTCGAGCAGTCGTATGGGGCCTTCGCGATCGCGGTGCCGGAGTACGGCCCGGCCTTCTGGTTTCACTTCGGCTACTGTTATCTCCTGCTGGCGATCGCCGCGGTCCTGCTGGCCGACGCGGTGGCCAACTCGGAGGGGATCTACCGGGCGCAGGCCGGGGTCATGCTCTTCGGCGTGCTGCTGCCCTGGGTGGTCAACATCCTGGACATGGGCCGGGTCTTCGGGTTCATCCACGTGGATACGGTGGCGATCGCCTTCCTCGTGACCGGCTTGGCGATGCTGCCGGCCTTTCAGCGCTTCCACCTGCTCGACCTGAGGCCAGTCGCCCGAGAGGTGGTCATCCGGGGGATGGCCGACCCGGTCGTGGTGATCGAGCCCGCCGGTCGGATCGTCGAGCTGAACCCGGCGGCGGCGGCCCTGGCCGGGGCCGAGGCTGCCGGGATGATCGGTCGGGAGGCGGCCTCGGCCTTCTCCAGGTGGACGGCGCTGGCGTCCCTGCTGGAAGAGGTCCAGCAATTGGAAGGGCGAGCTGTCGAGCTCGATGGCCCCGCCGCCGATCCGGGACGTCGGTTCGAGGCCCGGGCCTCCCGACTGGACGAACGGTCCAGGACGGCCGGCTGGGTCGTCGTCCTCCGCGATGTCACCCAGCGCCGGCTCGCCGAGGACGAACGCGCCGCCCGGATCGAGGCCGAGGCGAGCGACCGGGCCAAGGACGACTTCCTCGCCGTGCTCAGCCACGAGCTGCGCAACCCTCTGACCCCCGTGCTCGCCGGCGCCGACGCCCTGCTCGACGACCCGGCGACCCCCTGGCACATGCGGCCGACGCTGGCGATGATCCGACGCAACGCGGAGCTGGAGGCCCGGCTCATCGACGACCTGCTCGATCTGACCCGCATCCGGCACGGCCGGCTGGCGGTCCGCCCGGAGGTGATCGACGCCCACGTCCCGATTCGAGACGCGCTGGAGGTCTGCGAGGCCGACCTCCGCTCAAAATCGATCCAGTTGGACGTCGCTCTGGAGGCCGACCGCCGCTTCGTCGCGTTCGACCCGGTCCGGCTGCAGCAGGTCGCCTGGAACCTGGTCAAGAACGCCGTCAAGTTCACGCCCGAGGGGGGGCGGATCACCGTCCGGACCCGGGAACTCCTGCCGGGCCCTCGCCTCGACGGCCTGCCCTGGCTGGAGCTGGAGGTGGCCGACACCGGCATCGGCATCGACCCGGACCTCATCCCCCGGGTCTTTGACGCCTTCGAGCAGGGAGGGCCCGAGACGGCTCGCCGCTACGGCGGTCTTGGCCTGGGGCTGGCGATCTGCCGGGCGATCGTCGACGCCCACGGCGGGAGGATCGCCGCCTCCAGCGCCGGCCGGGGGCTCGGAACGACGTTCCGGGTCGAATTGCCGACCTGCCCGGCCCCCGTCGGGATCGACCTCCCTCCGGCGGCTCCGGCGGCGGCCGCCCCGAGCCGGAGGGACCGGATCCGGATCCTGCTGGTCGAGGACGACGCCGACACGCGGGGCATTGTCGCCCGGCTGCTGCGCCGGCAGGGGTTCGGGGTTGAGACCGCCGGGGACGTCCGGTCGGCGATCGAGCTGGCCATCGGGGCGGACTTCGACGTCCTGGTCAGCGACCTCGGCCTGCCCGACGGCTCGGGGCTGGACCTGATCCGTTCCCTGCGGGCCCGCCGTTCGGATCTCGTCGGGATCGCCATGAGCGGCTACGGCATGGACGAGGACCTTCGCCGAAGCCAGGAGTTCGGCTTCAACGCCCACCTGACCAAGCCGCTGATGATCGGAGCGCTGACGGCCGAGATCCTCCGGCTCGTCCCCCCCCCGCCCCCCTCTTGAGGCGATCGCCGAGGGGCCTCGGCCGAGGAGGACGAGATCGAGGGCCGGATGGCCCTCGGCCGATCTCCCCGGCAAGGAGGCCCGATCACGGCCCCCCGATCGTCAACAGCGTCGGGTCTGGCGACCAGAGGTACAGGAAGGTCGGCAGCTTCGACCGGTCGAGCCCCGGGTAGCTGACCGGGAACAGCTCGTCCTGGATCGGCCGGTTCGGCGTGACGCTGTAGATCGAATGGGCGCGGTCCCCCTTCCGCTTCAGCAGCACGACCTCCGCCCCGGTCACTCCGGCCAGCCGCTCGGCCTCAGCGATCGCGTCGTCGAGGTAGCCGATGCCGTCGATCAGCCCCCGCTCGATCGCTTCCGAGGCCGGCACGACGCGGCCGTCGTCGAGCACCTCCCAGTCCTCGGCGGTGATCCGAGGCCGACGCAGGGCCACCCGCCCCCGGAACCGGGCGGCGAAGCCGTCGACCATCGACTGCAGCAGGGCCTCGGTCTCCTCGGGCAAGTCGGTGCCGAGGTTCCCCATCGCGACGTGGGAGCCGGAGGTGATCGGTTCGGAGACGGCGCCGATCTGGCCAATCGCGTCGCTGAGGTCGAAGCGGTTGAGCAGCGCGCCGATGCCCCCGGTGATCGTGGTCGGATGGGCGAGCACCCGGTCGCCGCCGACGGCCAGGTAGTACGCGCCGGCCGTTCCCAGGTCCATCAGGCAGCAGACGACCGGCAGCCGGGTCCGCTCCCGGAAGCGGTCGAGCTCCTCGGCCATGATGTCCGAGGCCGTGACCGAACCGCCGGGGCTGTTGATGCGCACCACGACGGCTCGGATGGTCGGGTCGGCGGCGACGGCTTCGAGCCGCTCCCGGAAGACCTCCACCGGGTTCTCGCCAGCGGAGTACGGGCCGGTCGGGCTGCGGTTCAGCAGCAAGCCGTCGACGTCGACGATCGCCACCCGAGGCCCTCCCGGCGCCGAGGCCCCGGCCCGGATCGGCACGGCGACGATCGGTCCCGGGTCGGGTACGGTGGGCAGGGACAGCTCGATCGGCCCGTCCACCACGGCGGAGACCGTCGCCGCCACGTCGGTGTGGCCCCGGAACGTCGACTGCGTGTCGAACCGGCCGACCACCGGCACCTGCCCGCAGCCGACCCCAGCCGTTGCCGCCAGCAGGACGGCCGCCAGCCAGGCCCTCGGCGCCGAGCAGGGGCGGGAATGCCGGTTTCGGGACACGGTGATCGCCTCCCCGGCCGCCGAGGCGGGCCGAACGCTCCGGGTGCCCGCCTCCCGATCCGGCCGGCCGGTCCCGGCCGGGGAGGCGGGCGATACAATGTTCGTTATCGGCAGGACCGCTACCCGGCTTGCACTTCCCGACGACCCCGGATCGAGGAGAGCCCGAGCCCCATGTTCCTCCCCGTCGCCCTCGCTCTGCTCACCACCCCCCCTGGCCCGGTCGCCCGGCCTGGTCACGAGGAGAACGCCGTGTTCCAGGCGGTGACGGCCGAGGGCCTGGCCGTCGGCGGCCGGGTCGAACGGCTCCCCGCCCCCACCTTCGCCGACGGGCAGTCGGCCGACCAGCAGCGGGAGGCGCTCCGCAACCTCGCCAGCTCGAATCGGGCCGTCGAGAACTTCCTGCGCGACTCGGTGTCGGCGCCGTTTCTGCTCTCGCTCCGGGACGTCGACGTCGAGGGAGCCACCGTCCGCGCCGGCGACCTCTACTTCGCCCTCCGCGTCGACCTCGACGAGGTCGACGTCGCCGAGCTCTTCGGAATCGACGCCTTCGGCCCGTTCGA
This sequence comes from Tautonia sociabilis, assembly GCF_003977685.1. Taxonomy (GTDB): domain Bacteria; phylum Planctomycetota; class Planctomycetia; order Isosphaerales; family Isosphaeraceae; genus Tautonia; species Tautonia sociabilis. The sequence continues at coordinate 44,287 of NZ_RYZH01000021.1, read as the reverse complement.
GGCCGCGAACATGCGGTTCGAGGCCCGAGCCATCGACCCTCAGGGGGCCGGCGACGACGATCCGGACGCCCCCCGGGAGCGGTTCCTCCATTCCGAGGGCCGGCTGCTGGACCGGATCTCGGTCGAGTCGACCTCCCGGGTGATGGCCTCAAGGTCGGGGGCGTCCGTCGTCGTCGCCTCGAGGACCGACCCCAGCTTCGACGGCCACGATCGATGGCCCAACCGCTGGCGGACGATCCAGGGTCGGGGAGCCAACGAGCGGTTCGGCCCCTCTCTGCCGTTCGCCGGCGGCATCGGCTACGCGAAGCTCACCCGGATGCTCGACCGGCCGGAAATCGCCCTCGTCGAACTGCACTTCGCCTTCGCCGAGCCGACCGACTGGTTCGACGGCGCCCCGATCCTCCGGTCCAAGTTCACCCTGATCGCCCAGGACCAGATCCGCCGCATCCGCCGCGAGCTCAATCAGCGGCGAGAGGGCCGCTGATCGCCCCGAAGCTCACCGGGCCCGGTCCAGCAGCGACCGGAGGGCGCGCTCCACCGCCTCGGGGGCGTTCGCATCGGGCCGAGCCAGCACTCGGGCGATCGGCCCCGGCAGATCGATCCGGCGCCCCGGTGGCGGTGAGCCCAGCGCGAAGGACCAAGAAACCACCACCGGGCCCACCCTCCTCGTGGCCCGGACGTCGATCGGAGCGTCGAAGCTCAGGCCCGGGGCCAGCAGCGTGACCGACTCCAGCGGCTCTCCCGGACCCGGGATCGGCCAGCAAAGGGTCGTCAGCGCGCCGGTGTCCGGGTCGACCAGGATCGCATAGCAAAGAGCCGTCTCGCGGTGCTCCCCGTCGACCACCAGCACCGTCGGGTTCCTCGAGAGCGCGAAGGTCGGCGATCGGGCGAGCAGGACGCCCTGGTCGAGCTTCGCCTGAGCCGCCAGCAGCACAACCCGGTCGACGACGCCCAGCCTCCGGAGCACTGCCTTCGGACCCTCCGGCGTTACCACCAGCTCCAGCTCGCCGACGGGCACGGCGTTCCCCAGCCCCACCCGAGCCAGCCGGGCCCCCGACCGGGGGTCGGCCACCACCTCGGCCGCGATCACCGTCCGGAACCGCGTCGCCGTGGCCCCGGCCGACTCGGGAAGGTCGGCCAGATCCCCCGTCGACAGCCGGGGAACCGACCGCATCACCCGATGGCTCCAGCCCCTCGGCGGCCCCTGGGAAACCTCGGCCCCCGGCTCCAGCCGGACCAGCTCCGGCAAGGGCCCCGTCTCTTCCCTCGGGACGGCCCCGCCCCCTTCCCCGCAAACGACCAGCCCGGCCAGGCAGGCCAGGGCGGACCATCGCGTCGATCGTCTCCCGGCGCTGATGTTCATCCCCTCCTGGCTCCTCTCGAGACGTGACTCCATTCCTCCCGAACTCCAACGCGACGCGGTCGGAACAACCGGAATGATCGCTCTGACCGCCACGTTCAGAGCAGTCTACCATTTCCCATGCCATTCAGTCGCCCCAGATTTCCCAAATTGCGATTTGGGGGTAGAGTTCTCTTGGACGAGATCAGGGACATTCGGCGAACGCCTGGGTCGGCGCCCGGCTCGGGCGGTTCCTGGCATCCGCGCTCGAAGGACGGTCGTCTCTTCTGGCTGGAGCATCGATCGATTGAGGGCAACTCCTCGGGAATCCCTGGCGTGAAGGAGCCCTTGATCGCGACGGACGGCCCGAAGCGGACCTGCTGGGCGGTCGGAGGAGATCGCCGGTTGCGTCGGGAACTTCGCCGAAGCCCCGGGCCGCTCCCGGTCGCGGGCCGATCCTCGGGGGCGAGCCGGACGGCGTCAAGGCGGTGTCCGAGGTGATGAGCAACGCGAGAGGAGGCGGCGTCCCGACGCGGTGGGTGTCGCCTGGGGGAGCGCCGTCTCGATGAACATCTGCGTGCCTCGCGTGCTCGTGGTGGCCCCGGGAGGGGGGGAGGGAGCCGGGCTGATCGCGGCGGCCGGTCGGGCGGGGGCGCTGGGGATGCTCGACCTCTCGTCGATCGGCGGCGAGGCCGCTCGGCGAGCGTCGGCTCGCCTGGCTTCGCAGGCCGACCGACCGTTCGGGGCGGTGATGGCCTCCGATCGGATCGACGACGGTCCGTGGCCGGATCGGCTGGCGGTTGTGGCCTGCCGGGGGGATCGCCGGACGGACTGGGCGGCGGCGATCGGCCGGATCCGGCGTCGAGGCCGAATCGCCCTGGCGGAGGTGCCGGATCGTTGGTCGGCCGCCGCAGCCCGAGAGGCCGGCGCCGACGGCGTGATCGTCTCGGGGCTCGAGGCCGGGGGGCCGTGCGGCGACGAGTCGTCGTTCGTCCTCCTTCAGGGGGTGCTGGCTGATGCCCCTGGAGGCCCCCCGGTCTGGGTTCGGGGGGGGATCGGCCCCCATTCGGCGGCGGCCTGCGTGGCGACGGGGGCCTCTGGCGTGGTGCTCGATGGCGCGGTGCTCCTGGCCCGCGAGCTGCCGCTGCCGGCCGGCGACCGTGACCGCCTCACCCGCCTCGACGGCGGCGAAACCTCGGCGATCGGTCCCCAGGAAGGCCCTTCCATCCGGGTCGATGTCCTGCCGGGATCGACGGCAATCGCCCGGCTGCGCGAGGCCGCCGAACTCGGCGGAGCGGCCTGGACCCGGGCGGTCGCCGAGCTGGTGGGATGGGGGGCCGGGCAGGCCCGGCCGATCGGCCAGGATGCCGCCTTCGCCGCGACGATGGCCCGGCGCTTCGTTACCGTGGGCGGCATCGTCCGCGCGGTCGAGGAGGCGATCGACCGGGGCCGATCGCTGGCGATCGCCACCCAGCCGCTCGCGCCGGGATCGCCGATGGCCCGGTCGCTGGGCACTCGGTACCCGGTCGTCCAGGGGCCGATGACCCGAGTGAGCGACTCGGCCGCGTTCGCTTCGGCGGTGGCCGACGGCGGCGCCCTGCCGATGCTCGCCCTGGCCATGCTCCGAGGGCCCGAGGCCGCCGCGCTGCTCTCCGAGACGGCAAGCAGGCTGGGCGATCTTCCCTGGGGCGTCGGCGTCCTCGGCTTCGTCGACCCATCGCTGAGGGCCGAGCAACTCGAAGCGATCCGGGCCGTCCGTCCTCCGTTCGCCCTCATTGCCGGAGGCCGACCGGATCAGGCGGAGACGCTCGAACAGATCGGCATTCGCACGTTCTTGCACGCGCCGTCGCCCGGCCTGCTCGGCCGATACCTCCGGGATGGCGCCCGGCGCTTCGTGCTGGAGGGCCGAGAGTGCGGGGGGCACGTCGGGCCGAGGTCGAGCCTGGTCCTGTGGGAACAGGCGGTCTCGACGGTCCTGGAGGCGATCGACGGCGGGACCGTCGCCGAGCCGGCCGAGATCCATCTCCTGTTCGCCGGGGGAGTGCACGACGCGAGGTCGGCGTCCGCGGTGGCGGCGCTGGCCTCTCCGCTGGCCGACCTCGGGGTGAAGGTCGGCGTGCTTGTGGGGACGGCGTACCTGTTCACGAGGGAGGCGGTCGATTGCGGCGCGATCGCCCCCCGGTTCCAGGCCGAGGCATTGCGCTGCCGGGAGACGGTTCTCCTGCCCACCGGTCCGGGGCACGAGGTCCGCGCCGTCCCCTCCCCCTTCACCGAGCAATTCGCTGCCGAGCGCCGACGGCTTCTCCAGGCCGGCGCGTCCGCCGAGGCCATCCGGGAGGAGCTGGAGCGTCTAAACGTCGGGAGGCTCCGGGCGGCAAGCAAGGGCGTGGATCGAGTCGGAGGGGCCGGCTCCCCCCTCGTCTCGCTTGGCGAGGCCGAGCAGTACGAGCGCGGCCTGTACATGATCGGCCAGGTCGCCGCCCTGCGCGATCGGATCACCACCATTGCCGAGCTGCATGCCGAGCTGAGCGAGGGGGCCTCGGCCCGACTGGAGCGCACCGAGGGGACGGCGGTTGCCCCGGCCTCGTCCCCCTCCGACGTGGCCATCGTCGGCATGTCCGCCATCTTCCCCGGCGCGGGCGACCTGAGGTCCTTCTGGGGGAACACGCTCAAGGGAGTCGACGCGATCGTCGAGATCCCCCCCGACCGCTGGGACTGGCGGCCGTACTACGACCCCGACCCCCGGGCCCCCGACAAGGTCGTCTCCCGGTGGGGAGGCTTCCTCCCCGACGTCCCGTTCGACCCGATCCGCTACGGCATGCCGCCATCGAGCCTGCCGTCGATCGAGCCCGCGCAGTTGCTCGTGCTGGAGGCGGTCCGGGCCGCTCTCGACGACGCGGGCTATGCCGACCGCCCCTTCCCCCGGGAGCGGACGGCGGTCGTCCTCGGCATGGGAGGGGGGGCCGCCCAGGTGGCGATGGGCTACGCCTTCCGCTCGTACTTGCCGATGCTCGAATCGGTCGCCCCCGAGGCCGCCCGGGAGGCGATCGACCGGGCGTTTCCCCTGCTGCCCGAGTGGACCGAGGACTCCTTCCCCGGCTTCCTGCTGAACGTGACCGCCGGCCGAGTGGCCAACCGCTTCGACCTCGGCGGGGCGAACTACACGGTCGACGCCGCCTGCGGCTCGTCGCTGGCGGCGGCCAGCCTCGCCGTCCGGGAGCTGGAAACGGGCGCGGCCGACATGGTGATCCTCGGAGGAGCGGATACGGTTCAGAATCCGTTCACGTACCTTGCATTCAGTAAGACGCATGCGTTCTCTCCCCGGGGGCGCTGCCGTCCGTTCGACGCCTCGGCCGACGGCATCGTGATCAGCGAGGGGGTGGGCGTGGTCGTCCTCAAGCGCCTGGCCGACGCCGAGCGCGACGGCGACCGCATCTACGCCGTCATCAAGGGGATTGGCAGCTCCAGCGACGGCCGGGCCCGGGGGCTGACCGCCCCGAACGGCGAGGGGCAGCGGCTCGCCCTGGCCCGGGCCTACGCCAAGGCCGGCGTCCGTCCCTCGGCCGTCGGCTATTTCGAGGCCCACGGCACCGGCACGGCGGTCGGCGATGTGGTCGAGGTCAATGCCCTGGCCCAGTCCCTCCGAGAGGACGGCGCCCCGCCGGCGTCGGCCGTTGTCGGCTCGGTCAAGTCGATGATCGGCCACACCAAGTGCGCCGCCGGGCTGGCCGGCCTGATCAACGCCTCGCTCGCGCTCTATCATCGCGTCCTGCCCCCGACCATCGGCGTGGACGAGGTGAACCCGAAGGCCGACCTCCACGACGGCCCGCTCCGAGTCAACACGAGGGCCCGCCCCTGGCTCTCCCCGGGCGATGCCCCCCGCCTCGCCGGCGTGAGCGCCTTCGGCTTCGGCGGGACCAACTTCCACGCCGTCCTCGAGTCGTACGAGGCCGATCCGGCTCCCCGGCCCGACCCGATGGACGACTGGCCCGCCGAGTTGTTCGTCTGGCGATCGGTTGATCGATCGGCGCTGATCGACCGGATCGACCGGCTGCGAACGGCCCTCGATGCCGGTGCGTCGCCTCGGCTCCTGGATCTCTCCCACGCGCTGCTCGATCGCGTCGATCCCGAGGCCGACGACGCCCCGACCCTCGCGATCGTCGCCTCTTCGCTCGACGACCTGCGAGGCAAGCTCGGATCGGCCCGGGAGCGAATCGCCCGAGGCGACCGCTCGATCGACGACCCGATTGGCGTCCATTTTGCCGACCGGCCATCCTTCGCCCGAGACCGCGTTGCCGTTCTGTTCCCCGGCCAGGGGGCCCAGCGGCTGGAGATGCTGGGGGACCTGGCCCTGGCGTTCGAGGAGGTTCGCCTCGGGTTCGAGGCCTTCGACGCGGCCCTGCTCGAGGACGGCCGCCCGGCGATCGGCCCTCGCGTCTTTCCCCCGACGACGCTCGACGACGCCTCCCGGGAACGAGCCCGCCTCGCCCTCTCGGAGACGACCGCCGCTCAGCCGGCTGTTGGCGCAGCGAGCGTCGGGATGCTTCGCCTGCTCTCGGCCCTCGGAATCGAGCCGGGAGCGGCCGGCGGGCACAGCTTTGGCGAACTGGTCGCTCTGCATGCCGCCGGCGCGATGGACGTCGGCGCGTTGGCCCGGCTTTCCGAGGCCCGGGGCCGCGTGATGGCCGAGGCCGCCGGGCCCGAGCCTGGCGCGATGGCCGCCTTGCTCTGCGATGCCGACCGTGCCTCCTCCCTGATCGCCGACCTCGATGGCGTCGTCCTCGCCAACCGGAACGGCCCGAGACAGTCGGTGATCGCCGGATCGAGGGACGCCCTGAACCGGGCGATCGACCGCGCCCGAGGCGCCGGCGTCCGTTGTGTCGACCTGCCGGTCGGCGCTGCCTTCCATTCGCCGATCGTCGCCTCCGCCGCCGGCCCGATGGCCCGGCTCGCCTCGGAGGCGATCGCCTTTCCCCCGGCCTTGCCCGTCTTCTCGAACCTCGACGCCGCTCCGCATCCGGCCGACCCGGCCGAGATCGCCCGTCGCCTGGGGGATCACCTCGCCGCTCCCGTCCGGTTCGACGAGATGATCGAGGCGATGTATGCCTCGGGGGTCCGCGTCTTCATCGAGTGCGGCCCGGGGGTGACGCTCTCCGCTCTGGTCCGCTCCATCCTCGCCGATCGCCCCCACCTGGCCGCCTCCTGCGATGCCCCGGGCCGCCCCGGCATCCCGACCCTGCTCTCGGCGGTCGCCCGGCTCCTCGTCGCTGGCGTCGCTGTGACCCGCCCTTCCCGGCTGACGGGGCGTCGCGGGCCGAGGCCGATCGATCTCGATCGGCTGCCGCTGGGGGCTCCCGAATACTCCCCCTCCACCTGGCTGGTCAACGGCAGCCGAGCCCGGCCGATCGGAGGCCCCGAGCCGGCCCGGCTGGGCATGGCCCCGGAACTCCTCGGTCTGCCGGATCGCTCGTCCCCGGCGGCGTGCCCGAGCGTCGAGCAGGGGAGGCCCGGCTCGAACGGGGGACGCTTCGCCTCGGCTGGGGGGGAGGCCGACGCTCCTCCGGCCCCGCATCCGGCCGTCGCGAACGGGCACGCGGATGGAGCCCGCAACGGGCATCCTCCTCGCGAGCCGTCCCGGCTGGCGACCTCCTCCCTCCCGGATTCAACACGATCGCCCCGCGCCAACCCTTCCCGGATCGAGCCGATGAGCCCTCGCCCCGGTACCGAACCCGGCGCCCGGAATGGGCACGCCTCAGCCCTCGATCGCCTTCGATCCCAGGCCTTCCGCGATGACGCTCCGACGGACGACGTGGCCCGAGCCTTCCAGTCCTTCCAGGAGACGATGCGGTCCTTCCTCGAGGTCCAGAAGGCGACCATGATCGCCTACCTCTCCGGCCGGCCCCCGGCCGAGCCCTCGGAGGGAGCGCGGCGATCGCGGATCGAGCTCGACGGCAACGACGTGCTCGATCGCTTCGATCGGTTCGACGGAGGCGAAGTCTCCCCGGAGGCCCCTCCTCCCGGCCCGGTCGACCTGCCGCTCCAGGAGAGCGACGAGAGGCCGAAGGATCGGCTCCGAGCCGGGGGATCCGCCCCAGTCCCAGCAGAGCCGGTTCCGACCCCAACTCCGACCCCGGCCCCCGCGCCGTCGGCCGGCGACCGGGAGGCTCGGACGCCCCGGGAACGCCCCGAGAATCGACGACCTGGACCGGCCGGGTCGAACGGACAGGGCTCGTCGTCGGGGGTTCCCATCGATTCCTCCCTCCCGACGGCCGAATCGGCCTCCCCGGGCGCGTCGGTTTCGGAGGTCCTGCTGCGAATCGTCCGGGACCGCACCGGCTATCCGATCGAGATGCTCGGGATGGGGCTCGACCTGGAGGCGGATCTCGGCATCGACTCGATCAAGCGCGTGGAGATTCTCGGTACCCTGCGCGATTCGGTCGACGGCCTCGGGGCCCGCTCCGGCTCCAGCCTCATGGACTCCCTTTCCCGAGCGAAGACGCTCGGGGAGATCGTCGCTCGGGTCGAGTCGGCCCTCTCGGCGGGAGGGGGAGCGGAGTCGGGGAGACCTGCCCGAGGGACGGCCGGCCGGGCCGAACAGGAGAGGGGCGCGGAGCGGCTCGCTCCCAACGGCTCGAGCGTCGGCGGTGGCGAGCATCCCGACCGGGAAGGGGAGGCGGGCTCGGCAGGCGTTGACCCGATCGGCGACGCCCAGCGGCCCGGTCCCGATCGCCGTCCTCCCGCCGCATCGCCGGCCCGGTTGCGGAGGCTTGTGCTGGAGCCCATCCCCGCCGACCCCCCATCGATCCGGTCGGGGCTCGCCTCCGGCGGTGCCGTCCTCGTCACCGAGGACGGTCGAGGCGTCTTTCGGAGGCTCGCCAACGCGCTGAGGGCTGGAGGACACCCGGTGGAGGTGGTCGATCCGGGCTGGGCCGACCTGGATTCGCCGTCGTCGATCTCGGACCGTCTGGACCGGGTGCGCGCGAGTGCACCCATCTCGGGCATTATTCATGTGCAACCGCTCGGCGATGCGGAGCCGGCCCGGATCGCCCCGGCCGCCCGACCCGGGGAGGCCCTCCGGCGCCTGTTCCTGCTGGCCCGGGCGTCGGCCGACGACCTCGAACGTTCCTCCCGATGCGGCGGCTCCTGCCTGATCGCCGCGACGGCGATGGGAGGGGCGTTCGCCTCGGTGGACTCAATCGGGGCCCCGGTCGTCCCCGCTCACGGAGGGGTCGCCGGGCTGGTCAAGACCCTGGCGAGAGAGTGGCCGGCGGTCCGGAGCCGGGTCGTTGACCTCGATCCGAGGGAGCCGGCCGAGGTCCTCGCCGACCGGCTGGCGGCCGAGGCGTTCCTCGACGACCGCTGGGCCGAGGTCGGCTACCTGGCCGGCCGCCGGATCCGGCTTCGGGCCGTCGAGCGGGCGCTCGACCGTCGACATTCTTGTATCGAGATTGGTGAAGGTGACCCGATTCTAATTACCGGAGGCGCCCGGGGGATCTCGGCCGCCGTCGCCAGGGAGCTGGCCCGACGCTGGCGGCCGAGGCTTCTTCTCGTCGGATCGAGCCCGGTGCCGGAGGGGGAGGAGGACCCCGAGACGGCCGGCCTGGTCTCGGCGGCCGACCTGAAGAAGGCCCTGCACCGCCGTCTCGCCCGGGGAGGCCGACACGTCTCCCCGGCCGATCTTCAGGAGGCCTACCTCGCCCTGGTCCGCTCCCGAGAGATCCGCTCCTCGCTCCAGGCGATCCGAGACGCCGGCGCCGAGGCGCACTACGCCCGGGCCGATGTCCGGGCTCCCGCCACGCTCCAGGCCGTGATCTCCGGCTGGCGAGAGCGGTTCGGCGAGCCGGTGGGACTGATCCACGGCGCGGGAGTGATCCACGACAAGCTGCTCCGCGAGAAGTCTCCGGAATCCTTCGATCGGGTCTTCGGCACCAAGGTCGGCGGCGCGATGAACGTGATCCGATCGCTCCGGGGTGATGCCCTGAAGTTCGCCGCCTTCTTCTCTTCGATCGCCGGACGATTCGGCAACGAGGGGCAATCCGATTACGCCGCGGCCAACGACGCCCTGAACAAGCTGGCCCTCTGGCTCGACCGCCGATGGCCGGGGAGGGTGCTCTCGGCCAACTGGGGGCCCTGGTCGGGGATCGGCATGGTGTCCGACCTGGAGGGGCACCTCGGCCGTCGCGGGCTGGGGATGATCGACCCGCCGTCGGGCTGCTCCGCCCTGCTGGACGAGCTGGAGTACGGCCGCAAGGGAGAGGTCGAGGTGATCCTGTCGGGCGACCTCGGGACGCTGGACGGGCCGCTCCCCGCCGCCGGGCCGATCGCCGAGGAGTCCCCCCAGGGGGTGGCGCGATGAGTCGAGGCCCGCGCCCCCTGGACGTGGCGATCGTGGGGATGGCCTGCCGGTTCGCCGGCGCCCCCGACCTGTTCGCCTTCTGGGAGGACGTCCTCGCCGCCCGCCCGTCGATCCGAGACGTCCCCCCCGGACGCTGGGATGCCGACCTCTTCTGCGATCCCGATTCGAGCGATCCCGACCGCGTCTCCGGCCGTCGCGGCGGATACCTCGCCGAGCCGATCCTCCTCGACGCGACGGCGCTCGGCGTGATGCCCCGGACGGTCGAGGGGGGGGAGCCGGAGCAGTTCCTCGTGCTCGACGCCGCCCTGTCCGCCCTGCGGGACGCCGGCCTCGGCGGCGGCGTTCCGGACGGCAGTCGGGTCGAGGTGGTCATCGGCCGGGGGAACTACTTCAACCGGGGGAACCTGACGCGCCTCCAGCATGGTCGCGTGCTGGCGCAAACACTGGCAATCCTCCGCGCGCTTCATCCCGAGTGGACCGAGGCCGAGCTCGACGCGGTTCGAGAAGACCTTCGCTCCTCCCTCCCTCCCTTCGAGTCGGCGACGATCCCCGGCCAGCTCACGAACGCGACCGCCGGCCGGGTCGCCCACCGGCTTGGCCTGGGAGGGACGAGCCTCGTCGTCGACGCGGCCAGCGCCTCGGCCCTGGTCGCCCTTGATCTGGGAGCGCGCTCGCTGGCCTCCCGCCGAGCCGACCTGGCGATCGTGGGAGGGGTCTACGCGGAGGCGGATGTCGATTTTCCGATGGTCTTCTCCCGGCTCGGGATTCTCTCTCGGTCGGGGGTGCCCCGGCCGTATTCCGAGGAGGCCGACGGCCTGGTGCCCGGCGAGGGGGTGGGCGTGGTCGTCCTCAAGCGCCTGGCCGACGCCGAGCGCGACGGCGACCGCATCTACGCCGTGCTCAAGGGGGTCGGGCTGGCCAGCGACGGCCGGGGCCCCGGCCTGTCCTCGCCGAGCGCTCGGGGCCACGTCCGGGCCATCCGCCGGGCCTACCGGCGGTCGGGGGTCGATCCGGCTTCGATCGGGCTCATCGAGGGGCATGGGCTCGGCATCCCCGCGGCCGATCGGGCCGAGCTGCTCGCCCTGCGAGCCGTCTTCCCCCCCGCTGGGCCGGGCGAGGGCCGGGTGCTCGGCGCCTCCTCCGCGCTGGTCGGCCACGCGATGCCCGCCGCGGGGATGGCGGGCCTCATCAAGGCGGCGCTCTCGCTTCATCACCGAGCCCTGCCCGCCAGCGGAGGGACGGGTCGGCCCCATCCCCGGCTCTCCCGCTCCGGCGGCCGCTTCGAGCTCAACCCCGTCACCCGGCCCTGGGTCGGGGGCGGTCCCTCCCCCCGACGGGCCGGCGTCAATGCCTTCGGCTTCGCCGGGATCAACGCCCATGCCATCCTGGAAGAGCACCCGTCGTCCGACGGCGACACCCCCGGGGCCCTGCTGCGGTGGCCTGACGAAGCCATCCTCCTCGGGGCCGACGACCGCCGCTCCCTGGCCGATCGCGCCCGACGGATCGCCGATCGACTCCGGGGCCGTCCCGACCTGGAGCTCAAAGACCTGGCCGCGACGCTCAACGGTCAGGCCGTCCGATCCGGCGCGCCGGCCCGGCTCGGGCTGGTGGCCCGATCGATCGCCGACCTGATCGATCGGCTCGAATCGGCCGCCCGACGCCTCGACGAACCCGGGCGCGCCGCGATCCGGGATGCCCGAGGCACCTACTACTGGGAACGGTCTTCCGGAATGCCTGGCGGCCTCGCGTTTCTGTTCCCCGGCGAGGGCTCTCAGTATCCAGGCATGCTCGCCGACCTCTGTCTGCATTTCCCCGAGGTCCGCGCTCTTTTCGACCGGATCGACCGCATGGCCCGGGAGTCCGGCTCGATCGCCCCGCCCGCCTCCCGGCTCTACCGGGCCGGGCCGGACGGGGACCCCGGGCTCTGGGAGGCCGGGACGGCGGTGCACGTCGTCCTCGCCTCGCAATGGGCGCTCTATCAGTTGTTGATGCGGCTTGGGCTTCGGCCCGACGCCGTTTGCGGCCACAGCAGCGGCGAGTTCCCGGCCCTGGTCGCCTCGGGAGCCATTCCCGAGGACGACCGGCTCGAGCACCGGCTCGGCGAGCTGGCGGCCGTCTTCGCCGGGCTCGAGCGATCGGGGAGGATCCCCGAGGCCCTCCTCCTCGGCGTCGCCTGCGACCGGGCCCGAGTCGAGGCCGAGCTGGGAGGAGAGGCCGGCTCGGTGGCGATCGCCGCCGACAACTGCCCGCACCAGGTCGTGCTCGTTGGCCCCTTCGACGCCGTCCGGGCGGTCGAGGCCCGCCTGCGAGCCTCCGGCGTGGCGACCGAGGACTTGCCGTTCGCCCGAGCCTATCATTCCCCGGCGTTCGCTCCGGCCGTGGGTCCGATCCGATCGTTCTTCGACACGCTGGAAGTCGGGCCTCCCTCGGTGCCGGTCTATTCGTGCTGCACCGCCGGCCGGATGCCCGGCGATGCCGAGGAGGTCCGCCGCCTGGCCGTCTCGCAGTGGACGAGGCCGGTCGAGTTCCGCGGGACGGTCGAGGCGATGCACGCCGACGGCATCCGCGTGTTCGTCGACGTCGGCGCCCGAGGCAACCTCGCTGGCTTCGTCGAGGACTCGCTCCGGGGACGAGACGCCTTCGCCGTGGCCGCGAACCTGCCCCGGCGATCGGGCCTGACCCAGCTCAACCACCTCGTCGCCTCCCTCTTCGCCCGAGGACTCGCGCTCGATCCCGGCGTGCTCTACGCCCGGAGGCGTCCGGCCCTCGTCGACCTCGACGCCGATCCCGCCCCCCTCCCCGTCACCGTCCCGCTCCGGCTCGACTTCCCGGCGATGATCCTCTCCGACCGGCTTGCCTCCCGCCTCGGGGCACGAGCCTCGGCCGATGTCCGGGAATCGATCGCGATGGCCGGCCCGACCCCTCCCGATCGCCTCGAAGGAAGCGGCGAGCCCGAGGAGGAGCCGATCCGACAGCCCTCCCGGCGTTCTCTCCGCGAAGCGGCTCGAGCGGGAGGGCGCTCCCCGGGATCGGGCCTGGTCTCCCGGGACGATTCGCCCTGGTCCGAGGCCGAGGCCCCGGCGGTCGCAACGCTCCCGCTTCTTTCGACGGCCGATCTCGAGCCGGCCCGGGGACACTCGACCGGAGGCGGGCCGATCGTCTCGTCGATCGTCCTGGAAGCGACGGGAGACCCGGTCGCGGAGCACCACACCTTCGGAGGGAGGCGGATCTCCGAGGTCGATCCCGACCTGAAGGGCCTGCCGGTGCTGCCGTTCACCGTCATGGCGGAGATGCTTGCCGATGCGGCCGCCCGGCTCCGGCCGGGGGAGGCACTGGTCGGCCTTCGGGACGTGAGGGCCAGGCGTTGGATCCGATACGAAGCCGACCCGATCCGGCTCGACGTCGCGGTCGAGCCCGACCCGGACCGCCCCGGAGAGGTGCTCGCCCTGCTCTCCAATCGCGGACCGGCCGGGGGCGAGCCCATCGATCGCGACCAATCCGAGGTCGAGGCCGTCGCCCTCTTCGCCCCGACCCGGCGGGAACCGCCCGATCCGATGCCCTTCGACCTCGGCCCCGACGCCGAGCCGAGCCGGTTCACGGCTGAATCCATGTATGGCGAACAGTGGCTGTTCCACGGGCCGGCCCTGCGAGCGGTGGTGGGGGTCGGCTCGGTGTCCGATCGGGGGATCGAGGGCACGATCCGGGTGCTCCCCCGCCGGGCGTTGCGCAGGAAGCCGGACGACCCGAGGCCGATCACCGATCCGATCGTCCTCGACGCCTTCACCCACCTCCTCGGCCTCTGGGGCCTGGAGCGCCTGGCCGAGGGAGACGTCCTCTTCCCGCTCCGCCTGGGGGAGCTGGCGATCTTCGGCGACGACCCGCCGGAGGGCACCGACGTGTCGTGCCGGATCGTCATCAAGGAGGTCGACCGGCTCCGGGTCCGGGTCGATGCCGAGCTGGTCCGGCCCGACGGCCTTGTCTGGATGCGCCTGACCGACTGGGAGGACTGGCGATTCTACTGGCCCCCTCGCTATCGAGACGTGTTTCGGATGCCCAACCGCGTTCTCGTCGGCGAGCCGCTTGACCTGCCGGGAGCCCCTCCGGACGCGGTGGCCGTCTGGTTGCAGCCGCCGCTGGACATGGGGAGGCCGATCTGGCGAGACGTGCTGGAGCAGATCCAGCTCTCCCCCGAGGAACGGGCCGGCTGCCTGCGCCCGGTGGGGCCCGAGGAGCGGAGGACCCTCCGCCTCTGGGGGCGGATCGCCGCCAAGGAGGCCGCTCGGAGACTCTGGCTCGCCGAGGGTGGGCCTGCCGTCTATCCGGCCGACCTGACCATCGAGCCCGACCCGACCGGCCGGCCCCGGCTCCGCTCCCGGCTCGAGCCGGAGCGGGACGACCTGCCGGCCGTCTCCATCGCGCATACTGAAGGAGTGGCGGTCGGGCTCTCCTGCCGCGATCCCTTCGCGTTCGTCGGGATCGACGTCGAGCCGATCGTGCCGAGATCGCCGAGCTTCGAGGACCTCGCGTTCTCCCCGGCCGAGCGGTCGCTGCTGGATCGGTTCCCGCGGGAGGATCGGGCCGGGTGGATTGCCCGACTCTGGTGCGCGAAGGAGGCCCTCGGCAAAGCGACCGGCCTGGGGATGATCGCCGGCCCGTCGAGCGTGGCGGTGGTGGACGTCGACCCCGATTCGGGCCGGCTCGCCGCCCTCCTCGGCCCCGACCTGGAGTCGAGGTGCCCCGGACTGGCGGGCGGGCCGATCGCCGTGGGATCGGCCATCCGGGGTGAATATGTCTATGCGTGGGTCGTGATGGGGAGCGATCGGCGATGAGCGAATCCGAGATCCTTGACGACCTCGGCCGAGTTCTGTCCGACTTCCAGGGCCGGGAGTACTCCGGCCCGATCGGGCCGGAAACCCGGTTCTTCGAGGACCTTGGCCTGGCCTCGATCGACGCGGTCGTGCTCGGCGAGGCCCTCCAGGATCGCTACGGCCGCCCCCTCCCCTTCGGCGAGCTGATGGCCGAACTCGGCCGGAGAGAGGATCGCGACCTGAGGGTCGGAGAGCTGGCGGCGTTCCTGGCCCGACACCTCGGCGGCTGATCGGAGATTCACCCATGCCGAAGATCCCGGTCAACGGGCTCACCCTGCATCTTCAGCAGGCCGGCGACGGCCCGGACGTGATCCTGATCCACGGGGTCACGGGAGACCTCTCCATCTGGTACCTCTGCCGGGCGATGGTCGAGCTGGCGATCGACCACCGCGTGACCGCGTATGACCTTCGCGGCCACGGATACAGCGAGGTCGCTCCCTCCGGCTACTCCTCCGCCGATCAGGCCGCCGACCTGCTCGGCCTGATGGACGCCATCGGCGCCGATCGGGCCCGCCTCGTCGGCCACAGCTTCGGCGCCGTGATCGCCGCCCACGCGGCGCTGCTGGCCCCCGACCGCGTCGAGGCCCTCGTCCTGTCCGACCCGTACTTCCCCGCCCTCCGGCACCTGGAAGACGTCAGCCGCTGGGGCCACTGGCAGGCGTTCCGAGAGGAGGCGGCGGGGGCCGGTGTCACACTCTCCGATGAACACTGGTACGACCTCGGCAAGTTCTTCGATCAGGTGCTCCACCTCGATGATTCGGGGATGCTCCGCTTCCGGCGAGCCGTCGGCCTGCCCGCCACCGAGCGTCTCCTCCGCCTCGGCCGCACCTCCTGCGGCGAGGACACCAAGCGCGACGCCGGCCTGACCGCCGACCGCCTCTCCTCCATCGCCGTTCCCACCCTGGCCCTTTACGGCGAGGCCTCCCCCTTCCTCGCCACGGCCGACTACCTGGTCGAGCATCTGCCCGACTGCCGCCTGGCCCTCGTCCCGGGCGCGAAGCATCGCGCCCCGCAGGAGAATCCGGACGGATTCCTGGGGGCGCTTCGCGAGTTCCTCCAGTCGATCGGCTCTCCTCCGGTGCCGGGAGGCGTCCGATGAGCGGCCGGGTTTCCGGGGCGATCCTTCTCACTGGGGCGGCTCACGGCATCGGCCGGGCCACGGCCCTCGCGCTGGCGAGCCGAGGATACGCCCTCGGCCTGATCGACCGCGACGCGGAGGCGCTGGCCGGGGTCGTCGGAGAGATCGGGGAGCGCGAGGGCGCCCTCTCCTTTCGAGTCTCGGATGTGACCGACCTCGACGCGATGCGGGAGGCGGTTCTCGGCGTCGAGTCGGCCGTCGGCCCGACGGGGACGCTGGTCGCCTGCGCGGGGATCGGCAGCCTGACCCTGCTGCCCGACCTTGATCCGGCCGCCCTGCGGGCGATGCTCGACGTGAACGTGGTCGGCGTGGCGAACGCGATCGCCGCGGTCCTGCCCGGGATGATCGCGCGGGGAGGGGGCCACGTCGTCGGCATCTCCAGCGTGGCGGGCGTTCGGGGCATGCCGTGGATGGCCTCATACTCGGCCTCGAAGGCGGCATTGACGACCTACCTCGAAGGGCTCCGCCCGGCCCTGAAGCGTCGGGGGGTCTCCGTGACGACGGTCTACCCGGGCTTCGTTCGCACGGCGATGACCGAGGGCACGCCGTTCCGCCGCCCGGTTCCCATGCTTGAGCCCGAGCAGGCCGCCGCCCAGCTCGTCCGGGCGATCGAGCGACGGCCGCGCGACCTTGCGTTCCCGATGAGCGCCGCCCTCGGGATGGGCCTGCTCCGCCGCCTGCCGAACCGCGTCTACGACCGGATGATGGACCGCGCCGGCCCTCGGGCGCTCACGGTGGACTTCTGATCGATTCGATTCCTGGTGTCGTCATGGCAGGGCCGATGGCCGACCACCGTTCATCCCCTTCCCGGGCTTCCTCCGCGATCGGCCCGCTGCTGCGCTGCATCGGCTGCGCGACGATGGTCGGAGGCGAGTCGTCGTGCCCGTCCTGCGGTCGGGCGTACCCGAGCCTGGGGGGAATCGTCGAGGCGATCGGCCCGCTCTCCGGGCGGAATCGGATCACCGAGGCGTTCTACGGCGGCCCTTCCTGGGAGCGGTTCCGTCCCTGGGAGCGGCGCTTCCTCGCCTTGCAGGGAGGGAATCGCCGGGCTCGGCGGCCGATCCTGCGGCACCTCCCGGCCTCGGCAACCGCCCGGCTGCTGGAGGTCGGCATCGGCGACGGAGACAACCTCGAATTCCTCCCCGCCGGCTGGGACGTCTTCGGGGTGGACCATACCCGTCGTCGCCTGGAGGACTGCCTCCGCCGCTTCCCCCGCATGGCCGGCCGGCTGGCGAGGTCCGAGGCCGAGGCGCTCCCCTTCCCGGACGCGACCTTCGATGCAAGCCTGTGCGTGGGAGGGTTCACCATGTTCGGCGACCACGCCGCCGCTCTCCGGGAGATGAGGCGGGTCACCCGGCCGGGCGGCCCGGTGGTCGTCGCTGACGAGGTCCCCTGGCTCTGCCGGGCGGGGATCGGCCACCTGATCGGCGTCCCTCGCCTCGACCTGCACTGGCTCCGGCTGCTCGGCCTGGAGCGCGAGTTCATCGAGATGGTCTTCGAGCTGCCCCGGAACCTCGACGAGATCGTTCTCGCCGAGCTGCCGGGGGCCGATCGGCGTCGCATCTGGGGCGGCCTTGGCTACTGCGTCGTCCATCGGTGACCGGCCCGGGGAACGTCTCAAGCCTCTTGAGGGGTGATCATGACCATGACCATCGATCTTCCGGTCGATCGGCGGCAGGACGAGCTCTGGCGCTGCGTTTCCTGCGGCGGCGACGCCCGGGCCGCCAGCGGGGACGGGCCGATCCGCTGCGACTCCTGCGGGTTCGAGTACGCGATCCGGGACGGAGTCGTCGTCGTCCGAGAGGGCAGCTCGGACAACAACGAGATCGCCCGGACCTTCTACGACGGGCCGCTCTGGCCGAAGTTCCGCTTCTGGGAGTGGTTCACCTTTGTCTGCCTCGGCGGCGAGCGTCGCGCCCGGGGCCAGATCCTGCGGCATCTCCCGGAGGCCCCCGGTCTGAGGCTGCTCGACGTGGCGATCGGGGATGGCGTCTACCTGCCTTGGCTTCCCCGGGACTGGTCGGTCGTCGGCATCGATGTTTCCTCGGTCCAGCTTCGCAACTGTCAGCCGAGGATCGCGGACCGAGACGTGACGCTCGTGCTCGGCGAGGCGGAATCGCTCCCGGTCCGCGACGATCGCTTCGACGCGGCCTTGAGCATTGGCGCGTTCAATTATTTCAACGATCCCGAGCAGGCCCTCCGCGAGATGGTCCGGGCCGTCCGGCCGGGCGGCACCATTGTCGTCGCCGACGAGGTGCCCGACCTGACCGACTACCTCCCGCTCCGCAAGCTGGGCCTGGCCGGCGTGGAGCGCTGGATGGTTTCCCGCCTGATGAGGCTCGGCGACGACTTCGCCGAGATGGTTCAGCGGTATCGGACACTCGACGTCGAGGGGATCGCCCGCCGAGTCCTCCCGGATTGCGAGTACCGGACGATCTGGCGGGGCATGGGTTACGTGGTCGTCGGTCGCGTTCCGGGCTGAGCCCCGGTCGGGGAGAGGGTGATGGGATACCTCCGCTTTATCAGCCGGAACCTCCGGGGCCGGCCGGCCCGGACGACGCTGACGGCGCTCGGCCTGTCGGTGGCCGTGTCGGCGGTGATGCTGCTAACCGGCATCTCCTGGGGCTTCGAGCGTTCGTTCCTGGCGATCTACCGATCCCGGGGCATCGACCTGATCGTCGTCCGGGCGGGGATCAGCGACCAGCTCTCCAGCAACCTCGACGCCTCGCTGGAGGACGAGCTGCGGGCGATCCCCGGCGTCTCCCAGGTGGCCCCATCGCTGATGGACGCCGTCTCGTTCGAGGAGGCGAATCTTGTCAGCGTCCTGACCAGCGGCTGGGAGCCCGGCAGCCTGCTCATCGAGGGGCTTCGGATTCTCGAGGGCCGCCCGCTCCGGCCGGGAGACCGCCGCGTCGTGTTGCTCGGCCGAGTGCTGGCGATGAACCTGGGGAAGTCCGTCGGCGAGCCGATCGACATCGCTGGCGAGCGCTTCGAAGTCGTCGGCATTTATGAGAGTGCGAGCCTGTTTGAGAACGGCGGGCTCGTCATGCCCCTGGCCGAACTCCAGCGGATGATGGGCCGAGAGGGGCAAGTCACCGGCTTTGTGGTTGTGGCCGCGCCGGGAGTCGACCCGAGGGAGCTCGGCCGAACGATCGAGCGCCGCCACCAGGGAGTGGCGGCCGTGCCCTCTGGCGATTACGTGAAGGAGAACATCCAGCTTCGGCTCGCCCGGGCGATGGCCTCCGCCACCACGGCCATCGCCCTGGTGCTCGGCTCGATTGGCCTGCTGAACACGATGGCGATGGCCGTCGCCGAGCGGACGGGGGAGATCGGCCTGCTCCGGGCCCTGGGCTGGCGTCGGAGCCGGATCATCCTGCTGCTGATGGGGGAAGCCGGCGCGCTGGGGCTGCTCGGCGTGGCCGGAGGCGCCGTGCTCGCCGCCGCGGGGGCGAGGGGGATCACGATGGCCCCCACCTCCCGGGGGTTCATCGAGCCGAACCTCTCTCCCCTGGTGCTCGCCATCGGCCTGGCGATGGGCCTCGGCCTGACGCTGCTCGGCGGCCTCTATCCGGCCGTGCGGGCCTCCCGGCTCGAACCCACCGAGGCGCTCCGCCATGAGTGATCGTCGATCCGAACCGACCGAGATCCCCCCCCTGCTCCTGGGCGAGGGGCTGGTCAAGACCTACCCCGACGGCGATGTTCGAGCCCTCCGCGGGGTCTCGATCGCCGTCGCTCCCGGCGAGTTCATGGCCATCACCGGCCCTTCCGGCTGCGGCAAGAGCACGCTGCTTCACCTGCTCGGGGGCCTCGACCGCCCCTCGGCCGGCGAGGTCGTCTTCCGAGGCCGGCCGCTCTCGGACCTCGATCTCGACTCCTATCGCGCCTCCGAGGTCGGCTTCGTCTTTCAGGCGTTTCATCTCATCCCGACCCTCACCGCGCTCGAGAACGTCCAGGTTCCCATGTTCGCCGCCGGCATCCCGGTCGGCGATCGCGCCGGCCGGGCCCGCCGCCTGCTCGAGGAGGTGGGGCTCTCGCACCGGGCCGGGCACCCGCCTCGCCGACTCTCCATCGGAGAGCGCCAGCGCGTGGCCATCGCCCGGGCCCTGGCCAACGGGCCGTCTCTGCTCCTGGCCGACGAGCCCACCGGCAACCTCGACTCCGCCTCCCAGCGCGAGATCCTCGACCTCCTCTCCCGGCTCCGGGCCGATCGTGGAGTCACCCTGGTGATTGTCACCCACAGCGCCGAGGTCGCCGCCGAGGCCGACCGGGAGATCCGCCTCCGGGACGGTCTTGTCGTGGGGTGACGGCCGATGGGGGAGGCCCCGGGACCTCGACCGCCTCCGGCGTCGATCCTGCGGCCAGCGCGCTCTCCCTCCCGTCATCGCCATCGCCCCCGCCTTCTCCCTCGCCCCGTCGGCGGCGATCCGCCAAGCGTCATTCGCCATTGGCCATCGATTCCCGGGCTCTCCGACCCCTAGCTCACCCCGGAGCCGCTATGAACGCGACCGCCTCGAAGGTCGTCCTCATCACTGGAGCGTCGGCCGGCCTGGGAGCGGCCGTCGCCCGGGAGCTGGCCGGGCGGGGGCACCGCCTGGCCCTGGTCGCCCGCCGGGCGGATCTCCTGGAACGTGTCGCCGAGGAGATCCGATCTCGGGGAGGGACGGCGGCCTGCCTCCCGGACGACCTGGCCGACCCCGGAGCGCCTGCCCGGATCGTCGAGGCGGTCTCCCGCCACTTCGGTACGCTCGACGTCCTGATCAACAACGCCGGGATCGGTCTGCCCGACTTCTTCGGCAGGAGCGACCCCGACGCCCTTCGCCGGCAGGTCGAGGTCAACCTCACGGCTCCCCTGGTGCTGGCTCGGCTGGCGCTGCCGATGCTGATCGAATCGAAGGGAATTGTTGTGAACATCGGGTCGGGGATCGTCCGCCTGCCCAACCCGTCCCTGGGGGCCTACGGCGCGACGAAGGCGGGCCTCTCCTACTGGACCGACGCCCTCCGGAGAGAGCTGAGGCACCTGGGGGTCCGCGTCTGCCTCGTCGAGCTGGGGCCGGTCGAGACGGAGTTCTTCGACGCCGTCGGCCGCCTCGAGGGGGGCGATCGCGGCTTGCTCGGCCCCACGCCCGCCGGGTTCGTCTACAACGCCATGCGCGACCGTCCTCCCGGCCTCATGATGGCCCCGCTGTCCGAGGCCGCTCGTCGCATCGCCGGCCTGGTCGACGCCCCCCGGCCCCTCCTGGCTGTCTCGCGCCGGGTCATCTGGCCGGTCCGGCTGGCGGGGGCGTTCTTCGGGCTCCTCCCGGTGCTGGCCGACCTGGCGGTCTCCGGCATGATCCGCCGGGTCGATCGCGAGCGGCCGGGGCCCGTCCCCCGTCGGCCGGAAGCCCCGGGGACGCCGCCGAGCCCATCCCCCTCCCCGGCCGAGGAGGAGGGAGCGTCTCCCCAGGTGATGGCCTCTCGGTCGGACAGCCGTTAGGATCCAGGTCCCTTCTCCTCGCTCCCGCGAGGGTCGTCGCTTCGAGGCATCATCACGCCGAGGTGTGACCATGGATTCAGTCAATCTCGGGGCCGGGACGCCTCCCGTCGCCGAGAGTGCATCCGCCCCGCCGCCCGCCGCCCCGCGGCCGGCCCGGAGGCTGTGGGCGGTGGCCCTCCCCGCCGGCCTGATGGCCGGCCTGCTCTCCTGGGGGGCGGGTGAACTAGCGCTGGTTCGCTTCACCCCCGCCTTCCACATGAACGAGCAGACCCGCCAGCGAATCGAAACCTCCACCGCCGAGGTCCGGAGACAGTTGCAGGAGGCCACGACCCGCACGGCGACCGTCTCCTACGGTGCCCTGGCGGCGCTGCTGGGAGGGGCGCTGGGGGCCGCCGGCGGGATCGCCGGGCGATCCCGGTCGCGCGGCCTGACCGCGGCGGCGGTGGGCCTGCTCCTGGGAGCGGCGGCCGGAGCCTCGGCCACGGCGGTCCTCTGCCAGGTCTTCCACCAGTGGTTCTCGGCGTCGACAGACACCTTCTCCAAGGATCTGCTCCGCCCGCTGCTGCTTCATGCGGGGATGTGGGCGCCCGCGGGGCTCGCCGGAGGCCTGGCGCTGGGCCTGGGCGAGGGGGGCTGGCGTCGCGGGGCGCAGACGGCCTTCGGCGGCCTGCTGGGGGCCGCCTTCGGTGTCGTGCTCTCCGAGATTGGCGGTGCCCTGGCCTTTCCCAACGCCCGGACGACCCACCCCTATGGGACCGAGTGGGGAGCCCGCCTGCTCGTTCACCTGGTCGTGGCCCTGACCGTGTCCGCGCTGGCGGCCTGGTCGGCCGACAACGTCCGGTTGTCCCGATCGCGTTCCTCCCCTGCTGGCTCGGGCTCCTCATGACGCGAAGGACGATCCGGCGCGTGGAGATCTTCTCGATCCTCCATGGATGCGGAACCGACGCATCCCCTCCCGTCCGCTCGGTGTCCGGCACCTCGCCTCGGCGGCCGTCTCCCTTGGACTTGCCGGATCCCCGGGGAATTTCCGCGGTCGCCCCTTGATTTTTCAGCCGGAACTTCTACAACTACGAACGGTCACCCAAACGCCAGCAAAACCCTTCATATCGATCATCTGATCGCCCAACCCAGGCGTGGCATCAGGGTTTCATGCGCCCCGGGGGTTGCGAAGTCGCTCCTTCGTCGGCCCGTTCCGAATAGACGGCCGTCGGGGCACCGGAGCACTCGGGGAGGCGATCTCGCCGTCTCTGGAGCAAGCGGGACGTGAGAGATCGGGCCATCGGGATCCGGCTATTCGCCTGATCTCTTGCGCGATCCGATCATCGATCGCCTCGCCCGAGCAGCGCCGGTGTCGTGTCGAGCAGCGGCGTCGCGCGATGGGCTCGATCCGGGGGGGCTCCGGGTGACATCCGTCACATTTCCCCAGAACCGGGAGGAATCCATGCGGCTGATGGTTCGCTCGCGGGGCGTGTTGCTCGTCGGGGTCGTCGTCTTGGCCCTCGGGGCGGGGGGGGGCTGCGGCGGCGAGCCGAATGACGAGGGGATCGACGCCATGGGAGGCGAGGCGCCCCCCGATGCGCCCAAGTCGATGGAGGAATACTACCAGCAGCAACAGCAAGGGGGGGACGCCTCGAAACGCGCCTCGTGAGCCCCGACCGTTGTGGGAGCCCGTCTCGGCCCCTCTCTCCTCTCCCGAGGGGCGGCCTGGCAGGTCGCCGTCACGCCGAGGTCCGGGGACGCTCCCGGCGCGGACCGCCGGCCCCGGCCCGGAAACCAGAGCGAGTGTCGAACGCACCGATCCCACCAGACGAGGGTCAGTACCCATGTCTCGCGTTCGGAAAGGGTTCACGCTGATCGAGCTGCTGGTCGTCATCGCGATCATCGGTGTGCTGATCGCGCTGCTGCTGCCGGCGGTGCAGAGCGCCCGGGAAGCCGCCCGACGCGCGCAGTGCACCAACAACCTCAAGCAGCTCGGCTTGGCCATGGCCAACTACGAGAGCGCCAATGGTTCGTTGCCTCCCACGATGGTCTGCTATGCCCCCAGCGGTGTGGGGGGCAGCAACGCCGGCCAGCGGCAGTCGATCCACTGCCGGCTGCTGCCGTTCCTGGAACAGACCCAGATCTACAACACCATCAACTGGGACTTCGGCGAGCGCTGGGGCGGCCCCGGCGGCAATTTGATCAAGAGCTTCAACAACTCCACCGCCGACGGCGACTACTGGTGCGTCGCCAACGCCTCGGCGGTCGCCAACCAGATCAACTCCTTCCTCTGCCCTTCGGATGAAGGGGTGGGCAACCTCACCGGCATCCAGTTCTACCCGGGAGGGCCGCTGCAACTGATCGGCGGCCACAGCTACCCGTACAACGTTGGCACCAACCCCTACACCGGCCCCAGCGCCGGTTCGCTCAACGGCCCGGCCTACTTCCCCGCCTGGAAGGCCGCCGGGGCCGTCGGCCAGATCGACTCGACCGTGGCCAGCGCCCTGAACGCCGAGCGGGTCGTCACCATCGCCTCCTTCCGCGACGGCACGAGCAACACGGCCATCTTCAGCGAGTGGGTCAAGGGGGACGGCCTGCCGCCGGACTCCTCGTCCGATGGCCTCGGCCAGACCTACACCACCAGCGCCCAGGCCAACCAGTACGCCGGCCAGCTCAACCAGGACCTCCTCCACGGCCAGGTCTGCAACAACCAGCCCCAGACCGGCGCCAACGGCCTGCCGGCCCGGAACTGGACGTGGAAGGGAGACTGGTGGCCGTCGGGCCAGTCGTGCACCTACTCGCACACCCAGACCCCCAACCGCCGTGCCTGCTACTATCCCGGCATCGGCCAGCCGACGGCCGCGGCCGTCAACGCCCTCGCGGCCAGCTCGCAGCACCCCGGCGGCGTGAACGTTCTGTTCATGGACGGCACGGTCCGCTTCGTCAAGTCGACGGTCAACCCGATCACCTGGGCGGCCCTCGGCACCATCAACCGGGGCGAGGTGATCAGCGCCGACCAGTTCTGATCGATCGCCCCGCTCTCGGCCTGCCCTGCCCCGCCCCGCTGGGAGTGGAGCGGGGCAGGAGTCGGGGGCGTCGACACCGCCGCCGAGGCCAGGCCCCGACCCCCATGCGCAGACGAGCCGTCATCGCCCTGCTCGCCCTCGCCGGGATCGCCCTGGCGGCGGCCTCGGGCCTGCTGATCCAGGACCGGATCCAGCGAGCCCGGTCGCTCCGCCTCGGCGGCGCCGCCTACGACGATCGGCGCTTCGCCCTGGCTCACCGCCTCGCCCTCGACCACCTCCGCCGCTGGCCCGACGACCGCCCCGCCCTGCTGCTGGCCGCCCGGAGCCTCAGCCGGATGCGTCAGGTCGATCGCGCCGAGGCCCTCTACCAGCGCGCCGGCCCCCCCTTCTCGGTCGAGGATCTCCACGCCCGGGCCGACGCCCTCGTCTCCTCCGGCCGGAACGCCGAGGCCGCCGAGGCCTATCGGGCGCTGCTCGCCCGCTCCCCCGACGATGTGCTCGCCCTCCGCCGCCTGGCCGCCCTGGAGATCACCCTCGACCGCGTTCGGGAGGCCTCCCGGCTGGCCGACCGCCTGATCGAGATCCCCGACGGCGCCGTCATCGGCTACACGCTCAAAGGGGTCATCGCCTACAATGGGGGCGTTCCGGAGCAGTCGGTCGCCGCGTTCGAGCGCGTCCTGCAGCTCGACCCCGGGCTGGAGCAAATGCCGCTCAATCCCCGGGAGATGTTCTGGGGCTACCTGGGCCGCGACCTCATCCGGCTCGGCCGAGCGGCCGACGCCCGGCGCCATCTCGGCCGAGCGCTCAGCGAGCACCCCCGGGACGCAGGACTCATGGATCTCATGGCCCGCTCCTATGAACAGGACGGCATGCTCGACCAGGCCGCTCGCTGCTGGAGGACGGCGGCCGAGTGGGATCCGACCATGCCCAGCCCGTGGCTCAACCTGGGCCGGCTGGCCCTGATCGAGGGCGACCCCGCCGAGGCCGTCCGCCTGCTCGACCGCGCCGCCGAGCTCGCCCCGGGCGCCCCGGAGCCGCACCATAGCCTGGCCCTCGCCCACCGCCGCCTTGGCCACCTCGAGGAGGCCGAGCGCCACCGGCTCCTCGCCGACCGGCTCAAGGCCCCGGACGCCTCCCCGATCCCCTGACGCCCGCGACGATGCCGACCATGCACCGATCCCCCCGCCCCCCCTGCCGGGCCTGGCTCCGGTCCCGAGCGATCGTCTCGGCAGTGGCGCTGCTGGTCCTCGGTCCGGCGTGCTCGCCCGACCCGTCGAGCGACCTCTCCTCCTCCTCGACCGTCGCCGACGGCTCGCTCGACCTGCCTGCGGCGACCGGCCCCCGACCGCACCCCGCCGCTCTCGGCTCGGGCATGGGATCAATGGCCGTCGACCTGCCGGAACTGCCCGAGTTCGAGCCCCCTCCCGAGCAGTCCAGCACCATCCGCTTCCGGGACGCCACCGACGGCTCCGGCATCGACTTCGAGCACCGCAGCGGCAATTCGCCCGAGAAGTACTTCCCCACCGCCAACGGCTCCGGCGTCGCCCTGCTCGACTTCGACGGCGACGGCCGGCTCGACGTCTACTTCGCCACCACCCGGGAGTTGCCCCTCGACGCTCCTTCCTCCTCCAAGGGCAATCGCCTTTACCGCAACCTGGGCGGCGGCCGATTCGAGGACGTCACCGAGTCCGCCGGCGTCGGCTACCACGGCTTCAACCACGGCGTCTGCTCCGGCGATTTCGACGGCGACGGCACCCCCGACCTGTACCTGGCCAACTTCGGCCCCAACGTGCTTTACCTCAACAACGGCGACGGCACCTTCCGAGCCTCCCCCGCCGGCTCCGGGGCCGACCTCGACGCCTGGTCCTCCGGAGCCTCCCCGATCGACTTCGACGGCGACGGCCTCCTCGACCTCTACGTCACCTGCTACGGCCGCTGGACCGAGGCCGACGCCGAGCGCTACTGCGGCGACCGAGCCCTGGGGGTCCGCACCTACTGCTCCCCCCTCTCCATCTCCCCCTCCCGAGACTTCTTGCTCCGCAACCGGGGGGACGGCACCTTCGAGGACGCCTCCGAATCGGCCGGCATCCTCCGAGACGACGGCCGGGGCCTGGGCGTCGTCGCCGCCGACCTGAACGGCGACGACCTGCCCGACCTGTACGTTGCCAACGATCTCTGCCCGAACTTCTTATTCCTCAATCGTGGAGACGGCACCTTCGAGGACGCCTCCGAACTCTCCGGCGCCTCGCGGTCCGAATCGGGCTTCGACCAGGCCGGCATGGGAGTCGACGCCGAGGACGTCACCGGCGACGGCCTGCCCGAGCTGCTCGTGACCAACTTCCGGGGCGACTACAACACGCTTTACCGGAACCTCGGTCGAGCCATCTTCCACGACGTCTCCGCCTGGGCCGGCATCGTCAACGACAGCATGCCCGAAGTCGGCTGGGCCTGTGCCCTGGCCGACTTCGACAACGACTCCTGGCCCGACATGGTCGCCTTCAACGGCCACGTCGACGACAACCTCCCCCTGCTCGGCCAGGACGCCCCCTACGCCGAGCCCGCCAAGCTCTGGCGGAACCTCGGCGACGGCCGCTACCGCCTCGTCGGCGACGCCGGCCCCTTCTTCGCCGGCGCCCACGCCTGCCGGGGCGCCGCCTTCGGCGACCTGGACGACGACGGCGACCTCGACATCGTCGTCAGCCGGATGGACAGCCCCCCTGCCCTCCTGCTCAACGAATCCGAGGGGGGGAACTGGATCCGGATCGAGCCCGTCCCCTCGGGGCACCGCTCCGCCATTGGCGGCTCGGTCGAAGTCCACGCCGGCGGCCGGGTCATCCGGAGGCTCATCAAGGGGGGCGGCAGCTACCTCTCCTCCAGCGACCCGAGGATCCTCGTCGGCCTTGGCGACCTCGACCGCGTGGACCGCGTCGTCGTCCGATGGCCGGGAGGCGGGAGGTCCGAGCTGCTCGAGCCCGAACTCGGCCGCTCCCACCGCGTCCCCCAAGACGACCCCACCCCGGTCGTCGCCGGAGAGGAGCGGGCCGGATGAGCCGGCGGAGCACCCTCTCTCTGATCGGATCCGCCCTCGGCTGGACCGCCCTGGCCGCCGGCATCTCCTGGGCCGGCTGGATGATGATCCGGCCCGCCCCGTCGCTCGACGAGGCCGACGCCCTCGCCTCCGCCGGCCGCTTCGACGAGGCCGAGGCCCTGCTCGAGGCCCACCTCCGGGCCCGCCCCTCCAGCTCCGAGGCCCACCTGCGGGCCGCCCAGTTGCTGCTCTATCGCCCCGCTCCCGAGGGGGACGGGGCCGAGGCCCTCCTCGAAGCACGCGCCGATCGCGCCGCCGAGCACCTCGACCGCGTCCGCCCCGCCGACGACCGCACCGCCGCCCTCGTCCAGCTCTACCGCGGCAAGGCCGACTACTTCCGCTACAACACCCAGGCCGCCGAGGCCTCCTGGCTCGAGGCCCTCCGGATCGACCCCCGCGTCCCCGAGGCCGGCTGGGCCCTGCTCGACCTCTACTACCTTCAGGGCCGCACCCGGGAGGGACGCCGGCTCGCCCTGCAACTGCACCAGGTCGAGCCCGATCCGATCGACCGCGTGCAGTTGCTCCTCGAACTCGTCCGGCAAGACGCCATGCCTCTGGCCCCCGGCGCCGTCGTCTCCCAGTTCGAGCCGGTCGTCCGCCGACACCCCGACGACCTGCACGCCGCTCTCGCCCTGGGGCTCGGCCTCGTCCGCGACAGCAGGGCCCCCGAGGGCCTTTCGCTCCTCCGAGACGAGGTCCGGCGCCACCCCGACGACCCCGACTCCTGGGACGCCCTGCTCACCGGCCTCGACGACTCCGGCGAGATCGACCTGATGGCCCGCACCATCGAGCTGCTCCCTCCCCCGATCGCCGGCTCCCCCCGCTTTGCCCGCCACTTCGGCCGAGTGGCCCAGGAGCTCGGCGATTGGGAGTCGGCCATCGCCTCCTATCGCGTCGCCGTCGGGGCCGACCCCGAGGACCCCCGGCTCCTCTACCGCCTGGCCCGGGCCCTCCGCAATGCCGGCCAGCTCGACGAGGCCTCCCGGCTCGACGCCCGCATCGAGGCCGCCGAGCAGGCCCGAGACGAGGTCCGCGCCCTCTACGACGAGGCCAACGCCGTTTCCGACCTCGCCGACCCGTCCCTCGTCCCCCTCTACCGCCGCATCGCCGACCAGCGCGAGCGATTCCTCCGCCTCCGCGAGGCGATCGCCTGGCACCGCCTCATCCTCGAGGCCTCCCCCGAGGATCCCGAGAGCCTCGCCGCCGTCTCCCGTCTCTCCCCTCTGGTCGAGGGACTCGAATGAGCCGCCACCCGGCGTCCGACCCGTCCGCATCCCGCTCCCCGAGGCTCGATGGGGAGGAGCCTCGCCGCCTCCTCCCTCCTCCTCGCTTCCTCCCGCATCCCCGGCCGCTCCGCCGTCCGTCCCCGGTCCGGTCCCCGAGGGGGGGAACCCTCGTCGATCCCTCGTCCCGTCCCCCTTCCCTCCGGATGCTCGGACCTCGAGGCGCCGCCGGTTGTCGGTCGACTCGACTGCATCACCTGGCGTCAGCCGCTCGCATCCGGCATCATCCGTCGACGGTCCCCGGTGTCCGTCCCCCCCGCTCCCGTCGCCCCCGACGACGGCCGCCCGATCCTTCGGGGGCGACCGCTTCCCCTCCCCTCCCTGGTTCCGATCGTCTCCGACGAGCGAGGCCGCCATCATGCGTTGGTTGATCTGGCCGATCGGGTCCTCCCCCTGGCTCCTCGCCGCCGCCCTGATCGCCGGCCCGGCTCCGGTTGGCGACGACGCCGGGGCGACTCCCGCCTCCCCGATCCCCTCCAGCCGGACCCCCTGGACGACCTCCCGGGTCGTCGGTTCCCCCGAGCCTCCCCGGCCTTATGTCGTCGAGGCCGCCTTCCCGGGGCTGACCTTCGACCGGCCCCTGGATCTCGTCTTCGTCCCGGAGACCGACCTCCTGGCCGTCGCCCAGATCGACGGCAAGGTCCTCACCTTCCCGAACGATCCGGGGGCGGAGGCCGCCGCGTTGATGCTCGACCTCGGGGCGCTCCATCCCCGGTTCGGGGCCCTCTACGGCCTCGCCTTCCACCCCGACTTCGAGCGGAACGGCCGCGTCTTCGTCTGCTACACCGTCGGCAACGAGCTCGACGACGGCACGAGAGTCTCCGAGTTCCGCGTCGACCGCCGCGACCCTCCCCGAGCCGACCCGTCGAGCGAGCGGGTGCTGCTGACCTGGTACTCCGGCGGCCACAACGGCGGCGCGCTCAAGTTCGGCCCGGAGGACGGCTTTCTCTACATCTCCTCCGGAGACGGGGCCGCCCCCTCCCCTCCCGATCCTTTCCTCGCCGGCCAGGACATGACGACCTTGCTCTCCAAGGTCCTGCGCATCGACGTCGACGGTCAAGACCCCGGCCTCCCCTACCGCATCCCTCCCGACAACCCGTATGTCACCCTGGAGGGCGCCCGCCCCGAGATCTGGGCCTTCGGCTTCCGCAACCCCTGGCGGATGAGCTTCGACCGCCAGACCGGCGCCCTCTGGCTCGGCGACGTCGGCTGGGAGCTCTGGGAGCTGGTCCACCTCATCGAGCGCGGCGGCAACTACGGCTGGAGCCTGAGGGAAGGCTCCCAGCCGGTCCTGCCCGACGGCCCGAAGGGCCCCGCCCCCATCACCCCTCCGGTCGTCGAGCATCCGCATTCCGAGGCCGCCTCCGTCACCGGAGGCTTCGTCTATCGAGGCTCCCGCTTCCCCGAGCTGGAAGGCGCCTACGTCTACGGCGACTTCCAGACCGGCACCATCTGGGGCCTCTGGGCCGACGGCCGCTCCGTCACCCGCCACGAGGTCCTCGCCGAGACGCCGCTCCGCCTCGTCGCCTTCGGCGAGGACCGGGACGGGGAGCTGCTCCTGCTCGATTATGAGCAGACCAATATGATTTATCGCTTCGTTCCCAACCCCGACGCCGGCCGAGCCAACCGCCGGTTCCCCCTCCTGCTGAGCGAGACCGGCCTCTTCTCCTCCGTCGCCGACCACGAGCCCGCCCCCGGCGTTCTGGCCTACGAGATCAACGCCCCCTTCTGGGACGACGGCACGATGGCCGATCGCCTGATGGCCGTGCCTGGGCGTGACCGCATCGGCTTCGATCGCGACCGCCTCTGGACGTTCCCCGAGGGCTCCGTCTTCGCCCGCACCGTCTCCGTCGACCTCTCCCCCGGCAATCGCCGCCGTGTCGAGACGCAGGTGCTCCACCTGGAGGACGGCTCCTGGCGCGCTTATTCCTACCGCTGGAACGACGAGCAGACCGACGCCACGCTTGTCCCCCCCGAGGGGGAGACCGTTTCGATCGCCGTCGCCGACCCCTCCTCTCCCGGCGGCTCCCGGACGATCACGAGGCGGATCGCCCCCCGATCCGAGTGCGCTCTCTGCCACAACCCCTGGGCGGGTGAGGGGCTGCTCTTCGGTCGGCAGTCGGCCACTCCGCTGACGGCGAACACGCTCCAGATGAACGTCGCCGGCGGCCCGGACTGCCGATCCGCCCATCAGCTTCGCAGGCTCGAACGCCTCGGCTACTTCGCCGACCCCCTCCCCGAACCTCCCGAGGCCCTCCCTCGGCTGGCCAACCCCGCCGACGAGGCCGCCGACCTCGACGCCCGAGCCCGCTCCTACCTTCAGGTCAACTGCGCCCACTGCCACCGCTTCGGCGCCGGCGGATCGGCCGCCATCTGGCTCACCGCCGACCGCGAGATCGGCGAGACGGGGACGATCGCGGCCCTCCCCATGCAGGGCTCGTTCGGCATCGCCGACGCTCGGATCATCGACCCCGGCGACCCCTTCCGCTCCGTCCTGTACTTCCGCATGGCCAAGCTCGGCGCCGGCCGGATGCCGAGAGTCGGCCCGAGCCAGGTCGACCCCCTCGGGATCGACCTCATCTACCGCTGGATCAGCCACCTTGGCGACGACGGCCGTCCCTCGGCCCCCGCCGACCCCTTCGCCCAGCTCCCTTCGGAGATCGCCGATGCGATCGAGCTTCTTTGCCTCGGCGCTTCCGCCTCTCCCGAGGAACGCCTCGACGCCTGCCGCCGAGCCACGACCGAGATCCGGGGCGCGATGGCCCTGCTCCGCCGGATCGACGAGGGGGCCGTGCCCGACCCGGTCGTCGACCAGATCGTCGCCCTCACCCGGGAGCACCCGATCGCCGAGGTCCGCGACCTCTTCGAGCGCCTCGTCCCCGAGTCCGACCGCGTCCGACGCCTCGGCGATCACTTCGATCCCGACGCCCTGCTCGCCCTGGCCGGCGACCCCGACCGCGGCCGCCTCGTCTTCGAGAGCAACGCCTCCCAGTGCACCAACTGCCACCGCATCGGAGGCCGGGGCAAGGCCGTCGGCCCCGACCTCGACGGCATCGGCGCCAAGTACCCCGACCGCCGCCAACTCCTCGACCACATCGTCGACCCGTCCAAGGTGATCGATCCGGCCTACGTCTCCTACATCCTGGAGACGGTCGAGGGGGTGATCCATTCCGGCGTCGTCCTCGAGCAGACCGACGAGGTCGTCGTCCTCCGGGATGCCGAGAACCAGACGATTCGGGTCGACGCCTCCCAGATCGAGCTGCTGGCTCCTCAGCCCCGCTCCCTGATGCCCGAGCGGCTGCTCTCCTCGCTGACGGAGCGGGAGGTGGCCGACCTGCTCTCCTACCTCGCGGCGCAACGCTCCCCCGCGCCCTGATCCGGGATCGAGGGCCGCGTCCGGGAAAACGAACAACGCCTCGGCGGTCGGGTTGAGCCGGCCGCCGAGGCGTCGATCGAGAATCCGAGCCCGCCCGTCGCGGTCTTGCTCGCCTCCCTCGACCTTGCTCGTACCCGGGGCGTTGCGCTCGGGGAGCGGTCGAGCGGAACCTTCTGATCGGCCGGCCGGTTGTCCGGGCCGGGGCGTTCGGCCTCGGGAGAGGCCATCAGTCGGGGGGGGGGGAGGCGGGCGGGGCGAGGAGCGAGGGCAAGCAAGGTGGCGGGACGGGTGTCCCACCGCTCCGGAGGGAGGTCCGGGGCGAGCTGGGCGTCAGGCGACGCCGACTCGAGCCCGATTCGAGGGCTCGATCCTCGGGCGGAATTCGTCGATCGGCTCCAGCGACCCGGCGACCTCGGCCTCAAGCCGGTCGAACCAGTGCCGGAGATCCTCGCTGGCGATGCCTTCGAACAGCCGGCGCGATCGGCCGATTTCGTCGAGCAGGTCGCGAAGCTCGTCCCGGTCCTCCGGGCGGCCCTGCCTCAGCAGCCGGTACGCCCGCGAGGCGAGGCCTTGCAGGGCGGCGGCCGGCGAGTCGGCCCGGCTCGATCGGGGGAGATTCGGTGACATGGGAATGGTCCTTCACACGGTGCGGCCGCAACGATCCCATCCCCACGCGGGGTGGGCCGCTCGGCTCGTCTCTGAATGACACCGCGACTCCTCGGGAGGTTCTCGGCCTGGTGACGATCGGTCGCGGCTGGGCATCAACAATGTATACGTCCGGGAGGGGCGATTCTTGTGGTCGATTTCCCGAAACGCCCGATCACGGTGTGGAACATTGAGCCGGGAGACGGGTTGCGCCTCGACGATCGCGGTCGATCCCCGGGGCCGTTCCGTCCCCCCTCCCGGTCAATCGGAATGGGACGCGATCCCGCGTCACATTCCTCGCTCGATCCCGAAGCCGCTGGTCGGTACGACGGGACTCCCCGGGCGGTTCGCCCGACCATGCCTGGCGAGGCCCGTCCCGAGGCCGTCTGTTTCTCCCGGTCAACGCCTCCCCGAGCCCAACCGGCCGAGATCCCGGGTGAAGGCGTCGAGCAGCAGCGGGAGATAGACGCGGCGCCTCAGATGATATTCGGCCTCCAGGCAGCGCTCGGCGAGCAGGAAGACATCCTCCGGCTCCAGCCGGGAGGCGACCGCCTCGGCCGCCCTCCGGTCGATCGGATCCGGCGCGGGGGGCTCCAGGCCGGCGGCCTGCCAGAGCACGGCCCGGTAGAAGCGGGCCAGCTCCTGGAAGATCGCCCCGGCTCGGGTCCGCTGGGGGAGGCTCTCCTTGCCGGCCTCCTTGATGAACTCCTCCAGCCTCCGGGCCAGGTCCGGCGCGTCCAGCGGCCCCGGCGCCGCCAGCTCGTCCACCAGCCGGCGCCGGAAGTCGATCAAGGCCGGGTCGGCTAGCCCGACGGCCCGGGAGACGCTCCCCTCCCCCAGCCGGGCCAGCCTCGCCGCCTCGTCGGCGCTGTCCGCCCTCCCGAGATCGACCAGGATCGCGGCCAGGTCCTCCTCCGGCAGCGGTTCAAACCGGACGACCCGGCAGCGCGAGACGATCGTGTCCAGTTGCAGCTCGGCCGACGTCCCGACCAGGATGAGCACCGCTCCTTCCGGGGGCTCCTCCAGTGTTTTGAGGAAGGCGTTGGCGGCCTCCTCGTTCATCGCGTCGGCGTCGTCGACGATGGCGACCTTCCGCGACCCCCGCATCGGCTTCAGGCTCAGGTCGTGCCCGAGCGCCCGGATGACGGCGATCGGCAGCTCGTGCTTCTCCTCGGGCCGGGCCACCTCGTACAAGTCCGGGTGGTCCCCCGAGGCGGCCTGCCGGCAGCTTGGGCACTCGCCGCAGGGGTCCAGCTCGGCCTCGGGCCGACGCTCGCACAACAAGGCCTGGGCCAGCCGGCGGGCGAAGGTCCGCTTGCCAATCCCCTCCGGCCCCACGAACAGCAGCGCATGCGGGAACCGGCCCCCCGAGGCGGCCTTTCTCAGCCCCTCGACCACCCGATCATGACCTCGGATCGGACCCCAGGACACGCCCCACCTCGCTCTCGATCCGACGGGCCACCTCGTCGACCCCCGCCGCTCCGTCCACCACGACGATCGGCGCCGGGTACGTCGCCGAAGCCTGGAGGAACCCTTCCCGGACCCGAGCCCGGTACGCCTCCCCCCGGTCCTCGATCCGGTCCCGGGGGCCTCCCGTCCGCGATCGGGCGACCGCCGGCGGCACATCGATCAGCAGGGTCAGGTCCGGCATCAGGCCCCCGGTCGCCGCGCGGCCGACCCGCCAGATCTCCTCCACCTCCAGGCCGCCGGCGTACCCCTGGTACACCACATTGCTGAGCAAGAAGCGATCGCAGACGACCACCTGGCCCGCCTCCAGAGCCGGGAGGATCACCTCCTCCACCAGTTGCGCCCGGCTCGCCATGAACAGGAGCATCTCGGCCCTCAGGCCGATCGCCACGTCCCCATGCTCCTTGACCAGCGCCCGGAGGCGGTCTCCCAGGGGCGTGCCTCCGGGATCCCGGCACGAGACGACCTCGATTCCTCGGTCCCGGAGCGTCTCGGCCAGCCGGGAGGCCTGGGTCGACTTGCCCGCGCCGTCGGGCCCTTCGAGGCAAACAAACCGGCCGGGACGGCCGGCGATCGGCGGGGGCGTCGTGCTCATGGCCCCACTCTAGCCGAGCGGCGATCGGCGCGGAAGTCGACCTGAACCTCCCCCAGCCAGCCAGCCAGCCAACCGAGCCAGCCAATCGAATCGGCCTCAGCGTTCGTACCCCGGCGGGAGCGATCCGGTGATCCACTCGTGCGCCTCGGCGAAGAGCTGGCGGATCTTGGCGTGATAGAGGAGCCGGGAGATCTGCTCAAAGGTTCCCCAGTGGTGCCAGTGGCCGGTCGGGTCGGGCATGTGCTCGGCCGAGCAGGCCAGGGGGGAGGGGTCGTGGACCTCGACGATATAGTAGACCACGGTCTTGAGCACCTTCCTCCCCTGGCGGAGGTAGGTGTAGGAGAGGCTGCGCTCGAACCCCTCGCGGAACGACCAGTGCACCAGGGAGGTTTCTTCCTGGAACTCTCGGGCGGCGGTCTGCCTGGTGTTCTCGCCGGGGTCCATGCCTCCCTTGGGGAACTCCCAGCGGGCGCGGGGGTTGCGCACCGTGGCCGAGTGCAGCACAAGGTACAGCGGCTCCCCGCCCTCGGCGATCCGGTACGGGATGACGCCGGCGGATCGCTCGAAGTAGGGACTCATCATCGGGGGCGTCCGGGGTCGTCGTCCGGCGGCGGCTGCCCGCCGTCGGGGGCGTCGTCCGGCACGGCCAGCAGCGCGAGGACCGTCCCCGGCCAGATCCGATCGTCCTCCCGGCTCCGGATCTCCGCCAAGCGGCCGGAGCGGGGGGACGGGACGTCGAAGGTCGCCGGGCCGACCAGGACTTCGACCAGCCGGTCGCCCTCCCAGACCTCGTCGCCCCGCCTCGCGAACCAATGACTGATGACGATCGGTTCGTCCGGGTCGGTCCCCAGCTCGGGCAGGACCACTGCCTCCAGGCGCATGGCGAACCCTGGCTGACGGCCGTTTCGGATCGTCCCCGGGGAGGCGACCGGGGTCCGATCACCTGGCCCGGGGTTCGACAGATAAGCTCGACTATACCCCTGTCTGCCTCGCCTGACCAGACGTCTCCGGCCCGCCGGCCCGCCATCCCCCCCTCGGGACGCCCGACCGCCTCCCGCCCCCCGCGACCGGGACCGCCCCCGGAACGCGGTTCTCAACCGCCGACGCTCCCCACCGATCGACTTCCCCCGGATTCGCCGCGATGGTACCCTCTGCCGGCGCCGCCCCCCTCCCGACCCCGGGACGCCGACGGAACCTCCCCCCTCGGCGAAACCGGACCCCCCTGCTCCGGGGTAGTCCCGAGGCGTCCGGCGTCCCGGGAGAAGCCCAGCTCCGACGCCTCTGGTCGGCGGCCCCCGTCGACCCGCTCCCGTCTCGACGATCGGATGCCGCATCCCGGTTCGAGCGGCCGGATTCCCGAAGTTCTTTTCGGTCAATGTCATCCGGCGTCCGGCGTTCCGAGTCCCGCCTTCCCCCGTCCCGATCCTGGAGCCTCCCGTGACCCTTCGCCTGCTTCGATGGGCCCTGTCGGCCCTGGCGATCGCCCCGATCCTGGCCCCCGCCACCCTCCCGACCGCGACGGCCGACGACGAGGTGCTCGGCCGAGGCATCGGCGACCGCGTCGCCGACTTCCGGCTCCCCGACGCCCGCACCGGAGAGGAGGTCTCTCTGTATCAGTTCCGGGGCAAGAAGGCCGCCGTGATCGTCTTCACCGGCATCGACTGCCCGATCGGCGACCTCTACATGCCCCGCCTGGTCCGCCTGGCCGATCGGTTCGAGTCCGAGGGGGTCGTCTTCCTGGCGATCAACTCCAACCGCAACCAGTCGGCCGGCGAGATCGCCGCTCAGGCCGAGGAGTTCGGCCTCCCCTTCCCGGTCCTGAAGGACGAGGGGAACGCCGTGGCCGATCAGTTGCTGGCCGAGCGCACCTGCGAGGTCCTCGTGCTCGACGCCAAGGCGGTGCTCCGCTACCGGGGAGCGATCGACGATCAGTACGGCCTCGGCTTTGCCAAGGACGCCCCGGAACGGCACTTCCTGGCCGACGCGATCGAGGCCGTCCTCGCCGGCCGCTCCCCTGAGACGACCGCCTCCTCGGTCGTCGGCTGCCCGATTGAGCGCGATCAGGCCCGCCGGTCCGTGACCGACCTGATGGATCTTGACATCGACGCCCGGGTCAACCGCCTGATCGCCGCCGCCGACCGCATTCGAGCCCCCGGCCCCCAGCTCGAGGCCGCCTGGGCCGAGGTCGCCCCCGATGCCGACGCCCTGATCGACCAGGTCGGCCCGGTGACCTACGCCAAGGAGGTCGCCCCGATCCTCCGGGCCCGGTGTGAGTCCTGCCACCGCCCCGGAGAGGTCGGCCCCTTCCCGCTCACCAATTACGAGGAGGTCAGCCGACGCACCGCCGGCATCCAGGAGGTTGTCGACCTCCGCCGCATGCCCCCCTGGCACGCCGACCCCCGGTTCCCCGAGGGCCGCCACTTCGCCAACGACCGCAGCCTGACCCCCACCGAGCGGGCCATCCTGCTCTCCTGGATCGAGCAGGGTGCCCCCGAGGGGGATCCGGCCGACCTGCCCCCCCCGGCCTCCTACCCCGACGGCTGGACCATCGGCGAGCCCGACCTGGTGATCGAGATGCCCGCCCCGTACACGGTCAAGGCCGAGGGGGTCGAGCGCTACCAGCGGTTCCGCGTCCCCCTGAACTTCGACCGAGACGTCTGGGTCCAGGCCGCCGAGGCCCGGCCGACCGACCGCTCGGTCGTCCACCACATCATCGGCTACATCATCCCCCCCGGCGGCGAGCGGGGCGGACGGGATCGCATCCACCTCTGCGGCTACGCCCCCGGCGACATGCCCACGGTCTACCCCCCCGGCACCGCCAAACGCATCCCGGCCGGGTCCGAGCTGCTCTTCGAGCTGCACTACACCCCCGTCGGCAAGGTGAAGGTCGACCGTTCAAAGATCGGCCTCGTCCTGGCCCGACACCCCGTCGAGCGCGAGGCCGTCACCATCGGCATCGCCAACGGCCGGTTCCAGATCCCCCCCGGCGCCGGCCCCGACGCCCGGGACGAGGCCGCCAACTATCCCGTCCGCTCCCGGTTCGTCTTCCCCCGAGACGCCGAGCTGATCGCCTTCATGCCCCACATGCACCTGCGCGGCAAGTCCTTCCGCTACGAGGCCACCTACGCCGACGGCACCAGCGAAATCCTGCTCGACGTGCCGGCCTACGACTTCAACTGGCAGAGCTATTACTACCTCGCCCAGCCCATCTCCTTCCGCGCCGGCGAGCGGCTCGACTGCCTGGCCCACTTCGACAACTCTCCAAACAACCCCGTCAACCCCGATCCCTCGAGCCCCGTCTCCTGGGGGGACCAGACCTGGGAGGAGATGATGATCGGCTACATCGACGTCTCCTTCCCCCTCCCCCCCGGCGATCGCCCCCGGCTCGGCCCCCCCGACGCCGTCGGCGAGGCCGAATGAACCCCCTCGCCCCCGGGGCGATTCCGATGCAATCCACCGGCCGGCCGCTCCCCCCCCCGCTGGCGAAGGGGGGAGCGGCCGGCCGGCTTCGTCCTGTCCCCAGGGAA
Organism: Tautonia sociabilis; assembly: GCF_003977685.1. Lineage (GTDB taxonomy): Bacteria > Planctomycetota > Planctomycetia > Isosphaerales > Isosphaeraceae > Tautonia > Tautonia sociabilis. The sequence continues at coordinate 6,124 of NZ_RYZH01000021.1, read as the reverse complement.
CGGAGCGCCGTAGGATGTCCTTGTGGAAGACCATCTGGCCAGGGAGCCGGGCCAGGGCGACGGCCTCAGCGGCCTCGGCTCGCTTCGAGGGAGACGTCCCATGATCGCTCGCCTCCCGATCGTCGCCGCGCTGGTTCTCGTCCCGATCGGGTTGACCTTCGCCTCCCGGGCCCAGGAGAAAACGGCTGGGGAGGAGTCGTCGGGCTCGGTCCCGCCCGAGCTCGAGCCGATCGCGACGCTGGTCGGCCGCTGGACCGGCCAGGCCGTGCCGGCCGACAACCCCCTCCGCGGCTGGCGAGAGACGCACGATTGGGCCTGGGCCTTCGAGGGCGGCGAGCCCGTCGGCCTGACGCTCTCGATCGAGGGCGGCACGATCCTTGCCTCCGCCCGACTCTCCTTCGACCCCGACGCGAAGGTCTACCGCCTGGAGGGAACCGATCCTCGGGGAGAGCCGATGGCCTTCGTCGGCACGCTCGACCCGAGGACCAAGGCGCTGACCCTGGATCGCTCCGGCCCCGAGGGGGATGACCGCCTGACGATCCGGCCCAATTCCAACGGCATCCGCTCCGACTTCTGGTTCGACCGCAAGGCTCCCGGCTCTCCGCAATATGCCCGTCTGGTCCGGGCCAACCTCGGCCGGGCTGGCGAGAACTTCGCCGCCGGCGGGGCCTCCTCGATCGGGCCGCGGTGCATCGTCACCGGCGGAGCCGCCGCGATCACCGTCTCGGCCGGCGGCTCCACCTTCTCGGTCTGCTGTTCCGGTTGCCGGGACGAGGTGCTCGCCAACCCGGAGAAGTACGCCGCCAAGCTGAAGGCCGCGCTGGCCTCCCGCCCCTCCGGCCGCCCTGTCGCCATCCCGACGGGCCCCGGCGACGGCTCCTTCGATCGTCCCTCGGCCGACCCCGGGCCCGGGGCCGATCCTCCCGAGCCGTCCCCCTCCCCGTCCCCGACTCCCCGAACCGAGCCCTCCGACGACCCCGAGCCCTCCCCGTCTCCCTCCGATGCCGGGCTCCGCCGGCGGGGGGCCTCGCTGCTCCGGATCGGCCAGGCCCTCGAGAAGCAGGGCAAGCCCGACGGCGCCCTCAACTTCTACCGCCGAGTGCTCTCCGAGGCCCCCGACACCCCCGAGGCCGACACCGCGAGGCAACGGATCCGAGCGATCCAGGGGGACGGCTGACGGCCGTCGGAAGCGGCCGGATGCCTCAGGCCGGGCACCGCCCGACGGGAGCCGAAGGCCAGGGGCATCCGCCCGCCGGATTCCCTCCTCCGCCCTCTTCCCCCTCGCCGGCTTACTTCCCCTTCGGCTTCGATTTCGACTTCGGCGTCGGCTTCGAGGATCGCTTCGGCCTCGGGCGCTGCTCCTCGTCGTTCGATCGGGCCTGGACGGTCAGGGCGCGGGCCTCGGCTCGCTTGGCTTCGGCCTCGGCGCGGCGGGCTTCGGCCTCGGCGCGGCGGGCCTCGGCCTCGGCCTTGGCTCGGGCGGCCAGCTCGTCGAGGACGTGCTCCGACGGGGTGATCCGGATGTCCAGCCCGATCCGGGTGGTGCGGATCCGCCAGTCTTCCCGGTTCCAGCCGTCGATGATGCCGGAGGCCTCCAGGCGGTCGAACATCTGCTCGACGTAGGCCGGCACGCGGTCCTCGTACTCGGCGACCAGGTCGAGCTTGCGGCCGATCAGGTTCAGTATGCCCCGGAGGGTGGCCGGGCCGTGCTCCCGGATGCGGCGCTGGCCCTCGGGGCTGGCGGGGTCGGGGCCATCGAAGGTCAACTGCATGGAGCGGACCAGCTTGCCGAACTGGCTGAACCAGGACTGGCCGAAGCCGAAATACTCCTTGTGGACGATCCGGATCTCGTCGTCGAAGACGACGGCGGCCTGATAGACGGCCTCCAGGAAGTTCTCGCCGTAGTCGGTCTGGAAGGCGATGTTCACCCCCTTGGCCAGGTGCTGCAGCGCCGCCGGCAGGCCGACGATGAGCGGGTCGACGTTCATGCCCACGTCGCGCAGGCCGCCGGCCTTGCGGGCGGTGATCGTGCCGCCTCCGGATTCGGCCGAGGCGGCGACGGCCACGTTCACCTCCTCGTTCCCCTTCGGGGCGGCGACCGGGGGCGTGGGGGCCATGTCGGTCCGAGCCCGCCGGGGAGAAGGCGAAGCCGGGGGCTCGGGGGTCGGGTCGCTGGGTCGGCTGCGGGCCATCGGTCCGGCTCCGGGCGTTCGAGCGTTCGAGCGTTCGATTGGCGCGGCGGCGGGAGTTCGCCGAGGGTCGGGGCCGTCTAGGCTATGGCAACGGCGGCGGCCATTCCAGGGCGAATCCGGTCACCCCCGGCGGTTCGAGGCGTAGGGTAAGTGGGGAGGGGCCGCCTCGCCCTCCGACCCCAGGGACGATCCCCGAGACCGCCATGCCCGGAACCGGACGCCTTCTTGCCCTCGGCGACATCCACGGCTGCCTCGCCGCGCTCGACGCGGTCCTCGATGCCGCCCGCATCGGCCCCGACGACACGCTGGTCACCCTGGGAGACTACGTCGACCGCGGCCCCGACAGCCGAGGGGTGATCGACCGCCTGATCGCCCTGGAGTCGCGCTGCCGGCTCGTCCCCCTCCGGGGCAACCACGACCTGATGTTCGCCGACGGCCTGGCCACCTTCTGCCGAGACCCCGACCGCTTCGCCGAGCCCTGGTCCTCCCCCATCCTGATGACCTGGCTGGAGTGCGGCGGGTTCGAGACGATCGAGTCCTACGGCGGCCTCGACGCCGTCCCCCCCGAGCACGCCGCCTTCCTCGGCCGCCTGCGAAACTGGCACGAAACCGACCGCTTCCTGTTCGTCCACGCCAACTACGACCCCGACTCCCCCCTCGACGGCCAGCCCGAGGACCTCCTCCTCTGGACCTCCCTCCGCGAGTTCGAGCCGGGGCCGCACCGCTCGGGCAAGCCGGTCGTCGTCGGCCATACCTCCCAGAAGAATGGCGAGATCCTCGACCGGGATCACGTGCTCTGCCTCGACACCTACTGCTACGGCGGCGGCTGGCTCACCCTGATCGACCTGGGCTCCGGCGCCCTCTGGCAGGCCGACCGGGGAGGCCGGCTCCGCTGATCGGCCGGGCCTCGAGCCGCCCGGCTTCAGCACGGGCCAGCCCGGTTCGCCCGTCCCCTCCGGTCCTGGCGACGTCTCGGTCGCCGACGAGGACCGGCCCCCGGCCCTCCATCCTGAGGCGGGGGGGATTCACCTTGCCCGGGCCGTCCGGCCGGGCTACGCTCAACCTCGGTTAAACCTTGGGGTCGGGCCGGGACGGTGATCGGAGGGGAGTCGCCATGCGCTTCGGGCATCAGCACCCGTTCGGGGTCGTCCGCCGGGAGGTTTTGCAGGTGGGGTTCTCGGGGTTCATCGGCCTGGGGCTGTCGGGCCTGCTGGCCGGGAGGGCCCGGGCCGACGGGGCCGGATCGGGCCCGAGGACCGGCGGCCCGAAGCGGGCTCGGGGGGTGATCCTCGTCTTCCAGACCGGGGGGCCGAGCCACCTCGAGACGTTCGACCCGAAGCCGGAGGCGCCGGCGGAGATCCGGGGAGCGTTCGGGACGATCGCCTCGAGCGTGCCGGGCATCCACTTCGCCGAGCACCTGCCACTGCTGGCCGAGCAGGCGGAGAAGCTCGCCGTCGTCCGGACGATGTCGCACTCGCACAACAACCACCTCAACGCCACGCACTGGGTGCTCACCGGCCACGAGCAGCCGGGGGCGTTCTTCGACAAGGTGGCCTCCCGGACGGATTACCCCTGCTACGCCTCGGCGATGACCTACCTGCGCCCCCGGGAGGACGGCCTGCCGGGAGGCGTCATGCTGCCGACCTACCTGATGGAAGGCCCCCTCACCTGGCCGGGGCAGCACTCGGGGTTCCTGGGGCCGAAGTACGACCCGTGGCAGCTCACCCAGGACCCGAACGGCAAGGACTTCAAGGTCGAGAACCTCCGGCTGCCCGAGGGGTTCAGCGTCGAGCGCCTGGGGGACCGCCGGGCACTGGCCGAGGCGCTGGCCTCGAACGCCGACTCCTGGCACGCGAGGGCGGAGGCGGAGTCGTTCTCCCAGCAGCGGCAGCAGGCGTACTCGATGCTGGCGAGCGGCCAGGTCGGCCGAGCGTTCGACCTGGCCGAGGAGCCGGACCACCTGCGCGACCGCTACGGCCGGCACATGTTCGGCCAGTCGCTGCTGCTGGCCCGTCGGCTGATCGAGGCGGGCATCCCGATCGTCCAGGTGAACCTGGGGCGCGTGCAGACGTGGGACTCGCATGCGGATATCTTCCGCCGGTTGCGCGAGGATCTTCTGCCGCCGACGGATCGGGGCGTCTCGGCCCTGCTGGACGACCTGGAGGCGAGGGGCCTGCTCGACGAGGTGCTCGTGGTGCTGGCCGGCGAGTTCGGCCGGACCCCGAAGCTGTCGCTGTTGCCCGGGCAGACGATCGTGGGCCGCGACCACTGGCCTCAGGTCTTCTCGGCCGCCTTCGCCGGGGCGGGCGTCCGCGGCGGCCAGGTGATCGGCCGGTCGGACAAGTCGGGCGCCTACCCGGCCACCAAGGCCTTCTCCCCCGCCGACCTGGCCGCGACCGTCTACCGGGCGCTCGGGATCGACGGCGAGGCCGAGGTGATCGACCTGTTCAACCGGCCGATCCGACTGGTCACCGGGGAGCCGATCGAGGCCCTGTACTCCGGCGAGGCCGTCTGACGCCGACGCCTTCCTCCCCAACGTGCGGCTCTCGGCGATCCGGACGCGACGCAACAGCCCCCGATCAGGCCCCGCTCAGGCTGCGCGCGACGACGTAAACGGCCACGAGCAGGATCGCGACGGCGAACAGCTTCTGGAGCTTCGGCCCGGAGAGGCGGCGGCCGACCCGGGTGCCCAGCCCCATGCCGAGCAGGCCGCCGAGGACGAACCGCACCGTCAGGTCGATCGCGAGCGGACGCCCGGCGGCCAGCGAGGAGAACACCCCCGAGGCTCCGATCAACGCGATCACCAGCAACGACGTGGCCACCGCCCGATGCACTCCCATCCCGCTGAAGAAGACCAGGGCCGGCACGATCACGAACCCGCCTCCCACGCCGAACAGCCCGGAAAGGATCCCCGTGATCAGCCCGACCCCCGAGAGCAACACGGCGCACGGCGTGGAGAGGGTGAGCCTCCCGGAGGGATCTCGGCGGCAGGTGGGGCCGGGCTCTCCGCTGGGGAGCGGGCCGGTCCGGGCCCGGATGGCTCGAGACTCATCCGGGGAGGTCGTCGCCTTCCGCCACATCCGGGCGGCGACGACGAGCATCAGGCCCGAGAACAGCAGCAGCAGGAGCGTCCCCGGCAGCTTCGCGCCGATCCAGGAGCCGATCGGAGCGCCGACCATGCCCGCCCCGGCGAAGATCAGGCCGGTGCCGACCTCCACCTCGCCGGCCCTCAGCCGGTGCAGGCAGCCGAACAGCGCCGTCGCCCCGACCGCCGCCAGCGAGACGCCCACCGCCTCGTTCGGCACCACTCCCAGGCCATAAACCAGCAGCGGCACCGCGAAGATCGACCCCCCGCCTCCCGTCAGGCCCAGGGAGAAGCCAACAATCGTGCCGAACAACAGGCTCAAGGCCACCCGAGCCGGGTCCAGGCCCTCCGGGACGATCCCCGGCGAGGCGGCGAGCAGGGCGGCGGCGAGGACCATCGACCGCAAGGCGATCACGGGGGAACTCCTTGCCCCGCAGGGGCGCGGGGGATGGAAGCCGAAGGGCCGACTCGGAAGGCGATGCGTGCCCATCGGTCGGCGGAGCTTGAGAAGCGAAGCCCAGAGGGCGGAGCGCCAGCGGGAGCCGGTCCCCGGGGCGATCGCCGCGATGCCCCGCTCCGAGCCCGCCGCCCTCCTCGTCCGCCCCCTCCCTCCTCCGGCCGACCGGCCGGAGAGGGTCAGACCCGGCCCTTGAGCATGCCGTGCCAGTACAGGGCGGGCAGTCCAGTCTTCTTGAGCAAAAACATGCTGAATCGCTCCTGACAGCGAGTCTAGAAAGGGTGACCTAGCCTTCTGGCATGGACACCACCAAGCGCTACCCGACCGACCTGACCAACGCCGAGTGGGCCCAGGTCGCCCGCGTCATCCCGGCCCCGAAGAAGGGTGGCC
>NZ_RYZH01000020.1 GCF_003977685.1 Tautonia sociabilis | reverse complement strand
CCGCATCGCTGGTGGGCGTGGTCTGGGACGGGCAGGCCGACCGACGCCGACGGCGAGGGGGAGGTGCCGGGGCCCCGAGCCCACCGAACCTGCACCGGCAGCTTGACAGTCCCCCTCTCATAGATGGGTTCGCTCCGCGTCCGGGGGTGATGCCTGGGCCTGCGGAGTTTTCTTCCGTCGAAGCGGGATCGAGCGGGGGGGGCCGGCCCGGCGCGCTGGGGAGCTTGGGCGCAATCGAGGCGGTTCCGCCTCCGGGATCATCGCCGAAACGGGGAGGGGCCGGTCTGCGATTCCGCCGATGGGGGCCGGCCGAGGGGCTCGGAAGGAGGGGCATCGGGGCGGTGCGGGTGGGGTCGGCGCGACCTCGGGGACGCTCCGGACGGCTCCCGACCTCGGCGGTTTGGTCGGGATCAGGAGAGGCCGGGGAAGGGGTCGCCGTGGTAGATGAAGTGGGGGCGGTCCTGCTCGTCGTGCCAGGCGGCGGTGGAGGGGAGGCCGAGGGCCCGGTAGATGGTGGCGGCGAAGTTCTCGGGGCGCTGGGGGTCGGAGACGGGCTCGCCCCCGACGCGGTCGGTGGCGCCGAGCACCCGGCCGCCCTGGATGCCTCCCCCGGCGAGGAAGACGGACTGGGCTCGTCCCCAGTGGTCTCGGCCGGGGAGCTTGTAGTGGGAAGGGAGCAGGGAGATCTTCGGGGTCCGGCCGAACTCGCCAGCCATGACGACGAGGGTGGAGTCGAGCAGGCCGTCGGCCTCCAGGTCGTCGAGCAGGGCGGAGACGGCTCGGTCGGTGGGGGGGAAGAGCTTGTCCTTCAGGTGCGGGAAGGCGTTGCCGTGGGTGTCCCACGTCTCGTTGTTGCCGAGGTTGACCTGGACGAGGTCGACGCCGGAGCAGACGAGTCGTTTCGCCATCAGCAAGGACCAGCCGAAGAGGTTGTCGCCGTAGCGATCGCGGTCGGCCTCGGGGGCGGCGGTCACGTCGAGGGCGTCCCGGACGGAGGGGTCGGTGAGCATGGAGACGGCGGAGGAGCGGTGGGCGTCGAAGGCGGACGCCTCGGCGGCGGCGTCGAGGGCTCGGCGCCGGGAGTCGACGAGGTCGAGCAGGGCGAGGCGGTTCCGGAGCCGGCCGCCGTCGAGCCCGTCGGGCAGATCCAGGCTGGGGGCGCGGAAGACCTTTCGGGGTTCGGGCTTGCCGCGTTCCTGGTGGTCGAAGCCGTATTCGGGGTAGGCGCCGTAATAGGTGTTGTCGAACGGGGAGGCCTCGATGAACCAGGGGTCGCGGCGGGCCCCCATCAGGCCGGCGAACTGGCCAGGGATGACGCGGCCGGAGTTGTGCACCAGGCGCTCGGGCAGGACGACCGCCGGCGGCAGGTTCCCCCGGGGCCCGAGCAGGGCGCCAGCGACGGCGGCGATGGAGGGCCAGTCGGTCGCCTTGGGCTGAGAGGCGTTGAAGCCGGGAGGCAGCATCGTCCGGCCCGAGAGCATGGTCATGTGCCCCTGGGAGTGCTCATTCCAGGGGTGGGTGAGCGACCGGACGAGCGCCCAGCGGTGGGCCCGCTGGGCCAGCATCGGCAGGTGCTCGCAGATCTCGATACCGGGGACGCTCGTGGCGATCGGGCGGAACTCGCCGCGGACCTCCTCCGGGGCGTCGGGCTTCAGGTCGAAGCTATCGAGCTGGCCGAGGCCGCCGGAGAGGAAGATGAAGATGACCGATCGCGCGGGTCGATCCCCCCCCGAGCCCGGATCGGTCACGTCGGCCGCCCGCAGCGCCCTGAGGTGGGCCGATCCCAGCCCGAGCACGCCGAGCGCCCCGGCCTGAAGCGCGAATCGTCGAGAGACGACCGGGTGGCGGGGAAGTCCGGCGGGGGTGATCGGATGTCGGCGCATGGCGGGGCCTCACGGGTCCAGAGGTCCCTGTGTTGTACCGAAGTTGAACGGGCTCGTAAACCGGAGCGCGACCGAGCGGGCCGGCCGGAGCGGTCAGGAGAGCTGCTTGACGATGATCCGGGAGCCCTGCACGTCCACGACCTGGATCAGCGAGTCCTGCTCGATGAAGTTCCTCTCGGCGATGACATCGGTGATGATCTCGCCGAACCGAGCCTTCCCGGTGGGCCGGAGGACCGTGGTGGTCCGGCCGGTTTCCCCCAGGAGGAAGGCGAAGGGGGAGTCGGACTCGAAGAACGGCTTCTCCTCGAAACCGGAGTCGGGAGCGTTCGTGTCGGCCCGGAGGACGAGCTTGTCGAAGAGCGGCAGGGAGGGGAAGTACCGACCCAGCAGGATCGCCCCGACGAAGACGCCGGCGATCGAGAGCATGAGCAGAACCAGGGTCCGGCTCATCTGGCGGTACTGGAACTCCTCGGTGGGGATGATGAACGTGTGGCTGGCCATCACCACGCTGAAGAGGATCAGGAAGACCCCGCTCATGCCGAAGACGCCGAAGCCGGGGAAGACGAACAGCTCCAGGGCCAGGCAGAGCAGGCCGACGATGAACAGGATGATCTCCAGCCCGTCGGCCGTGCCGCCGAGGTATCGGCTCCAGAAGAAGAGGAGGAAGGCCAGGCAGGAGGTGATCGCCGGCAGGCCGATGCCCGGCAGCTTCATCTCGACGACGAGCATGAAGAAGCCAATGAACAGCAGCAGGCCGCTCATGATCGGCGTGTTCAGCACGCCGACCAGCGAATCGACCCAGCTCGGCCCTCGGAGCCGGACCACGTCGTCGCCGAGGCCGAGGAGGGCCTTGAACTCCTCGTCGTCGGCCACCACGAGGCGGGCGAGCCCGAGCCGCTCGGCGTTCTCCGACGAGGCGGTGAGCACCGATTCCCCCGGGACCACCGTTCCCTGCTCGACGAATCGGCCGGGCTCGGCCTCAAGAGTCGCCCGGTCGATCAGGGTGACCTGGGCGGTGTGGGTGTCCAGCGCCTCGATGACCTCGACGGCCGGATCGACGAGGGCCCGGGCCACGGCGGTCGGGTATCCCTTCTGCTCGGCGAGGTCGGCGAGCCGGTCGGAAACCACGTCCCGGTCCCGGTCGGAGAGGGGCTCGACCCGGGTGCCGCTGACGGTCGCGTCGACCTTGCCGAGCTTCCCGTCGCGGTGCAGAACGATCTCGTCGCAGGCCAGGGCGGCCAGCGCGGCGACCCCCAGGGCGCGGTCCCGGACGTAGGCGACGGTTTTCATTCCCTCCAGCCGAAGCAGGCGCTGGGCCAGGTCGTCGGCCGCCTGGAGCTGACCGCCGGGGGTGTCGAGCTGGAGGACGACGAGGTTATCCCCCCGCTTCCGGGCCCGGGCGACCTCCCGGCTGACGTAGGTCTCGAGGGTGGTGTCAATGGGCCCGGCGATCCGGATCCAGACGGCCTGGAGGCGGTCGGCGTCGAGGTCGGTCGCGTCGCTGAGCCCTCGGAGGTCGTAGAGCCGAGCGACCTGGGCCCGGTCGGCGGCGAACCCCCGGACGATCCCCTCGCTGCGAGCCTCCTCGGCCGAGAGCCGTCCCCGGGCCCCCGCCTCCCAGAACGGTCGGGAGTCGAGGATGGCGTGCTGTTGCCGATAGGCTTCGAGCCGGGGCTCGAGCACGTAATCAACGAGGCCGTCGGCGGTGCGAACCCGGAGCAGCTCGGTGTTGGGGTCGAGCATGCCGATCACCAGGTCGGGGGGGCGCCCCTTCGCTCGGGCGATCGTCTCGGCGAAGCCGACCAGGCCCGGTCTGACGTCCTCGCCGTCCGGGGTGATCGGCCCGATCGTCGCCTCGGGGCCGAGGACGATTTCGTCGCAGGCCAGGGCGATGAAGGTCGCGTAGCCGGCCAGCGGCTCGGGTACGAAAGCGATGGTCTTCTCAGCCCGGGCGAGGCGCCGGAGGATGAAGTCGGCCACCGACATGCAGATGCCGAAGTCGCTGTCGCCGGGCCGGATCTCGAAGACCAGGACCGGCTCGGCCCCGCTCGCGTTGGCCGATCGCACGACCGCTTCCACGGCCGATTGGAGCCGGTCGGCCCGGTCGCTGTCGATCGGCTGCTCGATGCGGAAGAAATGCCCGGGGGGCGCTCCCCGCTCCTGGGGGGCGGCCGTCGCGATCGAGGTGCCCAGGAGCATCGCCAGGGCCGCGAACGGTGCGCAGCGCGAGGTCGCCGGGGGCGACCCCGACCGATCGGGAGCGTCTGGACTCATCTGTGGCGAACTCCCCCGGGCCTCGGCTCCGTCGACTCGTCCGGGCGTCCCATCCCTGCCCGGGCAGTGGTCCGACTCGCAGGGAGGAGTTCGAGTCGGCGGATCGGGTCGAGGCCCACCCGCCGAAGCGAGACCGTTCCGTCCATTCGACCGCGGGCCTTCAACCCCCGGTCTCGGTACGGCTGATTATAAGACCCGCGTCGAGAAGGAGTCAAACTCCGGCCCTTTTGTCCAGGACGATTGCCCCGTCCGCGTCGCCGGAGAGGCGGGGGGCGTGCCGACGCCCGTTCGATCGGCCTCCGCCGCTGGGGTCAACGCGATCTCAGCCTCCCCCGGCGGTTGATCGTTCAAATTCGGTGCCACGGGCGGCTTGCCCTCCCGAGCTCCGGTCGGCTCGCACCCGGATCGGCGAGGCTTTCGAGGCTCCCGAGCCCTCACGATGATCCGACGCCGAGGGGAACGCCGACCGACCTGGCCCCGTGCTCCTGTCCCGGACCGATCCATCCTCCGAGGGCCTTGGGCCGTCGATCGGCGACCGGGGCTGGGCCTCGACTCGCCAGGCCCCTGCGGAGCGGAGGGTCGGTTCGGGGAGACTCGGAATGCCTCGGGGAGCCGATCGCCGGGATTCCGCCTCCCCTGCCGCTGGCTCGGGCCGAACCCCGGACTGGCCAGGGCGAGGACCCCCTGCCCTGGTTACGGTGCCCTCTTGGAGCGGCCAGGGGTCGGGGCCCGGACGAGAGGCCCCGCTTCCGAGGAACGGGGAGTCGGGCCCGTTCGATTCCGGTCGACGGTCGCCGCCGATCGGGGATCGCGTCGAACCCGGGCCGTCCTGGGGGGACGGGCCTGGAGGTCCGGGGGGCCCGGCCTCACTCGGAATCAGAAGGCGAAGAAGCGGCGGAACGGGCCGGGGCGAGGAGGAGCGGGCTGGAGGGCTTCCTGGCGGAGCTGGAGGCCGCGACCGATGAGATCGCCGGTGGGGGGGGTGACGCCCGGGGCGAGGGTGAAGCGGAACTCGCGCTCGTCTCGGAGGGTGAAGGGGATGAGGTTCTCGCTGACGAAGCCGGTGAGGGCGTTGTCCCACCAGGGGGCTCGGATGGGGAGCTCGGTGTGGATCGTCTGGTAGCCCTCGGCCTGAATGGTAACGCGGCGGTCGCCGTAGTATTCATAATTGACCGAGACGGGGCTGATCCCGGCCTCCTCGCCGTTGATGAAGACGAGGGCGCCGGGGGGATCGGTGCGGACGGTGTACCGGCGCTCGACGCAGCCAGAGCAGGCCAGAGCGAGGAGCGTCAGCCCCAGCGCGACGGCCCGGCGGGCGAAGGGGAGAGAGGGGGCGAGGGAGCCCGGTCGGGTGAGCATCGGTCGACCTCCGCGAGCGCCCGGCCGGAGGGGCGCGGCGGGGGGATCGGCCGGAGGAGAGGCCGAGGTCCATCCCGGGCGCCCGAGGGGGGCGGGTCCGTCCGATCGGTTCCGGTCTCCGGGCGGGGGAGGGTCGATCGGCGGGGAGGGTCGGCTGCCCGGCGCTGGCCGACGACCGGGGACCGGAACCTCGGTTCCGGTCCCTCGGGGCGCGGCAAGCGGGCGGATTCTAGCGGGAGCCGCCCCGCCGGGCAAGCCGGCTTGGCGCGGGGAGGCGCGGAGGGGATCATGACGCTCCCGAACTCCCCCCCGACCGAGACGGAAGGAACGCCGAGCGATGCAGATCCGGATTGTCGCCGAGGACCCCGCCGGGGCCGACGTGGCCTGGCTCGTGACCGGATTGTTCGAGGATGGCCCCGCGCCGCCGGCCTGGGTGCGCGAGCCGGCCGCCCGGGAGTTGTTCGCGAACCTGGTCGAGTCGAAGGACCTCTCCGCGAGCCCGGGGGATGCGTCGGCCCTGCACGGGATGAGCGGGATCCGGGCGGCGTCGCTGCTGGTGGCGGGGCTCGGGCCGAGGGAGGCGTTCGACGCCGGCTCGGCGTTCGACCTGGGGGTGCTGGTGGGCAAGCGGCTCGGGGGCCGGCCGAGGGGGGCGGTGGGCCTCGTGTTGCCGGAGGCCGGGATGCCGGCCGAGGTGGCGTCGCGCCTGGTGCAGGGGGCGATCGTGGGGACGGCCGGGCCGGGCCTGGCGAAATCGGAGCCCGCCCGGTACGCCTTCGAGGAGCTTCGGCTGATCCTGCCGCCGGGGTCGACCGCGGATCCCGCTCTGGTCGATCGGGCGATGGCCCGGGGGGCGATCGTCGGCCGGGCGATCAACCTGGCGAGGGAACTGGTCAACCTCCCTCCGGCTCGGAAGACGCCCCGGTTGCTGGCCGACCGGATCCGAATCGAGGCGGGGGCGGCGGGCCTGGAGGTGGAGGTCTGGGACGAGGCCCGGATCCGACGCGAGCGGTTCGGCGGTCTGCTCGGGGTGGCGGCGGGATCGGACGAGCCGCCGAGCTTCGTGACGCTGCATTGGAACGGCGCCGGGCCGGAGGCCCCGCACCTGGCCCTGGTGGGCAAGGGGGTGACGTTCGACTCGGGGGGGCTGTCGCTCAAGCCCTCCGCGTCGATGGAAGACATGAAAGCGGACATGAGCGGCGCGGCGATCGTGGCCGCGGCGATGACGGCGATCGCCCGACTCCGGCTGCCGGTGAACGTGAGGGGCTATCTGGCCCTGGTGGAGAACATGAGCGGCGGCCGGGCGATGAAGCTGGGCGACGTGCTGTCGATGCGCAACGGCAAGACGGTGGAGGTGATGAACACCGACGCCGAAGGGCGGCTGATCCTGGCCGACGCCCTGAGCTTCGCGGCGGAGCAGGCCCCGACCCGAATGGTCGACCTGGCGACGCTGACCGGGTCGTGCGTGGTGGCCCTGGGGACGAAGGTGGCCGGGCTGTTCGCCAACGACGACGAGACGGCGGAGCTGGTGCGCGAGTCGGCGACGGCGGTGGGGGAGCGGGTCTGGCGGCTGCCGATGGACGGGGACTTCCGGGAGTCGCTCAAGAGCCCGGTGGCGGACCTGAAGAACGTGGGGTCGAAGTGGGGAGGCGCGATCGTCGCGGCCAAGTTCCTGGAGGAATTCGTCGGCGGGAGGCCGTGGGCGCACCTAGACATCGCCGGGCCGGCCTGGGCGGAGTCGGATTCCCCCGCCCGAGATGCGGGGGGGACGGGGTGCTTCGTGCGGACCCTCGTCCGGATGGCGGAGGAGGCAGGCGAGCCGTGAGGCGATCGCAGCCCCGGAGGGCCGGGCCCGGGAGATCGACCGGCCCCGTCCCCGGGGGGAGGCGCCGCGGCGATGCGCCGAGAGGGGGTCCACGCCGCGTTCCGCTCAGCTCGCCTGGGAGAGCTTGAGGGCGAACTGGCACTCGATGCGGCGGCTGTTGATGTCGATGGCCTCGAGGATCTTGATGACTTCCTCGGTGGAAACCCCTTCGTCAAGGGCCCAGTTGAGGATCTCGAGGTTCTCGTCGCCGCGCTTGATACGGCGGAAAATCTCGTCGAACAGCGGCGAGGAGTCGCGGAAGGCTCGCTGGAGGAGGCCGTAGTCTTCCCGGTCGAGCTCGATCCAGAAGGCCCGGCCCTGGAGGTGCTCAAGCCATCGCTCTCGAAGGAATCCGTTCCAGTGCTCGCGGACCCAGCAGCGAATCGCCCAGTCGCCGAGATCCCGGCCGGCCTTCTCGCTCATGATCCACTTGTACCGGCGGGCTTCCTCCTCACCCTCGGCGAGGAGGCTCAGCGGCGTCGGGGGCTGATGCATGTCCACGGACGGTGCGCTACAGGGAGCCATCGTGACCTCCAGGCCGTCCTGGCCCGCTCGCTGCTCGTCAGGGAATCATAACCGTGAGGTTTCCTGTCGCCAAGATTCCGGCGTTCCGCTGTGAGACAACACCGCCGAGCCGCTGATCAGGCAGAACCGTCTGACTGATTGTTTGCACGCACCCGAACGGGGGGGATGTGCCCATCCTATCCCGGAACGGTGCCGGCGCCAACGGGCAAATCGGGGCCCCGAGGCGAGCGGGCCACACGGGTCGGCGATCGTCGGATCGTCGCATCACGGGAGGTACGGATCGCGGGGCTCGGCGGCGCCGGGGTGGGCGGGGGTGGCGAGGTTGGGGTGGGGGAACCAGGCCAGGTCGCGGCCGAGGAGGGCGGCGACGCCGGATCGGCCGGCGGCGAGCGGGCCGCGGGGGGATTCGCAGAGGGCCCGCCAGCGAACCCGGCCGGCAAGGTCGTCGCAGATGAGGTGGGGGCCGCGCCGGCCGACGCGGAGCACGACGCCGTCGGGGGCCTCCGCCCAGCAGCCGGGGGGAGCGGCGTCCCTCGTGCTGGAGCAGGCGTGGCCGGTGCCGTCGAAGGCGATGGCGCGGCCGTCGGGGGCGGACACGACGGCCGAGGCCCCGACCCGATCCAGCCGCCAGGAGATCCAGGGGACGGGGGATTCCCACAGGACCCGGCCCGTTCGGTCGTGGCCCCGGAGGACCTGACGCTGGCGGGCGAGGGTGACGACGGCGAGGTCGGCGGGGGAGCCCTCGGGGGCGGACACGACGGCCAGGGGCTCGCCGAAGGCCGCGCTGGGGCCGGGAACGGGGGTGCCGGCGGGGTCGAGCAGGATGAGGCGCCCGTCGTCGGTGGTCACGGCGGTCAGGCCGTCGGGGGCGAGGGCGAGTTCCTCGATCCCGGAGTCCATCTCCCGACGCCAGATCCAGCGGCCGGCGATGGTGGCTCGGCCGACTCGGTCGCGCTCCTGGACGGCGGCGAGCCCGAAGTCGTCGGGGCGGATCTCCAGGTGGGTGAGCTGGACGAGGTTCAGGTCGTCGAGCTTGCGGACGCCGTTGCGGCGGGCGTCGAAGAGGAGCAGCTCGCGGTCGGTGGCGGCGGCGATCCAGCCGGGGGCGGTGCGGAGCAGGCGGCCGACCCCCTTGATCGGCGGTGTTTTGCCAAGGCGCTTGCCGTCGGTGGAGAACAGTTCGAGGCGATCGGCGCTGGTCATCAGGCCGATTCGGGGCGGGTCGTCGAGCACGGCGAGCACCGCCGTCTCCGCCCGCTCGTCGCTCTCGGCGACCGGGAGGGTCCAGGCCGGCTCCCGCATCGGGCTCGAGGAAATCGGGGAGGGGCCAACGGCGGATCGGGCGGCCGGTCGCGACGGGGAGACGGCGCGGCGGCGGGACTCCTCGAGGTCGATCCGGGAAACCTCTCCGGTGGCCTGGCCATAGACGAGCCAGCGGCCCAGGGCGTCGAGATCGAGGGCGATGGCGGGCCGGGGCAGCGCGGTCTTCCATCGAACGTTCCCGGCTCGATTGAGCAGGAACAGCTCCCCTTCCTGAGTCGCCGCGGCGATGGTGCGGCCGACGTAGTCGGGCAGGGCGAGGATGGCGGTGCCGCCGAGGTGGTAGGAACCCTCGGCCCGGCCGTCGGCGTCGAAGCGCTGGACGCCGTGAATGAAGCAACTGGCGACGATGGTGCCGCCGTCGCCGGTGACGGCCAGGCGCCCGACGTTGGAAAGCAGGGATTCTCGCCAGGCGACCTCGGCGTCCAGCCGGCCCCGGCCGGCCGGGATCAGCTCGATGCCGAAGAGCGAACCATGACCGGCCGCACCGATGAGGCGGGGCTCGCTGGGCACGAAGGCGACGTGAGCCAGCGGCTGGAGCGTCTCGAACTCGCCCGACTTGCGGCCGAAGCGGGTGTAAAGGTGGGTCTGAGCCATCCGGGAGGAGACGGCCACGTAGCGGCCGTGCGGGTCGACGGCCAGGCCGAGCGGATCGGCGACGGCCTCCCGGTCGGCGATCAGCTCCAGCTCCGGGCCGAAGAGCCAGAGACGACGGGGCTCCCCCAGGAGGGCAACGAGCGATCCGTCATCGCTGACGGCTCCGGCGACGATCGGGCCGGGGGCCCGGCTGGCCCAGATGCGCTCCCCGAACGCGTCGAACAGGGCCAGGCCGTCGGCCTCGTCCCAGACGACGATGCGGCCCGCCTCTCGCATCAGGCCGAGGCCCTTCAGGGGGGCGTCGGTCACCACGGTCCACGCGAGACTCGGCTGCATCCTCGCAGCGGCGGAGGCGTCGGTCTGGGACATGATCGGGGGGAGCCTCCGGGAACTCAGGGGGCTTCAGGCGCGATCAGGGGTTCGGGATGCTGCTGCAAGGGATTCTACTCGGCGAAGCAACGCGATGGGGAGGAGCAGCACGGGGATCCGGCCGAGGGCGGATCGAGGACGGGGCTCCATCCTTCCCCACCGATCGCGGACGACCAGGAGCGGTGGTCAACCTCCCCCCGAGGAGTTCGCCCAGGGAGTGTCCGCTCTCCTCTGCCACGTTCGGTTGTGTTCATTCGTAAGATCTGTCCCCGTTGCCGCGACGGTGTTCGACCGCTCCCCGAGCCCAGACCTGGGCGGCCCGGCGACCGGGGCCGGTGCGGATCGATGCGCGGATCGAGTCGCGGTCTGATTGCAATCCATGAGTCATGCATTGGCTCGTCTGGAGTCGCAGGAGGGGCTCCCACGTGCGTCGGATCGCGGCGCACTGCGGTGGGTCGTCCGGGGGAGTGTCGGCGGCAGAGTTCGGCGGATCGGCTCGGGACCACGGCGTTGGGGATCGCCGCCTCGGCCGAACTCCGGCGGCCGACCCCCGATCGCTGGTCGGTATCCCCGATTGCGCAGGCAATGACGTCGTAAAAAAAAATGTCAACACTGAGGAGGCGAGCACTGCTCGTGGTTTTCGACTAATCGTTAGAGTGGGGTGACTCGGGACCTCGCCCTGTCGTGGGGCGCGGTCCCGGCTCCACAACCGGCCGCCCACGTCCGACCAATCACCCCGGAACCCAGGAGACCGAGACCATGCCCCGCGCGTCGACCCGCTCGCATCGCTCCCGGATCCGAACGGCCCTGCCGGCGATGCTGGCGGTCGTACTCTTTCCCTCGCTGGGCCTGGCCCAGCCTGGCGACTGGACCCCCGGCGTGTACATGACCCAGGCGATGGGCCGGGTGATGGGGGCCGTCCGAGCGATCAGCGATAAGTCCGACTACGGCTACGACGGGCCCAACACGGTCTGCTTCATGGGCGGCTACTTCCGCCCCGGCGCCACCATCGGGTTCAACCGCCACCTGGAGCGCGGCCGCCCCTATGCCTTCATCGGCGGCGGCGACGAGGATGCCGTCGACGTGGACATCGAGATCTTCGACGAGGCCGGCAACCTCGTCGCCGAGGACACCAAGACCGATGCCGAGCCGACCATCCTGTACACCCCTCCCCGATCGGGCACCTATACGATCGAGGTGACGCTCTACGACGCCCCTGAGTCCTGCTTCTGCGCCCTGGCGGTGCTTCGCCAGGGGGGAATCGACGTGCCCACCGAGAACGTTGTCGAGGCCACTACGAAGCTGATCCGCCACTGCCTGACCATCGTCGATCGCGTGGAGACGGCCGGCTTCAACACCGAGGAGAACCAGTGGGCCGTCTGGGGGGCCGTTTACGAGCAGGGGCAGCAGATCACGGTCGACAACGTGAAGCTGGCCAAGGGGGTGAATGTCTTCATCGCCGCCGGCGACACCCAAACGATCGACATCGACGTCCACCTGCGGAACGAGCGGGACACGCTGCTGGTCGAAGACGTGCTCGAGGACGCCGAACCCCGCGTTGTCTACGAGGTTGGCGGGGGGAGCGGCACCTACCAGGTCGCCACCACCAACGCCTCCTCCCGGGGGCCGACCCTCATCATGACCGCCGCCCTGCTCGCCAAGTGATCGGCCGAGCGTGCCGGTCCTCCTCCGCCCTCCGCTCCCCAAGAGCGGGGAGCGGGCCGGAGTGAGGGGCCTGGGCCAAGCGACCAGGCCCCGAGTCGAACTCACCCTCCTGCCCCCCGAGTCGAGATCGCCCTCGGGGGGCATTCCCGATCGCCTCGGGGCCCGCCTCTGGGGGTCGGCTCTCCTGCCGCAGGGGATCCGAGGCGACGAAGACGCCGTCAGGGCTCCCGCTCGGCCGGTTTTCCCCCGGCGCCGTTCGCCATGCCCCCGGAGCCCCTCCCGGACCTTCCGATGGGACCTCGGACACCGGGCGGTTCGCTGCCGATCCCCTGCCGACCTTCGACGAGGCCTGATCACCTTCGGGGGGGCGTCGCCCCGGCCGGCTCCCGTCTGGTATGCTGGACGGAGCCCGGCGCCGCCGGCCCGATCGTCGAGCGCGCCTCCCCCGCCGAGGTCTCGGCCCCGGCCCCGATCCGCCGGCCGATCCGGCCCGGCGAACCGGGCCGCTCCGGCGCCGGCGCTGGATCGAATCGAATCGAATCGAACCGCACCGCCCCCGCAACGGCCGCTCCCGGCCCGATCCCGCCGCCCCGGCCCGGCGACCGATCGGCCCGGGGAGGCCCCGAACCGAGTGACCCCCGAGATGGCAGTAGTCGAGATCAAAGTGCCCAGCGCGGGCGAGTCCGTCACCGAGGGCATCCTGTCGCGCTGGCTGAAGCCCGACGGCTCGAAGGTCAAGTCGGGCGAGCCGCTGTTCGAGGTCGAGACGGACAAGGCGAGCACCGAGGTCCCCGCGCCGGCCGACGGCGTGCTGAAGATCGCTGTCGCCGAGGGGGAGACCGTCGAGGTCGGCGCCACCGTCGGCACGATCGACCCCTCCGGCGTGCCGGCCGCCGCCTCGAACCCCGAGCCCGTCGCCGCCTCGACCCCGGCCGGGCCGCGGTCCGCTTCCTCCCCGGCCCCCAGCCCGGACACTCCCGCTCCGGCTCCCGGCGGCAACGGTCCGATGGCGGGCACCCCGTCCCCCTCGGCCCGACGGCTGGCCGAGGAGGAGCACGTCGACCTGGCCTCGGTCGAGGGGACCGGCCGAGGAGGTCGGATCACCAAGGGGGACGTGATCGGTGCGATCGACTCCCGAGGGGCCGCTCCCCCCGAAGCCTCCCCCTCACCGGCACCGGCACCGGCACCGGCACCGACCGCCGGCACGTCCCGAGCCGGCCGGCAGACGCGCCAGCGCCTCCCCCTGATCCGCCAGAAGATCGCCCAGCGGCTGGTGCAGGCCCAGCAAACCGCCGCCATCCTGACCACCTTTAACGAGGCCGACATGTCGGCCGTCATGGCGCTCCGCGGCAAGTACAAGGACGCCTACAAGGAGAAGCACGGGGTCAACCTCGGCTTCATGTCCTTCTTCGTCAAGGCGGCGGTCGAGGCGCTGAAGGCCTTCCCGGCGGTGAACGCCCAGATCGATGGATCTGAGATTGTTTACAATCATTACTACGACATCGGCGTCGCCGTCAGCACCGAGCGCGGGCTGATGGTCCCTGTCATCCGGGACTGCGACACGCTCTCCTTCGCCGGGATCGAGAAGGCCATCGTCGGCTTCGCCCAGAAGGCGCGCGACAACACGATTGGCGTCGACGACCTCCAGGGAGGCACCTTCACCATCACCAACGGCGGTGTCTTCGGTTCGCTCCTCTCGACCCCGATCCTCAATCCCCCCCAGAGCGGCATCCTCGGGATGCACTCGATCCAGAAGCGCCCGGTCGTGGTCGACGACCAAATCGTGATCCGGCCGATGATGTACCTGGCCCTCTCCTACGACCACCGCATCATCGACGGCCGGGAGGCGGTCAGCTTCCTCGTTCGGATCAAGGAGTGCATCGAGAATCCCGAGCGGATGATGCTTGAAATCTAGGGGAGGAGGCAGGAGGCGGCGGGTCTTGGACGGATCGGAGCGGACGTGTCCCCCGACCGGCTCTGTCCGCCTCCGCTCCGATCGGCTTCCGCCCCGTCTCGTCCTGCCTTTCGCCTCCTCTCGCCAGAAAGGACCAGCAGTGTCGGACCGTTACGATCTGGTCGTCATCGGCGCCGGCCCCGGCGGCTACGTGGCCGCGATCCGGGCGGCGCAGCTGGGCATGAAGGTGGCCTGCGTCGAGAAGCGGGCCACCCTCGGCGGCACCTGCCTGAACGTCGGCTGCATCCCGAGCAAGGCGCTGCTCGACTCCAGCGAGTTGTACGAGCTGGCCTGCCACCGCTTCTCCCGCCACGGCATCACCCTCGACGGGGTCGGCCTCGACCTCGGCGCCATGATGGCGAGGAAGGACCAGGTGGTGAAGGAGCTGACCCAGGGGGTCGCCGGCCTCTTCCGCAAGAACAAGGTCGAGCCGGTCTTCGGCGCCGCCACAATCACCGGGCCGAACTCGGTGAAGATCGCCCTCAACGACGGCGGCGAGCGCACGATCGAGGCCAACGCCCTCTGCATCGCCACCGGCAGCTCGCCGATCGAGCTGCCCTTCCTGAAGTTCGACGGCTCGACGATCGTCGACTCGACCGGAGCTCTCTGCTTCGACCGGGTGCCCGAGCACCTCGTCGTCGTCGGCGGCGGCTACATCGGCCTGGAGCTGGGATCGGTCTGGAAGCGGCTCGGCTCGAAGGTCACCGTCGTCGAGTTCCTGCCCCGGATCGTCCCCGTCGTCGACCAGGAGCTGGGCAATCAGTTGTTCAAGCTTCTCCAGAAGCAAGGGATCGAGTTCCGGCTGGACACCAAGGTCACCGGCGCCGAGGTGAAGAACGGCCGGGTCACTCTCTCGGCTGAATCAAAGGGAGGGGAAACGCTGGCCCTCGACTGCGACAAGGTTCTTGTCTCCGTCGGCCGCAAGGGGTACCTCGAGGGTCTCGGGCTGGAGGCCGTCGGCGTCGAGCACGACCCGAAGGCCGGCAAGGTGGTTGTCGACGCGCACTTCCGCACCACCGTGCCGAGCATCTACGCCATCGGCGACGTGATCGCCGGCCCGATGCTGGCCCACAAGGCCGAGGAGGAGGGCGTCGCCTTCGCCGAGCTGCTCGCCGGCAAGCCGGGACACGTCAACTACGAGACGATCCCCAGCGTCATCTACACCTGGCCCGAGGTCGCCAGCGTCGGCCTGACGGAGGAACAGGTGAAGGAACGAGGGATCTCCTACAAGGTCGGCAAGGCCCCGTTCCTCGCCAACGGTCGCGCCAAGGCGATGGACGAGAAGGACGGGATCGTCAAGGTGATCGCCGACGCGAAGACCGACCGCGTGCTCGGCGTGCACATCATCGGCCCCCGCGCCTCAGACCTGATCGCCGAGGCCGTCGCCGTCATGGAGTTCGCCGGCAGCGCCGAGGACATCGCCCGCATCTGCCACGGCCACCCCACCCTCTCCGAGACGCTCAAGGAGGCCGCCCTGGCTGTCGACAAACGGACGATCAACTGCTGATCCTTCGAGCCAATCCCGACGGGCCGGAGGGCCGCCCCCTTTCGGAGGAGGCTCCTGCGGCCGAGCCCTGCGGACCCGTCGGGGGAGTGCGAAAGCGGCTCGAGCCGGTTGTGACCGTGCTCTCGGCGACTTCCGATCACTCCGCTCCGCTTTGATCCGATTCGATCAGAGATGCACCGACTCTCCTAGGCCCTGTCCGGCGGCCTCCATGACGGCCTCGGAGAAGGTGGGATGGGGGTGCATGGCGTGGAGGATCTCCTCCTGCGTCGCCTCGAGCTTGCGGGCCATGACCAGCTCGGCGATCAGCTCGGTGGCGTTGGCACCGATGATGTGGGCGCCGAGCAGCTCGCCCAGCTCCTTGTCGAAGATCAGCTTGACGAACCCTTCGGGTTCGTCGGCCGCCACGGCCCGGCCGCTGGCGATGAAGGGGAACTTGCCGATCCGAAGCGGACGGCCGGTTTCCTTCGCCTTCTTCTCGGTCAGGCCGACGCTGGCCACGCCCGGCTCGGTGTAGGTGCAGCCGGGGACGTTGTCGTAGTCGACGGTGCGGTCGGAGACGCCGCAGAGCCGCTCGACGCAGCAGATCGCCTCGTGGTGGGCCACGTGAGCCAGCCAGGGCGGACCGATCACGTCGCCGACGGCGAAGATGCTCGGCACGCTGGTGACGTAGCCGTTCTTCGGGTCGGCCTTGATGTGACCCTTGAACGTTTCGATCTTGACCTTGGACTCGTCCCAGAGCCCCTGGATGTTCCCCTCGACGCCGATGGCCACGAGCATCACCTCGGCCTCGATCTGCTGCGGGCCCTTGGGCGTCTCGATCGTGGCCTTCACGCCCGAGCCGGTCTTCTCGACCGTCGCGGTCTTCGAGCCGGTCAGGACGGTCATCCCGCGCTTCTCGAAGCTCTTGCGGAGGGTCTGCGAGACCTCCTCGTCCTCGATCGGCAGCAGGTGATCGAGCATCTCGACGATCGTCACCTGGGTGCCGATCGCATTGTAGAAGTAGGCGAACTCGCAGCCGATCGCCCCGGCGCCGACGATCAGCAGCGATTTCGGCTGCTTCGGCAGGTTCATCGCCTCCTTGGAGGAGATGATCGTCTGGCCGTCGAAGGGGGCCCCCGGCAGCGCTCTCGGGTGCACCCCGGTGGCGACGATGATCGAGTCGGCGGTGATCGACTTGCCGTCGACCTGGACCGCGTTCGGGCCGACGATCCTGGCCGAGCCCTGGAGGTGGTTGACCTTGTACTTGCGGAACAGCCCCTCGATCCCCTTGTTCATTTTTGTGGTCACGTCGCGGCTGCGCTTGATCATCTGGGAGAAGTCCCAGCGCGACTCGCCGGTGTAGCCGAAGCTCGGGCCGTGGTTCTGGATCAGCTCGACGACGTGGGCGTTGGTCAGCAAGGCCTTGGTCGGGATGCATCCCCAGTTCAGGCAGATGCCGCCGAGCTTGTCCTGCTCGACGCAGAGCACCTTCTTGCCGAGCTGGGCGGCCCGAATGGCGCCGGCGTACCCGGCGGGGCCGCCGCCGATGACGAGGATCTCGTAGTCGTTGGCCATGAATGTGCGTCTCGGTCGGGGAAGTCTTCGGTCGATCGGGGGGCAGGGATCGATCGCCCTCCCCCGGCTCGGGCCAGGACGGAAGCCGGCTCCCGAGGGGGGACGTCGCCGGGGAGGCGATCGGATCAGTTCAAGCCAACGACCCCCGCCGCCGCCCCCTCCGGAGGGCGATCGGCCGGGGGCCGGTCGATCTCCGCCGGGCCGCTCCGCCCGGCCTCGATGTTTCCCCTATTGTGACGCCCGAGCCCGTCGCCGTACAGACGAGGCTCCTCCCGCCTGGAGTCGATTGCTGGGCCTTGCCCTGCGGGGGGAACTCTGGTGGCAACGTCGGGGATCTCCCGGTTGATCCTCGACCCGATGCAGGGGCGGGAAGATCCCCTCCCGGCGTTCCCAAGAGCGGGAACGCCGAGGGGAGCGTTGCGGTCGGCGGCGGCTCAGAGCAGCATCGAGGCCGGCTCCTCGAGGAAGCCCTTGAGCGTGCGGACGAACTCGGCGGCCATCGCGCCGTCGACGGCGCGATGATCGGCCGTGAGGGTGACGGTCATCACCTGGCCGGCGACGAGCTGGCCGTTTTCGACGACCGGCCGGGCCTCGATGCTGCCGACGGCAAGGATGCCGACTTCGGGCAGGTTCAGGATGGCGTCGAACTGCTTGACACCGTACATGCCCAGGTTGGAGATGGTGAAGGTTGACCCCATCATCTGCTTGGGTGTGAGTGTGTTGCTGCGGGCCGCCTCGGTCAGAGCGAGGGTTCCCTGCCGGATCTCGACCAGGCCGAGCCGGTCGGCGTCGGGCAGCACGGGGACGATCAGCCCGCCCTCCAGCGCCACGGCGATGCCGATGTTGATCTGCCCGTGCAGGACCATTTCCTCGGCCTCGTAGGTCGCGTTCAGACCCGGGTGCTGGCGCAGGGCCATCGCCACGGCCTTGGTCACGAAGTCGCTGACGGAGAGCTTGATCTTCTGCTTGGCGAGCTGGGCGTTGAGCTGCTCCCGGAGCGCCACGACCCGGTCCATCCGGATGTCGGCCGTGACGTGGATCTCGGGCGCCGACTGTTTGGCCTGGAGCATCCGCTGGGCGATCGTCTTGCGCATCCGGCTGTGCGGAACGCGCTGAGTCTGCCGAACCGGGCCGGTCGCCACGGGCATCGGCATGCTCGGGGCGGGGGCCGCCGTCGGGGCCGAGGCGGGGGCGGCGCTTCGGTCCCGCAGGAAGGCTTCGACGTCCCGGCGGATGATCCGGCCGTTGGGCCCGGAGCCGGGGATCTGGCCGAGGTCGACCCCCGCCCGCTCGGCGATCTTCCTCGCCAGCGGGCTGGACCGGATCCGGCCGCCGGGAGCGGAGGAGGAGGCGTCTCCTGCTTGCTGGCCGTTGGCGGCGGTCGAGTGCCCGTAGGCCGACCCGGCGGCGGTGGGGGCTCCGGCCGCGACGGCTTCTTGCACCGGCCCCGCCGCTCCACCCGCCTTGGCGTCTCCCTCCTTCAACTGTTCGGCGACCTGAGCCGGGTCCTCCCCCTTCTTCGCCAGCACCAGGACGCGTTGGCCGAGGGCGACCTCGTCTCCCTCCGCCACGTCCAGCAGCGCGACGGTGCCGTCGTCGAACGCCTCCATCGGCATGACGGCCTTGTCCGTCTGGATTTCGGCCAGGACGTCCCCCTCCTTGACCGGGTCGCCGACCTTGACGTTCCACTTGACGAGCTGCCCGCTCTCCATGGTCGGGCTGAGCTTGGCCATCGTCACTTCAACGGGCATTGCGGGGGCTCCGGGGATGCGATGATCGTTCACGGCGAGCGGCCCCCTCCGGTCGGCGAGCGGCTCGACCGGAGGGGGCCCTGCGGATCTCGGATCGGCCGGGGGGGCCCGGCCCGTCGTCCTGTCAGCGATAGAGCACGCCGTTGACCGCCTCGACCACCCGCTCCACGCTCGGCAGGATGTCCAGTTCGAGCCGGCGGTTGTACGGGATGGGGGCGTCCTTGGCGGTCACGCGCTGGATGGGGGCGTCCAGCTCGTCGAAGGCGGCGCGATAGACGCGATCGGCAATGCCGGCGCCCATGCCGCAATAAGGCCAGTCCTCCTCGACGATCACGCAGCGATTGGTCTTGGTGACCGAGGAGAGGACGGTGTCCATGTCCAGCGGGCGGAGGGTGCGGAGGTCGACCACCTCGACACTCACCCCCTCCCCGGCCATCGCCTCGGCGGCCTTCAGGCTGGTCTGTACCGACCGGGAGTAGGTGAGGATGGTGACATCCGAGCCTTCTCGTTTCACGTCGGCCTTGCCGATCGGGATGAGGAACTCGGGGTCCTCGGGGACCTCCGCCTTGTCGCCGAGCAGGTTCTCATGCTCGATGAAGATGACCGGGTCGTCGTCTCGGATGGCGGCCTTGAGCATCCCCTTGGCGTCGGCGGGGGTGCTGGGCATCATCACCTTCAGGCCGGGGAAGTGGGCATACAGCGCCTCGGGCCGGTGCGAGTGCGTGGCGGCGAGGTTGCCGGCGATGCCCGAGTTGCCTCGGAAGACGATCGGCACGCTGAACTGGCCGCCGGACATGTAGCGCATGTTGGCGGCGTTGTTGACCAGCTGATCGAAGGCGACGTAGCTGAAGCTGAAGGTCATGAACTCGATGATCGGCCGCAGGCCGACCATCGCGGCGCCGATGCCGATGCCGGCGAAGCCGTTCTCGGAGATGGGCGTGTCGATGATCCGGCGCGGGCCGAAGCGGTCGAGCATCCCCTGGCTGACCTTGTAGGCGCCGTTGTACTCGGCCACCTCCTCGCCCATGAGGAAGACGCGGTCGTCCCGCTCCATCTCCTCGGTCATGGCGAGGTTCAACGCCTCGCGATACTGCATGACGGCCATCGGCTCGGTCACTCCTGGGGGATGTGAGGGGAGACGGTGATGTCGGTGTAGACCTGGTCGAGCGCGGGCTCGGGGGCCTCTTCGGCGAAGGCGATGGCCTCGTCGATGAGCCGCTTGACCTCCTCCTGCATCAGTTCGAGCGACTCGTCGTCGACCCAGCCGCGCTCGCGGAGGACGACCTCGTACAGCGCGATCGGGTCGCGCTCGCGGGCCTTTTCCAGCTCCTCGGCGGTGCGGTACTTCATCGGGTCGCTCATCGAGTGGCCGCGGTAGCGGTACGTCTTGGCCTCGATGAACGTCGGGCCCTCGCCGGCCCGGGCGCGGTTGGCGGCCTCGAGCGTCACCTCGGCCATCGCCTCGATGTCGTTGGCGTCGACCGCCACGCTGGCGGCGAAGCCGTAGGGCGGCCCGCCGCGACGGGTCAGGTCGAGCACGGCCGAGTGGCGATGCAGATGGGTTCCCATCGACATCAGGTTGTTCTCGACCACGTAGATGACCGGCAGCTTCCACAAGCCGGCCATGTTGAACGCCTCGTGCAGCGCCCCCTGGTCCATCGCGCCGTCGCCGAAGAAGCAGAGGGTCACGCGATCGTCGCCGCGGTACTTGCTGGCGAAGGCCATTCCCGCGGCCAGCGGGATGTGGCTGCCGACGATGGCGTGACCGCCCATGAAGTTGCGATCGGCCTGGAAGAAGTGCATCGAGCCGCCCTTGCCCTTCGAGCAGCCGGCGGCCTTGCCCAGCATCTCGGCCATGCCGGCTCTCGGATCCATCCCCCGGGCGAGGGCGTGGCCGTGGTCGCGGTAGGCGGTGATGACGTAGTCGTCTTCGCGCAACACGCCGATCGAGCCGACGGCGCAGGCCTCCTGTCCGCTGTACAGGTGGCAGAAGCCTCCGATCTTCTGGCGCTGGTAGAGCATCGCCGAGCGCTCTTCGAAGCGGCGGATCACCAGCATCTGGCGGAGCCAGTCGAGGGCCTGCTCGCGGTCGACGATCGGCTTGGCTTCGGTCTGCGCGTGGGCCATATCTTCCAGCTCCTGCTCGGTCTCGGGTCCGGAGGATGATCGGGGCGCGGCGGCCTCGGGCGGCGGGGTGGGCAGAGACGGCTCGGGCCCGGGGTCGCGCCCGGGGGCGGGGGCGACCCGAGCTCGGGCCCGACCGGGCATCGCCGGCCGGCGGCGGAGGATTGACTGTAAGAACCGCCTGATTCTACTCAAACGCGAGGCTTCCCTGCCAGTCGAGGGGGAGCGGGGGCAGACCGCCGATCCCGGTTCGTCGCTCGACCGGATCGGCCCAGCCCGGGGATGGCGTCTGGTGTCTCCGGCGGTTCCACCGCTGATGGTGTCGGGCCTGATCGTCCTCGGGCGGGATGGCCGGGCCCGCCGAGGCTCAGCCCCGATCCCCCTTGAGGAGTTGCCGGAGCACATACGGGAGGATCCCCCCGTGCTCATAATACTTGATCTCCTGCGGGGTGTCGATCCGGACCGTCGCCGAGAACCGCACCGGCTCCCCTTCCGAGGGGGTGGCGATCACCCGGACCTGCCGGCCCGAGGCGAACCCGGAGTCGAGGACTTCCTTGAGCCCCTCGATCGCGAAGGTCTCCTCCCCGGTCAGCCCCAGCGAACTGGCCGACGCTCCGGCCTGGAACTGCAAGGGCAGAATCCCCATCCCCACCAGGTTCGACCGGTGGATCCGCTCGAAGCTCTCGGCGATCACCGCCCGGACGCCCAGCAGCTTCGGCCCCTTGGCGGCCCAGTCTCGGGAGGAGCCC
Source organism: Tautonia sociabilis (assembly GCF_003977685.1). Classification (GTDB taxonomy): domain Bacteria; phylum Planctomycetota; class Planctomycetia; order Isosphaerales; family Isosphaeraceae; genus Tautonia; species Tautonia sociabilis. Next base: position 91,506 of record NZ_RYZH01000020.1, on the reverse strand, counting down.
GAGCCGTACTCCTTGCCCGCCAGGATGATCAGCGGCACGCCGCGCTTGCGGTACTCCTCCGACGCCTCGAAGATCGTCGTCACCAAGCCGTCGGGCAAGAGCCGGGTGAAGCCGCCCTCGGTCCCCGGGGCGAGCTGGTTTCGCAGCCGAACGTTGGCGAACGTGCCGCGCACCATCACCTCGTGGTTGCCCCGGCGGGAGCCGTAGGAATTGAAGTCGGCGACCTCGACCCCGTGCTCTCGGAGGTACTGGCCTGCGGGGCTCTGCACCTTGATCGAGCCGGCCGGCGAGATGTGGTCGGTCGTGATGCTGTCTCCCAGCAGGGCGAGCACCCGGGCCCCCTGGATCTCCTCCACCGGCTCGGGATCGACTCCCATCCCCTGGAAGTACGGCGGGTTCTTCACGTAGGTCGAGGCGTCGTCCCACTCGTAGAGGTCCCCCTCGGGAGTGGGCAGCGACTGCCAGCGGGCGTCTCCCTGGAAGACCTCCGCATACTTGCGCCGGTACATCTCGGCTCGAACCGATTTGAGGATCGTCTCCTGGATCTCCTTCTGGCTCGGCCAGATGTCCTTCAGGAAGACGGGAGCGCCGTCGCTGCCGATGCCGATGGGCTCGCTGGTCAGGTCGATGTCGATCGTCCCGGCCAGGGCGTAGGCCACCACCAGCGGGGGCGAGGCCAGATAGTTGGCGCGGACCTCCGAGTTGATCCTCCCCTCGAAGTTCCGGTTGCCGGAGAGGACCGAGACGGTCACCAGGTCGTCCTCCTGGATCGCCTGGGTGATCTCCTTGGCCAGCGGGCCGGAATTCCCGATGCAGGTGGTGCAGCCGTAGCCGACCGTGTGGAACCCCAGGGCCTCGAGCGCCGCCGTCAGGCCCGCGTCATCGAGGTAGTCGGTCACGACCTTCGACCCGGGCGCCAGGCTCGCCTTCACCCAGGGCTTACGCTTGAGCCCCCGCTCGACGGCCTTCTTCGCCAGCAATCCGGCGCCAATCATGACCGACGGGTTCGAGGTGTTCGTGCAGCTGGTGATGGCGGCGATCACCACCGAGCCGTGGGTGATCGCCCCGTGGCCGTTGGTCAGCGGGTGCGCGTGGGCGTCCGGGGCGTCGGGGTCCTCGGATCCCGGCGCGACGCCGCCGCCCCCCTCGGTTTCCAGGCGGTCCTCGGTGCCGATCTCGGGGGCCTTGCGGCCGGCCTTCGCCGCGGCGGCCAGGGCCGTCGGCGAGTCCTTGATCATCTGCGCCAGCACCTCGGAGAACCCGGCTTTCACCGCGGCCAGCGTCACCCGGTCCTGCGGCCGCTTCGGCCCGGCGAGGCTTGGCTCGACGGTCGACAGGTCCAGCTCCAGCACGTCGGTGTACGTCGGCGACGGGGAGCCGGAGGTGCGGAAGAGCCCCTGCTCCTTGGCATAGGCCTCGACCAGCGCGATCTGCTCCGCAGGCCGACCGGAGAGCTCCAGGTAGCGGAGCGTCTCGGCGTCGATCGGGAAGATGCCGCACGTCGCGCCGTACTCGGGGGCCATGTTGGCGATGGTCGCCCGGTCGGCCAGCGGCAGATGGTCCAGGCCGTCGCCGAAGAACTCGACGAACTTGCCGACCACGCCCCGCTTGCGGAGCATCTGGGTCACGGTCAGCACCAGGTCGGTTGCCGTCGCCCCCTCGGGCAGCCGGCCGGAGAGCTTGAAGCCGATGACCTGAGGCACCAGCATCGACACCGGCTGGCCCAGCATCGCCGCCTCGGCCTCGATGCCGCCGACTCCCCAGCCCAGCACGCCCAGGCCGTTGATCATCGTCGTGTGGGAATCGGTCCCCACCAGCGTGTCCGGGTAGGCGATCGACTCGCCCCCGTCCTCTCGGGTGAACACCACGCGAGCCAGGTATTCCAGGTTCACCTGGTGGACGATCCCCGTCTCCGGCGGCACGACCCGGAAGTTGTCCAACGCTTTCTGGCCCCAGCGGAGGAAGGCGTAGCGCTCTTGGTTCCGCTTGTACTCCAGCTCGGTGTTGTGCAGCAGGGCCAGGGGAGTACCGGCCTCGTCGACCTGCACCGAGTGGTCGATCACCAGCTCGGCTGGCTGCAGGGGATTGATCCGCTTCGGGTTGCCTCCCAGGCGGGCCATCGCATCGCGCATCGCGGCCAGGTCGACCACCGCCGGCACGCCGGTGAAGTCCTGCATCAGCACGCGAGCCGGGCGGAAGGCGATCTCGTCGCTCGGTTCGGCCTGGGCGTCCCAGCGGGCGAGCTTCAGCACGTCGTCGGCGGTGACGGTCACTCCGTCCTCGCAGCGCAACAGGTTCTCCAGCAGGATCTTCAGTGAGAACGGCAGGCGGGCCAGGTCGACCCCCTGCTGGCCGGCCAGGCGGTCGAGGCGGAACATCTGGAACGAGCGGCCGTCGACCTGGAGGGGGGCTCGGCTTTGAAAACTGTCGGCCATCGTGGGCAACCTGTTCGAAGGGGGACCATGCCGGATCGTCCGAGGCACCAGAGGCACCCGATGCCCCATCATACCGATCCCCGCCGGGGGCTCCCAGATCGGAGCCCCGCCCGGCGTCCGGCCCCATCCGGCCGATCCCGCTCCGCCCTCCCCGACCGGGATGACCCGACCTCGGAACACCCTCCGGGCTCCTTGGTCGAACCGCGCCGAGGCCCCGCTTCGCCCATCCGGAACGATTCCCCGGCGCCGATGTGTCCTGGCGGAGAAGATCCCTGGCTGGCCTTCGGTCCCGGCGGACCGAGCCGTTGATCGCGGGCCTCAGGGAGGATCCGCGTTCGGGCTTCGGTCAGCCCCTCGGCCCGCTCCCGGCTCGTTCGCGGCGGGAGGAATCGGGACGAGCCGGAAGCGCACCGCCTGCCCGGCTCCTCGCAAGCGCGGCTCATCTCGGGCCGATCGCACCGCCAGGGGAGTCAGCCCCGAGGAGAAGTACGGGTTGAAGTACGAGGCCCCGGCGTATCCGTAGGGCCCGACCTCGAAGCCGAACGGCCCCACCGCTGCCGCCAACGGCGCCGCCCGGCCGGTTGCCAGGGCATTGTACGCCAGCCCCGCCCGCACGTCGGCCTGGTTCAGCACGTTGAAGGCGCTGGGATAGAGTCCATACCCCACCCCATACCCCGGCCATGCTCCCCAGGAGGGCCCGAACCCGTACCCAACCCCCGCGCGCGTTGGCCCAAATCCGTGACCGTAACCATATCCGTACCCGAAGCCGTATCCGCCATACGGGATGCCGAAACCGGGAGGAACGAGCCACTGCCCCCGGGCCGCCGTCGCGCCCGGGCCGAGGAGCGCGAGCGCCCCTCCCAGGACCATCGGAGCGGCCGATCGGACGATTGATCGAGAGCTGAACATGACGGTCCTCCCCGCTCCTTGCCCCTTGGTTCCGTTCCAGCCGGGCCGTCCCTCGCGGGATCGGAACGCCCGCTCCCGGATCGCTCGCTTCCCGAGATTCGACCGGGAGCCGGCGTCTTGCCCCCCTGCCCGATCAGCCGACGAACTGCACGTCGACCGGACCCGGCACGAGGCCACGATCCTCCGCCTTCCTGAGCAGTGTGCGGACGGCTTCCCGGCCTCGATCGCCGTAGTCGACGGTCCACTCGTTCACATACATGCCCACAAACCGATCCGCCAGGTTCGGGTCGAGCCCTCGGGCGTAGGTCAGGGCGTAGTCGAGTGCTTCCTGGCGGTGGTCCAGGGCGTACTGGATGCTCTGCTTCAGCAGGGCGGCGATGCGTTCCACCGTCGCTTGCCCCAGATCCCGGCGCACCACGTTGCCTCCCAGCGGCAGCGGCAGGCCGGTTTCGCCGTACCACCACTCGCCCAGGTCGGCGACCTGGTGCAACCCCTGATCCGGGTAGTAGAGCTGCCCCTCGTGGATGATGAGGCCCACGTCCACCTTCCGGTCGATCACCGCCGGGATGATCTGATCGAACGGGATGACCTCGACCGGCACATCCTTGCCCAGGCAGAGTTGCAGCGCCAGATAGGCGGTCGTCAGCGTGCCGGGCACGGCGATCGTCGGCGTCCGCTCGCGGAGCTGCTCGAGCGAGATCGGCTCCCGGGCGATCAGCTTGGGGCCGTAGCGGTCCCCCATGCTGGAGCCGGAGGAGAGCAAGGCATACGTGTCGGCCAGGTGCGCATAGGCGTGGATGCTGACGGCCGAGACTTCCAGCTCGCCGCCCAGTGCGCGACGGTTGAGCGTCTCGATGTCTTCCAGTTGGTGGACGAAGCGCAGATCGCCCGTGTCGAGCTTGTCGTGGGCCAGGGCGTAGAACATGAAGGCGTCGTCGGAGTCGGGGCTGTGCCCGACTCGGATCGTCCGCCGGCCGTCGTGACTCATGGGCTGCGGGGGCCTCGGTGCGTGGGCGGTGTCGGTGGTCGGAAGGCTACCGGCTGCGGGAGGAGGGCGGTCGCAAGAAGGAGGAGAGAGCGTGGTCGCGATTCCGAGGCCCGCCGATCGCGGGCATCGGACGCGACGGGCTCGACGATCGAGGGTCGCTCTCCGGCACGGGTTCCGGGAGCGGCCCGACCCGGTTCGTCGACCAGAACCCGCCCGCGGTCCTCCCGCGGCCGCCATCCCCGTCGCCTCTTAGAATAGGCGAGGCCGCCCTCCCGGTCCACCCAAGGCGGGGAGGGACGGGGGGACGGCCTCGGTGGGGGGATCGCCAGGCGAGGACGCCGGGGTCACTCGGACCCGGAGTCGTCGGCCTCGCCGATCGGGCCGAGCATGTCGAGGGCGTCGAACGGGTCGAGCGTCGGATCGAGTTCGGCCTCGGCCATCATGTCGGCGAAGGGCATGTCCTCGGGCAGCTCGCGGCCGGCCTGGAGCAGCGCCTCGCGGTAGCGGAGCACGGTCTGGCCGGTGTCCTTGCGGTTCAGGTCGTCATCACGGTAGGTCGGGTAGCGGTCCAGCACCGTCTTCCACAGGTCGAGGCCCTCCTGGTAGAGGTCGGCGGCCTTGGGGAAGTCGGCGTTGAGGTAGGCCAGATACCCCTCATAGAAGAGTTGCCGGGCTCGGACGCCGTCGGGCTCCATCTCGGCCCGGCAGCGCTCGATCCAGTAGCGGAAGTTGTTCTGGTCGGCCCAGCGATTGGTCCAGGCCATCTTGTTTTCGGTCAGCCGCTCGGCCTCCTCGAGCGTCACCTCGCGGATGTCCTTGCCTTCGTATTCGCTGAGCAACTGGGCCCAGTACTGGGTATCGGTCTTCAGGTTGGTGATGACCTCGGGCCGGAGGATGTCGCCGATGACGATCGGTTGGGCGACCAGTTCCCCCTGGATCCGCAGGGCGTTGGGGGAGCGGAACTCATACTCGCCGAACTTCAGCCACTCCTGCTCGGCCAGGCCCCACTCGCTGCGGGCCTTCTCGCCGAACTGGGCGGGCACGTTCACCTTGGACCGTTTCTCCAGGGCCGCGGCGTATCGGGTCTGGGCATGGGCGGGCATGGTGCGGAAGGCCAGGTCGCCGGGGCGTCCCTTGCGGTTCTCCACCGGGTCGACGTACTCGACCGGCGCTTCGAGCTCGGTCGCCACGCGGGAGAACTCGTCGGCCCGATCGACGGCCATCTCGAACCAGCCGCGGGAGACCTTGAAGTTGTCGTCGTAGACCCGGTTGTCGATCGGGTCGGTGCGGAACTCCTCGTCCTGGTCCTCGTGGAAGAGCTGCCGGAGGATGATCGCCTCGTCGGCGAACCCGATCTTGTGGTAGTAGGTCCAGGCCGTGTCCCAGACCAGGTCGGGGCTGCGCGGGTTGTTCTCCACACCTTCCCGGAGGAAGTTGATCCCGTTCTTGATCCAGGTGTACTTGTCCGCCGGGTCGTCCCACTCGACCGAGACGTTGTACGCCAGGTTCCAGCCCTGGAACGTCCAGATCGACAGGAAGTGCGGCTGGAGCTTGGTGATGAAGTCGACCTTCGTCTTCAGCAGGTCCCACTCCTGACGGCGCTGGAGGTCCTGGGCCTGCATCCACAGGGCGTTGGCGACCACGCCGCGCGCCCCGCCGATCATCGCCAGCTTCAGCATGAAGCTGCCGGCGTCCACCTGACCGATGGTCGCCTCTCCCAGATCCTTGGCCTGCTTCTCGCGCTGCAGCCATTGTCCATAGGGGATCATCAGGGCGAAGATCCCCACGATGAGCAGGGCGTAGAGGATCTGCTTGGACCGGATGGAGAGCGTGTTCACGCGGCCACCTCCCGATTCTTCAGGATGAAATATGCGGCGATGGAGAACGGCACCGCGTAGGACAGCGCCAGGAGGATGTTCGCCCCCAGGGTCGCCCACTGGATCGCGAACCCGTCAGCCACGAGGTTCGACAGATCCATGGCCGAGAAGTTGGGCACGACGAAGATCAGCAGCGACATGATCGGCACGACGATCGCGTCCAGCGACTTGGCCAGGATCACGCCGAGCGTGGCGTCCAGCTCGGTCATCTGGTTCGAGTGCGACACCATCCGGATCATCGACTCGAACGGTCCGCCGCCGATCATCTGGCCGGTGGCCAACTGATTGAGGATCGGGAAGAAGATCTCACCGGCCGCGAAGAAGAACACCGTGATCAGCAGCGCCACCGGCCAGCTCAGGAACGTGCCCGCCCAGACGCCGATGGCCGTCAGCACCATCGCCTGCAGCCAGATGCCGGCCAGGCCCTTCATGTAGTTGGCCAGGAACGAACCCTGGCTGGCCACGAGGAACAGGTCCCCCTCGGCCATGCCGAGGTACTGCGTCGGGCTGAGGCACTGCACCTGGATCGTCAGGTATCCCTGGCTGCCGACGAGCATCGACGCCGGGAAGGCCCACTTGTTGGTGTAGTACTCCTTCACGTCGAACGTGTCGGAGTGCACCAGCTCGGGGATCAGCGGGTTATTGCCTCCGAAGCGTCGGGCCAGGGGGTCGATCAGCAGGGGGGAGTTCTCCCGGCTCCCCGGGTACATCGGCGCCTCGGCCGAGAACGGGTGCACGACCCGGATCGAGGCGTACACGGGCTCTCCCGGCCGGCCCTTGGTCGTCCGGTAGACGGTGAAGGTCATCTGCACCGGAACGTCGGGCGACCGCAGCGCCTCGGCCTGTTCCCGAAGCCTGGCCGCCTCGGGAGCATCGCCGGCCGCCTCGGCCTGTTGGACCAGATCCGAGTACCGGGCGACCAGCGCCTCGTACTCTCGCAGGAGCCCCTGTTCCTGCTCCTCCAGCCGGGAGACCTCGGCGTTGAGCCGAGACAGCTCACTCGGCTCGGCTCCCTGCTTCCGCGCCTCTAGTTCGGCCCGCTCGTAGGCCACGGTGTAGATGTCGTTGGCCAGGTCCTCGATCGTCCCCTCGTGCAGCAGCAGGCCCACCGGCACGGGCATCGAGAGCATCGGGTACCGCTCGCCGGGGCGGTTCGGGAACAGCCGATCGACCGGGTGCGGAATCATCGGCCCGAACAGCCAGGAGGCCTCGGCCTGGGTCGCCCCCTCGACGAAGCTGCGGATCTCCAGTTCCTGACCGACGTCGATCCCCTTGATCCTCGGCTCCCCGAGCGAGTCGACGAACGTTAGCGAGCCGCCCACCGGCAGGCGGGCCGATCTCCGCGTCTGGAGCTGGTCGAGCTGCGCCTCCAGCAAGCCGGCCTGGTTGTCCAGGCCCGCCTCCCGGGCCTCGGCGATCTCCTGCCGGAGCTGCTCGATCCGCCCGCCGATGTTTCGCTCCAGGTACAGCAGGCTGATGCCCCCCAGCGCCAGCACCAGCGCCGTGACCACCCCCATGAACCCGAGCATCCGCCCCCAGATGATCTCCAGCCGCCGCACCGGCTTGGTCACGACCGTGAAGATCGTCTGGAACCGGATGTCGTTGGGCAGCGTGATCGGCGTCAGCACCGCCACCATCACCGTCAGCAGCACCGACGACAGCAGCATCAGCGTGCCCACGTACAGCCGGCTCAGCTCCGCCTGCCGCTGCGAGTCGGGAGGCTGGAGGAACCAGTGCGTGAACGCCAGGATCAGCAGGAAGATCGCCAGCACCGCCCAGGGGATGCGCGTCTTGCGGAACGACTCCACCCAGCTGAACTTGCCCATCGCGTACAGCCGCCTTGGGCGGATCGCCGACACCTCCCCCAGCACCAGCAGCGCGATCCGGAGGAAGACCACGAAGCCCATCAGCGTCAGTGCCATCTGCACGCCGATGAGCACGATCGCCACCACTCCCGAGGGGGTCAGCTCCCCCTCGGGGGTCAGCAGCGTCGCGTCGGGCGGGAAGCCGAGCCGAGCCCCCAGGTACGGCATCGCCCCGCTCGGCATGCTCAGCGCGATGCCCACCGCCACCAGCAGCGCCAGGTGCATTCCCACCAGCACCAGCACGTCTCCGATCCGGCGCTCCCGCAGAATGCCCGACCAGAGCACGGTTTCCAGCCAGGCCGCGCCGACCCCCAGGCAGAGCATTCCCACCAGCGAGGCCAGCGCCACACCGGCCACGTCCACCTGCGGCAACTGCTCAGACTGCTGTGCCTGGCGGACGAACACGCAGCCGATGCCGATGAGGATCGCCAGCAACAGCGCCGCGTCCAGCGGCCGGGCGCCGCCGATCGTCACTCGGGCCCGCCGGCGTCCCCGCAGCGAGGCCATCACCCAGGCGCCGACCCAGCCCAGCAGGCCGGCCAGCGAGACGATCTTCACCCAGCTCAGGATCGGCCCCCACCAGACGGGGACCGTCCGGATCGGGTCGCCGATCAGCAGGGCCCACTTCTGCCAGTTGGCCAGCTCCTCGGCCAGCAGGGCGGTCGGCTGGACGACCGGCAGCGCGCCGCCGGCGGCCGCCGCCACCGGATTGGCGCCGGCCTCGGCGGCCGGAGCCGAGGTGTCGGGAGACTCGGCGGAGGCCCCCTGGGAGGGGGAGGGGCTGGCGGCCGGGTCCGCCGCGGCGGCCGGCTCGCCCCCGGCCTGCGCCCAGGCCAGCAGCAGGAAAAGACTCAGCGCGGACATCGCTCGGGGAGACTCCAGAAGCGGATGAGGACGGGGAGATGATCGACTTCGGCGTTGTGTGCGACGGTGATCGGGAGGCTCGGCCTCCGTCCGGTTCCGGGACCGGACGCGCCGACGACTCGTCGGGCGGCCGGCGCCGGGCCGACCGATGGCTCTGGCGATCGGGACGGCGTCCGAGGACCGATGGGAGGCCAGGGGGCGGGGTCCGGCCCCTGCTCTGTCCCGGCCATCCGCCGTCCGGCCTCGGCCATCGGGGATCGGCGGGCCCGGCTCCGGTCAGGACGCCCGGCCCGCCGCCGGCGCCGTCGGCGCCGAGGAGCCGTCCTCGCCGGCCGGAGGGGCGGGCATGCCGGGGCGGTCTCCCACGCGACGGCGGCCCGGGTGCAGCTCGCTGTCTCGGACGATCCGCAGGAACAGCTCCTCGAGCGTCGTCGTCGGGTGGTCGACCCCCAGCAGCTCGGCTCCGTGCCGTCGGACGACCTCCTCGATCTCCGTCAGGGCCGCCGGCGGCAGGTCCTTCGTCTTGATCTGGGTAACGTCCTGCACCGTGAGCAGGTCGCGGACCTGCCCCAGCTCCTTCAGCTCGCCGCGGTGCAGGATGGCGATTCGGTCGCAGATGTCCTGCATGTCGGCCAGCAGGTGGCCGGACAGCACGATCGTCTTGCCCCGCTCACGCAGCTCCCGGATCCGGTCCTTGATCTCCGAGGTGCCGATCGGGTCCAGGCCCGAGGTCGGCTCGTCCAGCAGGATCATCTCCGGGTCGTTGATCAGCGCCTGGGCCAGGCCGATCCGGCGCTGCATCCCCTTGGAGTACTCCCGCACCTGCCGGTGCTTGGCCGCCGACAGCCCGACCATGTCGATCAACTGGTCGACCCGCTTCTTCCGCTCCGCGGGGTCGATCTTGAACAGCCGGCCGTAGAAGTGCAGCGTCTCCTCGGCGTTCAGGAATTTGTACAGGTACGACTCCTCGGGCAGGTAGCCGATCCGCTCGTTCTTGGCGACGTTCGTCGCCGGTTCGCCAAAGAGAAAGGCCTCCCCTTCCGTTGGGAAGAGCAGGCCAAGCAGCAGCTTGATCGTGGTCGTCTTGCCCGAGCCGTTGGGGCCGAGCAGGCCGAAGATCTCGCCGCGGTGCACCTTCAGGTCCAGCGCCTTGAGGGCCAGCACCTTCGGGCGCCCCCAGAAGTCGCGGTAGACCTTGGTCAGGTTCCGGGTCTCGATGATGACGTCGGAGTTCATCGCAAGGGCGCCCTGCTGCAAGGATCGAATGAGAGCGTCGCGTCGCCGGTTTCCCGGCCGGAGGACCGGGGCGAACCTCGATACGCGGCGTCGCGGTGCAAGCGGTGCGGGACGGGACGGGACCGGGTCGGGAAGAGGGGGCGGGATCGCGGCCGATCGTCCCCCCTGCCGGCGGCATCCCCCTCGCGCCATCGCGACAGACGACCCGGGCCGTCGAAGGACCCCGAACGGGTCCCCTGGCCCCGGGAGGACGAAGGGGCACGACTCCTACGACGAAGCCCGGCTCCTGGTTCGATCGCGCTTCGGATCGCGATCGGGTTCGAGCCGGCCTCGGGCGCCTCTCATCATCCCGCGTTCGGGGGAAACCCTCCAAGGTCATCCGCCGCTTGCGCTACGGACGAACTCTACCATAATTGAGGTCCCCCCCGCCCGACAATCGAACTCTCCCGCGCTCTGGGGTGATTGGCTCGTGAGCTTGGCGAGGCCTGCGATCGGGATTGAGGGGCCATCGAGACAGGCCTCCGGAGGCTTCCCCAGGATCGGATCGATTTCCCCAGTCTCGTCCTGGAGCCCCGCTTCCGCGCCCCCCGAGGCCGAGTGTCCCCGCTCCGATCGCCGATCCCGCCATCTTGATCGTTCGGGAATCTGGGCCATCGGCCCTCGCGCTCGCCGGGGACAGGAGGAGTCTCGTCAACTCGATCGCTCGCCGATCACATTCGTCCGGCGATCGATCCCGCTCCCCTGCTCCCCCGGCCCTTCGGTTCCCGAGCGATCGTCGCGATCAATTCCGGATCATCCGATCCGTCTGGCTATTGTTCACCGGAGCCGCTTGCACCTCTCCCGAGAACGGGGGGACCGTCACGCGCGGCACTTCTCGGGACAGGTCGCTGTAGGGGGTGACCGCCGTCTCGGCCGACCCGGTCGGCGGGCCGCCAGCGGCGTGCCAGCCCCCCATCCCCACATACGGAAGAAACCGCTGGCCCCGGGTGACGAACGGGTTGTAGTAGCTCGGGAGGAACATCGTCCGCGGCGGCACCGCCATGTAGCGCCGGAAGTAGTACGAGGTCGTCCGGTCCTCCCGGATCGGCAGCAAGACGCCCGGGTCGTACCAGCCGTAGCCGTCCGGCGCCCCGTTGGGGAATCCCCAGCCATCCCCCGGTCCCGGGGGCAGGATGAACCCTCCCCCGCCGTGACCGTGGCCGTGGCCGTGGCTGGGGGAGTGGGCGAGCCCGTGATCGTCACCGTGCCCGGTTCCGCCGAGGGCGATCGCGTGTCCTGGGCCAGAGAAGGCGGGCACGGTCATCCCGGCGACCGGGTGCGTCGGGATCGGCGGCGGCGTCGCCGTCCCAAGCGGCCCGCCATACGGGGGGCCTCCGGCGGCGGCCAATCCCAGGGCGATCGTCAGGCTCGCGAGCATCGGGGCGTCCTCCTGTCCGGTCCTGTCCCGGTCCGATCCGATCCGATCCGATTCGGCCGTTCCCACCGGCATCCTGCCGGCCGACCCGAGCCGGATCCTCCGCATCCGCCCTTCTCCATCGGCCGTCGCCGGGCTCCCGACCCTTCCGATCCTCCCGGCCCGACCGCCGCCGCTTCCGGTCGTGCCGGTCGCCCGATATGATACGATCAAAACGCCTCACTCCTCCCCTCGCCTCCTCGACGGGACCGGCATGATCGCCCTGATCGACAACTACGACTCGTTCACCTACAACCTCGTCCAGCGCCTGGGAGAGATCGACCCCTCGCTGGATCTCTGGGTCGTCCGCAACGACCAGACCACCCCCGAGGAGATCGCCTCGAAGTCCCCGACGCACATCATCATCTCCCCCGGCCCCTGCACTCCGCTCGAGGCCGGCATCTCCAACGCGGTCGTCTCTCACTTCGCCGGCAAGGTTCCCCTGCTCGGCGTCTGCCTCGGCCACCAGTGCATCGGCCACGTCTTCGGCGGCGAGATTGTCCGAGCCGACCGCATCATGCACGGCAAGACCTCGCTCATCTACCACGACGGCCAGGGGATCTACCGAGGCCTCCCCAATCCGTTCGAGGCCACCCGCTACCACAGCCTCGTCATCCGCCCGGGCACCGTCCCCCCCGATTTCGAGGTCGTCGCCCGCACCGACCAGGACGAGATCATGGGAATCCGCCACAAGAGCTGGCCCCTCGAAGGGGTCCAGTACCACCCGGAGAGCTTTCTCACCGAAGCCGGCACCGACCTTCTCCGTAACTTCATCGGGCGCTGAACCTTCCGCCGCCGATGACGGGGCTCCGACGCCGGCGGCCGGGGTCTGGGGGCCCAGGAGCCGGAGTCGGTCATCCCCGATCAGTCAGGAATCCTCCCCCGTTGACCTCCGCCATGCTCACCGTCTCGGACGCTCTGCGATTGGTCCTCGACCACGCCTCCCCGCTCCCTCCCCGCCGCGTCCCCCTGGCGGAGGCGATCGGCTGTGCCCTGGCGGAGACGGTTCTCGCCGACCGCGACCTCCCTCCCTTCGACAAGGCCCTGCTCGACGGCTTCGCCGTCCGCACCGCCGACCTCTCCGGCCCCGTTCCCGTCGCGCTGGAGGTGATCGAGGAGATCACCGCCGGCCGGGTCCCCACCCGAGCGATCGGGCCTGGCCAGTGCTCCGCGATCATGACCGGCGCCCCCATGCCCGACGGCGCCGATGCCGTGGTCATGGTCGAGCACTCCCGACGAGACGGCCCTCGCGTCCTCCTCTGCCCGCCCCGGCCGGTCCTTCCCGACGCCGGCCGCCTCCCCCGGGGGCGAGAGATGCGCCAGGGCGATCCCCTGCTCGGCCCCGGCACCCGGCTCGACGCCGTGAAGCTTGGCCTGCTCGCCTCCGTCGGCTGGACCAATCCTCTCGTCTCCCCTCGGCCGGTCGTCACCATCGCCTCGACCGGGGATGAACTCGTCCCGCCCGATCAGGTTCCTGGCCCCGGGCAGATTCGAAACAGCAACGCCACCGTTCTCGAGGGCCTGGTCCGCTGTTGCTCCGGCGTCCCCGAGGTCGCCCCCATCGCCCCCGACCGGCCCGATCCGCTCCGCGAGGTCCTCTCCCGGGGCCTGGCCAACGACGTGCTGCTCATCACCGGAGGGGTGTCGGCCGGCACGCTCGACCTCGTCCCCGGCACCCTCGCCGAGCTGGGCATGACCCCGGTCTTCCACAAGATCCGCCTGAAGCCGGGCAAGCCCCTGCTCTTCGGTGTCGGCCCGGCCCGGCCCGACGGCCGTCCCGGCACCCTCGTCTTCGGCCTGCCGGGGAACCCCGTCAGCGGCGTCGTTGGCTTCCTCCTGTTCGTCTGCCCCGCCCTGAAGGTCCTTCGAGGCCTCCCCGGCGCTCCCCCCGAGACGATCACCGCCCGCCTGGCGCAGCCCTTCTCCCACCGAGGCGACCGCCCCTCTTACGTCCCCGCCCTCCTCCGCGATCCCTCCCCCGACCTCGACGGCGGACCCGTCGTCTCCCCGATCAACTGGGCCGGCTCCGCCGACCTTCGCTCCGTCGCCCTCGCCGACGGATTCGCCTCCTTCCCCGCCGGAGACTTCGACTACGAGGCCGGCACCCCCGTCCCGTTCCTCCTTCTCCCCCGTTCCCAGTAACGACGATCGGGCGGAGGCGCCGAGGCGCCCCCGCCCGTCGAGGGGAGACGATGGCTCGAATCGGCCCCGCGCTCAGAACTGGTCGGCGCTGACGATCTCGCCGCCCCGGGTGGTCGACAGCGCCCGCCAGGTCGGAATGGCGATCGTCTCCTTGACGAACCGGACGCTTCCGTCGGCGAACGCCGCGTTCACGCCGCCGGGGTGCTCGCTGCGGGCGAAGTTCACCCGGAGCAACTGGCTCGTCGGCGCCGTGCAGGGCGGATTGGTCCCGTAGGAATCGATGCAGGACGACGCGCTCTCAGTGACGTCCGGGTCGGTCGTGTTCGGCGGCATCAGGCCGGTGAAGTTCGAGACGCTTCCCCACCAGCAGACGCCGCGCAGGTCGTACGGCACGTTCGCTCCCGTCGCCGGTCGCTCCGCCGGCTTCGGTCCCGTCCTGGCGGAACCGACCGACCTCCCCCTTCCCTCGCTCCAGAACTCAGGACCGAGCGATGCGGGTCGGCCCTCGCGATCCACCCGAACCCCTCCCTTGCCCCCTGCGCTCCCCCCGCCACACGAGCACCCAGATCGGATTCCCTGACTCGGGCGCCCACCCTCCCCGAAACTACGGACAGGGGCCCGTTCCGCCCGGCTTCTTTGACAAGATGATTCGATGCTACCATTCTTGCATTGATTGGGTTCGGCTCTTCCAGGGATCACGGACGATCGCCCGTACTCCCGGCGCGGAACGAACCCAAGTTGCGCGGGATCAATCTGCGCAAGATCGTGTGTCCATGACAGATCCGAAATCCGTCGCTGGGCGGGCCGCAGCGTACCGATCCCGTCCGCGAGGCGTTCCGGGCCACCACCGTCACGCCGGCGCTCGAGCGTCGGGCAGGGATGACACCTTGCTCCCATCGCGTCGCGCCTTCCCGGCGTTCTCGGCGCGGAGCGAACCCAACGAGGACGACACAACGTCGTTCCTCGAAACGACTTCGCCCATTCTCGGCGAGCGTGCCGTGGCGCACCGATCGGCGCACCAGGGATCGATCGGCCCGGATCGCTCCGGGGGACGGGCTCCGGGGGGAGCCCCCGCCGGACGGACAGGACCGGCCTCGGTCGATCGGGAGGAAGCTGAGTCGGGCTCCCGGCCGGGGTTCCCGTCCGGCAGGGTCCCGGTCCGCAGGTCCCCCTGCTGGCGGAGGTCAGCGGAGGTCGGAAGCGGCGGAGCCCGCGGGATGTCGGGTCCGCCCCGGCGTCTGGTCAGGTCGATCCCCGGCCTGGCTCGGCCGCTATCGGCGGGAGCCTGCTCCTCCGAGCGGGGCGTGATCGCCGTCGGGCCGAGACGCGACTGGCCAGGAGGTCAGGCCCGATCCGCCCTCCGGTCGGCTCACCGCGGCTCCTCCGCCGCTGGCGGTCGAGCCGGGGAGGAGTACCGATCGGGGAAGGTCATCACGTCGATGTAGCGGTACGAGCCTCCCGTCGCGTTGGCCAGGGTCCGAAGCGGAACGGACAGGCCGGTATCGGGGCCGATGCCGAACTCGATCGCCTGGATCCGGATCGCCCCGGCGGCCTCGATGAGCTGCTCGGCCTCGCGGTCGGTCATCTGGTCGGCGTCGGTGAGGAAGAAGATGACCTCCGGCTGCATCCGGAACCCGGCCATCAGCGCATCCACGTGGTTGGTGCCGCCGTCGGCGGGGGTGGCGGCCAGCCGGCTCTCGAACCGGGCCTTGTTCTCCGGGGTCGCGGGCATCAGTCGGGCCTGGCCCGAGGGGTCGAGGAACGGGGTGGCCTTCTCGTTATAGAAGACGACCCCGAACCTCGCGTCGGACGGGAGCCTTCTCAGGCTAGCCAGCAGCTCCCGCTTGGCGATGTCGATCGACCCCCGGTTGGTCATGCTCGCCGACCGGTCGATGACGTAGGCGAACGACGTCGCCCGATCCTTCGCCCCGAAGAACTCCGTGCCCGCCCCGATTCCTTCCCCCTGGCCGCCTCCCGACCCTCCCCCTTCCCCGCCTCCTCCTCCGGAGCCGGGGCCGGGCAGGACGCCGAGTCCAGGCAGCGACGGCAGCGGCAGCGGCTCGGCCGCCGGGTCCGAGGCCGCGGGCAGGGCGAGGATCTCGTCGACCAGCGCATCGGCCAGCGCCTCCGGGTCGGTCGCTGCCGGCTGGATGTCGGCCAGGGCCCCCATCCGTTCCAGCTGCTCGGCCGAGAGCGTTCCCCCCAGGTCCCCCGGTCCTCCCCCCGGTGCCACCGCCGACGCCCGGTTGTCCACCGGCCCGATCTCCCCGACCAGTCCCGGAGGTTCCTCGTTCCCGCCGTCCGGCAGCACCGCTCTCAGCACCATCAGCGAGCACAGCGCCAGCAGCGCCGCATGGAAGGCCGCCGAGCTTCCCAGCGCCCTCAGGTCAGTCAACGGCGATCGGCCGAGTTCGATGGTCCGGGACATGGGCATGGACCTCGGTCGCGGGAGTCTTGGGACGAGGAGGTGAGGGAGGCCGATCACCGAGGTCGGGGGCCGACCCCGAGCGTTCCCGGTCCTTGGCGATTCCTGGAAGCCTTCCGGCCTCCGCCATTCGGCCTCGGCGATCGATCGTCAACCCGGTGACTCCCCGTCATTCGAGGAGTCCTCCGAACCGTCGACGAACCGAGGAGGCGGGCCCTCCAGCTCCTCCCGCTGCCGTCGGCTGAGCCGGGGGCCCGGCCGGGAGAGCATCTGTCGGACGATCACCGAGAGGACGGCCGCGGCGACGATCCCCCCGACCATCCAGTCGACGAGACGGAACGGGCCGATGGGCCGCCAGGGGCCTTGGGCGGGGGCCCGGATCACCTCCGGGGCGGTCGGGCCGACCAGCAGCGGGGCGAGCCGATCCTCGTCGCTCGCCCGGTAGCGGAGCCGCTTCTGATACCAGCCGACGAACCGGACCGTCCCTCCCAGCGGGGTCGGGTCGCCCCCCTCGGGCTCGGGGTAGACGACGCAGGTCGGGTTGCCGGTCGGTGAGAACAGCCACAGCTCGACCAGCGGCGGGTACTCTCCGATCGCCGGCTGGTGAAACCGCCGGGCCGCCTTTCCCGTGATCGCCACCCGACGACCCTCGAACTCTTCCGGCCGCTCCCACAGCTCCCCGAAGGAAACGTCCACGGGAGGAGGGGCGTCCGGCTCGAACGGTCGGAGAGCGGTCCGGTAGGAGTCCAGGTCGGCGACCGTCAGCGGAGCATCGTCCTGGGTCGTCGCCGCGGACCAACCGGCGAGGACCAGGAGCCAGAAGGCTCCTCCCCGCACGGCCCAGCCGATCCGGGTCGGCTCCCGAGGGGTCGCTCGGGGTGAGGAGGGAGTCCCGGCCCCCGGCTCTCCGCCAGGGCAGGCGAACACGATGCTCATGGGCCCGCCCCCGGGTCGGAGCCGGCGAGGCGGACGGCGTCGACTCCCGCGGCCGAGCAGGCGCCGATGATCCGGGCGGCCTCCTCGTACCGGAGCCGATCGTCGGCCACGAGCCGGATCGTGACCGGCTCTCCCAGCAACTGCTCCCGGTAGCGCCTCAGGCGGTCCCGGAGGGCACCGGCGTCGGGGACCTCCGAGCCTTGCAGGGACAGGGAGACCAGGTCTCCCAGTTCGTCGGCCTCGGCTCGGACGACGAGGTCCGTCTCCAGGTCCGGGGCCATCGAGCCGGGCCGGGTGCGGCCGGGGGAGGCATCCGGCGAGGCGATCAGCGCGGCCGGAGCCGACGGCAGATACAGGTCGATTCGGCTTTCCCCGCTGGGGGCCTGGAAGGTGAGGATGAAGAAGGCCAGCAACTGGAACGACATGTCGAGCATGGGAGCCACCGGGAACTCGACGGTTTCCTCCGGCGCCTTCTTCCGCCGGCTGCGGAGCATGGCCTCGGGACCGAGCATCAGCGCCCCTCCTGCAGCATGACCACCAGGCTGAACCGGGCGAACCCGCTCTCCTGCGCCTCGGCCAGGGCCGACCGGACGGCGCCGTAGGGGGCGTCCCGGTCGGCCCGGACGATCACCTGCGTCGGCAGCTCCTCGGCCGGCTCCCCCAGCGAGGCGGCTCCTCGGAACCGACGAGCCGCCTGCTCCGCCCACCACCGAGACGCCTCCGACGCCGAGCGCTCCCTCCCCCCGGCGATCAGCGTGCCCGCCGCGTCGATCACCACCACCAGCCGGTCTTCTCCCGCCATCGCCCCGGGCAAGGCCGCCGGCGCCACCGGCAGTCGGACCTCGCGATCGGCCGCCTCGATCTGCGAGCCGAAGTGCACGAGCATCATGAAGAACGTGATCAGCTGCAGGACCACGTCCAGCAGAGGCGTCAGATTCAGGTCCAGGCGGTACGGGTCGCCCTGGCGATCTCGTCTCGTCATGAGAGGACCCGGATGGCGGAAGGAGGCCGGAAGACTGACTGCAGGAGGCCGAGGCGATTGCGAGACGACCGGAGGCGGATGGTTCGAGGGGAAGGTTCGCC
Source organism: Tautonia sociabilis (assembly GCF_003977685.1). Taxonomy (GTDB): domain Bacteria; phylum Planctomycetota; class Planctomycetia; order Isosphaerales; family Isosphaeraceae; genus Tautonia; species Tautonia sociabilis. Next base: position 73,293 of record NZ_RYZH01000020.1, on the reverse strand, counting down.
CAATGCTCGATGCCGGGGGGCTTGCTCTCGGGGGAGCCCGAAGTCGTGTGAGTACGGAACGAGCCCGGGCCGATCCTCTTATCTGACGGACCATGGTGGGGGTGGGGATGTCTCGATCGCCCGTCGTCGAACGGAACCTGTCGCTGTCACATCCTGAGGCCGTCAGACGGTTCGCGTCGGCCCTCCGTCTCCGCTCACTCCTCCTTCGGCCCTCCGAGGGAGGTCCGCACCTGGGGTGGGGACGGCTGCACGGGCATCCCGCCTCCCGAACCGGCGGCCAGGGGGTGCGGCGGACGGATGCCGGGGGCGAACTGCTCCAGCAACGATTCGGCCGCCAGCTCCACTTCCAGCGACAGCCGAGCGATTCGATTGCGGAAGACCGCGTAAAAGGTGATCGCCGGGATCGCCACGCCGATCCCCATCAGCGTGGCGAACAGCGCCGTCGAGATGCCGCCGGCCAGCAGGGTGGTCTCGGGCTGGCCCTGGGAAGACATGGCCCGGAACGCGACGATCATGCCGTAGACCGTGCCGAAGAGGCCGATCAGCGGGCCGAGCGTGCCAACGGTGGCCAGGTAAGCGGTGCGATGCTCCATCTCCATCGTCACGTCATCATTGACCAGTTGCATCGCCCGGATCGCCGCCGGCTGGCCTCCCGGCAGCTTACGGACCCCGGCCGCCAGGACCCGGCCGAGGAACGAGTCGTCGCCGTTGACCCGCTCGAAGGCGGCCGAGTACTGGCGCTGCATCAGCAGCGAGCCCAGGTCCCGCGTCAGCCGCTCGGGGATCGCGACGGCCCGGCGGTACTCGAAGTACATCCAGGCCACCAGGGCGATCAGGTAGAACGACATGAGCAGCAGCACCACGCCGATCGGCCCGGTCGAGGTGACCATGAGCTTCAGGAACGAGGTGCCGAAGCCGGCGTCATCGGCGGCCGAGTCCGAGGGAACGACGTTGGCGTCCCCGGCGATCGCGGCTTGCCCCCCCTGGGCGATCGCCTCGGGGGGGCAAGCCGCCGCGATCACGGCCAGCAGGAGCAAGACCAGGGCCGGAGCCGGGGCCGAGAATGCGACACGCCGGCCGAATCGAGTGCGCAGGATCCGATGCACGGGTCGGTCCACCACGGGTCGGTCGGGCGAGGAGTCGGCTCGATCCTCGCGGGTCTCGGCGATGGAACACCGGCCCGCGCCAATCGTTCCAGCTTAGTCGATCCCCGCCAGGGCGACAACGCCGCCCGCCCGGCCGTCGTCGAGGGCGCCCGCACAATCGCTCAGAGCCTCCCGACTTTGCCGGGAGAGGCCGTTGGCGGGAGGGGGGGAAGACCACCGTTGCGACGGTCACGGGGCCGTTCGCCGATTCGGGTGGGCCCGAGGGACGGCCGGTTCGCCGATTCCGGTTCCGGCCGCCGCGTGCTGGGTTCAGCCCGAGCCGTGCTGTCGGATTGTCTCGACGACCTGCTCGTCGTCCGGCGGGCCGAGCGTCGGCAGGGCGGCGGAGAGGACGGCCCGGATCGCGCCGGCGGGGTCGAACAGGGGGACGGCCACCGATCGCTGGGCGCCGAAGGCGCGGAGCCAGTAACCGGAGCCAGTCTCGACCGGCAAGCGGCCGGCGACCGAGACGGCCGCGGAGCGTTCGGCCACGGCCTTGACGACTCCGAGGTCGGCGCGGTCCAGGTCGACCTCGAGGACCGAGTCCCGGAACCTCCGGGCCACCTCCCGGGGCATGTCCGGCGCCGGGGCGAAGGCCGCCAGCTCCAGCCGGTCCCCCCGGACGTACCACAGCCCGGCCGCCCTCGCGTCGAGGATGCGCCTCAGCGCCTCGACGTGATCGCCGGCCGCTCGCCCGTTCTGCTCGGACATGGCCACCTCGGCGATTGGGGCGTGGCGGGGAGGGTCGCCTCGCCCTTGGGACGATGTGTGAAATCGTTGATGCCCAGCGATTTGACCGCGACGATCAGGGTCGCGTTCGGCGGGTTGACGCCGCCGGCCCCCCGGGCGCCGTACCCCTCCTCGGGGGGGATGGTCAGCTTGCGCAGGCCGCCGACCGGCATGCCGGCCACACCCACGTCCCAGCCCTTGATCACCCTCCCGGCGCCGAGCGGGAAGGAGAAGGGTTGGCCGCGGTCTCGGGAGCTGGCGAACCGGGTGCCGTTGGTCAGCGTGCCGAGGGAGTGGGCCGAAACCGTCTGTCCCGGATTCGCCTCCGGCCCGGTCCCCTGCTTCCGATCTTCGATCTGCGTCGCGTTGCCAGCCATCGGCGTGCTTTCGCCAAAGATTGCGGGATCTGGGCCGATCGGCGGGCGATCCGGCCATCTTTCCCCGATGGTACCCCCGACCTGGTCCCCGGGCAACGGCGTGGTGCCGGGCCCCTGGCAGGAGCTTGACGCCCCCGACGGCCTGGGGCGAAGATGCGGGGCCGCATGCCCGACCATCCCCGCCGAGGCCGAGAGGTTCCCCGCCGATGCGCCAGAGCGTCCACGTCACCGTCTCTTCCCACGGCCCTCGGCTGCTGGCCTCGACCGGTTCTCCCTGGGAGCCGAAGGCGGGCTACGCTCGAGCCGTGCGGATCGGGTCGACCATCGCGGTGACCGGCACGATCGGCCTGGAGGCCGACGGGTCGCTCCCCCCGACCGCCGGAGCCCAGGCCCGCCGCGCCCTGGCGATCGTCCTGGCCAGCATCGAGGCCCTCGGCGGCACGGCCTCCGACGTGATCCGGACGCGCATCTATGTCACCGACATCTCCAAGTTTGAGGAGATCGCCGCCGAGCATGCCGAGGTCTTCGCCGCCATCCGGCCGGCGCTGACGATGGTCGAGGTCGCCCGGCTCATCCTTCCCGGGGCGTTCGTCGAGATCGAGGCCGACGCGATCGTCTCCGAAGGGACCTGATCCGTGCTGGCCGTCAGTCGAAGAACCGGCGGACGGCGACGCGGAAGTCGCCGAGCAGGTCGGGGACGGTCAACTCGTCATCGTCCTGGAGGATCCGGGGGGGTTGGTCGACTCGATAGACCTGGGCCGACCGGGAATCGGGGTCGAGGACGATCACGACCACGACCCCTGCGTTGAGGTACTCGGTTACCTTCGCCAGCACCTCGGGCCAGCGGTCGCCCGGCGAGCGGACCTCGATGATCAGTTCGGGCACCTCGGGGCCGTAGGTCTGAGGCAGCGGTCCCTTCGGCAGCCGGGAGTAGCTGTAGAAGGCGACATCCGCGCCTCGGACGGTGTCCGGGTTCCGCTCGGTGATCACACCGGAGTCGTTGCTCAGGACGTGGCCGAGGTCGTACTGGGCGGCGTGGAGTCTGAGCAAGAAATACGCATTCCCACAGACCTGCCCATGTCGTCGATTCGGCGGCGGCATGCGGACGATCCTCCCCCGAACGAGCTCCTCAGGATGACCGGGATCCGGTCGCTTCCCGAACTGTTCGGCCGTGATCGTCGAGGGCGCGGCCGTGGCCATCGGGCACCTCCTCGGCTCGAGGCAAGATTGTCCGATCCGATTATCGCCACAACCCGGCCGACAGGCCAGGGCTCGCGGCGGTGCGGATCGGCGGTCGAACGGGGGGCGATCGGTGGGGGACGGGGGCCTCGACCGCGACCGGGCCTCCCTCGGCGCGGAGGGAGGGCGGCGTGCCCGTCGTCCTCAGGGCGGAGACGAGGAATCCCGTCTCCGCCCGTCGACCGAGCCGACGAACCTCCCTGGCCGAGGGCCGGCCTCCCCCGCGGTCATCCTCCGGCTCCGTCGAGCAGATCCTCCGGCACCTCCCGGCCGGCGAGGCGATACATGTAGGCGGCGAGGGCGCGAAGCTCGTCGGGGTTGAAGGCGGTGTCCCAACCGGCCATCTGGGTGTCGGGGACGCCCTTGGTGATGACGGCGAGGACCTGGTCGGGGGCGTCGCCGTGCGTCCACTCGTCGTCGGTCAGGTCGCCGGGGCCGGGACCCTGGAGGCTCCGGGCGATGGGGCCGTCGCCGCGGCCGGAGGGACCGTGGCAGGAGACGCATCGCCAGTCGTAGAGGCGTTTGCCCTCGGCGACGAGGGCCTCGGCGTCTCCTCCGGCGAGGGCGCCGGGGTCGCCGGCCGGGCGACGGTTGGCGACCAGGCCCGCCGTCAGCGCGGCGAGGATGAGGACAGCCGCCACGGCGATGGTCGTGAACATCCCGTTCGAGCCGGATGGGCCGGCGCCTTCCATTGCGTCGAGATCGTCGTCCACGGTCGAGCTCCCGGGGGATGGCTGAGGCGATTGGCGGATGGTTGGTGGCGGATGGGGAGGGTCGGTCGGTTGATGCCGCCGACAGGTCTTCTGCCCCTCTGGCCTGGCCTGGCCGAGCCTGCCGCCGACGGGTCACACCTCGGCGATGTCGGCCAGGCGGGTGAGGGCGACGACCTCGTCGCGGCGGATGAGGACGCGGGCTCGGTTGCGGCGGATGCCGAGGCGGGCGGAGTCGAAGACGTAGATCTCGCGGGTGGAGCGGCCGTCCCGGAGGTCGTGGAGGTCGGCGTCCCGGACGTCGAAGAAGGCGGCGTCGGCGTTGGCGAGGGTACCGATGCAGACGTAAGGGGAGGTCAGGTCGATGACGACGGACTGGCCGAGGAAGTCGTCGAGCAGGGCGGAGCGGTCGGTCATGGCGGGGGAGTCTCCGGTCGTCGACCGGCCGGTGCGGGGGCGATCGGGGATCGCGCCGGCTCGGGGGTCGGGTCGCCTTGACGGATTCTAGGGGACGGGATAGGGTCCGGCCACCATGTCGAACCTCATCACCCCCACCGTTGTCGGCCTGGGCGTTGCCGTGTCCGCGTTCTCGATCGTGGCCGTGGCCGGGCCGTTGCCCGCGACCGCGGAGGTGCGATCGGCGCAGGACGGTGAGGCGACGTCGGCCGTCCCGTCGCCGCTCGAGGGACCCCTCGCGGCGCCCCCGATGTCCCCGGCACCGAGCCCGGCCGACGCCGGCCCGCCCCGCACGGTGCTGCTGATGAAGGACGGCAACGTCCGAGTCCTCGAGGGCCCGGTCGCCGAGGACCGGGAGGACTATGTCATCACCCTGCCGCTGGGCCCGGTCCGGGAGCCGAAGGCCCGGGTCGAGGCGGTCTTCGGGTCGCTCCGGGAGGCCTACGAGTACCAGCGCGACCACCTCCCCGACCGCGATCCCGACGAGCACCTCCGCCTGGCCCGCTGGTGCCTGACCTTCGGCATGGAGGCCGAGGCCGCCGAGCAGCTCAAGGCCCTGCTGGCCTGGAGCCCCGGCGACCCGACGGCCGAGGCGATGCTCAAGAGCCTGGCCGCCTCGGCGGCGTCGAAGGCGGCTCGCGACTCGGAGGTCGTCCGAACCGGGGCCGACGCCGCCGGCCTGATGGGCGGCGCCCGTTCCCCGCGCGACCCGGCCGACTCGGCCCTCGGCCGGATCCGGGCGTACAAGGGGCCGGTCGCGGCTCCAAGGATCTTCGACCTGCCGGAGCCGCTGGCCGTCCGCCGCTTCCAAGAGTTCGGCGAGACGGTCCACCGCGTCCTCCAGGCCCGCTGCGCTCGCTGCCACGACGAGCTGTCGGACCGCAACTTCCGGCTCGTCCGCGCCCGGGACCAGAAAGACTTGCGCAACGCATTGCTCATCCGAACAAACCTAGATGCAACGCTCGCCCTGGTCGACCGCGAGGCCCCCGAGCACAGCCCGCTGCTGATCAACGCCGTGATGCCGCACGGGCCGGACCAGCGGCCGATCCTTACCAATCCCAACTCGCAGGAATACCGGCTGCTCTGGGACTGGATCGAGTCGCTCCGAGGGGATGCGATCGCGGCTCCCGCCCCCGCGATCGCCGCGCCGGCACCGGCGCCCATGGTCGCCCCCGCCCCCGGGGGGTATCCGGCCGCGGCCGCGGCCCCGGCCCCGGCAAGGATGGCGCCCGGCTCGCCGGCCTTCGGTGGCGGGTTCGCCGCCCAGCGATCCGGCCCCGTGGCGACGGCCCCGGCGCAGCCTTCACCGACGCCGTTCGTGCCGAACCCATACGCGATCAACGAGCAGATCCGGATGGATGCGGTCCACCCGTCGGTCCCGGCCGACCTGGACTTCCAGACCGTCTCTCCGCTGCTCGGCTCGCCGGAGGCGGCCACGCTGACGATCGACGGCCGCCCCGTGCGGCCTCCTGGCGCGACCGCCCCCGCGCCGGCCTCGGCACCAGGATCGATTCCGACGCTGCCGGGCGCCGTCCCGATGCCGGGCGTGCCGGGGACGGCTCCCGCCCCTCGGCCGGCGCCTTCGGCGGGAGCCGCCCCCGAGCCGGGCTCCCCGGCCCTCCCGCCCGAGGGGGCACCCGGTGCTTCCGCCGTCGCCCCTCGACCGGCGGGGACCGCAACCCCGGTGTCGGGCCAGCCGGGCGTGGTCCAGCTCCCCGACGGGACGCAGATCCTCACCCAGGCCGACGGCTCGAAGGTGATGCGGCTGCCCACCGGCGAGATGTTGCCCTATCTGGATAAGGCCGCCGTCGACCAGACGGCCCGGTCGGATGGGGACGGGCGCGGATTGCAGATCGATCCCGCCTTGCTGGAGAAGCTCCAGAGGCGCCGGAACGGCGGGCGGTGAGGACGATCGGGAGATCCGACGACCAACCCCGCGCCCCGAGGGGGAGAGGGGCGCGGGGAGGAGGGCCGGGGGATCAGACGGTCTTGGCGTCGATCCAGCTCATCAAGCCGCGGAGACGCTGACCCACCTCCTCGACGGGGTGCTCGCGCTCGACCCGGCGAGTGGCCTTGAAGGCGGGCTGGCCGGCGCGGTTCTCCAGGATCCACTCCCGGGCGAACTGGCCGGTCTGGATCTCGTGGAGGATCTTCCTCATCTCCGTGCGGGTTTGCTCGGTGATGATCCGAGGCCCTCGGGTGTAGTCGCCGTACTCGGCGGTGTTGGAGATGCTATAGCGCATGTAGTTCAGGCCGCCCTGATACATCAGGTCGACGATCAGCTTCAGCTCGTGCAGGCACTCGAAGTAGGCCGACTCGGGCTGGTAGCCGGCCTCGACGAGGGTTTCGAAGCCCATCTTCACCAGGGCGGAGACGCCGCCGCAGAGGACGACCTGCTCGCCGAAGAGGTCGGTTTCGGTCTCCTCGGCGAAGGTCGTCTCGAGCACGCCGCCGCGGGTGCCGCCGATCCCCTTGGCGTAGGCCAGGGCAAGATGCTTGCCCTGCTCCGAGCAGCCGGGGCCGGTGGCGATCAGGCAGGGGACGCCGCCTCCCTTGACGAACTCGCTGCGGACCAGATGGCCGGGCCCCTTGGGGGCGACCAGGGCGCTATCCACGCCCGAGGGGGGCTCGACCTGGCCGAAGTGGATGTTGAAGCCGTGCGAGCAGAGCAGCAGGTTGCCGGGCTTGAGCTTGGGCTTGATGTCGCGGTTGTAGACGTCGGCCTGGACCTCGTCGGGCAGCAGGATGTTGACCAGGTCGCCGGCCTCGGCGGCCTCGGCGGCCGACACGGGTTGGAAGCCGTGCTCGACGGCCAGGTCGTAGTTCTTCGAGCCGGGGCGCTGGCCGACGACGACGGTGCAGCCGGAGTCCCTCAGGTTCTGGGCGTGGGCGTGCCCCTGGCTGCCGTAGCCGATGATGCTGATCGTCTTGCCCTTGAGCAGTCCGAGGTCCGCGTCCTGGTCATAGTACATCGTCGCCGGCATGGGCGGGATCCTTCTGTCTCTTCGCGACTCTGGCGGGGGTGCACGATGGGGTGGGAGCGCTGCGACGTCGTCGGCCGGCCGCTCGCGCGCGGTCGACGACCGCCCGCGCGGCCGCGCGACCCGGCCAACGTCTTACCATATTGGCGGGGCCGATCGCCAGATGGGCCGGCCTGCTCTCCCTCGTTGTGCCCGACGGCGAGCTCGCGATGGCCGAGCCGGATCCCGTCGCCGGGCTCGGCGACGTCCGGATCGTGCCAGAGCCCTCGAACCCCCCTCGAGAAGCCGGTCGAGGGAGGGGAGATCGCGGTGGCGGTCGCTCCGCTCCGGAGGCGACGGCTCCGACTCTGGTCGCCGAGGGGGACCAGACGGACCGGCCGAGGGTCCGTCGTCATCCGGCTGGCGATCGGCTGTCGTCTGGTTGCGCTCGTGGAGGTCGCGTCGCGAGCGAGCAAGGGCTGTCCGAGGCCGGCGGTGACGGGGAGGGGACGGCCCCCGATCGATCAATCGGCCGGCTCGACGACCTCGACGGTGCGGCCCATCGGCACGTCGCGGAGGACCTGAGGCCCGGAGCCGGCGACGGGCCATCGGATGGTGAGGGACTCGATCGCCTCGGCGTCTCCCAGGCCGAAGGTCTGGGCCAGCGCGTTGCCGCCGAAGCTCAGGCCGCCGGAGACGAGGCGGTGGAGGGATCGGGTCGAGCCTTCGGGAGTTCGGACGTCGACTCGAATGCGGGCGCCGAGGGCGGATCGGTTGGAACGGGTGCCGATCAGTTTGAGTGTCACCCAGTTGCCGGAGCGGCCGGGGTTGCGGAAGAGGGCGTTGTAGGAGCGGTCTCCCGGCACGGCCCCGCCGAGCTGGACGAAGAGGTCGAGGTCGCCGTCTCCCTCGAGGTCGGCGAAAGAGACCCCGTGCCCCTTTTGCAGGTGGCCGGTGCCGCTGGCGGCGGTCGCGTCGAGGAAGCGGCGGCCGGCATCGTTGCGGAGCAGGACGTTGGGCATCAGGTACGAGTAGCCGGGCCGGCCGGTGGCGAGGTAGAGGTCGAGGAAGCCGTCGCCGTCGGCGTCGCCGACATTGGCGCCCATCGGCAGCCAAATGCGGTCGAGGCCGAGCGAGGGGGAACAGTCGGTGAAGGTGCCATCGCCGTTGTTCCGGTAGAGTCGGGGCCGGGGATTGCCGACCCTCGTGGCCGAGACGGGATTCTCGGAACCGGGGTTGGCGACGCCGAGCTGGCGGTGATGGGAGAGGCTGTCGACCTGGTGGGCGACGAACTCGAGCAGGTCGGCCGAGTAGTCGGTCGCGAAGAGGTCGAGCCGGCCGTCGTTGTCGAAGTCGAACCAGCCGCAAGCGAAGCCGTCCTGGGGGGCGGCGACGCCGAGATCGGGTGCGAGGTCGGTGAACGTGCCGTCGCCATTGTTGCGGTAGAGGCGGTTGGGGGCCGCCATGTTCGACACATACAGGTCGGGCAGGCCGTCGTCGTCCAGATCTCCCCAGGACGCTCCCTTGGCGTATCGGCCGTTGGCGACGCCGGCCCGGGCGGTGACGTCGGAGAAGGTGCCGTCGCCGTTGTTGCGATAGAGCCGGCAGAGGCGGGAACGGTCGTCGCCGTCGAGCGCCCCGGGGTCGACGAACAGGTCGGCGGCGTCGAGGCCCCCGACCCGGGATTCGCCGCAGACGAACAGGTCGAGGAGGCCGTCGCGGTCGAAGTCTCCCCAGGCCGCCGACTGGCTGGCGATCGGAGCGGAAAGGCCGGCGGCCCGGGTCACGTCCTCGAACCGGCCGCCTCCTCGGTTACGGAGCAGGCTCATCGGCGCGGGGTTTTCCCAACCTCCCCGCAGCAGCAGGACGTCGAGATTTCCGTCGTTGTCGAAGTCGGCGTGAGTGCAGTTGACGGCGAGGATCTGGCCGTCGAGGCCGGCCTCGAGCGAAACGTCGGCGAACGTGCCGTCTCCCTGGTTGACGAACAGCCGGGCGCCGGTTTCCGTCTCGTAGGTGGTCCAGAACAGGTCGGGCAGGCCGTCTCCGGTGAAGTCGTCGAAGACGCTGCCGCCGGCCATGTCGGGCCCCGAGGCGAAGAGCCCGGCCGGGCCGGCGACGTTGTCGAACCGCCCGATCGCGGTGTCGGCCGGTTCGTCGGGAGTCGGGAGGACTCCCGAGGAGTCTCGGCCGAGGACCGTCAGTGCGAGGGAGAGGACCCAGCGCATCGCCAGGTCCTCGGGACGCTCCCGAAGATACGCCGAGAGCCGGTCGACGGCCTCGGCCGCGCCGTCGGGCAGCAGGTGGACGGCCTGCTCGTCGATTGGCCAGATGCAGCTCGACGGGCCGATGCAGCCGATGCAGTTCTCCGTCTCCCCTCGCCGAAGGGCCGCCACCCCTCGGAGGGCCTCCAGGTTCGCCCGCAGGCCGACGGGCACGAGCGGATCCTCGGCCGCTTCGGCCGCCAGGGAGAGCCGCCGCTCGGCCTCGTCGAACCGCCCTTCGTAAAGGAGCAGGAGGCCGATCTCGCGGTGGAACTTCACGCGGAGCTGCGGGGCGTCGCGGCTGGACGGATCGATCGCCGCCAGCAGTGCCTGGTTCTCGGCGATCCCCCGCCGGGCGCGCTCTCGGATGGCCTCGGCGACTTGCCGCAGGTCGCCGCGATCGGACACTGGCGGCATGTACCGGCTGGCCGAGGTGAACCCGCTGTCGTCGACCAGCTCGGTGCCGTAGGGCGGGATGTCCAGATACCGTTCGGCCGGCGAGAGCGTGGGCGATCCGGAGGAGGAGCCGGCCGGTGCGGGAGCGGCGGGAGGGCTGCCCGTCGTGAGGGGGGCCGGCCCCGGTGCCGAGCCGGGTCGGCAGCCGGGGAGGAGCGGAAGCGACATCGCCAGGGCGAGCCGGGCTCGCCAGCAAGTCGGGCGGGTGCGAGGCATGCGGTCCCCCTCGGGTGCTTCCGTCCGGGATCAGTCGCCTCGGAAGCGTCGGACGATGGCGACGTATTGCTCGGCGAGGGAGCGGATGCGGGAGAAGTCTCCGGATCGGATGGCGGCGGGCTCGACGAGCGAGGAGCCGACGCCGAGGCAGCAGGCGCCGGCCTTGAGGAAGGACTCGGCGGTGTTCAGATCCACCCCGCCGGTCGGCATGACGCGGACCTGAGGCAGCGGGCCGCGGAGGGCCTTCAGGTAGGAGGGCCCTCCGACGTCGGCGGGGAAGATCTTCACGATGTCGGCTCCGGCTTCCCAGGCGGAGAGGACCTCGGTGGGGGTAAACGCGCCGGGCATGATCGCCTTGTCGTAACGTCGGCAAAGCGTGATGACCTCGGTGTTCACCGTGGGGGAGACGAGGAACTCGGCACCGGCGAGCAGGGCGGCGCGGGCGGTCTCGGGATCGAGCACGGTGCCGGCGCCGAGAACGATGCGGTCGCCCATCGCCTCCCGGACGGCTCGGATGACCTCGGTGGCGCCGGGCACGGTGAAGGTGATCTCGGCGGCCGTCACTCCGCCGTCGGCCAACGCCCGGACCACCTCGGTCAGTTGCTCCCCCGACTCGGATCGGACCACGGCGACGATGCCGCAGTCCAGTACACGCTTCAACGTCGATTCCCGGGACATCGGTGGCGGACTCCTCCTCGCGGACGGTCGGTCGTACAGGCGGTCGGGGTCGAGGGCTCGGGCTCCGCTCGAGGCGGGGGCCGGCCGATCGTCTCCGACATCATCGCCGCCGGGGCATGGTCCGGTCCACCTCCCGCCGTCCCTGGTAAGGTGACGGTAGATGCCGCCATCTCGAATGCGGATGGGGATCGCGGCTGGGTTTGCGACCCGATCGAGCCGCCGGCGGGTTCTGGCGGGATACGGCCGAGTCGTGTTCTGGACGCCGCCGGGACGGTGAGGGCGTCGGCTCGGACGACTCCGCATCTCCCGGTTGGCCGAGGCCGGCGCCCTGCTGCCGAGGCTTCTCACCAACCGATCTGGCTCAGCGGAAGAAGGCCAGGATGATCTCGAACGCGATCAGGAGGATGATCACCAGCTCCAGGAATTCCGCCCGGCGGTTTCCGGCCTGGGAGGTGAGCAGGTCGTAGACGTCGCCAACGGTTTCCAGCTTGCGGCGGATGGAGTTCTGCCACTCTCGGAGGTGGAAGCGGGCGGAGGCGAGGTCGTAGACGCGCACCAGGTACTGGTCGCCGATGAGCTTCAGGGCGTTATCGGCCCGCTCGAACAGGGACGTGGCCTCGATCTCCAGCTCGCGCACCTGCCGGACCGCGTCATTGTGGGTCGGCGACCAGACCAGCGGCAACCGAATTCGGGGGCGGACGGGGTGGATGGTGGCGTAGGCGCGCTCGAGGCGGTCGTCGAGGCGGTCGTCGATGTGTCGGAATTCCAGGAGCTGGACGTTGGCGAACTCCAGGACCTGGATCGTGTCGGCGCAGTCGCGGTCGGCGACCACGGCGGCGGCCCAGTCGATGACGATGGCGTCGTTTGGGGCGTAGGAGATCGCCAGCCGGGTGGCCTCGTCGACCTGCTCGGGGGACATGGGTTCGCTCTCTAGCCGGACGAGGCCGGCGACCCACGAGCGGTGGGTCTCGAGCCAGTCCGCCGAGGCCTCGCCGAGCTGGAAGATGACGTATTCCTCGCTCAGATCGCTGATCTCGAACTCGGTCACCACCGGCCGGATGCGGTCCAGCCAGGGGGCCAGCACCAGTCGGGCCGAGGCGGTCAGCGGTGTCGGGTCGGCCAGCTCGTTGGCCAGGGCGAGCAGCTCGTCGGGGGTCATGCGCACGGGGAACCGGATCGCCAGCGAAAGAGCGCCGAAGTCGAACAGCGAGAGGTCCGCCCGAGGGGGCTCGACAGGCCTTCCCGGCGGCGGCAGGGCCACGCCCGAGGCGTCGAGCGCCACCCGGAGCGGGGCCGGACGATACCGGATCGACTCCGGCGTCCGTCGCCGACGCGCCAGCGCCCCAGCCTCGCCGGCCAGCAGCGGACGGGCCCGCTCCAGGTCGATCTCGTAGCCGAGGTCGAAGGCGAAAGCCAGATGGATTGTGGCGTCGATGGGGATGTCGGGGAGCATGGAGCGTCCAGGGGTGGGCGGATCGGGGGGCGGAAGGCGGATGGCTGGCGATGGTCGGCAGAGGAGCGCTGATCGGTCGATCAGCCGGGGTCGGGGTCCAATGGGGCGGGGGGCGACGCGGGGGAGAGAGCGGCGGGCTCGTGGGATTCCCACCAGGACCGTGCCCGGGAGGCGTCCCAGTCCGAGGCGCAGGAGCAGCAGGAGAGGGCTCGGCCGAGGGACTCGGCGGAGCGGTAGCGATCGATCGGATCCTTGGCCAGGCAGCGGAGGACGATGCGGTCGAGGTCGGCGGGCACCTCGGGGCGGATCCGAGAGGGGGGCGAGGCGGGCTCCCGGGAGACGGCGGCCATGACCCGAAGCGGCGTGTCTCCCTGATGCGGGGGCTGGCCGGTCAGAAGGAAGTAGGAGACGGCCCCCAGGGCATACAGGTCGCTCCGGGGGCCGAGCCGGGGGTCGCCGGTGGCCTGCTCGGGGGACATGTACAGCGGAGTGCCGGCGACCATCGCGGTCCCCTCGACGTGCGAGTCCTCCGCATCGCCGCCGACGGCCTTGACCAGGCCGAAGTCGAGCACCTTCACCACGTCGCACTGGCCGCCGAGCACCGCGGCGAACAGGTTGGCCGGCTTCAGGTCGCGGTGCACCAGCCCGGCGGCATGCGCCTCGGCCAGCGAGTCGCACGCCTGCCGCAGCAGGTAGACCGCCCGAGCCGGCGGCAGCGGTCCGTGGCGGTCGACCAGTTCGTCCAGCGACAGACCGCGGAGATATTCCATCACATAATAGAACGTTCCGTCTTCGGTTCGGCCGTAGTCGTACACCTCGATCGTATTCCAGTGCGACAGCCGAGCCATGGCCCGCACCTCGCGCTCGAAGCGCTGCAGCGCAACCGGGTCGCCGGCGCGGTCGGGCCGGATGAGCTTGATCGCGCAGGGCCGCTTCAGCAGGTGGTGCTCGGCCAGGTAGACTTCCCCCATGCCCCCGGCGCCGAGCCGGCCCCTCAGGAAATACTGCCCGAGCCGCCTGGCCTCGAACGCCTGCACACGCAGCGCGTTGATGATATGGCTGCCGTACACGGCGATCAGCCATCCCAGCAGCAAGATCAACACGTTGGTCGAGATTTGCTCGAAGGTCGCCAGCACTCGCACCAGCGACCGGCTCCCCAGGGTGGTCAGCATCACGCTCGTCTGCACCACTCCCGAGGAGAGGAAGAACAGCCCGACGATCCGCGCGGCCCGCTTCCAGGTGTTCGGGACGAACAGCCCGTAGAGGATCATCAGGACCATCCAGAAGATGACCGCTCCCTCGATGCTGCCCAGGAGCTTCGCGGCCACCCCCACCAGCCGGGCCACCTCGTCGTGCCCCGGCGGATCTCCCAGGCGCATGACCTGGGTGATGACCCGGTCGCCGCGCTCGATCCAGTAGGTCGTTGTCGAGTAGTGCGCGACGGCGAAGAACATCAGCGCCGAGCCGAAGATGGACAGCTCGAACTGGCGGAGCCGGCGCAGCGGCCAGCCCCGGCGCCGGCCGAGCAGCGCGACCATCGTCCCCTGCACAACCAGGGTCGTCGCGTGCAGCAGGTCGACGGCCAAGAACCGTTTGGCCCCCTCGGCCTCGAGCAACTGGTTGCGCAGGAAGAAGGCGGTGAAGCCGACCAGCAGGATGACAGCCACCGCTCGCAGCCGGACGCGCAGCAGCTCCCTTGTCTCGTCGGAAAGATCGACCGAGCCCTGGACCATCTCCACGTGCGGCGGAGCCGGGTCGTCGCCGATAGAGCGGCCGTCTCGGCCGCCGCCGAGCCCGGATCGCGAGAGGCGGTCGAGGGAACGGGTCTCCGAGAGGTCGATCGTCTCGGCCAGGCGGTCGGGCTCGGTGGGGGTGGCGTCCGGTCTCGTGGCGTCCATCGAGTCGGCTCGGCTCGGGTCGGGTCGGGACGGCTCATCATCGGGGCGAGCGGGAGGCGGGAGGCGGGGATGTCTCGCCTCGGAAGCGATCAGGGCGCGAACGGCTGGTCCTCGGCGGCGACCCGACAGCTGCGCGCCTTGATGATCATCCGGACCGAGACGCCCGGTTGCAACGCCAAGGCGGAGACCGCCTCGGCCACGACGCTGACGATCCACCGCACGCGACCCGAGCCGACCACCACCTCCGCTTCCCCCCCGTGCGGCACCAGCCGCTCCACCACTCCCGGCAACACGTTTCGGGCGCTCAGGCCCGCCACCGGGCCCAGGGCCAGCAGGATGTCGTCGGCTCGGATCGACACCACCACCGCTGTCCCCTCCGGTTGGTCGACCCTCGGTACGACCAGCTCCGGCCCGCCGTCGATCGCCACCCGGGACGAGCCCCCCTCGTGCCCGGCCACCACGCCTCTCAGCACGTTCCGGACTCCCACCAGCCCCATCCCCGACCGGCTCGCCAGCACGTCCAGCGGCGGGCCGTCGGCGATCACCCGGCCCGATTCGATCAGCAGGAGCCGGTCCCCCAGCGCGATCGCCTCGGTCGGGCTGTGGGTGACGTAGAGCACGGGCACCCCCTCGGCCCGGTGCAGGAGCCGCAACCGGTCGACCAGCGCGTCGCGTCCCTCCAGGTCCAGGGCGCTAAACGGCTCGTCGCAGAGCAGCAAGCCCGGCCTCGGCGCCAGCGCCCGGGCCAGTCCCACCCGCTGCCGCTCTCCCCCGGAGAGCGTCGCCGGCCGTCGGCCGAGCAGGTGGGAGACTCCGCACAGGGCCGCGACTTCCGCCAGGCGATCGTCGGCCCGGCGACGCTCCCAGCCGGTCAGGCCGAACCGGATATTGGCCGCCGCGTCCAGATGCGGGAACAGCAAATCATGCTGGAAGATCATGCCGATCCCCCGCGTCCGCAACGGCTCGACCTGCCTCCGATCGCCGTCGAAGAGGGTCCGTCCCCTCAGCCGGACGAGCCCCGCATCCGGCCGTTCCAGCCCCGCGATGAGCCTCAGCAGCGTCGACTTTCCCGCCCCCGACCGGCCGAACAGGACGACGATCTCGCTCCCCGTCCGGAACTCCGCCTCGACCGTCAGCCCCGAGTGCACTCGACGCCGGACCCTCGCCTCCAGCACGGCCGGCCCCGAGTCCTCGGCCTCCGGGGCCGACCCCTTCGCTGCCATGCTCGATCCCTTTTCCGTCATGTGGGACCTGCCCCCCGGCTTGCCGGCGTCCGCTGCACGGCGACGAGCACGCCGACGGCCACCGCCGCGATCATCGCCGACAGCCGAGCGGCCGTGGCGGGGTCGCCGGCCTCCACCGCGTCGTAGATCGCCATGGCGGCGGTCCTCGTGCGGCCGGGGATATCGCCCGCCACCATCAGCGAGGCGCCGAAATCCCCCAGCGCCCTCGTGAATGCCAGGAACGCTCCCGCCAGCATCCCCCGCCACGACAGCGGCAGCGTCACCCTCGCCAGCACGGCCCACTCCCGACGCCCAAGCAGCCGGGCCGCGTCCTCCAGCGCCGGGTCGACCGCCTCGATCGCCCCCCTCGCCGGCAGCAAGAACAGCGGGAAGGCCGCCACGCTCGAGGCGATCACCAGCCCCGTCCAGTGGAACACCGGCACCCCGCCGACCACCCGCTCCAGCACCGCCCCCAGCGGCCCCCGCCGGCCCAGCAGCACGAGCAAGCCGTAACCCAGCACCGTCGGCGGCAGCACCAGCGGCAGCGTCAGCAGCCCCGCCAGCACCCCCTTGCCCGGGAACCTTCCCCGAGCCAGCACGATCGCCGTCGGCAGGCCGACCAGCACGATTGCCGCCGTCGCCATCGCCGCCACCCGAATCGACAGCCAGAGCGGCCCGATCGTTTCCACCATCGTCCCGTGCCGCCTCCCTCTCCGGAACGCTCGGCCGGCTGGCCCGCGGCCCCCTCCCGGTCCGCCCAGCCCCCCGTCCATCTCCGGTCTCGACCCCATTCCCGAGCCCGGCTCCCCGTCTCCGATCGGAGTCCCTCACGAGGTGCAGCCGGAGAGGATGGGATCGTGTCGACCCCCGTCCCGGCAGGCTGCCGACGCGAAGGTCGACACAACCCCACTCAGCCCAGCCCGACCTGAAGCCTTCAACCGCGGAACTCCGATCCGAATGACCATACCGGAATCCGGCTCCTCGATCCGCCATCCGCCATCGCCTGACCTGAGCCGAATGCGTTGTCTCCCGCCTCGTCCGCATCAGAACGGATCCGGCCTCAGGTCCCCATGCGGGTCGAAGTTGCGGAGGTGGGGCCCGGTCAGATGCTCGGCCGCCTCGATCGTCGGCAAGACGAAGGCGAACACCACCAGAGCCGCCCGAGCCCGCCGAGACGGCCACCGCTCCCAGATCGCCCCGAGCCCCCCGCCGATCAGGAGCAGCAGCGGCACCACCAGGTACAGCGCCAGCCTTCCGTGGAACGGGTACACCCGAACCGCCGAGGCCATCGCATGCAGGAGTCCTGGCATGAGCAGCAAGGCAAGCACTCCGCCCCCTCGATTCCGGGCGATCCGAGCCGCTCCGATGCCGGCCAACCCCAGCCCCACCACCGCCGACGCCGCCCTCCCGACGGGGAAGGCGAGCCTTCCTGGCCCGGCGAACAGGTTCAAGGCGTGCACCGCCAGCTCTCGAAGGTCGTCGACCGATCGCGGCGGAATCGGCAGGAACGCGAACTCCCAGAACACCTGCATGGCATGGTCGCTCCCCCCGAGCATCGCCCGAGCGACCATCAGGCTCCCCAGCCCGCTCACTCCCCAGAGCGCCCCGCAGCCGACCGCCCAGGCCAGGTCCTCCCGATCCTTCCTCCGGGCGGCCGACCAGACCCACGCCAGCGCGACGGCCGGCACGACGAACCCCGACGCGAACGCCAGCCACGGCACCGCCGCTCCGAAGACCGCCGCCGAGGCCCGCTCCCCGGCCCTCCTCCTCCCCGAGACCGCCCCGACCCCGAACCAGAGCGCTCCCACCGCCGCCGCCACGTCCACGATGTACGGCTTCAGCTCCGCCCCGAAGTAGATCAGATCCCCCGACAGGGCGAACGCGCCCACCGCCATCGTCGCCGCCGCGCCCCCGAGCGCCCGGTCGGCCAGCGGCCGGAACGCCACCAGCGCCGCCACTCCGGCCACCATCGGCACCAGCCGAAGGGCTCGGACCGATCCTCCCAGCAGCTCGGCCGCCATCCGCTCCAGCGCCAGGAACCCCGGCGGGACCAGTTGGCCTCCCTTCGTCGGTCGGAGCAGGTCCAGCGGCCCCATCCCCTCGATATTGGTCCAGAGGGAGTACTCGTCCAGCCAGAACGCCCTCCCATGAGCGTACTCGATGACCCGAAGCGCCACTCCCACGGCCACCAAGCTCCAGACGACCACTCCCGGCGTCCCGAATCGCCGCAACGCCGGTCCGACCCACGGTTCCAGCTCGATCCTCCCGCGCCGTCGGCTCGCCATCCGCCCCCGCCCCACCGCCCTCGATGCGACGCCTCCCGGCCGCCGCTCCGATCATAGCCTTGTCCCTCCCGATCGGCCATCGGCCGTCTCGTCTCCGGAGAGGGATGATCCCGAGGCGATCAGAAAAGCGGCCGCCCTCCCTCCGGCTGGCCTCGGCAGATCGCGGCCAGGTGGGTGGCGACCCGAGAGGCCCCGTCGGCGGGGAAGGGCGGAGGACCGGGTTCGAGGGCGAAGGCGCGGTCGAGCAGCCGCTCAATTCGGAGGCGGTCGAAGGCTCGCCGCGACGCGGGGACCCCGCCTCCCCAGCTTTTCAGGGCCAAGGCCAGCGCGCGATACTCGGCGAAGCCGGTCCGGGGGGGGTGGATCATCGGCGTCCCCGCGACGATCGCCTCGCAGACCGTCCCATAGCCGGCCTTGGCCACGACCACGTCGGCCGAGGCGGCCAGGTCGGCCCCGGTCCATTCCGAGGCGGGTACGACGTGCAGGTTGGGGACCGGCCCGGCGGAGGCCGGCGCTTCATGGAAGCCGACGAAGTGAATGCCCAGGGCGCCGAGGCGGGCGATCCTGCCCCACTCGTAATCGTCCTGCCCGTATCGCCCCAGGTACATGTAAACGATCCGGTCCCTCTCGGAGAGGCCGAGCCCGGCCCGGAGCTCTCCCCTCCGGTCGCGCCCGGGGGTGACGACCATGCCGACGTCGACGATCGGAGCGAGCCCGGCCATGCTCAGGTGGGGGGCGCAGCGGAAGATGGCCGTTGCGTGGCGATAGCAGCGGTGCAGCTCTCGGACGAACGTCGGCCAGTCGCCGCCCATCTTCTTCGCGTGCGGGTGGTAAATGTCGGCCCAGGTGAAGTTGCCCAGCAGAAACCCCGGAACACCGGCGCGGCGAGCGGCGACGAGCGGGACCGGCGTGGCATCGCAGAGCACCGCCGCGACGGCGCCGGATCGGAGTTCGTCCGTGTACTCGTCGATCCGACCCATCGCCTCGGCGTGGACGCGGGCCGCCCGCTCGAGCGAGGCCGGGCCGTCGGTGTCGGCGCTGTTGCCGGGAGGGTTCACGGCGCCGGCGTCGGAAACGTGGGGGAGCAGCTCGGCCGGGCGCCGGAGCCGCTCCCGCCAGTGGTCGAAGAGGTCCGGCGCGCTGCGGATGATCAGCGGGACATCCTCCGGGAGCCGGTTGAGCACCGCCACCGTCCGGTTCAGGTGCCCGAACCCGTGACTCGTCACATAAGCGGCCAGCGCCCGAGTCGCTCCCATCCTTGCCCCCTGCTCGCGTCGCTCTCGATGGGGGCCTTCGCCCCCGGCCTCCGGATCCGGAGGGGCGAGCATACGGCAGGCCGGCCACCGGGCTCAAGGCCGCTCGGCTCGGCACGCTCGTCATCCGGCGGCGGCCGCGGCGGCGGTGGGCGCGGGTGGCATCGCTCGCCATCGGCCGGTACAAGGGGGGCGGCCCCCAATCGAGGAGAACCGAATCATGATCGCGCGCTCCTTCATGTTTGCCGCCCTGGCGATCGCCTTCCCTGTCCCCGCCCTCGCCGGGGACGAATCCCAGGGGCCGCCAAACGTTCTGCTCATCCTCGCCGACGACCTCGGCTACGGCGACCCCCGCTGTTACAACCCCGACTCCAAGGTGCCAACGCCGGCCCTCGACCGCCTCGCCTCCCAGGGCATGCGGTTCACCGATGCCCACTCCCCCTCCAGCGTCTGCACCCCGACCCGATACGGCCTGCTCACCGGCCGATACTGCTGGCGGACTCGGTTGAAGTCGGGAGTGCTGCTTGGCGACAGCCCGGCGCTCATCGAGCCGGATCGGCTGACGCTCCCGGCCCTGCTCCAGAGGCAGGGCTTCGACACGATGGGGGTCGGCAAGTGGCACCTCGGCCTCGGCGACTCGGCCGAGACCGACTACTCCCTCCCGCTCGTACCCGGCCCAACCACTGTCGGGTTCGACCACTACTTCGGCATCCCCGCCTCGCTCGACATGCCCCCTTACGTGTTCATCCGGGATGATCGCCCCGTCGTTCCCCCGAGCGAGGAGATCGGCGCCAGCGCCCACCGCCGACAGGGCGGCGGCGGCTTCTGGCGAGCGGGAGCGATCGCCCCGGGCTTCCGACACATCGACGTCCTTCCCGAGCTGGAGCGCGAGGCCATCGCCTTTCTCGACGATCGCGGCGAGGCCGGGGCCGATCGGCCGTTCTTCCTCTACGTGCCCCTCTCCGCCCCCCACACTCCCTGGCTTCCAACCGACGCCTACCTCGGCCGTAGTGGCGCCGGCTTCTACGGCGACTTCGCCGCGATGGTGGACGCGACCATCGGCCGCATCCTCGAGGCTCTCGATCGCTCTGGCCTCGCCGACCGAACCCTCGTCATCGTGACCAGCGACAACGGCGCCCACTGGCCCGAGAGCGACATCTCCCGCTTTGGCCACCGCGCCAATGGTCCCTGGCGCGGCCAGAAGGCCGACATCCACGAGGGGGGCCATCGCGTCCCCTTCCTCGTCCGATGGCCTGGCGTCGTCTCCCCGGGTTCGAGCTGCGAGCAGACGGTCTGCCTCACCGACGTCATGGCCACGGTCGCCGCCGTCGTTGGCGCCGAGCTGCCGGACGACTCCGCCGAGGACTCCTTCGACCTCGCTCCGCTCCTCCGGGGCGAATCGCCTGCCGTCCCCATTCGCCCGGCCACGGTCCACCATGCGATGCGAGGGATGTTCGCCGTCCGGGTCGGCGACTGGAAGCTGATCGAGGGGCTCGGCTCCGGCGGCTTCACCGCCCCGGGATCGATCGACCCGACGACCCTCGGCCCCGGCGCACCGATGGGACAGCTCTACAATCTCTCGGAGGACCCGGACGAGTCGGAGAACCTCTGGAACGACCGGCCGGACGTCGTCTCCCGCCTGGGAGCCGTGCTCGACGAGATCCGGTCATCCGGCCGCAGCCGACCCGACGCCGAGGCGACGTCGGCTCAATCCGGCCCGTGAACCGAGCAGCGACTCCTCGCCTGCACCCCGACCGCCCCCGCCGGCTCCTCCGACCCGGGGTCAGGGCCGAGGGGAGTCGTTGGAGTTCTCCCCGCTGTCTCCTCGCTTGCGTTCGATCTTCGACTCGACCCGCATCAGAGGAGAAAGGATCGTCAGCGCGAGGACCGCGATCAGGGCGGCGGTCGCCGGCCTGCCCAGGCCCACGGCCATGCCGATCGCCGCGGTCAGCCAGATGCCGGCCGCCGTGGTCAGGCCCTTGGCCTGGAGCCGGCCTCCTTCCCGGAAGATCACCCCGGCGCCGAGGAAGCCGACCCCCGTGAGCAGCCCCTGGACCACCCGGCTCAGGTCGCTGAGCGGCATGCCCAGCTGCTCCGGGACCGAGACGAACCCGGCCGCCCCGAGGGCGACCAACATGTAGGTTCGCAGCCCGGCCGGCCGCCTCCGAATCGTCCGTTCGACCCCCAGCAGCCCTCCCAGGACCGCCGCCAGCGCGAGCCTGACGGCGATCCGGACCAGACCGGCGAACTCCCGGAACTCCGCCAGGTCGTTCCCGAGTGCGTCCCGGAGGAATTGCCCCAGCTCGTCCATCGCTCCCCCCCTTGCCGGCCGCTCGGGCGTGATCGTCTCCACCCCAGGGGGCCTCCTCCCGCGATCTCGATCTCGAAGGCTTCGCGGCGACGGCGGCCCCCCGGAGGATCGTTGGCCGCCCCTGGCTCCTCGGATGGGGGGTAGAATGCGTTGGGAGGAGGCCGTCCGATCCCCGACGGGCCGCCACGCGAAACTCCCTTCCCGAGGATGGGGGTCAATGATGGATGAAGGAATGACCCGAACGCGACGCCTGACGATCGTCAATGCCTACGGGCTGCACATGAGGCCCGCCACCAAGTTCGTCTCGCTGGCCAGATCGTTCCAGTCGGACATCCGGGTGGAGTACCAGGGCTCCTGGGTCGACGGCAAGAGCCTGCTGGACATGACCTGCCTGGCGGCCGAGTGCGGCTCGACGATCGTGGTGGAGGCCAAGGGACCCGATGCCGAGGAAGCCCTCGACGCCCTGGCCGACCTCGTGGCGGCCGGGTTCCACATGACCGAGGAAGACTATCATTGAGCATTGAGGAGCCCTTCCCTGCCGGAGGAAGGTCACTCGATCCGGATCTCCGCCCGGACTCCCCGGACATCCATCTCGTATTCGATCTCCTCGATCGGCGGTCGGCTGTAGGACCACCGGACCCCGTGCCCGGCCGCCGGACCGATCCGGCCCAGGATCTCGGTCGGCAACAGGGCGACGATCGGATGGATGGTGTAGATGTCGACGGCGGTCACGCGATCCCAGGAGCATCCCAGCCCCCGGATCCGGGCCTCCATCAGGTCCATGACGAATCTCGCCTTCTCGGCGATCGCCGAGGGGTCCGTCTCTCCCCGGCGGATGATCGCTCCGGCCTCCAGCACGCCCTCGGGCAATTCCCCGGCCCCGGCGACGACGAAGGTCGCCGGCCCCGGCCCGGCCGGCCTCGCGTATGAGAAGCCGTGGAGCGAGGGCACCTCGGGAGGGGCGACCTCGGGAGCGACGTTGGTCCTCGCCACCGGATTCACCCCGTCAACGAAGACGCCCCAGTCCCGGAGGATCTCGGCGTAGGAGGCGTTGAACTCGGCGAATCCCTCGAAGCTGAACGGGCGAGGAGAGCGCAGCTCGACCCCGCAGAGCGCCGACACCGGGCGCCCCTCCGCCCCCAGGTACTCCCGGATCTTCTCGAAGCCGAGGCGATCGGGCACGGGCCGTTCGAGAGTCACGTGGGCGATCTCGAACCCGGGTGCGGAGACGACGCCGCGCGAGTACGGGGAGATGCCCGGGAGGAAGCGATATCCTCCCGTCGGATGGTCGATCAGGGCCACGAATCCGGCTCCGGGAGCGAGTCACTGGCTCAGGATCGGGGGGATCGCGGTCGTCGCCCGGGGCGATCCCCGCCGATCCCCGACCGCCGCCCCCATCGGCGGCGATCGGACCGATCGGGGCATTGTAGCCGAGCGGACCGCGCGAAGAGGACCGTCGGGCGACGGGCCGACGGCAAGGCGAGGCGATCAACGCCTGACCCGCTCCCGATCCTCGGGCTCCGGGGCGAGCTCGGGGGGGATCGCCTCGTAGTCCGGGGGCGAGGTGGGATCCACCTTCTGGCCAGTCTTCTTGCCGACGGGAGAGGCGTCCTCAATCACCCGGTTCACCTGGGCCGAGAAGAGCAGGACCAGGGCCGAGATCCAGAACCAGAACATCAGCACCATCACGCCGCCGAGCGCGCCGTAGGTCTGGTTGTAGTTGGCGAAGTTCTGGACGTACACGCGGAAGCCAAGGGTCGCCCCGATGAAGACGAGGGTGCCCAGCAGGCTTCCCGGCGTGATCCACTCCCATCGCGTCTCGGCGTCGGGGGCGAAATAGTAGGTCATCGCGAAGCTGATGAGGAGCATCAGGAAAATCAGCAGCCACCGCACGCCAGAGGCCAGGTACGCCGGACCCGTCCCGAGGCCCACCGCCGCGATGATCTGCGGCCAGGCGACGATCGAGACCAGCGCGCCGATTAGGACCGTCGCCTGGACCAGGGTCAGCCCGATCGCCTGGAGCCGAAGCCGCCAGAAGGGCCGGGACTCCGAGACGCCGTGGACCGCGTTCAGGGCGTCCATGATCTCCAGGAACAGGGTCGATGACAGCCAGATCGTCACCAGCAGGCCGAACGAGAGCAGGTCGAGCCGCCCCTCGTCCTGAATGCGCTCGATCTGCCCCTTGATGAGGGTGACCGCCTCCCTCGGGAAGGTCTGCTCCAGCGTCCGCTCCAGTTCCACGACGGCCTGGTTTCCGAGGTCGGCCCCCGCGCCCACGGTGGCCTCGCTGATGTCCGGCAACGCCTTGACGGCGATGGTCAGCATCAAGGCCAAAAACGGGACCAGCGCCAGCATCGCGTAGAAGGCCACCGCCGCGGCCCGGCTCATGAGCGAGTGCTGTTTCGCCCGGCACCAGGTCCGTCGCGCCAGCTGGATCGGCGTGAGGCCTCCCAGATTGAAGGCGGATTGCAACCGAATCGGCGGGAACGCCACCTCTCCCTCCTCTCTCCTGCCCATCGAATCGAAAGAGAGAAGGCCTCGATGCAATTCCCGCGCCGATGACCACGGCCTCGAATCGTCAGCCGCCTCGCAGCGTCCCGAACGCGGCGGTCATCGCCGCTCCGAGCATCGCCCCGTCGTTCGAGAAGACGACGAAGCGCGACCCCTGGCGGATCGTCCGCAGCGCCCGCTCCGGCTCGGCGAACCAGCACCCGGCCGGGATGTGGGACCGATCGCCGATGTCGATGATCCGCCGCAGCGCGGCGATCAGGTCGGGGTGGTCGTACTCGTTGGGGATCCCCATGCTCGTTGTCAGGTCGTTCGGGCCGACGAACAGGGCGTGCACGCCGGGGATCGCGCAGATCGCTTCCAGGTTCTCCACCGCCGCGACCGACTCGATCATCGGTACGAACACGGTGTTGGCGCAGCGCTGCTCGGTGACGTACCGGCGAGTCGCCTCGCTCGGCCACTCCCCCTGGGCGATCAGCCGATCGAGCGCCTTCCCCTTGAGCGGCCGGTAGACGGCCGCGGCGGCCAGCCTTCTCGCCTCGTCGAGATCCTCGACGTAGGGGACGACGACCCCGTCGAAAGTATCGCAGACCTTCGACACGTCGTCGGGGTCCCGGCTGTGCGTCCGGGCCAGGCAGGCGATTCCCTTCGAGGCGAGGGCATAGCGGATCGGCAGGAACTCGGCCAGGTCCAGCGCCGTGTGTTCGGGCGTGACGATCACGAAGTCGAGTGCCCCCTCCGGCAGGGAGTCGACCATGGCCGGGTTGGTGGCGTGCTGGAAGAACGTCCCGAAGACGGTTTCCCCGCGGATCATCTTATCCTTGAGCGCCTTGCCGTTCATCGGTCGCTGCTCCTCCGGTTGGGGCGGCGGGCGTCGGGCCGGGTCGGCGGGTCGATCGCCCTCGGGCCGCGTCCCCTCGGGGAGCGATCCCCGACGGGTCGAACGGCCGATGGCAGGGTATCGGGACCGCCCGAGGTTTTGAACCATCGAGTCCCGGTGATGGCCGCTTCCGATCAGAGGGTGTTCTCGTTTCGGGGGCGAGCGCGGAAGGAGAGTGAGACTTCGCTCACGAGCAGGCCGGCGGGGCCGAGGCCCGAATCGTGCCCGAGGTTGATCGGGGCGCCGGAGGAGTTCTCCAGAATGATCGCGACGCCCAGGCCCTGGCCGATCGGGAAATTGACGTTGCCCTGGGTCGAGCCGAGAAAGCGTTGAAGGGTGACGGGGCGGGGCGCTCCCGGCTCGGGCCGGAAGGAGAGCGAAGCCAGCTCCTGGATCGACCGGGGATCCTTCGAGGCATCGGCGAAGCGGAAGAGGACCAGCCGGCAGGAGAGGAGGGCGAGGAGGTCGGCCTCGGGCTCGCCCTGGTCGCCGCTGAGCATGGCGGCCGACACGGAGAAGGTGTACTCGCCTCCCCGGGCGGATCGGATCTCCTGGGCGAGCATCGCCCGGGAACCGGCGGGGATCGTCCCGCCGGGGGCAAGACCGAGCAGTGCGCCCCTTCGCTCGCCGCCGAGGACGCGGACGACCAGACCGTGGTCCTCGGCCTCGCTGTTGAGGGGCCAGCCGCGCCAGCCCTTCTCTCGGGTGGGCGGAGCGACGGCGATGGGAGGCCGACCGGAGGAGAAGTCGGTGTCGAGCAGCAGGCTGTCGTCGAAGGGTGGGACGAAGGCCACGTCGCCGCCGGGCTCGCAGCGATCGGCCGTGGCCGGGCCGTCGCCGAGAATCGCCGCGATCGGCTCGCCTCGGGTGATCGGCTGGGGACGGCCGAGCTTGTCGGGGAAGGTGCCGAGGTGGTCGATCCCGAGCAGGTGGAAGATCGTGGCCGTCAGGTCGTGGGGCCGAATCGGGTCGCTGGCCGGCAGCGCGCCGTCGCGGTCGCTGGCGCCGAAGACCTGGCCGCCGGAGATCCCGGCCCCGGCCATCACGAAGCTGAAGACGTTGCCCCAGTGGTCCCGGCCGCCCTGGCTGTTGATCTTCGGCGTCCGGCCGAACTCTCCGATGGCGACCACGAGCGTCTCGTCGAGCAGCCCTCGCGATTCCAGGTCGTCGAGCAGGGCGGTGAAGGTCACATCGAACTGCGGGCAGAGCACGTCCTGGAGCCGGTCGGCGTTCTGGGCGTGGGTGTCCCACATCGGATTGTCCACGGCGGAGTCGCCCGGCTCCCGGGTCCAGTTGACGTGGACGAGGCGGACACCGGCTTCGATCAGACGGCGGGCGAGCAAAACGGTCTGGCCCCAGGAGTAGCGGCCGTAACGGTCGCGGACGGCGTCGGGCTCCCGAGACAGGTCGAAGGCGGCTCGGGCCTTGCCGGAGGAAACCAGGTCATAGGCGTCCTTCGCGTTGCGGTCCCAGCCGTCGAGCACTCCGCTGCGCTCGACCACCTTCAGGTGGCCGTCAAGCTGTCCGAGCAGCGCCCGGCGGCGGTCGACTCGCAGGCGAGGCAGGTCGGTGGGCAGGTCGAGCCCCTCGATGCGGTAGTCGGGTGCGGCGGGGTCGCCAACGAACCGCTCGGGCTCCCAGGCGCGGCCGAGGAAGCCGGCGGTCTGGCCGGCGGGAGTGACGCTGTCGTTGAGACGCATGAGGTCCGGGATCCAGACCGTCGACAGCGCCGGCAGCTCCTCGCTGGGCCGGAGCATCTTCACGATCGAGCCGAAGTACGGCCAGTCGCTCGGCTTGATCTGCCGGGCGCTGCCGGGGCCGTAGGGATAGCCGGTGAGGACCCAGTAGCCGCTGACGTCGTGGTTCGGGTCGTCCGTGGCGATCGAGCGGACCACGGCCAGTCGGTCGGCCCTTCGGGCGGTTCGGGGCAGCAGCTCGCTGAAGTGGATGCCGGGGATGTTGGTGGCGATCGGCTGGAAGGGACCTCGGATCTCGAGGGGGGCGTCGGGCTTGGGGTCGAACGTCTCGTGCTGGGGAGGCCCGCCCTGCAACCACAGGTAGATGACGTTCTTCGCCCGGCCGAAGGTCGCACCGTCCAGGCCCCTGGCCAGCGGCGAAGCGGCCGCCCGGACCGAGCCAGCGCCCGAGCCGGTGCCGGCTCGAAGCAGGTCGTCAAGGCCGAGACCGAGGACGCTCAGGCCGCCGACGCGGAGCCATTCGCGACGGCTCAGTCCGTCGCAGAGCCGGTTCGGCCGGTCGTCGAGTCCGAACATGAGCCGCCTCCCGCACGTCGCCGCATACCCTTCGCCACGGTCCGTTCAGCGTATCGATCGCATTCTCAGGGTGCAATTCGGTCCTCGGCGTGATCACGTCGCCGGGATCTGGAATTCAAGCACCAGCCGGGAGTGATCCTTCCCGGACAAGGCGACGGGAGCCTCGGCAGCCGGGAGGGAGGACGAAGCGTCGGATCCCGGAGGGAGGGCGGCGCGATGACCATTCCACCGACAACCGGTCCGGACTCGGATGACCCGCTGGCGAAGGGCGAGCGGTTGCACGACGGTGGAGAGTGAGCGCCCTGCCTCCCTCTCTGCAAGCCGGTCATTCCGCGCCAGCCCAGCGCCTCGACGATGATCGGCCCTGGCCGGAGCCCGAGCCGTGTCCCCGTGCGTCGCCGCCCTTTCAGACGCTGAGGCCCAACCGGCCCGGCGCTGCCCCCGGCTCCCGGCTTCGGGTCGTCTCCGTCGCAGGGAAGGCCGGCGGCCTGTGCCGAATCCGCCTGGAAGAACTGCCCGGCGATCGCCTCGTAAGCTAGAGTCCCCGGGGATCCCCTCGGCGAAAATCGACTTGGGCAGGTGGTTGCGGTCGGGTACCGCTCGGCCCATCATCGGGCGATTTCCCCGGGGCGAGGGCCGCTCCGCGATCGACGGTGTTGATCCCGGGCAACGTCGCCGCCGCGATTCCCGGATCCCACCTCTTGAACTGAACGATTGTACACAATATCGTTCCCAGCGAGGCGAGGGGACGGGTTGGAGTTCTCCCCCAACACGAGGGCATCACCGTGCCGAAGGTGAAGGCCTGGACCAACGGCGAGGCGGGCGAGCCGACGTTCGCCGAGGAGTTCGAGGTCGTCCGGAAGGCGGTCCTCCAGGTCACGGATATCAAGACCAAACGCAACAAGTACTACGCCATCGAGCTGCACTCGGCTGGAGACGGGGAGCACCGCTTCCGCGTCTTTACCCACTACGGCCGGACCGACGATCTGGAGACCAATCCCGACGCTGGCCAGAAGGAGTGCCGCTACTTCCAGACGCTCGCCGAGGCCGAGGGCTGCTACCAGCAGATTTACCGGCAGAAGACCTCCTCCTCGAAGGGCTACCGCGAGGTGGCCCTTGCCTCCAGCAAGACTGGCTCGCAGCGAGCCCGGGGCACGGGGGCCGGTGAGATCGACGCGAAGACCCTGGAGCGGATCGCCCAGGCCAACGCTGCCAACGGCAAGCCCGCCACTCCCTCCAAGAGCACGCTGCATCCCGGCGTCCGAAACCTCGTCCGCTACATTTACGACGAGGCCAAAGGGGCCCTCACGAACACCGTTGCCGCCAAGATCACCGCCCACGGCATCGAGACGCCGCTGGGGGTCCTCACCCTCGGCCAGATCGAGAAAGGGGAGGCGATCCTCCAGGAGCTCTACGACCTCTTCAACAAGAAGCGAGCGAAGGATCGCGAGGGGCGCATGCTGCGGCTCTCCGGCGATTTCTACTCGGCCATCCCCCACCGCATCGGCCGCTCCCGATCGGCCGTCGAAGCGGCGGTGATCAACTCGCTGGAGGCGTTCGAGCAGAAGCAGCAAACCCTCCAGCTCATGAAGGACATGCTCCAGGTCAACGGCGAGGGGGGCGATATCCTCTTCAGTGAGCAGGTGGACCGCGAGTATGAGGCGCTCGGCTCCCGGGTCGAGTGGCTCGACCCGGGCGAGTCCGAGTTCAAGGAGATGGCTGACTACGTCATCCGCAGTCAGATCAAATCAAAGTCAATCAAGGTCAAGAACATCTTCCGGGTCCGTCGGGACGCCGAGTGGGAGCGATTCGCCGCCGCGGTGGGCAACGAGCGGCTTCTCTTCCACGGCTCCCGGATCTCGACCTGGGTGGGCATCCTCTCCCGAGGGATCCTGCTGCCGAAGATCGTCGTCAGCATGGGAGTGCACCGCACCGACGCCGGCTGGCTCGGCCACGGCATCTACTTCGGCGACGCCGCTTGCACCAGTTGCTTCTACACGACCCCCGGCCGGAAGAAGACCCGGCTGATGGCGATCGCCCGGGTCGCGCTCGGCAAGATGAAGGACTACACCAAGATCACCTACGGCCTGACCGCCCCCCCCCGAGGGCTTCGACAGCTGCCACGGTGTCCGCAAGAAGTTTGGCCGGCCGTCCGAGTTCGCCGACGACGAATACGTCATCTACACCCCCGACCAGCAGCGCCTGGAATACCTCGTCGAGTTCACGGGGTAACCCGACCGATTCAATCGCCCCGAGCGGGAGCGAGGGAGGGAGGCACCGATGGACATCCGCGTCGTGCTCGTGGACGTCAACCCGAAGGTGGTGGCCGCCTGGCGGGCCACCTTCGAGGAAAACGCGGAGGTGGAGATCGTCCCGGGCTCGATGCTCGACCAGCGCGTTGACGCCTGGGTCACTCCCACCAACGCCCGGGCGAGTATGGACGGCGGCCTCGACGCCGTCATCAAGCGCCACTTCGGCCCGGCGATCGAGAAGCGGGTGCAGGCCGAGGTCAAGCGACTGCACGGCGGCCTCCTGCCCGTCGGCAAGGCCACCTGCGTGCCGACCGGATCGGCCCGCCCCTCGTTTCTGATCTCCACCCCCACCATGTTCGGCTCGTCCGAGAACGTCGGAGCCACCCTCAACGTCGCCGCCGCCTGCGCTGCCGCCTTCCAGGCCGTGCACATGCGGAACGACCTCGAGCCCGGCAGCATCGGCTCGGTCGCGCTGCCGGGCCTCGGGGCGCAGACCGGTCGCGTGCCGGTGGAGATCTGTGCCGACCTGATGTGGACCGGCTACAACCTCTTTCGCCGCCGCGTCCTCTTCGCCGACTTCGCCGAGATGCGCGCCGCCCTGGAGGAGGAGATCGGCCCCATCGCCACCTTCGCCGGCAGGGGGAAGCCCAACCCCAAGCCCGCCAAGACACCGTCCCCTCCGCCGTCGGCCCCGGCCTCCTCGCCGAAGCCCGGCCCGTCGGCGATCCCGGCAACCGACGATTTTGACGACTTCTGACCCGACTCGGACGATTCCCGGAGCGGAGCATCGCGGCGATGATCCCGGAACCGGTGCGGCTGTCCAACCCGAGCGGGCCCGACCGCGTGGCCGTCGTTTCGGCCGCTGAGGCCTGGGGGACGCTGGGGGCGTATCACGTCCTCGTCGCCCGAGGCCCCCGCGCCGGGAAGCTCGGCAAGGGGACCGCCCTCGGCCCCTTCGCCGAAGTCGAGTTGGCCTCCCGGTTCGCCGAGGTGGTCGATTCACTCCGCCTGGAGGGGTTCTCCACCGCCGGCCGATCCACCCTGATCGACACGTTGCTCGACGCCAACCCCGCCGTCCGGGCCCGGGCCGCCGCCCGACTCGGCTGGCGTCGCGACCGGGAGGCGGTCGGCCCGCTGATCGCCGCGCTCTCCTCTGCCGAGGGAGACGCCTGCTCCCTGCTCGACGCCCTCGGCGCCATCGGGGACCCCGTCGCCATCCCCGCCGTCCGCCCCTTCGCCGCCCGCAAGCTCCTCTCCCGTCGCCGATCGGCCGTCGAGGCCCTCCGGAACCTCGGCGATGCTGAAGGCCTCGCCGAGCACGCCGCCCGGGTCCGAGAATCGCTCCCGGAGCCGGTTCGCCTCGCCCTCGACTCCGTTCCCCCCGACGACGACCGCGAGCAGACCGCCGGAGCGATCGCGGCCGCCGTCTCGTCGGTCGATGAGCGGCTCCGGGGCCTCACGCTCGACTCGCTGTTCGAGCTGGGTTCGCCGGCCTCGGTCGCCGCCGTTCGCGCCCTGCTCCCGGACTTGCCGTTCGATCGGCCCTATCTCTGGCGATACATCAAGAGTATCTACAAACGTTCGATGCTCCGCCACGACCCGATCACCTTCGGCCTCCTGAGCCACGCCATCGAGGCGAACGGACGCAAGACGAAGGGAACGGCCGCGTCGGTCAAGTCGGGCCTCGACGGCACCATCCGCCATTCTCCCATCTTCCGGAGGCCGACCCAGCTCTACCTCCGCCGCCTCTCCTGGCGCTATTTGAAGGCCCTCGCCTGATACCGTCCCGAGTGCTACACCGCGTCGGCCGCCGAGGTGCTGGCCTCCTACGGCCCCGAGGATGCCCGGGAGCCCTCCGGCCTCTATGGCGCCCTGGCCGAGTGCGTTCTCCTGCACCGCATCCTCCACGGCCAGAGCGACCGCCTCGTGCTCAACCCCTCCCGGCCCGCCTTTCGATGGCGAGACGCCGCCGCCGTCTCGGAGCCCCCCGACCGCCGAGAGGAGGCGTTCCCCAACCTCTGGGACGCCGATCCCCACGCCTATCTCCGGCTCCTCGCCGCCGCCCGGCTCCCCGAGGTCCACGCGTTCGCGCTCCGGGCCGTTGAACAGCGTCACGCGGCGATCCTTGCCGGGGCGACGCTTCCCGAGCTGAAGGCGATGCTCCGCTCTCCGTTCGAGTCGTCCGTCCGGCTCTCCCTCGATGAATTGCGCCGGCGGTTCGACCCACAGCGGCCGGATCTGCCGCTCGTCGATCTTCTGCTCGACGATCCCCGCCCCGAGGTCCGCGACCTCGGTCGCGACTGGCTCCGCGACTCGGCCGGCTTCTGGACCCTCGACCAGAAATGGATCGTTTTGTTCCTCACCTCCGGCGACCCCGAGACCTCGCTCCTCGCCGCCGACCTGGCCGCCGATCGCCTCCGACACTCCCCCGAGATGCGCCGAGAGCTCGCCCTCCGCCTTCTTGAGCTGCTCCGGGAACCGGAGGCCCAGCCCGGCTCCCACAACGCCTACGCCCGCATCGCCCGAGAGCGTCTGCTCGACGAGCTCGATGCACTGCTCGACCTCGACGCCCTCGTCCACCTCATTCTCACCGGCCCCCCGCCGGCCCAGGTGCTCGGCGGCGAGTTGCTGGCAAGACGGCCGGAAGCCATCGATACGATCGGCCTGGAGGGGCTCGCCCAGCTCGCCGGCCACGAGATCGCCGCCGTCCGGAGAGCGACGCACGCCTTGCTGCGACAATCCGTCGACCGCTTCCGATCGGACCCCGGGCCGCTCCTGCTGCTGGTCGAGAGCGACTGGGCCGACACCCGACAGCTCGCCTTCGACCTGCTCCGCACCGGGCTCGGCCCCGACGTGCTCGGGACCGAAGGGCTGATGGCGCTGCTCGACTCGAACCGGGTCGACGTGCAGGACGAGGCCCGGGACCTCGTTCTCGACCAGTTCGATCGCTTCAACCCCGCCGAGCTCATCGCGCGGCTGGCCGAGCATCCGCACCCGAACATGAGACGCTTCGCGGTCGATCTTGCCGTCGATCACCTCCCCGACGGCGCCGAGGTGCTTGTCCGCCTCTCCTGGTTCTTCCGGGCCGCGGTGCTCGACCTGCGTTCCGAGCGTCCGGTGAAGCGTCACGTCATCGACCTGCTCCGGGATCGAGGCCGTCACGACCACTTCCAGGCCGCCGCCGCCGTCGAGCTGCTCGGCGAGTTCGCGCGGTCGGGCACCCGGGACGATGCCGACCGCGCGATGCTGGCGATCGTCTCGATCCTGCTCGAGCACCCCGACGTGCCGTCTCCGGTGTCCCTGGCCCGGCCGGCCGGAGGTGTCGCGTGATCGCCTCCCACCGCTATGCCGGCCGCAGCGGCATCGCCAACGGGCTCTCCTCGGCCCGGGTCGCCTTCGCCACCGACACGTTCCGAGAAGCGACCTTCTTCCGGGGCGTCATCGGCCGCCCGGTCCTGTTCCGGGAGGCGATGGCGGCGCTCTACCAGGTGGTCGTCAGCGACTTCAAGTACCGCCCCAAGGACCGGCTCGAATTCCGGGCCTGGCTCGAGGAGCAGGACCGATCGTTCCTTGCCAGCCTCGGACTCAGGCGGAAGGAGATCGTTGCCCGTGTCGAGCGGCTGAAAGCCCGCCGCGCCGAGCTCGACCGCGCCCGGCTCGACCGCCTGAAGCCGTTCCATAAGGCTCGCATGGCCTACATTGATTACGTCTACACGAGCTGGTTCGAGCGTCAGTACATTCTCGACCCGGTCGTCACCGTCCACCCGGACGAAGTCTCCTTCGAGGCCTTCTCCCGGGACGAGAGCACCTATGCCCGCGTCGCCGCCGCTCACGAAACGTTTGACCGCGTTGACGAGTTCTCCTGCGGCACCACGAACATCGACTTCAGCATTCGGCTGCACGGGGAACTGGAGCGCATCCGATCGTACCGGCAGACCCGCCTGGAGATCGGCCCCTCGGGCCTTGCCGTGGCCGCCGAGGGAGAGGACGAGCACGTCGAGAAGAAGATCGAGCTGCTCGACTCCTGGCTCGACGGCTTCCTTCAGGTCCACAGCGCGATGTCCCTGGGCCTGACCCGCGTCCGGATGGCGCCGATCGACCTGTTCAACGTCTGTCGGGCCGTATCGAGACGACGAGCGAAGCACGCTCCCCGAGCCCTTCGCATTGAGCTGGACCCCGGCCGTCCGGCCCGGGTGGTGCTCGAACCCTGGGAGCAGACCATCGAGCTCTCGCCGGCTTCGATCTTCGAGGGCCCGAAGCCGATCGTCGTCCGCACCTGGGGGCGCGACCGGCTGCGGCTCCTCTCCCGGCTGATCCCGGCCTGCCGGTCGGTCGAGGTTTACCTTGCCGGCCTGGGACTGCCGAGCATCTACGTTCTGGACCTCGGGCCGATCCGCGTCACCCTGGCCCTCAGCGGCTGGACCGACAACGACTGGACCTCCGGCGGCTCGAAATTCCACCTGCTCGCCCGCCGGCTGGAGGTCACACCCGACGAGCTCGGGCGGATCTACGAGGCCCTTCGATCGCTCCGGCTTGCCACCGACGTCGACCTCGCCCAGCGAGCCGGGCTCGGTGTCGAGACGACCCGAAGCGCCCTCTCGTTTCTCTGCCAGGTCGGGAGGGCGATGTACGACCTTGGCGGGGGCGTCTATCGGCATCGCGAGCTGTTCCTTGAACCGTTCTCGCCGGCCGACGCGGCCTCGCTCGTTTCGAAGGCTCCCGCGCCCGACGAGGCGTCGGAGGAGAAGGCCGGGGCGATCGTCGCCCAGGGCGGCATCCGCATCATCCCCCGGCGGCCGGTCGCCACCGGCTACAAGATCAGCGGCAGCGCCTCCTCCTCGCCCGACGGCGGCGGACGAGTCCGCCCGCTGCTGCACGTCGACCACGAGGGCCGGATCGTCGAAGGCTCCTGCACCTGCCGGGCCTTCGCGAAGCACGGCATGACCAACGGCCCGTGCGAACACCTGCTGGCGCTCCGCCTGGCCCACATGGGGCGACTCGGGCAGGAAGACCAACCGCCAAACGTATCCTGATACGAGGAGGTGCCATCGTCCGGAGGGAGGCAGCGGTCCCATTAGCCAATCGTGCGGCGATACGCCGCGCAGGTCACCGTGCCCGTCATTCGTCACGCGCCCGCCCGCCGTCTGCGGCCGGGGGACCGACCACGGCCGCAGCTGGGTCGGTTGCTCCGCAACCCGCGGCCGGCGGTCGGTCCCCCGGCCGCTCCAGTTGGCCGGTCGCGTCCGAAGGTCGTTCGTAGCGGGACCGCTGCCTCCTCCCGGTCGCTGGCCGATCCGAGCCTCTTCCCCCTGCCCCGCGGGAGCCCCCTTCCCATGAACCAGGACGAGAAGGCCCGGCTCTA
Organism: Tautonia sociabilis; assembly: GCF_003977685.1. GTDB lineage: Bacteria > Planctomycetota > Planctomycetia > Isosphaerales > Isosphaeraceae > Tautonia > Tautonia sociabilis. The sequence goes on along the minus strand of NZ_RYZH01000020.1, from coordinate 38,368 downwards.
CCGACGGGTGAGGCACCTCGCCAGCGACTCCGTCGTGCTCCGACGGATGCAGACCCTCGGGTTCTGGCCGAAGGGGGAGGGGCTCCCCCCCGACCCTCCCGAGGAGGCCGCCGAGCGCGCCCGGATCGAGGCGGAACTGGCGGACCTTCGCCAGAAGTTCGCGAAGGTGTCGGATCCCGAAGCCGCGCTGGCCGAGGAGCGCCGTCGCCGATGGGAGGCGAGCAAGGCCCGCCGGCTGGAGGCGAAGCGCCGCCGGGCCGAGGAGCAGCGGAATCGCCGGGCCGGATGGGACCAGACGCGATCCGCCACGGTCGTCCACGCCGGCATCGGCGTCAGCGCCGGCCTCCAGGGCCGCCAGAGCGATTCGGAGGCCCTCCGCCGCCGCGGGCTCCCCATCCTGCACCAGGCCGAGGATTTGGCCGACCGGATTGGCATCGAGCTGAAGGCCCTGCGCTGGCTCACCTACCATCGCCGCGGCGCGACGGTCGTCCATTACCGCCGCTACGAGATCGCCAAGAAGTCCGGAGGCGTCCGGTGCATCTCGGCCCCGAAGCCGGCGCTGGCCTGGGCTCAACGCTGGATTCTCGACGAGATTCTGAGGAGGCTGGAGCCCGAGCCTCAGGCGCACGGCTTCGTCTCGGGACGGTCGATCGTCTCGAACGCCGAGCCGCACTCCGGGAAGGCCGTGGTCATCAATCTCGATGTGAAGGAGTTCTTCCCGACCATCACCTTCCGGCGCGTGAAGGGACTCTTCGGATCACTCGGCTACGGGGAGCACATCGCCACGGTCCTCGCCCTGCTCTGCACCGAGCCCCCCCGGGTGGCGGCCACGCTCGACGGCAAGACCTACCACGTCGCCCTCGGCGACCGGGTCCTGCCCCAGGGGGCCTGTACCAGCCCGGCTCTCACCAATGCGATCTGCCGGAGCCTCGACCGCCGGCTCGACGGTTTGGCCCGTCGGCACGGATTCACCTACACGAGGTATGCAGACGACCTCACGTTTTCGGGAAACCGGACGGCCGCCTCGGGGAGGCTGCTCCGCAGCGTCCGTATCATCCTTGTCGACGAGGGGCTGATCGAGCACCCAACCAAGACCCGAGTTATGCGCCGAGGCGGCCGGCAGGAAGTCACCGGCCTGACCGTCAACGATCGCCCCGCCGTCTCCCGGGAGGAGCTGCGAACCCTCCGCGCGATCCTGCACAGCGCGTCCCGGTTCGGGCTCGACAGCCAGAACCGGGACGGGCACCCCGACTTCGCCTCCCACCTCCGCGGCCGGGTCGAATTCGCGTGCATGGTCGACCCCTCCCGGACCCCTGCCCTCCGGGAGGCGCTTGACCGGGCGCTCCGAGGTCCCTCGGGCTCCTGATCGGGCTCGAGGAGTCCTCCGGCTCGTCGCGACTCCGGTCGCGCCGGGACGACGGGTCCTCTCCCGCTCTCGTAGGCCGATTCCCCCGCCTCGAATACAATCAGGAGAGGAACCTCGGTGTTCCTTGCTCGGTCTCGAGGGAACTCGCTGCCTGAGGACCTGTCTCGGATCGGGCCGCCTAGTTCTAGTTGTCGAGGAGCGACTCGTTCGGGAGCCCTGCCGATGAGCCATGACGCGCAGTCGACCGAGACGACCGGCCGCGGTCGCCCTCGGCGATGGTCCGCGATGATCGCGGTATCCGCCGTTCTTCTCTCGGCCGCCGCCTGGCTCGTCTCCCGGTCGGGCCGTTTGGAGGCCGACCGGAGGGTCGAGGAGGTGGTCGGGGCGATCGCTGCGGGGAGGATCGACGAGGCGGATCGACTCGTCCAGGATTGGCTCGGCCAGGCCCCGGACGATCCGGAGGCGTTGGCCTGGGCCTCCCGGGTGGCCCTCGCCGCCGACCGTCCCCTCGAGGCCGCCGACTTCGCCCGACGCGCCCAGCAGCGGGGGCTGGACCGCTCCGAGCTGCGGGACGTCGAGGGGATCGCGCTGGTGCGAGCGGGGAAGCCGGCCGAGGCCGAGCCCCTGCTCCGCGCCCATCTCGCCGAGAGCGACCGCCCCGAGCCGATGGCCGCCCAGGCGTTGGCCGAGGCCGGTCTGGCGACCTTCCGCCTCGGAACCGCCCGGGATGCCCTCGCCCGATGGCGGCGCGATGCCCCCAACGACCCCCGCCCCTGGATGCTCGAAGCCGAGGTCGCCGAGCGGGTCGGCGACCCCCCCGAGACGATTGCCGGGCACTACCGGGAGGCCCTACGACGCGACCCCGAGCGGGATGAGGCCCGGTCCCGGCTGGCCGACGCCCTCCGCCTCGCTGGCCGGCACGACGAGGCGGCCAGGGAGTACCGGAAGTATCTCGACCGGAATCCCGACGATGCCGATGCTCTCGCCTCCGCCGGGCTCAACGAGCTGGCTCGAGGGCGGGTCGACGAGGCGGAACGCCTGCTCACCGGGGCGCTGGAACGGGCTCCCAACGATTTGGATGCCCTCAAGGGCATCGCCCGACTGCTGCAGCAGACCGGCCGGATCGAGGAGGCCCTGTCCCGGTTCGAGCAGGCCGCCGAGGTCGAGCCGGGCGACGCGGAGATCGCCTATCAGCGTTCCCTGCTGCTGGCCCGGCTGGGACGTCGGGAGGAGGCCGAACGGATGCGGAAGCGGTCGGAGGAACTCCGGGCCGAGGCCGACGAGATCGCCCGAATCCGGGACGAACTGGTCCGCGACCCGAACAAGGTCGACCTCCAGTACGAGGCCGCCCGGTGGCTCATCGAGCACGGACACGTCGAGGAAGGGCTTCGCTGGGCCGAGAAGGCGCTGCAGGCCCTCCCTGGCCACCGCCCGACCTGCCTGCTGCTGGCCGAACACTACGAGGCGGCTGGTCAGGCCGACCTGGCCAGCTATTACCGATGGCAGGCCGACCCGCCCGACGACGAGTCAGCCCCGGCCTCTCGATGAAGCGGCGCCCACCTGGGGCGGCGATCAGGCCCGCCGGAGGATCGCCCGGATGGGAGGGCCTGGGCGGGCTGATCGGTCAGTCGGTCAGGTCGAAATCGACGTTGCGGTTCGAACCTTCCTTGACCGTGTAGGTCAAGCCTGAGGTGTCGGGGAGGCTGTACTTCGACGGTACGAGATCCTTCGCCTCGGCATATGCCTTGGCGATGTCGTCCTGCTTGGGAGAACCGCCTTCGACACCAGCCAGCGCTTTTTCGAGATCGACGTCTTGGGCGATGATGGCGACCTTGTAGTTCCCTGGCAGCGCGCCGTCGCCGTCGACGGCGGTTGTCAGGTAGTAGGAGCCGTCGGTGATCACGCCCGACGCCGCGCGGCCGTTGTTCAGATCCTCGGGGGTGAACTGGATCGTCCCGGTCTTCACCGGTTCGCCCTTGTAGGTGACGGTCCCGGAGACCGGGTAGCGCTTGGGCAGGCCTGTGCCGTCGCCGCAGCCGGCGGCGAGCAAGAGAATCGCGGCGAAGGAGGAACTCAGGGGGATCAGCCGTCGCAATGCGGTCGGAACTTGCACGGTAATCTCGCTCCGGATGCAGAAGGGCAGAGGGCCGGCCCGGGGGAGCGCGTGCTGCCCTGGGCCGGCCCCCCGGATGGTCCACGAACGCGACCCCCGAGACGGCCTCGCCTGCCGAGGGTCGAGGGATGCGGCCGGCCCGGGGCGACTCGTGGCGAGCCGCGGCGGCCCCGGGCCGGGAAGGACGGCGTGCCGATCAATACTGATCGGCGGAGACCACCTCTCCCCCCTTGCGGCTGCCCAGCGCGCAATAGGTGACGAGGTTGATGCTCTCCTTGAGGAACTTCACCGAGCCGTCGGCGAACAGGAAGTTGGCGCCGCCGGGGTGCTGGCTCTTGGCCCCCTTGCTCGCGTAGCTGAACCGGCACTGCCAGTCGGCGCTGCCGAAGGTCCGGCCGTCGGTGCAGGTGACCCGTTCGGTCTTCCAGTTGATCGGCACGGTGGTGCCGAAGGTGCTGCCGTTGTTCATGTAGAAGTTGCTGTCGGCCGTCTGGTAGGGCAGCACCTCACCGACGATGATCGTGTTGCTTGTGCCGTCCCGGACGCTGGCCATGTCGACCTTGCCGATGCCTCGGATCCGGTAGGCGAAGAAGCCGCGGAGCTGACCGCCGGAGCCGGTGATCGTTTCGTTGAAGTACGTGCCCCAGAACCCGGCGTGGCCGATGCGGGGGACGCCGGGGGCCAGGGTAGTGCCGACCGGCGTTTCCCAGGGCCCGCCGGTGCCGGTCAGGGCGCCGATGCAGTAGTTGTCGCCGAAGCTGCCGGCGTAATTGCTCACCGGGACGACCGTGGCCGGAGAGCCGGTGGCCGGATTGATCGGTCCATTGCCGTTGGGATACTGGCCGGATGGGACATTGGCGTCACGCAGGCCGCCGTTGTTCTCGCCGTCGGAGGGGCACAGCCAGGTGCTATTGACCGTCACCCAGGCGGTGTACCACGCGCCGGCGCCAACGCCGTTGTTGCTTCCGTGAACGTCGAAGTTGAGCGCGTTGTAGACGTTGCCGCCCTCCATCTGGGGAAGGATCAACGCCCGCCAGCACAGCGTGCTCATCGTGGAGCTGCCGGCCCAGATGCTCCCCTTCGATTCGTCGGCGATCGCCCCGGGAGGGAACGAGCCGGTCTGGTCGTGATAATTGTGCAACGCGATGCCGATCTGCTTCAGGTTATTCGTGCACTGGGCCCGCCGCGCCGCCTCCCGGGCACTCTGGACCGCCGGCAGCAGCAGGGCGATGAGGACGCCGATGATCGCAATGACCACCAGAAGCTCGATCAGCGTGAACCCGCGTTGAGAGAAATGTCTGGCTTTCATTCGAACGATAACTCCTGCGCAGAATGCGCTGCGGATACGGCGGCCAACCCGTCTCCGGTGGCACCGTAACCTCGAGAGACTCGAACGGAATTGAGCGAATGGGAACGGCGAAATCCAACCCGGCTCGAACGTACCGGGTAAACCCGGCTTTCAGGAATTGAAAGTCCGAGATTGGGGAGTTCCTTGCAGGGATAGACCGAAACAAGAACGTCAGGTCCTCATCGACCCGAGAAACCCCTTATGTAACTTAAGTGAAGACCGAATCGCCGGTCAAGCAGCATTGGCTTTGCCGGGGAATTTTTCTCGTTTTCTTCGCAACCGACCTCGAAATGTGCTCCCCAGGAATCAAACCGGGCCCGCCGTCCGCGAAGCTGCTCCCGGCAAGGGGAAGCTCCGACGAGCAACCCCGAGAGAACCATCCCGAATCGAAGGCTCGAATCCCGCCGATGCAATTCCCGTTGCCGGGATTCTCGGGCCGGTCGCCGCTCGGGTCCGAGGGCGAAGACCAGGTGTCTGGCCGCCGCCCCCCCGCCCGGTCCTTCGGGGATCGCCCTGGACTCGGACGGCCGATCCGGCACGACGGGGCGAAGTTCCCGGACCGTCACGAGACGGAGCCAGAGGGAAGCGTGACTTCGACACAATTGTTGTTAAACTCTCCAGCGGCCAGGATCGACCAAGACCAGTCGGAAGGCGGGAGGGCGCGGTGCTGTCGATCAGCGGTCCGGCGGGACGATCCTGCGACGGCATGTCGCGGCGGGGGTTCCTCCGCATCGGGGGGCTGGCCCTCGGCGGGATGTCGTTGCCCCGGATCCTTGAGGCGCAGGATCGTTCGGGCGTCGGCTCGTCCGAGAAGGCGGTCATCATGGTGCTGCTGCCGGGCGGGCCGCCGCACCTGGACATGTTCGACCTGAAGCCCGAGGCTCCGGCCGAGATCCGCGGCGAGTTCTCCCCCATTGCGACGAGCGTCTCGGGCATCGCGATTGGCGAACTGATGCCCCGGCTGGCGGCGTCGATGGAGAAATACGCCGTCGTCCGCACCCTCGTCGGCGGCCGGGACGACCACAACCTGCACCAGTGCCTGACCGGTTGGGAGAGCCACCCGCAGCAGGGCGATTCGAGGGTCATCCCCGGCTTCCCCGACGGCGGCTGGCCGTCCCTCGGCTCCGTGCTCTCGGCCCTGCGAGGCCCGACCGACCCGGCCGTTCCCCCCTTCATCAGCCTCGCCCCACCGGCGGCGGAGTCGACCACCCGGGCCTCCCTGAACCAGCCCGGCTACCTCGGCGCCGCCCATGCCGGGTTCGAGCCGCTCAAACGAGAGGCAGACGAGGCCTCCCTGCCGGGCGTCGATCTGACCCGTCTGGCCGACCGTCGCGCCCTGCTCGCGAGCCTGGATCGCTTCCGGACGGGCGTCGACCGTGCCCGGGCGGTGTCCTCGTTCGACTCCTACACGACCCAGGCCTTTGATCTGCTCACCTCCAGCAAGGTCGCCGAGGCGCTTGACCTTTCCCGGGAAGACCCGAAGGTCCGAGATCGCTACGGGGTCCGCATCGGGGTTGAGCCCGAGCTGGGCGGGCCGAAGCTGCTGGAGGGCTTTCTCATGGCCCGCCGCCTGATGGAGGCGGGGGTTCGCTGCGTGACGCTGGCCTTCAGCGCCTGGCCGCTGGAACGCGAGAGCCGGGGAGGCTTCAACTGGGACTGGCACTTCGACAACTTCCGGAAGGCCCGCACCGCCCTGCCGATGCTTGACCTCGGCCTGACCGCCCTGGTCGACGACCTGGAGGCCCGGGGCCGGCTCGACGACGTGTCGATCGTCGTCTGGGGCGAATTCGGCCGCTCCCCCCGGATCAACAAGGACGCGGGCCGCGACCACTGGCCCCACGTCGGCTCCTGCCTGCTGGCCGGCGGCGGACTGAAGACCGGCCAGGTCATCGGCCGGACCGACCGCCTCGGCGAGCGCCCCGTCGAGCGGCCGGTCCACTTCCGGGAGGTCTTCGCGACCCTCTACCACACCCTCGGCATCGACGCCGAGCACACGTTCCTCCACGACCGAGCCGGCCGCCCCCTCGCCCTCGTCGACGGCCGGGCCCCGATCGCCGAGCTGATCTGACCCCCCGGCCTTCTCGAAGCCCTCGCATTGCTTCGATCCGACACATTCGAACGCGGCGTTCCCGATCCGGCCGACATCGCCCCGGGGTATCCATGACCACTCCTCTCGCCGTGCTCGCCTGCTCGCTCCTCGGGCTGCCGCCCATCCTCGCCCTCCCCTCCGGCGACGGCGCGACGCCCCTCCGGTTCGAGTCCGAGATTTTGCCGATCCTCCAGGCCCGCTGCGTGCGCTGTCACGGCGGCGAGGCCACGAAGGCCGGACTCGACCTTTCCTCGATCGAGTCCCTGCTCGCCGGTGGTGAGGCGGGCGAGCCGGGCTTCGTCGCCGGAGACCCGGACGCGAGCCTGCTGGTCGACGTGATCGAGTCTGGCCTGATGCCCCCCGATCCGGAGGGGCCGCTCCCGGAGGAGGAAGCCGGGCGGATCCGGGCGTGGATCTCGAGCGTGACCGAGGCCGACCTGGACCTCATGCCGGGAGACGGCGGCGACACCGAGCGTGACCGCCTCACGCTCCAGGTCTTCGATTTCTTCGACTTCAAGTGCGTCGACTGTCACGGTCGGCACGGCGCCGAGGGAGGTCTCGACCTCAGGACCGCGGCCTCCGCCCTCGCCGGGGGCGATTCGGGGCCGGTCCTCCTGCTCGACGACCCGGAAGCCAGCCCGCTGATCCGCCGCCTGGTCGCCGATGAGATGCCTCCGCGCCAGGGACGCTTCGACCTGTCGATCAAGCCGGTGACGGAGGCCGAGATCGACCTGCTCCGTTCCTGGATCGCCGCCGGGGCGCCGGAATTCCCCTCCCGGGAGGTCCTGGCCGACGACGGCTCGGACGTCTCCGAGTCCGACCGCTCCTGGTGGGCCTTTCGCACTCCCGAACGCCCGGAGGTGCCCCCGGTGGCCCATCGCGATCAGGTAGACCGCCCGATCGACGCGTTCCTGCTGGCCCGGCTCGAGGAGAGCGGGCTGGCGTTCTCCCCCGAGGCCGACCGCCGGACCCTGATCCGGCGCGTCAGCTTCGACCTGACCGGGCTGCCTCCCTCGCCGGAGGAGATCGACGCGTTCCTGGCCGACGATCGGCCCGATGCCTACGAACGGGTGGTCGATCGCCTGCTCAGCTCCCCTCACTACGGCGAGCGCTGGGCCCAACCCTGGCTCGACGCCGCGGGGTTCGTCGAGTCGGAGGGGGGAGACGGCAACGACCCGATCCGATCGGAATACTACCGCTACCGTGACTACGTCGTGCGATCGATCAACGACGACACGCCCTTCGATCGTTTCCTCGTGGAGCAGCTCGCCGGCGACGAGCTGGACGACTGGCTCGCCGCCCCCGAGCTGTCCGACGAGGGGGCCGACGCGCTGGTCGCCACCGGATTCCTCCGCACCGTGGTCGACCCGACCGATCGGCCGGTGCACAACTTTCACCCCGACCGCCAGCAGGTGCTCGCCGACACGGTGGCCGTCGTCGGCTCGAGTGTCATGGGGCTGACGATCGGCTGCGCCCGCTGCCACAGCCACAAATACGACCCGATCTCCCAGGCCGATTACGCCCGGCTCTCCGCGATCTTCTCCCCCGCTTACTCCCCGCAAGACTGGCTCAAGCCCCGGGAACGGCTCATCCCGCTCGCCTCCCGGGCCGAGCGCCAGGCCGCCGAGGAGCACAACGCCGAGGTCGACGCCCGGATCGCCCCCGTCCGGGACCGCTCGAAGGCCCGATTCGAGGAGGCGAAGTCCCTCCTGCTCGATCGCCGCCTCGACGCCGTCCCGGAGGGGATCCGGGCCGACGTGAAGGCCGCGCTGCTGCTCGACGCCGAGGAACGCGACCCGGCGCAGACCGTGCTTGCCGAGAAGTACGCCGAGCTGGGGAATGTTTCGGAGGCGGATCTCGACGAGGCCTTCCCGGACTACAAGGAGGATTCGGAGCGCCTCCAGGCCGAGATCGAGGCCCTGGAGGCCGAGAAGATCGTTCTGCCCACCGCCCGGGCCCTGATTGACGCCGGGGCGGAGGCCCCGCCGTTCTATCTCCAAATCCGGGGAGACGCGTACCGACGGGGGGGAGAGGCCCCCCCCGACGTTCCCTCGGTCCTGAAGGCCGCGGCCGGTGACTTCGAGGTCCAGGAACCCTGGCCCGGCGCCGAGACGACCGGCCGTCGGCTGGCCTTCGCCCGATGGCTGACCCGGCCGGAGCACCCGCTGACCTCCCGGGTCTTCGTCAACCGGGTCTGGCAGCAGCTCTTCGGCCGGGGCATCGTGGCGACCGTCGACAACTTCGGCCGCACCGGCTCGCCGCCGAGCCACCCGGAACTGCTCGACTGGCTGGCTGTCGAGTTCGTCCGAGACGGCTGGTCGCTCAAGCGTCTCCACCGGCTGCTCGTCACGTCCCGAGCCTATCGGCAATCCTCCGCCGTCCGGACCGAGGCCCGAGCCGTCGATCCCGACAACGTCCTCCTCTGGCGGATGCCGATGCGACGGCTCCAGGCCGAGTGGATCCGGGATGCCACCCTGGCCGCCTCCGGGACGCTGAACCCTCGAATGTTCGGGCCGTCCTCGCCTGTGGTCGCCGACGATGACGGCGTCGTCCAAGAAGCTCCCGGCTTCGAGCACGCCCGGCGCAGCCTTTACGTCCTGCACCGCCGGTCGCAGCCGGCAACGCTCCTCGAACTCTTCGACGCGCCGAGGATGGCCCCGAATTGCCTGGAGCGGCGGACCTCGATCGTCGCCCCCCAGGCGCTGCTGCTGCTCAACGGCGGATGGATCCGGGACCAGGCCGCCGCCCTCGCCGACGCCGTTTCGCTCGACGCCGGGCCCGAGCCGGCCCTCCGGATCGAGCGGGCCTACCTCCGAGTGCTCGGCCGGCCGCCGAGGCCGGCTGAGTCGGCCCGAGCCGCCGAGTTCCTCCAGGAGCAGGCCCTTCTCTATCGGGACGACGCCCCCCCCTGCTCCGCCCCCCCCGAGTCCGAAGCCAGCACCGAGTCCGAGGCCGACCGCCTCGCCCTGGTCGACTTCTGCCACGTCCTGCTCAACGCTCCCGCGTTTCATTACCTCGACTGATCCCCCGTCCCCTCCTCCCGAAGACCTCCTCCGAGGGACCGACCGCCATGCCCGCTCCCGACTCGATCCACGTTCCCAGCCGTCGCGACTGGTTCCGGCAGATGGGCCGGGGGATCGGCGCCTCGGCCCTGGCGTCGCTGCTGGCCGACGAGTTCTCCCCTCGCCGGGCCCGAGGCGCCGACGGGATCGGAGACGCCCTCGGCCTCTCCCCCAGGCCCCCGCACCACCCCCCCCGGGCGAAGTCGATCATCCAGTTGTTCATGCCGGGGGGCCCCAGCTCGATCGACCTGTTCGACCCCAAGCCGTTGGTGGCCCGGTATGAGGGGAAGCCGTATCCGGGGGTGGTCGACACGCTCGTCCCCTCCAACGCCGGCAACCTGATGCCAAGTCCCTTCCGGTTCTCCCGGCACGGCGAGTCGGGCATCGAGGTTAGCGAGTTGATGCCCCATCTGGCGACCTGCGCCGATTTGCTCACCGTCGTCCGCTCGATGAAGACCGAGCACCTGAACCACGAGCCGGCCATCTGGATGTTCAACACCGGCCGGATCACCCCCGGCCACCCGAGCATGGGCTCCTGGTTCGTCTACGGCCTGGGAACCGAGAACCAGGACCTCCCGGCCTACGTCGCGCTGGACGACCCGGCGGGCATGCCCATCGACGGCATCCGCAACTGGTCGGCCGGCTGGCTCCCCCCCATCTACCAGGGAACCCGCATCCGATCCGAGGGGGCCCCGCTACCGAACCTCTCCCCCGCCTTCGGCGGCCCCGAGGCCGCGGGCCGCAACCGGCTTCGCCTGCTGGCCGAGATGGCCGAGGAGCACCGCCTGGCCCGCCCCGGCGAGGCGGAGCTGGACGCCCGGCTCGCCAGCTACGAGCTGGCCGCCCGGATGCAGCTCTCGGCCACCGCCGCGCTCGACATCGAATCCGAGCCCGAGGAAACCCGGCGCCTCTACGGCCTCGACGACGAGGTCACCGCCTCCTACGGCCGGCGCTGCCTGATGGCCCGGCGGCTGGTCGAGCGCGGCGTCCGGTTCGTTCAGATCTTCATGGAAGGGGCCGTCTGGGACCACCACGGCCAGATCAACGCCGGCCTCCGCAAGGAGTGCGCCCGGGTCGATCGCCCCACCGCCGGCCTGCTGCTCGACCTTCACCGCCGCGGCCTGCTCGAGGACGCCGTCGTCCTCTGGGGAGGAGAATTCGGCCGCCTGCCGATCTCCGAGAACGCCGACGGCCGCGACCACAACCCGCTCGGCTTCACCATCTGGATGGCCGGCGGCGGGTTGAAACCAGGGCACATCCACGGCGCGACCGACGAGTTCGGTTACAAGGCCGTCGAAGGCCAGGTCACCGTCCCCGACCTGCACGCCACCTTGCTCCACCTGCTCGGGCTCGACCATTCCCGCCTGACCTACCCGGTCCACGGCCTGGACGAGGGGCTCATCAGCACCCTCTACGAGGCCCGAGTGGTCGAGGAGATCCTGGCCTGAATCGGGCTTGGGCTCGGATCAGCCCCGGCGAGCCGCCCATCGGACCAGCGCCTCCGCGATCTGATCGGGCGGCAGCACCGCGTCGGCCGCCCCCAGTTCCGCGGCCGCTCGGGGCATGCCGAAGACGGCGCAACTCTCCCGGTCCTGCGCGATCGTCAGCCAGCCCGAGCGCCGTAGCGTGAGCAGGCCGCTCGCACCATCGCTCCCCATGCCGGTGAGGATCACCGCCGCGTCCGGCCGCATCCAGTTCTGGGCGACGCTTTCGAAGAACACGTCGACGCTCGGCCGGTAGGGGGCCGCCACGGGCTCGCGCACATGGTCAAGGTGCCCTCCCCTTCGGAGCACCATGTGGTCGTTTGTGCACGAGAGCGTGACGGTCCCCGGCTCGGGCACCATCCTCGGCTCGCTCGTGCGCACCGGCACGCTTGAGTGCTCTCCCAGCCACCGAGCCAGCCCGGGGGCGAAGTCGCGGTCGATGTGCTGGGCGACCACGACCGCCGCCGGCCAGCCCTCTGGCAGTGCCGAGAGCAGCTCGGCCAGCGCCTTCGGGCCCCCCGTCGAGGCGCCGATCACCACGAGGGGTTGCGGCCTCGGATGCGCCGGGAACTCGCCCGAGGTGCTCGAATAGGGAGTTGGCCCCGCGGCGGTCGCCGGTCCCTCGACGATCGCTCCCGAGAGCGCGGCGACCTGCCGGATCTTCCGCAGCAACTCCTCGCCCCCCTCCGTAACGCCGCCGGCGCCCAGAGTGGGCGTGTTCACCGCGTCGAGCGCGCCGAAGGCCATCGCCTCGTACACCTTGTCGATGTGCCCGGTCACGGTGGCGGTCACGACGAGGATCGGGCACGGCCGGTCCGCCATGATCCTGCGGGTCGCCTCCACTCCGTCGACCCGGGGCATGATCAGGTCCATCAGGATCAGGTCGGGGGGGTCGGCCTGGGCCTTCGCGGCGCCCTGCTCGCCGTCGGCGGCGGTCCAGGCCAGGCTCAGCGCCGGGTCCGACCGCACGACACGCCGTAGCGCCTCGGTGGCGATCGCCGAGTCGTTGATGATCGCGATCCTCACGGGCGGCCCGCCTCGCCGATTAGGTCGACAACAGTGGAAATGAACAGATCGTCGTGAAAGCTGCTCTTCGTCAGGTACCCGTCAGCCCCCGCTTCCAGGCCCCGCATCCGGTCCTCGGGCCGGTCCTTGTACGAGACGATGACCACCGGCAGGCCCCGCAGCCGGTCGTCCTCCCGGATGCGGCGAACCAGGCCGATGCCGTCGAGGCGGGGCATGTCCACGTCGGTGACGACCAGATCATAGCGGCCCTGCCGCAGCGCGTTCCAGCCGTCCAGCCCGTCGACGGCCGTGTCGACGTCATATCCCCGGTTGGCCAGCAGTTGTCGCTCCAGCTCGCGCACGGTGATCGAATCGTCGACCACCAGCACCCGCTTGGCCTTGGCCGCCGGGGCCTCCCCGGCCGTCTTCCCCGAGGCGCCGAGCCGGAACCGGAACCCGTGCAGCCTCGCGTCGACCGATCGGACCAGGTCCTCCACGTCGACAATCAGCACCGGCCAGCTGTCGTCGAGCACCGACGCCCCGCTCAGGTCCGGCACCTTTCCCAGCCTCGGATCGAGCGGCCTGACGTCCAGGTCGCGCTCCCCCATCAGCTCATCAACGATCAGCCCGAATCGCTGCCCCCGGTCGGCGATCACCAGCACCGGCAGCCGATCGCGACACAGCGGCCCCCCCCCGGCGTTCCCCAGTCCGAGCGCCTCCGCCGCCGGCAGCACGCCAATGGGCTGATCGTCGTCCAGCCGAAGGAACGGCCGGCCCTCCAGCTCCTCGAACGACTCGGGGCCGACCACCGCCACGCGGTCGAGCCGGCTGAGCGGGAATGCGTACGGCTCTCCGTCGATTCTCACCAGCAGCGCCCGCACGACCGAAAGCGTGATCGGCAATCGAATGTGGAACTGCGTCCCCGCCCCCAGGGTCGAGGTCGTTTGCATCTGCCCCCCGACCGATTGCACGGTGCTCTGCACCACGTCGAGCCCGACCCCGCGGCCCGACAGCTCGGTCACCTCCCCCTTGGTCGAGAAGCCGGGGAGGAAGAGGAACTCGAACAGCTCCCCGTCGGACAGCCGCTCGGCCATCGCCGGCGCCGCCAGGCCGCGCTCGACCACCTTGGCACGCAGACGTTCCGGGTCGATTCCCCGGCCGTCGTCCGAGACGGTCAACTGGAGCATCCCCGCGTGGTGCCGGGCCTCCAGCCGGATCGTCCCCTCGGCGGGCTTGCCGGCGGCGAGCCGCTCCTCGGGAGGTTCGATCGCGTGATCCAGCGCGTTGCGGATCAGGTGATTGAGCGGCGCCTCGAGGCGGTCGAGGATGTCGCGGTCCACCCCGGTGCGCTCCCCCACCACCTCGAACCGCACCCGCTTGCCGAGCTGATGGGCCACGTCGCGCACCAGCCGAGGAAAGCCCCGCACCCCCTCGGACAGCGGTCGCATCCGGCTGCCGATGACCTCGAAATGCAGGCGCTCGGCCAGCTCCTCGTTTCTCCTGGCGAACGCCTCCAGCGCCTCGACCGCTCGATCCAGCCCCGCCAGGCACCGATCGGCCCCGTCCCGCGCATGGGCGATCGCCTCCCGCCGGGTCAGCGCCTCGGCCGACTCGGCGGTCCGGCCGTCAGCCGTCTCGGCCTCTCGACGCTCGATTGCGCGGATCTCCTCGCCGAGCCTCACCTGCTGCGCTCGCACCTCCAGCAACGCATCGACCAGCGGCCGAAGCTGCCGGACCTCCACCAGCGACTCCCCCGCCAGCCCCAGCAGCCGAGACAGGCTCTCCGCGGCCACCCTCACGACGCCCCCCGCCGAGGCCGACGGCGCCGGCGCCGCCTCCCGGGCCGGCTCCTCCGTCGGCTTCACCGGGGCCGGAGGAGGAGACTCGGGCTCGGCAGCCGGTTCGGAGGGTGACGCCCCTGCCCCTTCCCCCAGCTCCGGGGAAACCGTCCCCGGCTCGGCCGAGGATGGATCCGCCGACTCCGGCTCGGAGTCCGTCCCGGTTTCCGATCCGGTGGGAGGACCGTCCAGGATGGCCCGGATCGCGCCGACCAACGCCTCGACCCGATCCGAGCTCCCTCGGTTCCACTCCTCGACGTCGGCCTCGGCGATCTGGGCGGACTCCGAGAGCAGGTCGACGCCGGCGAGCATCGTGTCGACCGCTCGCTTGCCCAGCGTGACTTCCCCGCGGCCGGCGGCGACGAGCGCGTCTTCCAGCGCGTGCGCCACCCGCTCGGCGGCGCCGAGCCCGACGATTCGGGCCGCCCCCTTGATCGAGTGCGCCGCCCGCATCAGCGGCTCGACCGTCCCGCTCGACGCTCCCCGCTCCAGCGCCAGCAGCCCCTCGGACAGCACGCCGACGTACCCCTCGGCCTCCTGCCGGTACAGCTCCATCAGCGAGAAATCGCCGAGGTCGTCGTCGCTCATTGATCGAGCCGCTCCAGTTCGAGGAGGACGCGGCGGTCGTCCAGAACCCCGACCGTCCGGTCCCTCCACCGGAAGGTCGCCCGGCAGTGCGGCCCGGTTCGCTCCAGCGTGGCGGGGATGCCCCGCATCAGGTCGTCGTCGATCAGGTGGACCCCCGCCACCTCGTCCGCCTCGAAGGCGATCCAGCCGGCCCCGCGTACCGACTCGACCACCACAATCCGAGCCCTCCCCTCCCCGTCCCCGGGCCCCGCGCTCGGATCGATCGAGAGCAAGCTCCCGAGTTCGACACAGGGGATCAAGCGCCCCCGGATGTCGACGATCCCCCGCAACAGCCCCCCGCTCCGGTGCGGGACACGGTGCACCGGCCTCGGCTCGGCCACCACCACCAGCGACGAGGTCGACAGCGCCAGCCACTCCGGGCCGACCCGGAAGATCAGCAGCGGGCGGGACTCGCCTCCGGCCTCGCGATCCGGTCGGGAGAGCACCTCGACCCAATCGTCGAGATACCCCTCGGGCGCGGGCCGATCGAAGAGGAGGCGGGCCTGCTCGGCAAGCCGGCCGTCATCGCCGGAGTCGGCCGGGGGATGCGGATCTCGGGCGCTCATGCGATCTCCTCCCCAGCTCGGAACCGGGCCGCCCGCCGTCGGTAGTTCTCGGCGGCGGTGCGGTCGCCGCGCAACTCAGCCAGCGCCGCCAGGGCGAGCAACGCCTCGACGCACCTCGGGTCGAGGAACCCGGCCCGGCGGAACGACGCCTCGGCCTCGTCGAGCCGCCCGATCGCCTGGGCGATCGACCCCAGGAGCACGTGGGCCGCCGCGTCGTTGGGCCGCTGCCGGACCAGCCTCCCCGCCCGCTCCAGCGCCGGCCCCCACTCGCGACGGTTGGCCAGCGTGGTGATCTCCGACTCCGATTCCGGCTCGATTCCCTCCGGCACTGGCCGGACAGGCGAGGAAGAGGGGCCCAGCCCCGGGGCCGAGTCGCCCGGGGACGCCGGGGATCGCGGCGGATTCCCGCCGATCGGCTTCGAGTCGAGTCGCCGCCCGGCCGCCGGGATCGGACGAATCGCCGAGACCAGAGCCCCCTCGAGTCGTCTCCGGAAGGCGAACGCTCCCGGCCTCCCGGCCGGCTCGAACCGGGACGGGTCCACCAGGAGCGGCTCCGCGTGCCCCACCACGAGCCATCCCCCCGGGGCCACGAGCCGGCCGATCGCCCCCATCGCCGCCCGCTTCGCCTCGGGGGTCAGGTAGATCAGCAGGTTCCGGCAGAAGACGACGTCGTAGGGCGGCCGGTCGGCAATCGCCGGATCGAGGATGTTCCCGCGTTCCCATCGGATCGACTCTCGGAGAGGAGGGACGATGGCGAAGCCGTCTCCATCCGGCTCGAAGTGGCGGCGGAGGAACGAGTGATCCCCTCCCCGGAACGACACCGGGCGGTAGACTCCTCGCCGGGCCCGCTCGAGCTGCCGGGCGCTGACGTCGACCGCGTCAATCTGGAACCGATCGGCCGGCACTCCCGCGTCACACAGCGTGATGGCGATCGAGTACGGTTCCTCCCCGCCGGCGCAGGGCAGGCTGAGGATCCGCAGCGGCTCGACCCCCGTCCGAGATCGGAACGGGCCGGCGACCGCTTCCGAGAGGAACACGAAGGGCAGGCGGTCCCGGAAGAACCAGCTCTCGGGCACCA
The DNA here is from genome assembly GCF_003977685.1 of Tautonia sociabilis. Classification (GTDB taxonomy): domain Bacteria; phylum Planctomycetota; class Planctomycetia; order Isosphaerales; family Isosphaeraceae; genus Tautonia; species Tautonia sociabilis. The sequence continues at coordinate 21,792 of NZ_RYZH01000020.1, read as the reverse complement.
CCACGAGCTCGACCAGCGCCTCCCGCTCGTCGGGCGATCGCCCGACGAGTTCCGCGTACTCCGAGCCGTCACCGATCCCCGCCTCGGCCATGCGGTCGGCAACTGCCTGTCGGATTGACCCCGGGCCAATCGCCGACGGGTCGAGGCCGATCTCCGCGCTCAGCGCCCTGATGGCGGCGTCGATCGCCTGCGGGGAGGCCGGGTTCATGGGGATGCCCCCGGCACCGAGGCCGACTCGGTTGCGACCGCCTCGGCGAGCAGGCGGTCGGGGCGGATCAGCTGCACCAGCCGACCGTCGATCCGGACGAACGGGCCGAGGTAGCCCACCCGCTGCAACGGCAGCTCGTCGATGACCGTTCCCCCCGCGTCGGCCCTCGTCAGGTCGCGCACCTGCTCGGCGATCAGCCCGACCCGGGCCGGCAACCCGGGGCCCGGCTCGCGGGCCGAGAGGATCGCGATCCGGGTGCTCAGCCGATCCGGCGTCGGCGGGCCCCCCAGGAGAACCGCCAGGTCGACCACGGGGATCGCCTCCCCTCGGTAGTCGAGCAGCCCCGCCAGGTGCTCCGCCGCATGCGGCAAGCCGCGCAGCGGGACTCTCGGCACCACCTGCTCCACGTCGGCCGCGGGCACCCCGTAGCGGTCGCCGCCCGCCTCGAACCTCAGGATGAGCATGGCATTCTTCCTCGATCGGGCGGGACGACGGACTCTCCGGAAATCACGAGGGGGGGGCCGCCGATGCCGTTGTCCTGCCGCCGGTCGGCCGCCGGCTCCCCATCCTCCTCGATCCGGAAGAAGGAGATGTCTTGCCGAAGCGACGAGACGGCCTCGCGCAGCCGCTCGGTCGCGTCGTTGAACTCCCGGATCGAGGCGGCCGATCGGCTGGCGCCCTCGCTCAGATGGACCATCGCCTCGCGGATCTGGTCGGCGCCCAGGGCCTGGGCGCGCATCCCCTCGGTCACCTGCTCGAACCTGGGGGTCAGGTCGCCGACGGCGTCGATGATCTGGCCCAGCCGCTCGGCCAGGTGGTTGACCTCCTCGACCCCCTGGCGGACCTGCTCATGGAACTTGTCCATCTCCATCACGCCGGAGGAGACGGACTGGTGCATCTCCTTGACCATGCGGTCGATATCCAGCGTGGCCACGGCCGTCTGGTCGGCCAGGCGACGGATCTCTCGGGCGACGACGAGGAAGCCTCGGCCGTACTCGCCGGCCTTCTCGGCCTCGATGGCCGCGTTGATCGACAGCAGGTTGGTCTGGTCGGCCACCTTGGTGATGGTTGTCACCACCAGGTTGATCGCGTTGGCCCGCTCGCTGATAACGGAGAGTCGGGAGCTGATCGAGCCGGTCGACTCGGCCAGGGTCCGCATCGAGCGTTCCATGTCGATCAGCGCCTCGCGCCCCTCCCCGGCCATGCGGGCGGTTTCCGAGGCGACCTGGTTGACGTTGTTCATCGTCCCCAGCAGCTCCTGGCTGGTGGCCGAGATCTGCTTGACCGCGGCGGCGGCCTCGTTGGTGGAGGCGCCGTAGTCTTGCACCGTGCGCTCCTGCTGCCGGCTGGCGGCGGTGATCGCCGTGGCGGTGCCCGTGAGCTGCACGCTGGAGCTCTTGATCTGTCCGATCAGCCGGCGGAGGTATTCCGTCATCGTCCGGAACGAGCCGAGCAACTGGCCGGTTTCGCCGTCGGCCTCCAGCTCGACCCGGCCGGTGAGATCCCCGTCGGCGATCCGCTGCGCGACCTCGGCGGCCACTCGGATCGGGCGGGCGATGCTCCGGGCCACCAGCAGCGCCGCCAGCACCACGCCCACCACCGTCAGGCTGAGCATCAGCGCCATCGCGGTCCGCTGCTGGCCGATCAGGGCGAACGCCTCGTCCACGTCCTGCTTGACGACCAGGCCCCACTGGTACGAGGGCAGGTAGCCCCAGGAGGCCAGCACCGGCTCTCCCCGGTAGTCGATGGTCTCGCCGTAGCCCCGACGCGCCATCACCGCCTCCTGCAGCGGCCGGGCGACGTCCGAGCCCAGTTCAACCCGCTTGCTCACCGTGGCTTCCTGCCCCGAGGGCAGGATCACCGTCGCCGAATCGGCGTCCTGCCGCCTGGCATGCCGGAGCGGAGACACGATCGTGATCGCCCCGCTCCCGCCCTCCCCTTCGTCGAGCCCGCCGACAATCACCTCCCCTGTTTGGCCGAGCCCCGTGGAATTGCTCAGGGTCCGGAAGACCTCCCGGTTGTCAAGCTGCAGCGCCAGCACGCCCACCAGGGCGTTGTCCCGATCGAGGATCGGAGTGCCCACGAAGGCCAGAAGCTGCGGCGACCCCTCATATCTCCCGAATCGCGACAGGTCGCTCATCAGCAGCGTCCGGCAGTTCTCGAACAGCGCCGCCAGCGGCGAATCGGCGAGCGGCCCCGAGACGATCGAGGCCCCCGGGTCGACCGCTCCGCCCAGCCGAAGCAGCGTCTCGCCCGTCGGAGCGAACAGCAGCAGGCCCGGGAACCCCAGCGTCTCGGTCCGGAACTCCATCGCCTCGCTCGCGGCGGCGGCCTCGGCCCGGAACTCCTCGGAGTCGGCTCCCGCCCTCGCCGCGGCCTGGCCCAGCGCCTGGGCCGCCTGGACGAAGACCGGCGCATGGGCCAGCGCCGTCGTCAGCCGGAGCCGGTCCCGGGCGAAGTCCTCCAGCTCGGCACTCCGGCTCGCCTGAATCACCCGGAGGTTTTGCCGGGCGGTGCTCTCCAGCGACCGCGACGAGATGCCCGAGAGCACCGCGGTCAAGGCGCCGCAAGGGACCAGCGCGATCAGCAGGAACCAGGCGGTGAGCCGCCAGGCGATCGTTCGGGGCAGCAGGGAGAAGCCTCGGCTGGCCATCGTCGTCGGTCCCGGTGTCGAATCAAAGTTGGTCGGCCTCGGCCCCCTCGGCGGAAGGCGTCGCCAGACCCGCGTCGGCCCCCTCGCGATCGGCCTCGGCCCGGACGAACTCGATCGATCGGCCCGGGTTCGACCAGCGCCCGCCCCATGACCGACCCAGGTCGTCGACCAACCGCTCCCACTCCGCCTGGGAGCGGAAGAGCGGGAAGGGGATCGGCCGGATCGGCCGGCCGGAGGTCCAGACCACGTCGAACTGTCCGTCCGGCCTCGCCCGGCCGATCCGGACCACCTTCCATGCGTGCTGCGTCTCTGGGTCGATCGAGACGATCCCCTCCGGAGCGTCCAGGCTCTGCCGCTGCATTTCCCGGCGCACCTCCCGGGGATGCTCGTTGCCCGCCTCGGCCACGGCGCGGGCCCAGAGCGCCACGCCGCAATAGGCGGCCTCCATCGGGTCTCCCAGGCTGCGATCCGGGCCGTACCTCGCTCGGAAGGCCGAGAGGAAGGCGCGGTTGCTTGGCCGGTCCAGGCTCTCGAAGTAGTTCCAGGCGGCGTAATGCCCCGCCATCGACTTCGGAAGGCCCAGTTGCCGCAGCTCCGGCTCGCCGACGCTGAAGGAGATCGTCGGGATCGGATCCCCCGGGCCGGCCGCCTGGGACAGGGCCTCGAAGAATGGGGCGTTCGTTTCGCCGTTGATCGTGTTCAGGATCGCCGCCGGCTTCGCCGCGACGATCCGGGCCACCACCTCCGACACGTCCGACTCCCCCAGCGGCAGGTACGCCTCCCCCGCGATCTCCCCCCCCAGCGCTTCCACCTGGTCGCGGATGATCGTGTTCGCCACTCGGGGGAAGATGTAATCCGAGCCCACCAGATAGAACGAACGGCCCAGATGCTCCATCGCCCAGGCCACCGCCGGGATGATCTGCTGGTTCGGCGCCGCCCCCAGGTAGACGATATTCGGAGACTCCTCGCACCCCTCATACTGCACCGGATAGATCAGCAGATGGTCCCGCTGCTCCACCACCGGCCGGACCGCCTTGCGGCTGGCCGAAGTCCAGCAGCCGAACAGCACGCTCACCCCCTCGTCGTCGATCAGCCGGGCCGCCTCCCTCGCGAAGGTCGTCTCGTCGGACGCCCCGTCGGCGATCACCCAGCGCACCTCGCGCCCGAGGATGCCGCCGCCCTGGTTAATCTCCTCCAGCGCCAGCACGGTGGCGTCGATCACCCCCCGCTCGCTGACGGCCATCGGCCCGGTCCGAGAATGCAAGATCCCGACCACGATCGGCCCCCCCCCGACCCGAGCCGAGGCCGCCGACCAACCCCACCACACCAGCCCCCCCAGCACCGCCAGGAGCCCCACCCCCACCGCGATCCGAGCCCAGAACCATTTCATTGTCGCATCGCCCATCCCCGGCCAAGAGCCCTCGCGAATTTGCCCAGCTTATCCGGGGCGGCTCGTCCCGGACAACCGCACGCCCATCACCCGGGTCCCGATCCTCCCGATCGATCACCGCTTCCCCCTTCTCTCCTAAGATAGCCCGCAATCTCTCCCTCCGCCCCGCACTCCCACCGATTCCCCGGAGCCCGCCTCGTCGGGCTTGATTGCCGGCTCGACCACGCTACGATTTAATAACTAACCCGTCAGTTACTTGGGAGGTTGACGTGGGAACGACCGAGACGACCGGGGTAGAGCGTCGCTGGTCGCGCCGCAAGGAAGCCAGGCCGGCGGAGATTGTGGCGGCGGCGCTGGAGTGCTTCGCCGAGCGGGGCTTTGCCGGCACGACGCTGGACACGGTGGCGGCCCGGGCGGGAGTGACCAAGGGGACGCTCTACCTCTACTTCCCCAACAAGGAGGAGCTCTTCAAGGCGGTCGTCCGCGAGTCGCTGCTCCCGCACCTGGAAGGGGTGCTTGGGGAACTCTCGGCGGTGCCGGACGATCCGGCGGAGCGCATCCGACGACTGTTCGGGTTCTTCGCCGATCGGATGCTCGACTCGCCGTTGTCGGTCATCCCGAAGCTGATTGTGGCCGAGGCCGGCAACTTCCCCGAGATCGCCCGGTTCTACCTCGCCGAGGTCGTTTCCCGGGGCCGGGGGTTCCTCGCCGGAGCCATCCGCCAGGGGATCGAGCGCGGCCAGTTCCGGCCGATCGATCCCGAGCAAGCCGCCTACGTGCTGCTGTCTCCCATGCTGCTGGCCGTCCTCTGGCAGCGCTCGCTGGGGCCGTTCGACGACCGCCCCTTTGACGGCAAGGCCCTGATCCGGACTCATCTCGACGTCTTCTTCCGGGGGATCGCCCTGGAGCCCCAGCCTCCCGATCGGGAACCGAGGCCCTCATGAACGCTCCCGGCTCCGATGGCCACGAACAGGCCCTGGGCGTCGCCATGCTCGACCCTCCCCGAGTCGACCGGCCCGATGCCGCTCCCTCCCGAGAGGCTCCTTGCCCCTCGCCGACCCCTTCCCCGTCCCGGCGACGAGGCCCGCCGCGCCGGGTGATCCTGGCTGTCATCGCCCTCGCGGCCCTCGGCGGCGGTTCGGCCTGGTTCGCGGGGCTGATCGACGTGGACGACCTGCGATCCCGGCTCCCCTGGCACGAGTCGGGGACGCCGGGGGCCTTGGTCCTGTTCGGCAACGTCGACATCCGACAGGTGGACCTCGGCTTCAAGGTTGAGGGCCGGATTGCCTCACTCGCCGTCGACGAGGGGGACGCCGTCTCGGCCGGAGACGTGCTCGCGACGCTCGACCGCCGCTACTTCGAGGACGAGCTGCGGCTCGCCGTCGCCCGCCGGGACGCCCAGGCGGCCGCGCTGGAGCGGCTGGAGCATGGCTCCCGCCCCGAGGAGATCGCGCAGGCCCGAGCCCTGGTCGACCAGCGCCTCGCCGAGGCCGAGCTCGCCAAGGCCGAGGTCCGCCGCACCGCCAGCCTGATGGAGCGGAGCATGAGCTCTCGCCAGGACTACGACCGCGACCGAGCCGCCGCCCGGGTCGCCGACGCCCAGCTCGAATCCGCCCGCCAGGCCCTGCTCCTGGCTGAGATCGGCCCTCGGATCGAGGACATCGAGGCCGCCCGAGCCGAGCTCGAGGCCGCCGAGGCCGAGGTCGTCCGCGCCCGTCGCCGACTGGCCGACGCCGAGCTGCTCGCCCCCGGCTCCGGCGTCGTCCTCACCCGGGCCCGGGAGGTCGGGGCGATCGTGCAGCCGGGAGAGACCGTTTTCACCGTCACCCTCTCCCGCCCGGTCTGGGTCCGGACCTACGTCGCCGAGCCCGACCTTGGCCTCGTCCGCCCCGGCATGGCCGTCGAGGTCCGCACCGACACCGCCCCGGACGCCCCTTACACCGGCCGGGTCGGCTTCATCTCCCCGACCGCCGAGTTCACCCCCAAGGCGGTCGAGACCCCCGAGCTGCGCACCCGGCTCGTCTACCGCGTCCGCATCGTCGTCGACGACCCCGACGGCGGGCTCCGCCAGGGGATGCCCGTGACCGTCACGATCCCCCTCCCGGAAGGCGAGGAGACGTGATGAACGCCGGGCCGCTCGTCGTCGCCCGGGGGCTATCCAAGCGGTTCCCCGACGGCACCCTCGCTCTCGATGGGCTGGACTTCGACGTCCTCCCCGGCCGGGTCACCGGCCTCGTCGGCCCCGACGGGGCCGGCAAGACCACCCTGATGCGCCTGATCGCCGGCCTGCTCCTCCCCTCGGAGGGCTCGGTCCGTTCCTGCGGCTTCGACACCGCCTCCGACCTGCCCGAGATCCGAGCCGCCGTGAGCTACATGCCCCAGCGCTTCGGGCTCTACGAGGATCTCACCGTCGCCGAGAACCTCGCTCTCTACGCCGACCTCCGGGGCGTTGTTGGCGACGAGCGAACCGCGACCACCCAACGCCTGCTCGACTTCACCGGCCTCGGTCCCTTCACCTCCCGGCTGGCCGGCAAGCTCTCCGGAGGCATGAAGCAGAAGCTCGGGCTTGCCTGCGCTCTGATACGAACCCCAAGGCTTCTGCTGCTGGACGAGCCGAGCGTCGGCGTCGATCCGATCTCTCGTCGAGAGCTGTGGCGGCTCGTCTACCAGCTGGTCGATCGCGGCATCGCTGTGGTCTGGAGCACCGCCTACCTCGACGAGGCCGAGCGCTGCACCTCGGTCCTCACCCTGGACCGTGGCCGCCTCCTCTACGATGGCCCCCCGGAGGAGCTGACCGCCCGGGCCATCGGCCGCACCGTCCTCGTCCGGGGCGCCGATCGCAAGCGACGTGTTCTCGCCGCCGCTCTCCGCCTCCCCGAGGTGGTCGATGGTGTCATCCAGGGACGGGCGGTTCGGCTGGTCGTCCGGGACGGCGCCCGGCCCCCATCCCCTCCGGATCTCGGCGCTCCCGACGCCGAGGTCATCCCCACTTCCCCCCGCTTCGAGGACGCCTTCGTCGACCTCCTCGGTGGCGGACCGAAGGGGGAGTCTCCCCTCTCCGGTGGCAACCGCCCGGCGATTCCCGGTGCCGACGCGGTCGTCGAGGCCGTCGGCCTGACCAAGCGGTTCGGCTCCTTCACCGCCGCCCGGGACATCACCTTCCGCATCGGCCGAGGTGAAATCTTCGGTCTGCTCGGCCCCAACGGCGCCGGCAAGTCGACCACCTTCAAAATGCTCTGCGGCCTGCTCGTACCGACCGAGGGGACCGCCCGGGTCGCCGGGGCCGACCTCTACCGCTCCGGAGGCCAGGCCCGAGCCCGGCTCGGCTACATGGCCCAGAAGTTCTCCCTGTACGGCGACCTGAGCGCTCGCCAGAACCTCGAGTTCTTCTCCGGCGTCTACGGCCTCTCCGGCCGCCGCCGCCGAGAGGCGATCGATCGCCTGGTCGGCGCCTTCGAGCTGGAGCCCTTCCTGAAGGTCGACGCCGGCCGGCTCCCGCTGGGCTTCAAGCAGCGGCTTGCCCTGGCCTGCGCCGTGTTGCACGACCCTCCGGTCCTGTTCCTCGACGAGCCCACGAGCGGGGTCGACCCGCTCACCCGACGCGAGTTCTGGTCGCACATCAACGCCATGGTCGAGCGCGGCGTCACGGTCCTGGTCACCACGCACTTCCTTGATGAAGCCGAGTATTGCGATCGCATCGCTTTGGTCGACAAGGGCCGCGTCATTGCCAACGGCTCCCCCGACGACCTGAAGGACGCCGCCCGCTCCGATTCCCTGCCCGAGCCCACGCTTGAGGATGCGTTCATCGGGCTCGTTGAGGCGGCCGACGCCCGGGAGCAGGCCGCATGACCCCCCGCCAGGCGACTCGGGCTCGGCGCCTCTGGGCCCTGGTTCGCAAGGAGTCGCTCCAGATTCTCCGGGACCCGAGCGCCTTTCTCATCGCCGGGGTCTTGCCGCTGCTGCTGTTGCTGATCTTCGGCTTCGGCGTCTCGCTCGACCTGAAGGAGGTGCGGATCGCCGTCGTCGTCGAACGGATGACCCCCGAGGCGGCCAGCCTGCTCGACTCCTACCGCGATTCCCGGTTCTTCCGGGTTCGAGTCGCCCGCCACCGCGCCGAGGTGGAGGATGAACTCGTCGCCGGCCGGCTCTCCGGCATCGTCGTCATCCCCGACGACTTCTCCGCCCGACTCGCCCGGGGAGCCCGGGCGCCGATCCAGGTCCTCGTCGACGGCAGCGACCCGAACACCGCCGGCCTCGCCCAGGGCTACATCAACGGCGTCTGGCAGAACTGGCTCCTCCAGGAGACCGCCTCGAGGTCCGCCCTGGTCTCCCGTCCCGTCGCCGGACCTCGCATCACGATCGAGCCCCGATCCTGGTTCAACCCCAGCCTCGACAGCCGAGATTCCCTCCTCCCCGGCGCCGTGGCGATCAACCTGACCCTCATCGGCACCCTGCTCACCGCCCTGGTCGTCGCCCGAGAGTGGGAGCGAGGCACGATGGAGGCCCTGCTGGCCACCCCGGCCTCCCGGGGGGAGATCCTGCTGGGGAAGATCATCCCCTACTTCGCCCTCGGCATGCTTGCGATGGCCGTCTCCACAGCCTCGGCGGTCTGGGCGTTCGGCGTGCCGTTCCGAGGCTCGATCGCGGCCCTGGTCGCCGTGTCTTCCGCCTTCCTGGGCACGATGCTCACCCTGGGGCTGCTCATCTCGACGAAGGCGAGGAACCAGTTCGTCGCTTGCCAGGCCGCCCTGATCGTGGGCTTCCTGCCGGCGTTCGAGCTGTCCGGCTTCATCTTCGAGATCGGCAGCATGCCGGCGCCGATCCAACTGCTCACCCGGATCCTGCCTCCTCGGTATTTCGTCTCCTCGTTGCAGACGATCTTCCTGGCCGGCGACGTGCCCTCGGTGCTCGTCCCCAACGGCCTGATCCTCTGTGCGTTCGCTTCTGTCCTGTTCGCGATGCTTGTCCGATCCACGCCCACGAGGCTGGAGTAGCCTGTCATGATCGGCCGCATCCGCCACCTGATCGTCAAGGAGCTTCTCGCCGTCTGGCGAGACAGGAAGAGCCGAGCCATCCTCGTCGTCCCGCCGATGATCCAGTTCTTCGTCTTCACCTTCGCCGCCACCCAGGAGGTGAAGGACGTGCCGATCGCCGTGCTGAACGAGGACTCCGGCACCTACGCCCGCGACCTCGTCGCCCGGATCACCGGTTCGCCGAACTTCTCCCGGGTCGACTTCCTCCGCTCCGACGCCGAGGTGGCACCGGCCATCGACTCCCGGCGGGCGCTGATGGTCGTTCGGATCGCTCCCGACTTCTCCCGCAAGGTCGCCGCTGGCCGCCCGGCCGAGGTCCAGCTCCTGCTTGACGGCCGCCGGTCGAACGCCGCGCAGCTTGTCTCCGGCTACACCGGCGAGATCATCTCCTGGTATGAGGCCGAGCTTTCCTCCTCCCGGGGCGGGCCTCCTACTCCGGGGGTGGTCGTCCCCCGCATCTGGTTCAACCCGAACCTCGACCCGAAGTGGAGTACCGTCCCGGCCCTGGTCGCCATCCTGACCACGCTCATGGGCCTGATGATCACCGGCCTCTCGGTCGCCCGGGAGCGCGAACTGGGCACCTTCGACCAGCTCCTTGTCTCCCCGCTTTCCCCCACGGAGATTCTCATCGGCAAGAGCCTGCCGGCACTGCTCATCGGCATGATCGAGGCGACCGGCATGGTCCTGCTGGGCGTCTTTGTCCTCGGCGTGCCGTTCCGGGGGTCGATCCCCCTGCTTTACCTGAGCATGATCGTCTATCTCTCCGCCCTGATCGGCGTCGGGCTCTTTGTCTCCAGCCTCGCGAGGACCCAGCAGCAGGCGATCCTCTATTCCTTCATGTTCATGGTTCCCGCCGTGCTTCTCTCCGGGTTCGCCTCCCCCGTGGAGAACATGCCCGACTGGCTCCAGACGGTCACCCTCGCGAACCCGGTTCGGCACTTCATGATCATCCTCAAGGGCCTCTTCCTGAAGGGCCTGCCCGCCGCCGAGGTGGCTCGCAAGCTCGTCCCGCTCGTTCTGATCGCCGCGGTCACCCTCTCGGCGTCAAGCTGGCTGTTCCGCCGCCGCATGGAATAGCTCGATCAGGGGAGCCGGCCCTCGACGCTGGGCCCTCGGCCCGCGGGAATGGATCGGGCCTCAGAGGTTGCCTCCCCGCCGCCAATCGGCCCATCGGGACACAGATCGCCCCGTCTTGTGCCGGGCCTTCGAGTCGCTGGCGATCGGTCATCCCAGGGCTCGTCCTGCTCTCTCCGCGATCCGAGCCGGTCCGGCCCCGGAGCCGCGTCGCGACGATGGCCGGCGCCGGCTCCTCCTGGTATCATCGGGCCTCCCGGGGCGATCGGCCGCCCCGAGGGCCAGCCCGGCTGCCGTCGGCCGGGGCGTCCGAGCGTGACCAGGCCGAGGGTTTCCCCATGCTCCTGAGCCCGATCGGGCTGGCGGTCGATCAGCTCGACACCCCCGCGCTGCTGCTGGACCTCGACGCCTTCGAGGCCAACGTCCGCACCATGGCCGACCACTTCCGCTCCCGGTCGGTTTCCTGGCGGCCGCACGCCAAGGCGTTCAAGAGCCCGGCGATCGCCCATGCCCTGGCTCGAGCCGGCGCCATCGGAGTCACGGTCGCCAAGGTTTCCGAGGCCGAGGTCATGGCCGGGGCCGGCATCCGGGACATCCTGGTCGCCCACCTGGTCGTCGGCCCGTCCAAGGTCGCCCGCCTGGCCGCCCTCCAGCGCCAGGCCGAGGTCAAGGCGACCGTCGACCATCCCGATCACCTTGCCCCCATGGCCGCCGCCGCTCGGGAGGCCGGGGTCGAGGTCGGCGTGCTCGTCGATGTGGATCTCGGCATGGGGCGCAACGGCGTCCGATCGGTCGACGACGCGGTCTCCCTCTCCCGTCGCGTCGCCGACACTCCCGGTCTCCGTTTCGACGGCCTGATGGGATACGAGGGGCACACCCTCTTCATCCCCGACCAGCACACGAAGCGACTCGCCATCGGCGAGGCCATCGGCCGGCTCGTCGAGGCGAAGGAGGCGGTCGAGGAGGCGGGCCTCCCCTGCCGGATTGTCTCGGCCGGTGGGACCGGGTCGTATCAGTACACCGCCGACATTCCCGGCCTGACCGAGCTTCAGGCCGGCGGCGGCGTCTTCGCCTGCCGGTATTACACCGAGGTCTGCCGGGTCGTCGGCCACCGCCCGGCCATCAGCGTGCTCGCCACCGTCGTCGGCCGGCCGACTCCCAGCCTGGCGATCCTCGATATCGGCCGCAAGTCGATCAGCGACTACCAGACGCCTCCCGTCCTGCTCGACTATCCCTCGAGCACGGTCATCGGCCTCTCCGCCGAGCACGTCAAGGTTGAACTCGGCGCCGACGACCGGCTCTCCATCGGCGACCGCGTCCGAGTCGTCCCCGGCTACAGCGATTTCACCTTCGTGCTGCACGACCGCATCCTCGCCTGCCGAGGGGGCCGGGTCGAGGCGGTCTGGCCCCTGCTCGGCCGAGGCATGCTCCAGTAACCTTCCCCGCCGAGTCGCCGGGGCCGATCCCGCTCAATCGTGCTCACCCGGCGGCCGTCTCGAATCGGGTCGGGTTCCTTCGGTTGCTCGCGTCGTTGAACTCCGAGCGAAGATGACGGATCGGCCGGACGAATCGGCCGGGCCGATCGGGGACCGCCTCTCCCGCCGCGCCCCTCGGCGATTGCCGGGTTAAGCTTGCTCGGTCGGAGTCCGGTATCCAGGCCGGCGGCAAACTCCCGTCGGCGGGAAGTCGAGACGGACGGAGAGGCGACATGATCGGCCAGGCCGGCGGCGGGACGGTGCGCCGACGCTCATTCCGACCCGGGGTGGAACGCGTCGAGCCCCGGCAATTGCTCGCGAACTTCCTCGTCACCCGGACCGCCGACGCCGGGCCCGGGACGCTCCGTCAGGCGATCCTCGAGGCCAACGCCAACCCCGGGCCCGACTTCATCGAGTTCAACCTACCCACGTCGACCTCTCCCTCCCTCGACGTGCCCGCCCCCGGCTTCGATCCCCGCACCCAGACCTGGCGGATCCTGCTCCAGAGCCCGCTGCCCACCATCACCGACCAGGTCACCATCGACGGCTTCTCCCAGGCCGACGTCCCCGTCGCCTTCCGCTACCCCGACGACACGGACGAGCCCACGCTCTTTCAGACGGTGCCGAATTCCGTCCCCGCCCGGGACGGCAACAACGCCCAGATCCGCGTCATCATCGACGGCAGCGGCATCGACCGAGGCGCCTTCCCGCAGCCCGTCGGCTTTGTCCTCGACTCCTCCCATTCCGACCTTCGCGGCTTCATCATCGACGGGTTCGCCACCGGCGTGCTCGTCCCCCGCCGCGAGAACATTGGGAATCGGATCCAGGGCAACAGCATTGGCGGCCACTTCCTCTACCCGGTCGACCTCACCACGGGCGATCCCCTGCCCGCGCCGGGGAATGTTGCCTTCACCGGGGTCGGCATCAGTGGAGACGCCGTCGTCCTCTACGGCACGAACACGACCTTCGGCGGTTTCAATCCGCAGGAGAACAACACCGTCACCCTGGCCAGCGGCCGGGGCGTCTGGCTCACCCCGGGTTCCGAGGGGAACCAGCTGTTCGGCAACCAGATCGGCGTGATCGGCCCATCGACCAACGGCCTCTACGTCCAGGCGGGCAACGGTCAGGAGGGCGTGCTCATCGAATCGGCCCCCGGCCAGCTCTCCTCCAGCCACGCCATCGGCGGGCCGGTGTCGGGTTCGGGCAACGTGATCTCCGCGAACCAGGGAGACGGCATCCGGCTCGTCGGCGAGGGGGCGACTCGCAATCGGATCGAGGGGAACTTCATCGGTGCCGCCCCGGGAGGGGGCTACATCTTCGGCACCGGCGACCCCGGCAACCGGGGCGACGGCGTCTTCCTCGACAACGCCCCCTCCAACCGCATCGGAGCGCAGGACGAGAACCGGCGCAACGTCATCTCCGCCAATGAGGGGGTCGGCGTCCGGCTCGCGGGCCCGACGGCCTCGGGCAACATCCTCGCCGGCAACTTCATTGGCCTGACGTCCGGCGGTAATGCGGCCCTGAGCAACGCGGCCGAGGGGGTTCGCATCGAATCCCCGGCCTCGGCCAACACCGTCGGCGGCGGCAACGTCATCTCCGCCAACCTGCGGGGCATCTCGATCGTCGGCCCCGAGGCCACCGGGAACCTCATCGCCGACAACTTCATCGGCAGCGACGCCGCCGGGCTGGGCGACCTCGGCAACGCCTTCGAGGGGGTCCGGATCGACAACGCCCCGAGGAACTCCGTCGTCGGCGACGGCAACGGCTCGCAGCTCCTCTCGGGCAACAACGTCGGCCTCGCCCTGATCGGCTCCTCGGCCTCGGGAACGCTCGTCGCCGGGAACTTCGTCGGCACCGATACGTCCGGCTCGTTCGAGCTGAACAACTCGCTCCAGGGCATCCTCCTCTCCGACGCCCCGGACAACACCATCGGCGGCACCTCGACCGCCTCCCGGAACCTCATCTCCTCGAACCACTGGGGCGTGGAACTCGTCGGCGAGGGCACCACCGGCAACCTCGTTCAGGGGAACATTATCGGCACCGACCTGTCCCAGCAGGTCCCCTTCAGCAACGAGATCGACGGCATCCTGATCCGCCTCGGCGCCTCTCGGAACACCATTGGCGGCGACTCTCCCGAGGCCGGCAACGTGGTCGCCTTCAGCCGACGGGACGGCGTCCGCCTGGAGGACGCCAGCATCGAGAACGCCATTCTCACTAACAGCATTTACGACAACGCTGGGCTTGGCATCCACCTCGTCCCTCCCTCCTCCGGGACCGGCCCGAACCTGCTCCGGCCGGCGCCGACGATTGATCGGGTTCGCAGTTCGGTCGGCTTCACGAACATCGTCGGCTCGCTTCAGAGCGTTCCCTCGACCGTCTTCCGCATCCAGTTCTTCGCCAATCCGACGCTGGACCCCTCCGGCTTCGGCGAGGGCCGCCGCTACCTCGGCGAGACGACCGCGACGACGAACGCCGACGGCCTCGCCACCTTCGCCGCCGACGTCCCCGGCGCCGTCAACCCCGGCGAGTTCGTCACCGCCACCGCGACCGACCCCCTGGGCAACACCTCCGAGTTCTCTCGGGGGGTGGCCGAGGAGCTCGGCACCGTTCAGTTCGCCATGACCGAGTTCTCGGTCGACGAGGCGGGCGGCCAGGCGACCATCGTCGTCACCCGGGTCGGCGGCAGCGGCGGCCAGGCGACCGTCATGTACGCCACCCAGGGAGGCACGGCCACCCCGGGCGTCGACTACACGCCGGTCATGGGCACCTTGACCTTCGACGTCGGCGTCAACGTCCAGACCTTCACCGTTCCCATCCTCGCCGATGACCTCGGCGAGGCTGCCGAAACGGTCGGCCTGATCCTCTCCGATCCGGCCGGCGGGGCCACCCTGGGCACTCCGGCCACCGCCACGCTCCGCATCATCGACGACGACCAGCCCGGCCTCGTCTCCTTCTCGATGACCACCTTCGAGGCCGGCGAGCAGGCCGGGCAGGCGATCATCACCGTGGTCCGGAGCGCCGGGGGCGGTTCCGTCTCCGTCCCCTACTTCACCGGCAGCGGAACCGCCGTGCCCGGGGTCGACTATGTCCCCGTCTCCGGCATCCTGACCTTTGGCCCGGGCCAGACGGTGCAGACCTTCGCGGTGCCGCTGCTGCCGACGCCCTCGTCGAAGGAGTCCCCGGTCGTCGGCCTGTTCCTCGGCGACCCCTCCGGAGGGGCGGAACTCGGCACCCCCTCGTCGGCGATTCTCCAGATCGTCAACCTCGATGTCCCTCAGATCACCTCCCTCTCCGCCACCGCCGACCGCCGCGGCATCCTCCGGATCGTGCTCGGGTTCGACCGCGACATGATCCCCTCCCGGGCCGAGGACCTGCGCAACTACGGCTACAGCGTCCAGGTCCCCGGGCACAACCGGCGGATCGGCACCCGGCAGGATCTGCTGATCCCCCTCTCCTCGGTCCGGTACGACGCCGCGACCCGCACCGTCACCCTCACCACCCGGCGGCCGATCCGGCCGCTCTCCTCGGTGCTCGTCCAGGTCAATCAGGTCACGGACGTGCCCGGCGCTGGCGTCGGCGTGGCCGACGAGCAGGGCACCCTGCTCGACGGCAACTACGACGGACTCCCCGGCGGCAGCTACGCCCAGGTCTTCCGGTCCCCCCGGCCGACCCCGACCCTGCCCTCCCCCTTCTCGGGACGACTCGGCCTGCTCCGAGCCGGTCGGCTCGGCGTCGGGCGTCCCCGCTCCTCTTGATCCGGGAGGGCCGGATCGACCCGACCTGACCCGCGCCGACCCGAATCGACCCGACCCCGGGGCCGGCGCGATCCCGGCCTGACGGCCCGCCATCTTCGAGAGCCGAGGGTCAGGACGGCGGGGCCTGGGGGATCAGGGCGTTCAGGTTGCCCAGCGGAATGACCTGGGTGTAGGTCACGGCCGAGCCGAACGCCATGCCAGTGCCGAAGCCGTAGGCGCCTCCCAGCGTGATGAGGTCCCCGCCGAGCCTCGGGGAGCGTGAGGCGGTGATCTCGCCCGAGACGACGGAGCCGACGTAGGTCCCCTCCACAACCCGGAGCCCGTTCAACTGCTCCAGGCTCGTCGCGTTGCTCAACTCGAGCCGGACGTCGCCGCCCACGGTGTCGGTGGCGAACCCGGCGGGGGCGTCCAGCAGCGGGCCCCGGGCCGAGAGGATCAGACCGTAGTCGCCGTTGGCCGCGACCACGAACCCGGCGTCGATTCTGCCGGGAAAGACCTGCGAGGACTGCGGATCGGTCACCTGTTCGGCTGCGAACAGCGGCAGGCCCGCCTGCTGGGGAGAGGTCACCCCCACCAGATCCCGAACCGCTCCGGTGGTCACCTGGACCGTACTGCCGAGGGTCGCCCCTCCCAGCAGGTTCGGCTCGGTCGCCAAGGGGACCGAGGGTGTGAAGATCCCCTCGGCCTGAAGCCGATCCACCTCGGTCAAGAAATGCGTCACCCCGTCCTTGATCCCCTCGGTCTGGGCCGAGGAGAGATCGAAGGCGCCGCGCTCGACGGCGACCCGGAACAGCCTCAGGTAGTTCGCCGTCACCCCCGGCGGCACGACCTGGCGATCCCCCAGCGCCCGGGCGAGTCGAAGGCCGCGGACAACCGCCGGAGTGTTCGGCCCTCGCCGTTGGAGGCCCGTCAGCAACGCCTGCGAGAGCACCGGGCCGGTTGGCTCGTAGACCGGAGCCAGTGTCCCGACCGGGCTCGTCACCGGAAGCTGCACCGGCTCCTCGGGCTCGTCGGGGGCGAGGGGGTCGGGAGGGAGGTGCGGTCCGGGAGTCTCCACGGGGGGATCGGGCATGAAGAGGACGTCATAGCCGAGCAACTCCCGGGTCGCTGGGGAGTTGAGCAGCGTGTAGGTGTCGGCGGAGCCGAGCAGGCCGTTGATGACCGGCTGCGACACGACGCGCTGCGCGATGATCGCCCGCATGCCGGCCCCCCGGGTCGCGGCCTGGGCCCGAATCGGCTCCATCGTCTCCGGGCCGAGCAGGAGCGAGAGATATCGGTTGACCTGGGGCGTGGCCGGCGTCACCGTCGGCGTCTGCCGGATCCTCGGGCGGATCGCGGCCGGTTCTAGGAACGGGCCGAGCTTGCCGCCGGCGATCGGCAGGTCGGAGAGTAGGACCCGGCCGTCGAGGGGCTCGACGGTGGGACGGAGCGTGCGGTGCGGACCTCGGACCCGTTTCGATCCTGGCCAGTTTGCCATCGCCGTGCTTCCTCCTCGTCCGAGATCATCGCCCCGATCGCGAGCCGTGCTTTGGAAAACCTATCGACCCGCCCTCGCATCGACCTTGACCCCCCTTGCTTGACCGATCCGACCCGAGCGACCGGGGAATCGACGGGGGCCGGCCTTCCCGGGGCGTCCCGGAGGACTCGGGAAGGTCGGGCCGATCGGCGTCGAACCGCGTTGACAGTCCGGGCGATCCCGGTTAAGGTCCCCCTCGCACGTCGAGGCCAGCGCGGCCGGACGGGCGCAATCGAAGACACACCAACACGATCGGCCCCAGCGCCCCCTTCGATCGTCGCGGGCCCCGGAGCGGGTTCGGGCGGCCCCACGGACGGGGCGGCATTCCGGCCCGAGCCGAGGTGACGGGCGAGGGCACGTCATGGAAGATCACCCCGCCGGTCCGGCATGCCCGGAGCCCCGGGGGTTGCCGTCGCTGTCGGTGGTCGTCCCCGTCCGAGACGGTGGCGACGCCTTCCGGCGGTGCCTCCGGGCGCTCCGAGAGACGACCGGGGCGGACTTCGAACTGATCGTCGTCGACGACGCCTCCCGGGACGACTCGGCCGCGATCGCCGAGGACGCCGGGGCCGTCGTCGTCCACCACGACCGGCCGCTCGGGCCGGCCGCGGCCCGCAATCACGGGGCGAGGGCCGCCTCGGCGCCGATCGTCTTCTTCCTGGACGCCGATGTCGCCGTCTCCCCCGATGCGCCGGCCCGCGTGCTGGCCCGGTTCGCCGCCGACCCCGGCCTGGCCGCCCTCTTCGGCTCCTACGACGCCGAACCGACCGCCCCGGGCCTGGTCAGCCGGTTCCGCAACCTGCTGCACCACTACACGCATCAGGTCGGCCCGTTCCGGGACGACGCGCGGCCCGCCCACACCTTCTGGACCGGCTGCGGCGCCATCCGCCGCGACGTGTTCTTGGCCCTCGGCGGCTTCGACCCGCAGTTGTACCGCCGTCCGGCCATCGAGGACATCGAGTTCGGCTACCGCCTCACCCGGGCCGGACACCGGATCGAGCTGGTCCGCACCCTCCAGGTCACCCACCTGAAGCGCTGGACCCTCGGGGAGGTTGTCCGCACCGACATCTTCCGGCGCGGGGTGCCCTGGACCGTCCTGATGCTGCGGTCGAAGGTGGCCGAGTCGGACTTGAACGTCAGTGCCAGCCAGCGGGCGAGCGTCGCGGCGACGGCCCTGACCGGGCTCGGGGGCTTGCTGGCCCCGATCGAGCCGAAGGCCCTGTCTCTGCTGGCGATCGGCCCGGCGTCGGTGGTGCTGCTGAACGCCGGGTTCTACCGCTTCCTGGCCCGCCGGCTCGGGCCGATCGGGGCGGCGGCGAGCCTGCCGCTGCACTTGCTCTACTTCTGCTGCTGCGGGCTGTCGGTGGCGATCGGCCTAGGGCTGTACCTGGCCCAGCGGCGCTGCCGGCAGCCGATCGCCGACCGCCAGCCCCTTCGCCCCCGGCCCGACACCGCCGGGGCGACGGCCCCCGGGCCGCACAGCCTCCCGTCCCCCTGCCCTGGGAGTCGCCGCGAATGGTCCCGGATCGAGACGCTCCCCTGATCCCCACCCTCGCCGCCTGCCCGCCTGGCCTCGGGATTCCGGGAGCGACGGTGGCCGTCGTCCGCTCCGACAACCGCCGGGGGGCCGTCGCCGAGGCCCTCGCCCTGCTCGACGCCGAGATCCGGGCGGCGGCGGTCGGATCGGCCGTCGTGCTCCCGGTCCTGGGTCGGGGGCGTCGCGATTCGGCCGACCCGGGGGCGCTCTCCGCCCTGCTCGACCTGCTCCTCTGGGTCGGCCTTGGGCCGGTCGCCGTCGCCTCGGGGCACCCCGAGGCGGCCCGACGGTTCGATCGCTTCGGGATCGCCCGGGAGTGCTGGGGGAGGCCCGTCTCGCTGGTCGACCTGGGCCGGGACGAGGAGGACTGGGAGCGGCTCCGCCTCGAGGGAGGGGAGACGCTCCGGCTCTCCCGCCTCGTCACGAGGTCGGGGTTCCGGGTCGCCCTCGCTCCGCTGTCGGCGCTGGGCCGAGGGCCGAGCGTCTTCCTGGCCCCCCGGGAGGCGGTCCACCCCGACGACCGCCCGTCGGCGGTCGACAGCGTCCTGAGCACCCACGCCGGCCCGGTCCTGAGCGTCGTCGAGGGGCCGATCGGCCTCCGGGGGAGGTCGGTCGTGGCCATCGCCGGGCTGAACCCGGTCGCGGTCGACGACACGGCGGCCCGCCTGCTCGAGGCCGGTCCAAGATGGCCCTGGCGGCCGGACCGGCGCTCCAGGATCGGCCTGGGGACTCGCGACTCGGGCGGGATCGCGATCGTCGGCGACGCGGTCGGGCCGATCCGGCCGACGGGGACTCGGACGGCACCGGCGCCGGGGATCCGGGTCGACCCCGCCCATGCGAACCCTGGGGGGGAGGCCTGATGCGGATCGGCTTCGACGGCGGCAGCCTGGCCAACCGCCGCGGCTTCGGAAGGTTCGCCCGGTCGCTGCTGGAGGCGCTGGCGCGGGTCGAGCCGGCCCCGGAGGTCGTGGTCCTCGTCGACCGGCCGTCGCTGGACTCGGTCCAGGTCCCGGGCCGGTTCGAGACGGTGGTGGTGCCCGTGCGGGAGGCCCCGAGCACGGCGGCGTCGGCCTCGGGCCGGAGACGGCTGGGGGACCTGCTCGCCTTCGGCCGGGCGGCGGCCGGGGCCAGGCTCGACGCGATGGTCTTCCCCTCCTCGTACAGCTTCTTCCCGGTCTGGGACTCGGGGAAGGTCGTGGTGACGATCTTCGATGCGTTGCCGCTGATCTATCCCGACCTCGTCTTCCCCGGCCGTCGGGGCCGCGTCCTCTGGACGATCAAGGAACGCCTGGCCGTGCGGGCGGCCGACCGGATCCTGACGACCTCCGACGCCTCCCGGCGCGACCTGATCGCCCACTACCGCCTCGCTCCCGGGAGGGTCGGGCTGATCGGCGCCGCCCCGGACCCCGTCTTCCGGCCGACCGAGGCCGGGCCGCGGTCGGACGCGGTGCTCTCGAAGTATGGGCTCCGTCCCGGCGGTCGGTTCCTGCTCTACGTGGGCGGTCTGAGCCCGCACAAGAACCTGCCCAGGATGATCGGCGCCTTCTCCCGGGCGGCCCCGGAGGAGGTCCGGCTGGTGATCGTCGGCGACTTCGGCGATGTCTTCCACACCCACGTCCCCGAGCTGAGGGCCGAGGCCGACCGGCTGGGGGTGTCGGGCCGGATCACGTTCACCGGCTTCGTGCCGGACGAGGACCTGGTCTACCTCTACGGCCGGGCGGAGGCCCTGGTGCAGCCGTCGCTGCTGGAGGGGTTCGGGCTGCCTCCGGTCGAGGCGATGGCCTGCGGGACCCCCGTGCTGGCCAGCGACGCCGGCTCGCTGCCGGAGGTTGTGGGGGAGGCGGGGCTGTTCTTCGACCCCACCGACCCGGCCGACATCGCCGGTGCGATCGCCGCGTTGCTGGAGGATCGCGCCGTCCGAGACCGGCTCGCCGCCGCCGCCTCGATCCGGTCGGCCTGCTTCTCGTGGGACGCCGCCGCCCGGCAACTGCTCGGCCACCTCGACGAGATCGCCGCCCCCCACTGCCCCTCCGAGGCCGCCTGACATGACCCTCTGCCTCGTCTGCCGGAGCTTCGGCCCCCCCTGCCCCTCCTCGCTCCTCGCGATCGACCTGGCCGGGCTGGGGACCGAGGTCCACGTGATCCTCGCCCCTGATTCGGCTTCGGAGGGCCTCGTCCCCGAGGGGATCGCCAGCGGCCCCCACCTCCCGACCGTGCATCGCCTGCCAACCCCCCCGCCGAGCGGGAGGTTCTGGTCGAGAGCCGGTCGGGCCCGCCGGGCGGCCATTGCCGAGGCGATCCGGAGGCTCTCGCCGGCCGTGGTCCACTTCGCCGAGGGGATCGACCCCCGCGTGGCCGTGCCGGTCGGGACGGTGGTTCTCCTCGACCCGCGGGTCTCCCCGCCCCCGACCGGCGCCGATGCCGCCGTCCTGCCCGACGGCCGGATGATCGATCGGCTCGGCCTCCCGGTCCCCCACCCCGGCGTCCCTCCGAGGCCGACCGGCGGGCCGGTCGACGACGGGCTCGACCCGGCGATGTCCCGTTCCCAATGGCGGGCCCTGACCTACCTCGCCTCGGTCGACGAGCTGAGCCGGACCCGTCGCGTCCGGATCGACCGCCCGCACCCGACGTTCACGCCCCCGAGGCGACTCTCCCGGCAACCGGCCCTGCTTCGGGGAGCCGTCGGCCTCCCCGCCTGACCTGGCCGTCGGGAGGGGATCCCGCCCCGGACTCGGGCGGGAGTCGGACCCGGTGCGCGTCCCGGTGCGCGTCCCGGTGCGCTGCCGAGAACGGCCTGGTGCGCGTCCCGGCGCGCTGCCGAGAACGGCCTGGTGCGCGTCCCGGTGCGCTGGGGTCGGGCGACGATCGAAGGCCGGAACGTTTGGCGGATCTCTTGATTGTCAAACGGTTTGCCGTTCATCTTCCGGTGCCGGTTCGAGGGGACCGATCCCGTCGAATTGAAACTATGAGAGGGGAGGTCGAGCCGACGGGGCCCGGGGCCCCGAGCCGGTGGAAGACTGGAGGTGTAGAACCGAACTCCTGCCCCACCGAACCGGAGGACTCCCGTGCACCACGTCGGCATCGACCTCCACAAGAAGACCATCGTCCTGTGCGTCCTCGACGATCAGCTCAAGGTCGTCGCCCGACGCAGCTT
>NZ_RYZH01000001.1 GCF_003977685.1 Tautonia sociabilis | reverse complement strand
CCTGCGACGTATCCGCCGCCGCGGCGCGGCGGGCGACCGCCTCCCGCTCCGGCCCCTCGACCTCGCGCCACGAGGCGTCTCGGAGCGCCCGCAAGCGCTCGATCTGCCGCGCAATGATCGCGCGCAAGGCCGCTCGGGCCGCGTCCGGATCGACGGGGGGAGCGAATGCGTCGGCGGTCGGGTCCGGCCGCAACGCGGAGGGACCATACGCGCCCGATTGAGCGTGACCGACCGAGACAGCCAGCGTCCAGAGCATGCGGGCGTCCTCCCCCGCCTCGGGGTCGGGAGGCCCCCCGGGCAGCCCGAGCATCGCCATCGCCCACGCCCGATCGCGCCCGTCCCAGCGCGAGCCCAGGCGAATCTGGCTATCCAACCTTCGCCAGTGTCGGATCAACCACTCGCACCCAAACGCCGTCGCCTCCAGCTCCTCGATCACGTTCACCGGATCGAGCAGCAACCGCTGCCCCAGCTTTCTCGCCGACGCCTGCTTCCGCCGATGCCAGCGCCCGACCGCTTCCCGAGCCGCCGCCTCCCTCGCCTCCTGGTTGGCCCGCTCGATCCGATCCAGCCGCACCGATAGGACGGCGGCCCGTTGAATCAAATGCTCCTCGACCACGTTGTCCGGCCCCGCCTCGCGCCGCCAGCGCTCGAGGATCTGCTCATACGCGGCGCGATCCTCCTCCGGCACGAGAACCTCTGCCGCCATCCCGTGCCTCAAGCCGTTGGCCCGGCTGCGTGCTTTTCCTTCGTCCGTCCTCGGCCCGGTCGATTGTTGCGCGTTCCGCCGGTTCGCCTCGATCCGCTTCGGTGAGATGCCGTCGCTCATGATGCTCCCCCCAAGATGTGCCTCAACGGACTCCAGGGAATGAGACGGAGAAGGTGCCGATCGCTCTGGCCCGTCCGCCGCGCCGCGCCGCACCGCGATCGCTCGGCGCGCACGGGCCCCTCAGCGACACCATCGGGGGATGGGGGGTGGTCCAGTCGCAAAATCCGCCGGCGGCGGTTCGCTCGAGCGGGCGTGCAGCTTTGGGGGAAGCCCAAGGGAGTGGGCCGACGCGGGAGGTCGGCCGGGGAGGAGAGCGGGGGTCAAGGGGGGAGCTACCCGGCCAGGACTCGAACCTGGAAAAACAGGACCAAAACCTGTTGTGATACCAATTTCACCACCGGGTAATGGGGGCGGGGGACCCGCCGGAGATGTTGACCAGTATATCCGGCACGGGGGGCGGAGGGAAGGTTCGCGTGCTGGCGAGGAGAGGGGAGCGATCTAGCCGGCGGCGGAGATGTCGTCGGCGGGGGAGGAGTCGCCCAGGAGGTTGTGGACGGAGTAGGCCAACTGTTCGAGCTGGACGCTGAGGTCGACGGCGACGATGCTGACGTCGGGGGGGACGAACAGGGAGGTGGGGGCGAAGTTGAGGATGCCTCGGATGCCGGAGGAGACGACGTGGTCGGCCACGCGCTGGGCGGCCTCGGCGGGGACGCAGAGCATGGCCAGTCGGAGGCCCTGGGAAGAGACGGCCTCGGGCAGCTCGTCGGTGTGGCGGATGGTCAGGCCGTCGAAGGACTTGCCGAGCTTGCGGGGGTCGTTGTCGAAGAGGGCGACGATCCGGAAGCGGCGGAGGCGGAACCCCTTGTAGCCGAGCAGGGCCTGGCCGAGGTTCCCCAGGCCGATCAGGGCGGTGGGCCAGTCGCGGTCGACGCCGAGGATGCGTCGGATGGCGACGGTGAGGTCCTCGATCGGGTAGCCCAGGCCGGGCTGGCCGAACTGGCCGAAGTAGGCGAGATCCTTGCGGACCTGGGCGTCGTTGAGGCCGAGGGCCTGGCCGAGCTGGCTGCTGGAGACGGTCTCTCGGCCCTGTCGGGCGAAGGTTTCGAGCTGGCGGAGGTAGAGACTAAGCCGACCGACGACGGCCTTGGGGGCCGGCTTGCTGGACGGCGAGGCGTCGCGATGGGGCTCCCGCACCGGACCGGACCCTCCTGGTTGGTTGGGGACGGACGGGGGATCGATGTCCTATCGGAAAACCCGATCTTGACTGTATCGGGTTCCGGGCGGCGGGGTCAAGCGCGGAAGCCGGGCTGCAGCCAGGGGCGGGGGAGGTGTCCCCGGAGGGCCACGTCGCCGTCGACGGTGAGGGAATCGACCCGGGCCAGCCGGAGGGCGTCGGCCATGCGATCGGCGCCCAGGCCCCGGACGGGGGAGTGGGAGTGGTCGCCCCCTTCGAGGATGGGGGCGACGAAGACCTGAACGGCGTCGACCTCGCCGGCGTCGAGGAAGGCGCCGAGGACCCGGCCGCCGCCCTCGACCAGAAGGTTTGTCAGCCCTCGGCGGCCCAGCTCGTCGAGCAGCGCGGCGATGGGGATGGGGCCGTCGCCGGGGAAGGGGAGGACCTCGACGCCGAGTCGGGTGAGGGCGTCGAGCCGGTCGGCGGGGGCTCGGCCGGAGGAGACGGCGAGCCAGACGGGGACCTCCCGGGCGGTCCTGGCCAGCTTCGAGGAGGTGGGCAGGCGGGCGGAGGGGTCGAGCACGATCCGGGCCGGGGTCCGGGGGCCGGGGGGGCGGGCGGTCAGCTCGGGGTCGTCGAGCAGGGCGGTGCCGATGCCGACGAGGATGCCGTCCATCCGCCCTCGGAGCTCGTGGACGAGGGCCCGGGACCGGGGGCCGGAGATCCATCGGCTGTCTCCCGAGGCGCAGGCGGTTTTGCCGTCGAGGGTCATCGCCCACTTGGCGGTCACGAACGGTCGGCCGACGGCCAGGCGCTTCAGGTACGGGGCGTTGAGGAGCCGGGCCTCGGCCTCCTCCAGCCCGACTTCGACGGCGACCCCGGCGTCCGCCAGTCGGGAGAAGCCGCCTCCCGCGACTCGAGGAAACGGGTCGCGCATGGCCGAGACGACCCGGGAGATGCCGGCGTCGAGCACGGCCTCGGTGCACGGGGGCGTCTTGCCGACGTGGCAGCAGGGTTCGAGCGTCACGTAGAGCGAGGCCCCCCGGGCGAGTTCTCCGGCGGCCCGGAGGGCGACGACCTCGGCGTGGGGGCCGCCGAACCGGGGGTGGTGCCCGAGGGAGACAAGAGAGCCGTCTCGGACGACGACGGCGCCGACCATCGGGTTGGGCTCGACCCGGCCTCGGCCCCGGGCAGCCTCGGCCAGGGCGAGGAGCATCCAGCGGCGGTCATCGTCGGTGAACGGGTTGGGGGCGTCGGGCATCGCAGTGGCAAGCGAGGGGCCGAGGTCGATCGAGCCAGAAGATCGGGGCGGGGGGGCCTGGGAGTTCTCCGCCTCGGAGGGTCGGGAAGGCCCGGGCTCCGGGACCGACGAACACCGGCGCCGGGGCCCTGGAAGGGTCGGATCGGCGATCCGATCGGGAAGGGATCAGAAGGCCACGCCGCGGGGGGGACGGGCCTCCCCGGTCGGAGCCGAGGGGGGCGGGGGAGCCGATCGGAGGGCCTCGAGGGAGGGGTCGCCGGCGGTCAGCTCGCGGAGGGCCCGAATGCGGAGGCGGGCGACCTCGGGAGGCAAGGGGTCGAGGGTGGTGCGGTACCAGTCGGGGAGGTTGGCCTCGAAGGCGGCAAGCTCGGGGCCGGTGGCCGAAGAGGGGCGTTGCTGGAGGTCCCGGAGGTATTCGATCTCGGCCATCCGGACGGCGAGGCGGTTGGTGGCCAACCGGGCGACGGCGGTGCGGAAGGGCTCGGGCAGCTCCGTCGCGAAGAACGGCCGACGGGGACCAGCGGCCCCCCGGGGATCGACGGGCCGGAACGGGTCGAGCAGCAGGTCGACGAGGTCGTCCAGGGGAGGGGAGGGCCGGAGGTTCCGCTGGCCGGGACGGGAGAGCTCGTCCAACTGCTCCCGGAACCGGCGCTGGCCGAGCTTGACCCGGTCGAGGAGGATCTCCCGGAAGGCGTCCCGGACGGGATCGGCCGGCTTCAGGCCGAGGTCTCGACCGAGGCGGCGGAGGGTGTCGAGCCGATCGTCGGGGGAGCGGGCCGATTCCACCCGGCGGCGCTCCCGATCGTCCAGCGAGGCCCAGACACGGAGCAACGCGGCGGCGTCGTAGAGCGGCACGGGGTTCAACGCGGAGGAGCCGACCCAGATGGCCGGGCTGACTCGGGGGGAGCCGGGGACGTCCTCGGCCGCCAAGCGCTCCCGGATCAGGGAGATGCGGCGGTCGGGAGGGGTGGAATCGATCTCCCGCCGGGCCTCGGGGTCGAGCGACCGATACCAGGAGGCGTAGCGGTCCATCAGGTCGAGGTATCGGCGACGTTCCTCGGGCGGAAGGCGGGAGAGGGCGTCGTCGAGGGCCCGGATCGACCGGCGATCGGCCTCAGGGAGCTGGTCGAACCGCTCCAGCCGATCGGAGAGGGCCTGGCGGGTCTTCGGGGGCATCGAGGCCAGGCGGTCGAACCCCACCGGCACGGCGGCCAGGAGGATCGGGACCGCCGAGGCGGAGGCGAAGAGCGGGCCGAGGACTCTCATCCCCAGGAGCATGGCGGGGTTGCGCCGGTCAGTCCGACGCCTCCTTGAAGAGGGTCGTCTCGTCGAGCCGACGGAGGAACTCGAGGTCGCCGACGGCGCGATAGGCGTCGAGCCGCTCGGCGATGGTTAGGTCCCGGGCGAGCCGGGAGGTGCGGTCGGGGATGAGCCAGCGGGCGACCGAGTAGCCGACGGCGCCCCCCAGCCCGATCGAGGCGGCGACGGCCAGCAGGGCGAGCAGCCGGGCCATCGTGCGCCGGGCGGCCCCGACCAGGCGATCGTCGGCGGCTGGGGCCTCGGCGACCAGGGTGAGCGTGCGATCGGTGAAGTCCGAGCCGGCCCGGGGGCGAGGGAGCAGGTCAAGCAAGTTCCAGGACGTTTCGAGGGCCTCGATCTCTCGGCGGCCGGAGACGCTTCGGGTGAGCTTCTCGGCCAGCGCCGAGGCGCGATCGGCGGGCAGCTCGCCATCAAGGTAGGCGACCAGGTCGGCCCGCTCCTCGGCGGTCAATCGCAGTTGCTCGGCCGCCATCGCCACTCCGCCTGGTTGCCCGATCCGGCCGGACCAGCGGCCGGGCCTGCCATCGCGAACCCTCCAGGACGATCGGGTCGTCTGGCTCGTCGAGGGCCCCCGCCGACCCGTCCCGGGGAATCTCCTGGAGCCGATCCCCGGGATCTCCCCGCCGCGCTCTTAGCGGAACCCGCCGCCGAAGCCGCCGAAGCCGCCGAAGCCGCCCATGCCGCCGAAGCCACCCATGCCACCGAAACCTCCCATTCCTCCCATTCTTCCCATTCGCCGAGAGCCCCCGGTGAGCGCTCCGGTGCGGCGAGCAGCCGCCGCCCGTCGGGAGGCATCGCTGAGGGTCCCGGCCTGGTAGCCGTAGAACTGGGGGACGCTCCGGCCGAAGTGGGAGGCGGGGGCGGGAGTGGCGCGCTGGCCGGGAATTAGGACCGTGGGCCGTCGGGTGAAGGGGCGTTCTTCGAGGGGGACGAGCTCGTAGGGGTTGTCCAGCTCGTAGAGCGAGCCCCGAGACGGGCGGGCGGTGAGGGCCTCGGCGCGCCGGGCCTGGGCGTTGAGGTTGATTGTCTCGTTGGCGCCGCCGGCGAGCTGGGAGGCGACGACCTGGTTCCTCGGGATGTAGTAGCCGTAATAGGCGGCGAACGGGTCGAAGGTGTTGTTCTGGAAGCCGGGAGGCAGACCGGCGGTCTGGGCCTGGGTCGTCGGCACGACCGCCAGCAGCCCGAGGGCGACGACGATGCCGGAGCAGAGTCGAGTCATGGCGATCGGCCTCGAAGGGGGAGAATGTGATCGGCGAGGCTCGGGGACCGTCCCCGGGGCCGGGGCTCGCCGCACCCCGAGGGGCGCGGTATTTTCAGTATATCGATCGGATCCCCCCGGGCCAACCACCCCCAATCGGCCCGAGGACGCCCCGATCGCTCCCGAAACAACGGTCGCAACGGGGGGAAGTCGGGATCGGAGCCTGCGGAGCAATGCCCGAGCTGGACTCGAAGACCCAGGAACTGCTCTCGGCGATCTTTCTGATGGCCGGCCTGCTGGTGCTGGTCGCGCTGGGAATCCAGGTCGTCTCGATCTACCGGAAGCGCCTCATCCGGAGGGCCGACACCCCGGCCGACCTGTCGGACTCGTTCCGGGAGGCGTTCGAGGCCGGCGAGCTGAGCGAGGAGGAGTACCGCCGGATCCAGGACGCGATGGGACGGGGGCCGAGGGGGGCTTCCCCCCGGTCGGTGCCGGCGTCGGGCTCTGCGCTCCCTTCCGAAGCCCCCCCATCGGCCGTCGAGGGAGAGAAGCCCCTTGGAATTGGGCCGGACCCGGTCGGCCAGGGCGCTCCTCCCGCCGAGGAGCCGCCGAGGTCGTGATCCGGGGGCTCCGCTCCGGGGATCGAGGGGAGGAGCTTGGTGAACTTCGGCCCTTAGAAGGTGCGGTGCAGGCGGTCGGCGTCTCGGGCGGGGTTGATGCCGAGGACGCTCTGGCGGATGAAGGCGACGAACTCGGCGACCTCGGGGACGTGGCCGAGGTCGGCCTCGATGCGGTCGAGGGCGGAGGACCGGGTGCGGCCCTCCTTGTACAGGATGCGGTAGGCGTCTCGCAGGGCGTTGATCGCCCCGACGGAGAACCCGGCGCGGCGGAGCCCGACGAGGTTCAGGCCGGAGACGGCGTTATACCCCTGGAGCAGGACGAACGGGGGGACGTCCTTGGTCGTCGAGCCGAGGCCGCCGATCATGGCCAGGCGGCCGATCCGGGCTCGCTGCTGGACGGCGGCGTGGGCGGAGAGGATGCAGCCGTCCTGCAGCTCGACCAGGCCGCCGATCATGGCGCCGTTGACGATCGTGCAGCCGTCGCCGACGATCGCGTCGTGGCCGACGTGGGCGCCGATCATCAGGTAGTTGCGGTGGCCGATGCGCGTCTCGCCGCGGTCGGAGGTGCCGCGGTGGATGGTGACGTACTCCCGGATGACGTTGCCGTCGCCGACGACCAGCGAGGTTCCGTCGCCGGGATCCCGGCGGTGCTGGGGGGCCTTGCCGAGCACGGCGCCGTGGCCGATGAAGTTGTCCCGGCCCAGCTCCATGGGGCCGGTCAGGCAGGCGTGCCCCTCGATGACGCAGCCCGGCCCGACCCGGACCGGCCCCTCGACGATCGCGAACGGCCCGACCTGGACGTCGGGGGCCAGCTCGGCCTCGGCGCTGATGACGGCCGTGGGGTGGATCAGCTGGGAATCCGAGAGGGTCAGCGGCATCGCCTGTGCCTCCTGCTGCGGCGTCGGGCGACCTCCTGTCGCCCCGCGGGATCGATCCGGATCATCGGCGGTCCGGCCGCCGCGATCCCTGGCCGCGCCCGCCGGCCGGCCCCTCGACGGGGGCCGGGGAGGCGCGGTCCCGGGTCATGAGAGCGAGACGGTCCGGCCGGTCCGCGCGCTCTCGACCTCCGCGTGGCAGAGGACTAGAGCCTGCCGGGCCAGCGCTCCGGAGAGCTCCGGCGCCGGCGAGCCGGAGGCGACGGAGGCCACGGCGGCCGAGATCTCCCGGGAGAAGGCGTCGATCGGGTCGCCGCTGCCCAGCTCGGGCCGCTCGACGGCGCCATCGGCCGTGATGACGGAGACGGGCATGGCCAGGTGGAACTGGTCGCCGAGGGTGGCGGCCTCGAAGGCGAGGGTCGCCCGCTCCAGATAGATCTCGAAGCCGTGGGTGAACGGCCGGCCCGACTGGCTCAACGCCCCCGAGAGGGCCGAGACGGCGAGGTTCGGGTCGTCGTACAGATACTGGGTGTCGAGGTGGAGCATCGCCCCTGCCTCGGCCACTCCCCGGCTCCGCACGGCCTTCGGCAGGCCGCAGACCAGGCCGATGAAGTGGGTGTCGTGGATGTGCAGGTCGATGGCCGGGCCGCCGTTGGCGGCGAAGTCGGCCACGCCGCTGGACCAGTCGGGCCGGGAGATCACCCGCTTGAAGTGAGCCGCCTGGAGCGTCCCGAACCGCCCGGAGGCAACGGCCTCCCGGACGAAGGCGAACTCGGGGAAGTACGGCAGCACATGGGCGACCATCAGCAGGCGCCCGGCCTTGGCGGCGGCGGCGACCATGCGATCGGCGTCGGCGGTCGAGAGGGCGATCGGCTTCTCAACCAGCACGTGCTTGCCCGCCTCCAGCGCCTTGATCGCCAGGCTGGCGTGCTGCTGGTTCGGGACGCAGAGGTCGACGAGCTGGACGGAATCGTCGGCCAGCAGGGCGTCGAACTCGGCGTAGGGGGTGACGCCGGTCAGGTCCGTCGGCCCCCCCTTCGGCCCGAAGTTCCCCTGGATGCCGGTCCAGTCCCCCGCGAGCTTCTTCGGATCCCGGCTGCAAATGGCCGCGACCCGGGCCCCCTCCACCTTGCGGCTGGCGAGGTAGTGGATCATGCCCATGAAGCCGATGCCGACGATGCCGATGCCGACCATGACGCCCGCCGAGGTCCGGTGACGAAGGGGACGAGCCCCCCGATTGGCCGGGCCGCTGGCGAGCGGGGCCGGACGGCCGGGGGGGCGACGACTCCGGATTCTGATCGCATCCCCGGAATCAGGCAAGGGGAAGGTCCGCGAATTCCGCCTTGCTCGGGCCGGGAAGAGAGGGGTGGATCAGCCGGGGAGGGCCGACTCGCCGCTTCCTGAACCGACGCGGATCGGGCAGGAGAGCGGCTCGAAGGAGGCCGGGGAGACGGCGGTCAGGGTGTTGGCCATCCCGGCCGGGCCGCCGCACATGGTTTCGGGGAGGATGGTGTCGAGGAAGCGGCGGACGGCGAAGCCGTACAGGTCGAGGTCGGCCTGGTTGGCCGAAACGACGAGATCGATGTCGCGCTGGGAGAGCTCTCGGAGCCGATAGCTCCCCTTGTTAACCACCGGGAAGGAGTCGAGCGACAGACCGATCGTCCGGCGGAGGACCTCCAGCGAGAGGGGGAGGAACTCGGAGATGCCGAAGATTGGGAAGTGGTCGCGGAGCAGCGTCTTGGCCCAGCCGGCGAGCAGATCGTCGGGGGGCACTCGGCCGTCTCCCAGGCCGGTGATCATCCGGCACATCAGGTTGCTGGCGGCCCAGTAGCCGGACCGCTCGACGAAGTCGCCCACCGAGTCGAAGCCGCGGGCGAGGTCGCCGTAGGGGCCCGGATCGGCGGTCTTGAGGTGGTAAAAGTGGCTGATCGTCCGGTCGACCGGGTTGCGGAGGAAGCAGCAGTAGCGGGGCGGGACGTCCAGCGTCTGGTGGAGGCCGTAGACGAAATGGCCGTAGATCAGGCGAGCGGGGCCGGCCTCGGCGATCTCGTCGGCCGCTCGGGAGGGATCGTCGTGATAGAAGAGGTAGAGGTCGGGCGGCTGGAAGCTGGACTCGACGACGGCCAGGATCGAGCCGCCGGCCGTCTTGGGCAGGTGCATGAACAGCAGCGGGTGGGACGGGGAGAGGAGGTCCTGCATTGGTCGCGTCACTCCCTTGGTCGGACCGGCCCGGATCGGGGCCGAGGGGAGGCGATCATCCGGGATCGCCCGAGGGCGAGTGGCCTCCAGGCGGGGGCGTCCGTCGCCCTCGCCGACGAGGAGGATTGGGGGCCGAGGCGATCCCCTGCCCCGCTCGCGCCGATCCCGCCCGGCCGGTCCTCGATCGAGCGAACGAGGGCGGGCAATCGGGACCGGGCCGGGGCCCGGGGAGGGGAGCCGACGTCCTCCTCGGCGTCGGCGTCGGCGTCGGCGACGGCTCCCGACCGGGAAGACCGTCTGCGTTCCCGAGACCGGTAGCGCCGTTTGTCATTGGGAGGGCCCGCCATTTCGGTGGATTCCGGAGTCGGGGCGACCTCTTCCGGGGAGATCCGTCGTCGGGCCGGGGATCCCATCGTTATGATCGACACAATCGGACGCCTTGCATCAGGAAGTCCGCCAGAAGATTCCTCGAGGAGCCGACATCCATGAACCGCACCGCTCCTGCCCTCGCCCTGGCCGTCGCGATGGCCGGGCTGGCGATCACGGCCTCCGGCCTCGCCGCGGAGGACCGGGCCGCCGACGTCAATGCCCGGCTCGGCCGGGGGATCAACCTGGGGAACGCCCTGGAGGCGCCGGAGATCGGGGCCTGGGGCATGGAGCTGGAGGAGTCGTACTTCGACGAGATCGCGCAGGCGGGCTTCGATTCGGTGCGGATCCCGATCCGATGGTCGGCGCACGCGGCGAGGTCGGCCCCGTATGCGATCGACCCGGGGTTCTTCAAGCACGTGGACTGGGCGATCGACCAGGCGCTCTCCCGGGGGCTGCTCGCGGTGGTCAACTTCCACCACATCGAGGAGCTCTACGCCGATCCCGAGGGCGAGCGGGGGCGCTTCCTGGCCCTCTGGAGGCAGGTGGCCGAGCGCTACCAGGACCGTCCCGATGGCCTGGTCTTCGAGATCCTGAACGAGCCGCACGGCAACCTGGGGGTGGAGCCCTGGAACGACCTGATCCCCGAGGCGCTGGCGGTCATCCGGGAGTCGAACCCGGATCGGGTGGTGATCGTCGGCCCGGCCCCCTGGAACGGGTTCCGGGGGCTGGCGGACCTGAAGCTGCCGGAGGGGGACCGCAACCTGATCGCCACCTTCCACTACTACGAGCCGTTCCCGTTCACCCACCAGGGAGCGAGCTGGGTGGAGGGATCCGGCGATTGGCTCGGGACCACCTGGGAGGCGACCGAGGAGCAGCGGAGCGCGGTGGCCGAGGCGTTCGACCAGGTGGCCTCCTGGGCCGATCGGCACGGGCGTCCGGTCTACCTGGGGGAGTTCGGCGCGTACAGCCGGGCGGACGAGGCGTCTCGGCAGCGCTGGACGGCGTTCGTGGCGAGGGAGGCGGAGCGCCGGGGCTTCTCGTGGGCGTACTGGGAGTTCGGCTCGGGCTTCGGGGCATTTGACCGGCAATCCGGCCGGTGGCGGGAGGGCCTGCTCAGGGCGCTGGTGCCGGACTCTGCTCGGCTGCGGTCGCGCTGATCGGGAGGGGGGAGTGATCGGGCCGGTCTTGGGTTCCCTCGGGGGAGGAGGCGCGGGATAGTGAGGCATCCGCGTCCAACCCTGGGAGGATCGCCATGACCGACCCGATCTCGCGCCGCAATTTCCTCGCGTCCTCGGCCCTGGCGGCCGGGGCGATGGCCGCCGGCACCGGCACCGGCCCCGCCGTTGGGGCCTCCCCGAGGCGGCGACGCCCCGGGCCGAACGAACAGGTGGTGCTCGGCTTCATCGGCACCGGAGGCATGGGCCGGGGGCTGATCAACCGCTTCAAAGACTTCGACGACGTGCGGATCGCCGCGGTCTGCGACGTGTACGAGCCGCACGCGCTGGAGGCGGTGTCCGTCTCCGGGGCCAGCCCCGAGGTGTACTCGGACTTCCGTCGCGTCCTCGACCGGGAGGACATCGACGCGGTGGTCGTCGCCACGCCCGACCACTGGCACGCGATCCCGACGATCCTGGCCTGCCAGGCGGGCAAGGACGTGTACTGCGAGAAGCCGCTGGCGTGGTCGATCGGCGAGGGGGCCCGGGTGGCCGACGCCTCGGAGAAGTACCGGCGCGTCACGCAAATGGGGAACCTGATCCACGCGACCGACAATTACCACCGGATCGCCGAGATCGTGCAGTCGGGCTGCCTGGGGAAGATCTCCAAGGCCCGCGTGTGGATGGTCCGCAGCGCCGACGACGACCTGGGGAACCCTCCCGACGGCACGCCTCCGGCCGGCGCCGATTACACCATGTGGCTCGGCCCGGCCCCCGAGCGGCCGTTCAACCCGAACCGCTTCACCTTCCGATGGCGGTACTTCTGGGACTACGGCGGCGGCTACCTGTCGGACTTCGTCTGCCACCTGGTCGACCCGGTCCTCTGGGGGATGAAGACCACGGCTCCGGAAACGATCGTCGCCTCCGGCGGCCGCTTCGTGCTGGAAGACAACGGCGAGACGCCGGACACGATGGAGGTCGTCTGGGGCTTCCCCGGCTGGCAGCTCGTCTGGAGCCAGCAGACCGACGCCCCGCACGGGTTCCGGGGTCGATCGGCGGGAATCGAGTTCGTGGGGACCAAGGGGACACTCCACGGGCACTACAACGACTACGTCATCCTCCCCAACCCGGGCGAGGAGGTGATCGAGCCGGAGCCGTTCCTGCCGAGGTCGCAGGGGCATCACCGCGAGTTCATCGACAAGATCAAGAGCCGGGAGCTGTGCTCATGCAACTTCCGGTACGGTCATGAACTGAGCGCACTGGGGCACATGGGGAACATCGCGCTGAAGACCGGCAGCGCCCTGAAGTGGGACGCGAAGGCCGGGCGGTTCTCCAACTCGGACGAGGCCAACACCCACCTGTTCCGCCCCGAGTACCGGGCCCCCTGGACCCTGCCCGAGGTCTGATGACCCGCCCCCCGAAGGCCTCGGCCGGTCCGACCCGGATGGGCCGGGGCCTCCTCGACCCCGAGGAACCAAATTATACGTTAAGCCCCGAGGCTCGGCGGGGTGGCTGGGGTCGTCTCGACCCCAGACCCGGCCGCCTCCCGACGCTGGGGTCGACACAACCCCAGCCACCCCTCGTGGTCATGGGGGGAACTTCCGTGGGGCAGGCGATTCGTCCTGAACCGTGTGCGAACACAGGAGTTCTCCCTTCAATTGGTTCCGATGGGTTGCCTCGACCCCGGCCTTCCCGGACCACGGCCCGGCCGTCTTCGGGCATTCCCTGAGCGCGATCCCCCCCTTCCCTGCACTCCGGTGATTCCGGACCGGGTCGAGCCGAAGGACGGGGGTGATCTCGGGGAGATGGTCTACGGTCCGGCGAGCGACCGGA
This sequence comes from Tautonia sociabilis, assembly GCF_003977685.1. GTDB lineage: Bacteria > Planctomycetota > Planctomycetia > Isosphaerales > Isosphaeraceae > Tautonia > Tautonia sociabilis. The sequence continues at coordinate 273,465 of NZ_RYZH01000001.1, read as the reverse complement.
GATGCGGGCCTCGGCGGGGCTGGGTCAGGGAGGAGGGATCAAGCAGGGCGAGGTCGAACAGGCCGGCCCAGCGAGCGTCGGGGGGAGAAGGAGCCCGAGACGAGGAGCCGTCGGGAAGGCTCCCGAGGACCCCGATCGAGGACGCCTTGCGGAAGGTGGTGCCGAGGTCCGGGGAGGTGGGACCATCGGGGCCGGCGCCGTTCTGGATCCGGAAGAGGCCGGGGAAGGGAGGCAACCCGATGGACCCGATCGTGCCGAACGGCTCGGTGCGGGTCGGGGAGCCTCCCGAGAGGAGGATGCCGAAGCGGGAGAAGCCATTGAGCGAACTGTAGCCGTAGACGGCCACGTCCGTCGTCCCGTCCCCGTCGTAGTCCCCTCCGACAGGGAGGTCGTCGGCGCCGCCGAAGGGGAGGGTGAGGGTCGGCCGGCCGCTGCTGTAGACAACCCCGAAGCGGGAGAAGCCGTTCCGGGGGCTGTAGCCATAGACGGCCACGTCGGTGATCCCGTCGCCGTCGTAGTCGCCGGCCACGGGGCGATCGTCGGTGCCGCCGAAGGGAAGGGTGAGGGTGGGCCGGCCGCTGCTGTAGACGACCCCGAAGCGGGAGAAGCCGTTCCGGGGGCTGTAGCCAGAGACGGCCACGTCGGTGATCCCATCGCCGTCGTAGTCGCCGGCCACGGGGAAGTCCTGGAGGCCGCCGAAGGGGAACGTCAGCGAGGGGGCGCCGGAGCTGTACACGATGGCATAGCGGCTGGAGCCGTTGAGGGGGCTGTAGCCGAAGACGGCCAGGTCGGTGATCCCGTCGCCGTCGTAGTCGCCGCCGATGGGGAAGTCGAACGGCCCGCCGAAGGGGATCGAGCGGAGGGTCCCGTCGCTGGAGCGCTGGATGAGGAAGCGGGAGGAGCCGAGGGAGGGGTCGAAGCCGAAGACGGCCGGGTCGATGATCCCGTCGCCGTCGTAGTCGCCATCGACGGGGACGTCTCCCGGACCTCCCAGGGGCACGACCCGATCCGAGCCATCCCGGGAGTTTCGGATGGTGAATCGGCCGACGCCGTCGCTCTCGGTGTAGGTGGCCAGGTCGCTGGTGCCGTCGCCGTCGTAGTCGGCGGGGACGGCCCGGAGCAGGACCGTGAACGGGGAGGAGGCACTGCCGGTTCCCGGGTTGCCGGCCAGGTCGCGCAGGACGGTCGCATCAACCGAGATCCGGTAGGAGCCTCGCACCGAGGTGGCCCCGGAGAGGCCGACGAGGCGATAGGAGGTCGCCGAGCCCGGCACCGGCTCGAGCGTCACCCCCTCCCCCAACGGGACGGCGACGCCGTCCCTCGACAGCGAGAACGCTCCCAGCACGTCCGCATTCAGATCGATCGGCTCGCTGAATTCCACGTCCGCTTCGAGGAGCGGGATGCCTCTCGGGTCGGGGCCGATCGGCGAGAGCCGCAGGATCGTCGGCCCCGTCCGGTCGATCCGGAACGAGACCGAGGCCGAGCCGGTCCCCGGGTTGCCGGCCGGGTCTCGGAGGCCGGAGGCGTCGACGAGGAACTGGTAGTGCCCCTCGGGGGAGGTTGCCTCCCCGATCCCCGAGACGCGGTAGGTGGCCCAGGAGCCAGGCACGAGGCCGACGGTCATCGCCCCGGGGGCGGGGAGAGGGCTCCCGTCCCGGGACAGCGTCAGGGAGGAGGCCAGGACGGCCGGGTCGATCGGCTCGCTCAGGACCACGTCGATGGAGTCGACCGGCTCGGTCCTCAGTTCGGGCTCGACCGGGACGATCCGGACCACGAAGGGCGGGGAGGAATCGGTGAAGAGGCGGGCGGCCCCGATCGCGAAGGTTCCCGGGGCCACCTCGACCCGGCCGCCGATGACGAGCCGGCCGGTCGAGTCGAGGGCCGCCCCCGAGGCCCGGTCCTCGAAGGTCCCGCCGAGGTCGAAGGGAAGGACCACCCCGCCTCCGGCGCCGAAGCCGGGGTCGGCAGCGCCGGTCGGGTCGATCTGAAGGGCGCCGAAGTCGGAGTCGCCGCCGGCGTCCTGCACGTTGCCGGCCGCGACGATCCGGCCGTCGGGGTGGACCGCGACGGCCGAGGCACCCGATCGGAGGCCGGCGCCGACGTGGACGTTGACCCGGCCGTCGCCGTCGAAGGAGGCGTCGGGGGAACCGTCGGGCAGGAGCCGGAGCAGGGCGAAGTCGCTGCGAGAGCCGGGGGCCTCGGCCGAGCCGGCGACGACGATTCTCCCGTCGGGTTGCAGCGCCAGGGCGGTGGGCAGGTCGATCCGGCGGGCGGCCTGATCCCCCAGGTTGAAGCCGACGACGACCCTTCCCCCGGAACCGAAGCCGGGGTCGAGGCCGCCGTCGGCCAGCAGCCGGACCAGGCCGAAGTCTCGGTCGCCGCCAGGGAGGTCGACGGCCGCGGCGATCACGACCCGGCCGTCGGGCTGGAGGAGGACCGCGGCCGGGTCGTCGTCCCGGTCGGCGTCGGTCTGGCCGAGATCGAACCCGATCACGGCCCGGCCGCCGGAGCCGAAGGAGGGGTCGAGGCTGCCGTTCGCCAGGAGGCGGAGGACGCCAACATCGTTCTCGTCGTTCACGTCATCGACCGAGCCGACGACGAGGATCCGGCCGTCGGGCTGGACGGCCGCCGCTCGGGGGATGTCGTCGAGCTGGGCCAGGCTTCCCCCGCGGTCGAAGCCGAAGACGACCCGGCCGAGGAGGCCGAAGGAGGTGTCGGGGGAGCCGTCGGCCATCAGGCGGGCGACGCCGAAGTCGAGCTGGCCTCCGGAACGCTCGACCGGGCCGACGACGAGGATCCGGCCGTCGGGCTGAACGGCCAGGGCTCGGGCGGCATCGTCCACATCGTCGCCGAAGCCAAGGTCGAAGGCGATCGTCGCGACGCCGGAGGCACCGAAGCCGGGGTCGGGGGTGCCGTCGGGGAGGAACCGGGCGACGGCGAAATCGTCGTTGCCGTGGCGGCGAACCGTGCCGGCGACCAGCACCGCGCCGTCGTCCTGGACCGCGACGCCGGAAACCTCGGCCAGCCCGTCGAGGTCGAGCGTGGCCCTCCCCGGCAGGTCGGCCCTCCCGAAGGACGGGTCGGGGGAGCCGTTCAGAAGCGTCCTCGGCTCCAATGGCTCCAGGAGCGGTCCTCGCCGTCGTCGACGGCGTCGCGAGGGGGGAGCGGATCGAGTTCGAGAGGCTTCGGAACCGGGGCCGATCGCGGGAGTCGAGGAAGTCATCGGGACGTTCCCGAGCGGGAGGCCGGGGCGGAGGCGACGGGGAGATCGGAGGGGATCGGGCCGGCGTTCCCGTCCCGATCGCGACCGGAACGGGGGGCGGGAGCCGGACGATCGAGACCGCCCGGGCCGATCGTGCACGAGTCCTGTTCTCTTGATCGTCCTGGTTTGCCGGGATGTTGATGAAGACTTCGGATCGTCGGGGGAAGACGATCGCCCGATCGGGGGATCGGTTCGGTTCGCGTCTCCCCTTCCTCGGCCATCGGCCGCAGAGTCTACCCTACCGCCACAGTCCCCCCGTTGTCATGGGAATCCCGGGAGGACAGCCCCCGGGCCCCGTCGGGAGGCGATCCGGGGCCGATCGATTCGGGCGATGAGGCTGGGGAGATAGAATAGGGGCGTCCCCAACCCTCCCGAGGCGCTCGGAACCGGGCGCTCTCTCCCCCGGCCTCTCCGGGGGAGCCCCCCGGGCGTCCCCTTCCCCCGAGGCGATTTCCGTGATCGAACGCCTGCTCATCCCCTCTTGGAACACGCCCGTTCGGTCGGTTGACGACTGGAACGCCGAGCTGGCCCGGCTCGGCCATCCCCCCGAGGTCGCCCGGGAGGGATCGGACGAGCTCTGGCTGGTCCTCGAACGGGTGGGAGCCCGGCTGCTCGCGGTGGTCGAGGGCCCGACGCTCACCGCCTGGCACGCGGAGATCGACGCCGAGGATCCGGCCCCGGCCCTGGCCGTCATCGATCAGGCCGCCGCCGCGCTGGGCTGGGAGGTCCACGACGAGGACTTGGACGAGGACGAGGACGACGAGAACGACCGCTGACCCGACGGCCCAGGGACCGTCGAGTCTCGGCCGGTCGGGCCAGGCCGACCGGCCGGGAGATCCGCCGATCAATTAAGGAGCCGGGACCGGAGGGCGTCCCGGATCGACCCGCTGGGCAGGTCGGAGCCGGCCCGACGGGCGGCCGAGGCGACGTTCGCCGAGCCGACGGAGGGATCGGCCAGCCCCGCCGCCAGCCGGAACCGGGCCAGGGCCGTCTCGGGGGAGAACAGCGGGGCGATCTCGCCGCGATGGAAGGCCTGGCCCCCGGTGCGGACGACCAGGCGGAGCGGGCCCCCGGGGCCGTTGCCCACCGACTCCCGGAGGACCTCCGCCCGGTCGAGGTAGACCCCCCGGCCGAATCGGGCGACGAACGCCCCTCCCGCCGAGCCGTCTCCGTCGCCGTCCAGCGCCTCCCCGGTCGTGTCGAGCAGGCCGCGATCCCCCCCGGAGCGGACGACCAGGCGGGCCAGGGCGAGATACGGCACCCGGTAGCGCGGCTCCAGCGTGACGGTCCCGGCCTCCTCGTCGTAAGTTGCCCGGACGATCGGCACGAGCATGTCGTCCCGGCTACCCATCGCGTTGTCCCGGCCAGGGAGCACGAGGACGTAATTCGACGGGTCCTCGGCCCGGTCGGGGTCGAGAAGGCCGTCGAAGCTCAGGACGATGCGTGTCGGGTCGATCCCCACGCCGAACCGCTCGAGGTCGGTCACTCGGACCGGGCCCGAGGGGTCGACGGGGGAAGGCGTCGAGGTCTCGGCGATGACGGTCGACACGGCGCCGGCCGAGGCGTCGTTGAAGCCCGTCCCGGTCACCCGAGCCGTGCTGGAGATCGTCCCCGGGGCCGACGGCCGGACGACGATCGAGACGGTCCGGGTGGCTCCCGGAGCAAGGTTCCCCAGCGGGATCGTCACCGCTTCCGAGGTCTGGGACGAGGGGGGAATCGTCGAGGAGACAAACGAGGAGCCGGCGGGAATCGCCTGGGAGAGCACCAGGCCGGCGGCCGAGGCCGTCCCGGTGTTCCGGACGGTGACGGAGAAGGTCAGCTCCGCTCCGACGGCGACCGGCTCCGGGGAGGAGGAGACCGTCACCCAGACCGCCGCCTGCTGGGCGGCGGCGATCACGGCGCTGCTCTCCGCCTGGGCGCCGCTGCCGCCGGGACCGGCGATCGAAACGGAGAGCGGGACGGTGCCGACCGTCGCGAAGGTGTGCGTCCCCAGCACCTGGAACCCTCCGCCGGGGGCCGAAACCACCGAGCCGGCGGTCGAGGTGCCGTCTCCCCAGTCGATGGCCGCCTGGAAGGCCGACGGCTCGTAGTCGCCATCGGCGGTGAAGAAGGCGACGGGCACATTCGACAGCGCCGAGCCGGCCGTGCCGGAGATGGGCACCCCCTGGGCCGAGAGGGTCGGTGCGGACACCGAGATGGTGATCCGCTGGGTGTCGAACGGGTTGGCGGTCGAGCCCCGGGCGGTCGCCCCTTGCTGCCGGACGCCGACCAGCAGGGAGAGATCGCCGGTGAAGTCGGCGGCCGGGGTGACGGTCACCCGGTTGCCGGAGACCGTGACGGTCGCCCGGTCGGCATTGCCCTGGAGCGCCGCTTGGTACTCGACGGGGTCCCCTTCCAGGTCGGTCGAGGAGAGGTCGAAGCTCAGCGGCAGGCCCGATCGGGCGTTCTGGTCGCCGATCGGGCCGAGGATCGGCGGATCGTCCACGGTGTCGGTCCCGACATCGACGGAGACGGTGGTGGTCGTCGTCTCGCCGTTGGCGTCGGTGGCGGTGATGGTCAGCGTCGCCGGGCCGAGGGAGGCGCCGGGAGCGGCGGTCAGGGAGAGCACGGTGTCGGTCGTGTTCGGGACGATCTGGGCGTCGGTGATGACGACCGGGGTGGTCGGCCGGTCCAGCGAGTCCCTCGGAACGGCGGCGATCGCCTGGGCGACGTCGGCTCCCCGGACGAGCTGGCCGAAGATCGTGTGGTTGAAGTCGAGCGCCCGCTGAGGGCCGAAGGTGACGAAGAACTGCGAGCCGTTGGTGTCCTTGCCCGAGTTGGCCATCGCCAACTGGCCGGAGCCGGTGAAGAGAGCGGCGGGGTGGAACTCGTCGTCGAAGGAGAAGCCGGGGCCGCCGGTGCCGTCTCCGTTGGGGTCGCCTCCCTGGATGACGAAGCCGGGAACGACGCGGTGGAAGGTCAGGTTGTCGTAGAAGTCCTGGCCCACCAACTCGGTGATGCGGCTGACGGTGTCCGGGGCGAGGTCGTCGAAGAGCTGGAACTCCAGATCGCCGAACCCCGAGATGGACAGCCTCAGGAACGGATGGCCGGAGCGGACCTCCGCCTGGACCGCCTCGGAGCTGCTGGTGACGGTGTACGAGATCGCGTCGCCGTCGGCATCGCTGCCCAGCACGGGGACGAACACCGAGGTCCCAGCAAGCAGGTCGACCGGCACGATCGGCTCGATCGCCGGGGCCGTCAGCAACCGCTTCCCCTCCAGCGGCTCCACCCTCGGCCGACTCGGAACCCGGTCCCGCACCCGCTTCCCCAGCCGACTCGCCATGGTCGCATCCTCCCCGGTGGCTCCTCCGCCCCCGCCCGCTCCGCCCCCCGAGGCGGCTCCCGATCGGGAGCGATCACCCGCACTGCATGCACACAATCATATCCAGGAAGCGGTCCGGTTCAAGGGGTCCGGCGGGTTGGAGGGGGGCATCGTGGTGCGGGAGTCGGGCCGGGGCGGTATGATCGGCCTCGGGGAGCCCTTGACGGGGGCTCGGCCGGGAGTCGCGGCCCTCTCGTCCGGCTCCTCCGAGGCGGGGGGGCGACCGACCGGGGCCCGGCGAAGGGTCCCGGGAGGGCGGGGCCGCGGCGGCTGCGGAACTCGAAGGATTCGGAGGCGACATCATGAGAATGCCGAGGTATCGCGTCCTCGCGACGCTGGGAGCCCTGGCCGTGATTCTCCCGGCCGGCCCCTCGACTGGTGAGGACGGGGCCGGGTCGCGCTGGGTCGCGCACGCGATCAACGACCGGAGCCCGTTCGAGGCCGCCGGCCCGCTCGACGCCGACGGGGACGGGGTGCTCGATGTCGTCTGCGGATCGTCCTGGTACAAGGGGCCCGACTTCTCCCAGTCGTTCCCCACCCGGGAGGTGGCCCAGCAGGGGACCTACTTCAACTGCTTCGCCACGCTGCCGGTTGATGTGAACGCCGACGGCCGGATGGACTACGTGACCTGCTCCTACTTCGGCCGGGATGTCGGCTGGGTGGAGAACCCCGGCACGCCGGGAGCGCCGTGGACCTACCACGAGATCGACACCCCCGGCCCCAGCGAGGCCGCCTGGCTCGTCGACCTGACCGGCGACGGCGTGCCGGAGGTCCTGCCGAACACGGTCAACGTGGTGGTCTTCTACGAGCTGGAGAATCCCGGACCGGAAGCCTCCTGGAAGAAGTACGAGCTGGGGACGCAGGAGGCCGGCCACGGCGTGGGAACCGGCGACGTGAACGGCGACGGCCGGATCGACCTGCTCACCCCCAAGGGCTGGTTCGAGGCTCCGGAGGAGCCCTCGATCGCCTCGTGGACCTTCCACGCCGACTGGGAGACCGTCGGCGGTGAGGGGAGCTCGGACGCGAGGGCCGGGATCCAGATCCTCGCCCACGACGTGGACGGGGACGGCCTCTCCGACGTCATCTTCGGCATGGGGCACAACTACGGCCTCTACTGGATTCAGCAGGGCCAGGCCGCCGACGGCCGCCGGACGTGGTCGGAGCCGAAGTTCATCGACGACGGGATCCACCAGGCGCACACCCTGCTCTGGGCCGACCTCGACGGCGACGGCGAGCAGGACGAGCTGGTCACCGGCACCCGGATCTACGGGCACGAGGTCGAGCCTGGGGATACCGACGCGCCGATCATCGCCTCCTATGCCTTCGACCGCGACGCCGGCCGATGGACCCGCACCCTGATTTTCCAGGGAGAGCCGGCCTCGCAGGCCCCTCCCCGCGAGCGGGCCGGTGATCGGAACGCCCTGAACGACTTCCCCCGGGGGACGGTCGGCACCGGGCTCCAGATGTCGGCCGTCGACCTCGACGGCGACGGCGACCAGGACCTGCTCTGCCCGGGCAAGAGCGGCCTGTACTGGCTGGAGAACCCCAGGGAGTGAGCCGGAATCGAATCGCCCCCCGGCACCGGGAAGGCCAGGTCCTCAGCCGGGGGGCGTCGGTCGGAGAGGCCCGGCCTGGCTCGGATCAGTTCGGATCGGATCAGATCGGATCGGAACCAGGTGAACCAGGGGACAGCCGAGAGCGATGAGCGCGAACCCGAGGCGGTCGAAGGACGGTCCCCTCGGTCAGGCCCGGCCTCGCCGGAAGGCGCCGAGTCTGAGCCGGACCAGACCGCCGTCGGGGATGTCGCTGGAGCAGTGGCAGATCGAGCGGCGTCGGCAGTTCGGGAGGGCGCAGGACTTCCGGATGACGAACGCCGGCGACGAGCCGGTCTTCTCTGAGTTCCTCGTGACCAACCCGAGCAGCCGGAGGACCTATCTCGTCCGGATCCGAGGGACGGAGCCCGGGGCGAACGTCTGCTCGTGCCCGGACTTCGCCTCGAACGAGCTGGGCACCTGCAAGCACGTCGAGTTCGTGATCGGCCGACTCGCTCGAGGCCGGAAGACGGCGAAGCTTCTGCGGGAGGGGTTCGAGCCGCCGTAGAGCGAGGCCGTGCTCCAGTACGGCCCCCGCCGCACCTCCCGATTCCGCCCGGGGGCCGAGTGCCCGGAAAAGCTGCGTCGGATCGCGGGGGATTACTTCGACGAGGATCAGCTCCTCCGGCCGGTGGACCGGGCGATCGCGCGGAGGGAGGCGAGCTCTGTCAGCATCTTCATGGTCGCCGTCCGCACCACGGGAGTCTTCTGCCGGCCGGGCTGCCCGGCTCGGACGCCCCGGTTCGAGAACGTCACCTTCTTCGCCTCTGCCGAGGAGGCGGCCCGGGCGGGCTTTCGGCCGTGCAAGCGATGCCGGCCGTCGGAGCCTCCTGGCGGGGAGCCCGACCATGTCCAGCAAACGCAAGCCGAACGGTGCAAGCGATGCCGGCCGTCGGAGCCTCCTGGCGGGGTCCCCTCCTGGCAGGCCCCGCTGCTGGAGGACCTGGAACGCGACCCGGCCCGGCGCCGGACGGATGCCGACCTGCGACGGCTCGGGCTCGATCCCTCCCGGGTCCGCCGCTGGTTCCGGGCTCGGCACGGGACGACCTTCCACGCCGACCAGCGGGCCCGTCGGCTCGGCCTGGCGATCGAAGAGGTCCGGGAGGGGGCGTCCCTGGACCGGGCGGCGCTGGACCACGGCTTCGAATCGCTCAGCGGCTTCCGGGACGCCTGGGCCCGGCTGGTGGGAGACGCTCCTCGCCGGAGCGAGGGGACCCCGGTGCTGACCCTCCGCCGGCTCGACACGCCGCTCGGCCCGATGGTCGCCGGAGCGACCGAAGCGGGAGTCGCCCTGCTCGAATTCGCCGATCCAGGGCGGCTGGAGCCGCAGGCGGAGGCGGTCCGGCGGGCCCTCGGTTGCCTGGCCGCCCCGGGTCGGCACGAGTGGCTCGATCGCCTGGCGTCGGAGCTGGCCGAGTACTTCGACGGTCGGCTCTCGGCCTTCTCGGTCCCGCTGATCCTCTCCGGGACGCCGTTTCAGGCCCTGGCCTGGGAGTACCTGAGGACGATCCCCTACGGCGAGACGCGCTCCTACTCCGAGCAGGCCCGGGCCATCGGCCGGCCGTCGGCCGTGAGGGCGGTGGGGAGGGCGAACGGACAGAATCGCCTGGCGATCCTCGTTCCGTGCCACCGGGTGGTGGCCGCCGACGGCCGGCTCCGCGGCTACGGCGGCGGCCTCTGGCGCAAGCAATTCCTGATCGATCTGGAGCGCCGTCAGGCCCCCGGAGCAGCCGCCCAGGCCGGAGCCCCCGCCTCGTAGGAGGAGATCCGGGCGTCGTGCTGGAGCGTCTCGCCGATCGCGTCGAGGCCATTGAGCAGGCGGTGGCGGTCGGCTTCGGAGACCTGGAAGGGGAACTCGGGGCCGGCGGCTCCTGCCGAGGGATGCAGGGTGATCGTGCCGGCCTTCAGGTCGATCGTCGCCTCCAGGCCGGAATCGGTTCGGGCGACCTCGGCGATGGCCTGCCAATCCGCCTCAGGAAGCTCGATGGGGAGCAGGCCGTTGTTGTAGGCGTTCCCCTCGAAGATGTCGGCGAAGCCCTCTCCCTTGCCGGGGGCGATCAGCGCCCGGTAGCCGGCCTGCTGGACGGCCCAAACGGCGTGTTCCCGGCTGGAGCCGCAGCCGAAGTTGCGGCCGACGACGAGGATGGTGGCTCCCTGGGCCTCGGGGCGGTTCAGGGGGAAATCCTTGGCGAGGGGGCCGTGCCGCTCGGGGTCGTCGGGCGCCGGGGCTCCGCCGGGGGCGTAGCGCTTGTCGGCGAAGAGCAAGGGGCCGTACCCGGTCCGCTCGACGCGCTTGAGGTAGCGGGCGGGGATGATCAGGTCGGTGTTCACGTCGCACCAGTCGAGGAGAGCGACCTTGCCGCGGTGGATGGTGAAGGCGTCCATGGTGGTCAGTTCCCCCCGTTCAGAAGCGTGCGGACGTCGGTGAATCGGCCCGTCACCGCGGCGGCGGCGGCCATGGCGGGGCTGACGAGGTGGGTGCGACCGCCGGGCCCCTGGCGGCCCTCGAAGTTGCGGTTGGAGGTGCTGGCGGAGCGTTGGCCGGGGGTGAGCCGGTCGGGGTTCATGGCCAGGCACATCGAGCAGCCGGACCTGCGCCACTCGGCGCCGGCCTCCTGGAAGATGCGGCCGAGGCCCTCGGCCTCGGCCTGGGCTCGGACGGCCTCGGAGCCGGGCACCACCATGGCTCGGACGCCGTCGGCCACCTTGCGGCCCTTGAAGACGGCGGCGGCGGAGCGGAGGTCCTCGATCCGGCCGTTGGTGCAGGAGCCGATAAAGACGACTTCGACGGGGATCGCGCTGATCGGCGTGCCGGGCGTCAGGCCCATGTAGGAGAGGGCCCGCTCGGCGTCCTCGCGGGAGGCGAAGGGGACGTCGCTGGGGTCGGGCACGACGCCGGTGACGTCGACGGTCATGCCGGGGTTCGTGCCCCAGGTGACCTGCGGGGCGAGGGAGGAGGCGTCGATGGTCAGGTGCTTGTCAAAGGCGGAGGGGTCGTCGGTGCGGAGGGAGCGCCAGTCCTGGATGGCGGCGTCGAGGGCGGCCCCCTTGGGGGCGAAGGGGCGGTCTCCCCGGGAGATGAACTCGAAGGTGGTGTCGTCGGGGCCGATCATGCCGGCCCGGGCGCCGGCCTCGATGGACATGTTGCAGATCGTCATGCGGCCCTCCATCGAGAGGGCCTCGATCGCCGGGCCGTAATACTCGAAGACGGTGCCGGTGCCGCCGCCGGTGCCGATGGCCCGGATGATCGCCAGGATGATGTCCTTGGGCTCCAGCCCCGGGGAGAGGCGGCCAGTCACCTCGATGCCGAAGGACTTCGGCCGGGGGCCTTGCCAGAGGGTCTGGGTGGCGAGGACGTGCTCGACCTCGCTGGTCCCGATGCCGAAGGCCAGGGCGCCGAAGGCGCCGTGGGTGCTGGTGTGGCTGTCTCCGCAGACGATCGTGGTGCCGGGGAGGGTGATGCCCAGCTCGGGGCCGACGACGTGGACGATCCCCTGGTGGCCGCTGCCGACGTCGTAGAGGCGGATGCCGAATTCCTTGCAGTTGGCGCGGAGGGCCTCGACCTGGCGCCGGGAGAGGGCGTCCTTGATGTCGAGCTGATCGTCGGTGGGGATGTTGTGGTCGGGGGTGGCGAAGGTCAGCTCGGGGCGGCGGACCGTGCGGCCGGCGAGGCGGAGGCCCTCGAAGGCCTGGGGGCTGGTGACCTCGTGGACCAGGTGGCGGTCAATGTAGAGCAGCGTCGCGTCCTCGGTGGCGAGCACGACGTGGCGGTCCCAGACCTTCTCGAACAGGGTCGCGGGCATCGGGGGGATCTCGATCAGGAGGACGCTCGGAGGGTGGCGGACACCCCGGCCGAGTTGACCGAATCGAAGGAACCGGGCGTGACGGCGGGGCCCGACCGGGGGTATCTCATCTTAACCATTCGAACCGTCGGAGGACACCGGCCGGGGCCTCGATGTTCGCCCTGGGCTCTCGTCGTGAGCCGGGAGCAGAGGGCGAGGAGCCGGAGAGACGGCCGGAGAGGCCGCCGCCGGGGCCTTCGGGAATGGGGAGGAGCCCCCTGCCCCGTCGTCGAGGGGAAACTCAGGGCCGGTGCGGGGAGCTCACGCCAGGATGGGCCATCCGATCGGCGTGGTAGCTGGAGCGGACGAACGGGCCGCTGGCGACGTCGGCGAAGCCGAGCGACCGGGCGATCCGGCCCAGCTCGTCGAATTCCTCGGGGGGAAGGTAGCGCTCGACGGGGAGGTGCTTCGGCGAGGGGCGGAGGTACTGGCCAATGGTGAGCAGGTCGCAGCCGGCATCGCGGAGGTCGGACATCGTCTCGATGACCTCCTCGGTCGTCTCGCCGAGGCCGAGCATCAGGCCGCTCTTGGTGAGCAGGTCGGGGCGGGCCCGCTTGGCGTAGGCGAGAACCCGCAGGCTGACGGCGTACTGGCTCTTGCGGCGGACGTACCGCTGAAGGCGGGCGACGGTCTCCAGGTTGTGGTTGAAGACCTCGGGAGAGGCGGAGAGGACGATGTCGAGGGCGGCGGTGTCGCCGTCGAAGTCGGGGGTGAGGACCTCGACCACGGCGCCGGTGCGCTCTCGGACGGCGAGGATGCAGCGGCGGAAGTGATCGGCGCCGCCGTCGGGCAGGTCGTCCCGGGTGACGGAGGTGATGACGACGTGCTTCAGGCCGAGGCGGGCGCAGGCCTCGGCCAGCCGATCGGGCTCGTCCTGGGCGGGGGCGTCGGGCTTGCCTCGGGGGACGGAGCAGAAGCCGCAGGGACGGGTGCAGACCTCCCCGAGGATCATGAACGAGGCGGTCTTCCTCGTCCAGCACTCGGAGCGGTTGGGGCACTTGCCGGACTCGCAGATCGTCTCCAGGCCGAGCTCCTCGATGAGCCGGGCGGTGGGGCCGATGCCGCCGGACTCGGGCAAGGGGCGCTTGAGCCAGGAGGGGAGCCGGCGGTGGGGGACGGCCTGGACGTCCCGACCGTCGGGGCCGACGATCGGCAGCGCGGGCAGGGCGACGGCGGAGGCGGCCGGGGGGCGAGCGGCGGCGGCGTTATCCGAGGCTCTGGGCGTAGGCATGCAGGCGGGCCTTGCGGCGGATCATCGGGTGGGCGGTATAGACGTGGTGCCGGGTCAGCCCGAACGTGCCCTCCAGGTGCCGCACGAGGGACTCGCGGACCTTGGGCATCGGCGCGGGGCGCTGGCGCTGGGCCTCCATCGAGGTGCGGCGCAGGCGGGATCCGTCCGGGCCGGCCTCGTCCAGCAGCGTGAAGGGCTCCAGGAACGGGCCGACGTTCAGCGCGATCCCATGATAGGCGATCCAGCGCCGGACGGCCACGCCGATCGAGGCCACCCGGGCGTTGCCGACGAAGACCCCGGGGGAGTTCGGGTGGGTCGAGCCCCTCAGGTCGAAGTCGGCCAGGGTGGCGATGGTGGAGCGGCGGAGGCCGTCGAGGTAGCCCTTCAGGTCGAGGCCGGCGCGGTTCAGGTCGAGGGCGAGATAGGCGTTGAGCTGGCCCGGCAGGTGCAGCTCCGTGCCGCCTCCTCGGTTGACCCAGCGGACGTCGACGCCGTGACGCCGCAGCTCGTCGTCGTCGGCAGCGATGTGAGCCCGGCTGCCGGAGCGGCCGATGCTGATCGTCGGGGGGTGTTCGCAGAGGACCAACGCGCCGGCGCAGGGAGACTCGCCCAGATCGTAGACCAGGCGACGCTGGAGCATCTGGGCCTCGTCGAAGTCGACGAGCCCGAGGAGGAACACTTCGAGCGACGGGGGCAGATCGGTCGACATGTCCGGTCCTGTCCCCCTTGAGTCCGACTCGAACGCGCGGCGAGGGCATCGGGGCGGAGGGCCCCGGGCCGGTGGGCGATGCGGGCGATGGACGACGCCTCCGACAGGGTCACTGTACTCCTCGCCCTCGGGGCGGGGCAAGGGCGATCGAGCCGGACCGGACCCGGCCGGACCGGGGATGGCCGCGGGCAATCGGTTCGGTCGTTGACCGACGCGACGGCGTGCGGGACCCTCGGACCCGAGTCGGGGGTCGTGCGAGGGGACGGCCCGCTCCGCCTCGACTCGATCGCCTCCCGGCGCCCGACCGCCTTTCGGGCGATCCGCGGAGAAGGACGAACCCGAGGGCTCCCGCCGGGGGGCGAAGACCCGGGCCCGGGCCCATTCCCTTCCTGGATCGCGAGGTCCCCTCCAGAGAGCCAGGCGGCCTGTCCTCTGCGTCGAGGACGCTCGGGATGTGACGAGAGGCCGGAGATCCCCGATCGCCGATCACTCCCGGCATCGGATCGCTCGAACCGGGAAGCGACGGGGGGGACGTCGGGAACCGAAAGAGACGCGGGGGCGACCTCCCGGCTCGATGGCCCAGAGGTCAGGAGGAGGCGTTTCCGCCGGCCTGGCCTCGGAGGGAGGAGGCGATCTCGTCGAGGCGGGCCTTGACCTCGGCCATGCCGGAGGGGCGGCGGTCGGGGTTGCGGGCGACGCACTCCATGATCAGGTCGCTGAGGGGAACGGGGATGGCGTCGTTGAGCGCAGCGGGCGTCTGCATGCGGGCTCGGTTGACGCGGCCGTTGTCCAGGCCGGGGATGCCAAGGTTGACGTACTCGCCTGTAAACATACGATACATCGTGGCGCCAAAATTATACAGGTCGGTCTTCTCGTCGATCACGCGGCGCTCGGACTGCTCGGGGGCCATGTAGTAGGGCGTGCCCTGAACCCGGGCCTTGTCCTCCCCCTGGATCCAGGCGGTGCCGAAGTCGATGACCTTGACCTCGCCGGCCTGGGAGAGCATCAGATTGCCGGGCTTGAGGTCCCCGTGGTAGACGCCCCGGCGGTGCATGTGGACCATCGCGTCGGCCACGCGGCGGAAGATGGCGAGGAGCTTGGGGACGGAGAGGGTGCCGACGTCGTCGAGGACCAGGCCGTCGACGTATTCCATCAGCAGCTCGACGCCGGTGGTGCGGAACCAGGACTTCTTGACGCGGCAGTCCAGCACCTTGAGGATGCCCGGATGGTTGAGCATCCGAGCGGCCTTCCACTCGACGAGGGCCTGGTTGACGTAGATGTCGTCCTCGGGGCCCTGGCGGCGGACAACCTTCAGGGCGTACTTGCGGCCGGTCGCCTTGTCCCGGATCAGCAGGATCGTGCTGCCCGCCCCGGCGCCGAGGGGCTTCACCACCTCGTAGTCCATCTTCGCCAGCTTCGGCTCGGCGGTCGTGCTCGACATACGGTCGTCGGGCCTCCGGGGCTCGGGCGGGACGGCCCGCGGTTCGATCGGCGGGACGTCGCCGGACGGCGGCGATCGGTGCTCGGGGTGACATGCCCCCACATGGTCGCCCCATCATACCAGGGTCGGCCGGGGGATCGACAGGCCGGGCTTCGAGGGGGACGGCGGCCTCCCCGAGCGGGGGCCGCTCGGGGGGAGGTTCAATCGAAATAGCCGCAGGAGCGCAGGTGGTCGACGCTGCGCTTGACGCGGTCGTGACGGCCTTCGAGGCCGGGCTCGGGCTCGCCGGCGATCCCCTCGATCTCGATGGTGTAGGGGCCGGTGAAGCCGATCGCGTCGAGTTGGGTCCGGATCCGGGCGAAGTCGATGGCGCCGCCGTCTCCCAGGGCGGGGAAGTACCAGTCCTCGGCCTGGCCTCGGGAGTCCTTGAGGTGGACGTTGCGGACGAACTCCTTGACGCGGTCGAGCTGTTCGTAGAGGTCGGCGCCGGGGTTGTAGTAGAGGATGTTGCCGGTGTCGAAGTTCAGGCGGACGGCGGGGTGATGGACCTCGAACATCAGGGTGAGCATCTCGTCGGCGTTCTGGGTCGGCCCCTTGTGCGTCTCCAGGGCGATGACGACGCCGAGTTCCTGGGCGACGTTGCCGACCTTGCGGAGGTTCTCGACGACGGCTCGGCGTTCGAGCGGGGTCGTGGGCTGGCTCGCCCCGGAGACGACGACGTCGACGCCGAACCACCGTTTCGCGAAGCGGATGCGCCGCTCGGTGAGCGCGGTCCCCTCGTCGGTGCGCATGTCGCCGCCGCCGACGTTGCAGCCGCTGACCCGGACGCCGAGGGCCTGGAGCTTGTCTCGGAAGGCCGCGGCGGTGGCGTCGTCGGCCTTCTCGGTGACGACGGCCTCCTCGGGGATGACGAGGCCGCCGAAGTTGTGGCCGCGGAGAGCCAGCTCCAGGGCGTCGATGCCGGCGTCCCGAATCCTCTCGGCGGCGGCGTGGACGCCGGAGGGGCCGTAGCAGTTGGTGAAGCAGCTGATGATCCGGGTCATGGCGATCCGTCGGGAGAGTCGGTTGCGGCGGGCGGATGAGGGGGGACCGGCTCCAGGGCCACGGGGACCTCGGACCCGAGGTCATCGATCCGGAGGGCCAGGCGCCCGGAGAGCACGTCGAGCAGCGCCCGGCCGCAGACGTCCGCCCGCCAGCCGCGGAGTAGGTCCGGAGCGAGTTGGTCCGGCCTGCCGTCGAGGTGCCAGCGGACGAGGGCCTTCAGGTCGTTGGACGAGCCGACCAGGCCGGTGGAGATCTGATACCGGGCGGCGCAGTGGGCCAGGGTGGCGTTGAGCAGAGAGGTGAGCATCGGCATCCCCGGCAGATCGTCGGGGCGCTCGGAGGGCTCGGGGAGGCGGTCCTCGGGGACGAGCAGGGCCTCGGCGACGACGTCGAGGATCTCTCGGGAGCGGGCGACCAGGTGCGGGCGGTTGAAGTCGCGGAGGGCTTCCAGGTCGCGTTTCGTCCTCGGCTGGCGGCGGGCGATGCCGACCAGCAGGTCGTCGCGCATCACCTGGCGGATCGGCCGGTTGGAGGCGCGGGCCTCCTCGATGCGCCAGTCGTACAGGCGACGGGCGACTTCCAGCGACCTTCGGCTGAGGGTGCCGGCCCCGGGAAGGCGTCGCCAGCGATCCTCCTCGACCCGGCGACGGACGGACGCGACGAAGGCGGCGAATTCGTCCTCGGCCCAGGCGGATCGGCCCCAGGAATCGAGGCGGCCCCGGAGGAAGTCGGCCAGGTCGAGCAAGTGGGCGACGTCGTCGAGGGCGTAGGAAACCTGGGCCTCGCTCAGGGGGCGGCGGCGCCAGTCGGTGCGCGTCTCGCTGCCGGAGAGGGGAATGCCGAGGGCCTGGCCAACGAGGTTGACCAGCGACATCGGGTAGCCGAAGCCGGCCAGGCCGGCGGCGACCTGGGTATCGAAGACCCGAGAGGGGAGCCGGCCGGTCTGGAGGCGGCAGATGCGCAGGTCCTCCCCGGCGGCGTGCATGACGACCTCGAGCTTGGGGTCGAGCACCGCGTCCCAGAGCGGCTCCAGGTCGAGGCCGCGGGCCAGCGGGTCGATGGCGACCATCCGCTCCCGGGTAGCCACCTGGGCCAGGCAGAGGACCGGCTCGAAGGTGTCCTCGGAGACGAATTCCGTGTCAAAGGCGAAGCGGCCCTGGTCGCGGAGGTGGGCGACCAGCTCGCGCAGTTCGTACTCAGTGGCGATCAGAGGGGCGACGTGGCGTCCCGGCATCGTTCGGGTCGGGTCCGAGTCCTGGGAAGGGCGAGGGGCGGCGAAGGTCAGGCCCCGGGAGCGACCCTTATCGCATGGCGGATCGCGCGATGCAAGAGCCGACCCCAGGGAGAGATGCGGCGGGCCAACGTTCCAAGGGGGCGGAGGCCGCTTCCGGGGGGCCGGCCGAGGTCGACCGAGCCCTGAGGTCGTCCCGAACTCAGGATGGGATCGGGCCCCCGGAGCCCTCGGAGTCCGGCATCCGCCAGCGGTGGTGACGGTCCCCCGATCACGCTCACAGGAACGTGGCCAGAAACTGGAGGACCTGCTCCGAGATCCCCGTCCCCGGCTGGAAGGGCCCGAAGCCGTGGCCGGCGCGGGGGAGGATGACAAGCTGGGTCGGCACGCCCTCCCGTCGGAGGGCGTCGGCCAGGAGCTGGGACTGGCGGGGGTTGACGACCGGATCGGCCGAGCCGTGGACGATCAAGGTCGGGGCGTCATCGGCCGAGGCGAGGAAGACGGGGGAGGCCTCCTCGTAGCGGGACGGGATCGCCTCGGGGAGGCCGCCGAGCATCTGGACTGCCGCCGGCCCTCCCCGAGAGTCGGAGACGAGCGCGGCCAGGTCGGCGGGCCCGAAGAAGTCGATCACGGCGTCGACCCTGCTGGAGAGGCCGTCGGGCCCCGGGTCGTCGGGGGAGGTGCCGAGCAGGGCCGCGAGGTGGCCTCCAGCCGACTCTCCGATGGCGGCGATGCGGCCGGCATCGAAGCCGAATTGCGACGCGTTGCGGCGCACCCAGCGGACGGCCTCCTTCACATCGTCGAGGTTCTCGGGCCAGCTCGGACGGCCCGGGGCGGACAGGGTGTAGTTTGGGGCAACGACCGCGTAACCGAACGCCCGCAGCGGTTCGACCTTCGGGCCGTACCGCTCCCTGCTGAACCGCCGCCAGCCGCCGCCGTGGATCGCCAGCACGACCGGCCAGCCGCCGGCCGGGGGAGACCCGGCAGGGAGATAGACGTCGAGCCGTTCGGGGCGGTCGCCGTCGGTTCGGTAGACGAGATCCCTCAGGACCGGGCCATCGGCCGTCCCGGGGCGGCCGAGGCGGGGGCTCGGGCGAGGGGTCGGCCGAGGCCCCGCAATCAGGTGAGCGTACCGGGGAAGCCGATCGGCCAGCACGATCGCGGCCCCGGGGGAGTGGGGCGAGGACAGCCCCGAGCAGAGCGACCGGCCTTCCAGCGGCTCGCAGGCCGGCCGAGATCGCGGCTGGCGGCGCCGGGAGGAGGAGGAGGAGCGTCGGGACCCGATCGGCAGGAGATCGCGGGGATCGCTCATGAGAGCCGGTCCTCAGAGGGTCGGTCGGGACGTCGAAGTCCGATCCGGCTCCCTCCGGGCGGCGGGCCATCGCGGGTTCATGGTCCCCGGCGCGATTCGTGGCCCCCGAGATGCGCACCGTCCCCATACTATTCCCCGACATCGTCGGATTGGCAAACGCGAGGATGGGATGCTCAGGGGCCTTCTCGCCGGAGCGCCCCCGGTGGGGAGGAGATCGACCTCCCGGGCGAGGCGGGTCAGCGGCCGGGGGGGCCCGGATCGTAGAGGACGATCCCCGCCCAGTGGACCGGGTCGGCGGTCTCAGGGCGGGAGGCGAGGGCGCGCCGGGCGATCGCCAGCGCCTGGTCGGGGGGAAGTCCCCGGGAGAGCCCCCGGTGCAGCTCGGCGACGAAGGCGGGGGAGGAGTCGGCGGGCAGGTCCCACAGGGAGATGAGCACCGCCCCCGCCCCGGCGGCAAGCCAGCAGGAGGACAGGTCGCGCCAGGCCGTCGGCGGGCAAGAGGCCGGAAGCGGCCGGTGGGAGAGGTCGAGCACGACGACGGCGCCCCGGAGGTCGAGCCCGAGCACGTCGGAGCAGGTCAGCCGGGGAGCGGAGGGATCGGCCTCGGGGGAGGAGTCGTCGTCGAGGATCAGGTCCGCCGAGCCGGAGGAGGTCGCGGCGGGGTCGAGCGCGGCGGGGCCCCGGATGTGAAGCACGGCGGGCGCCCCCCCGGCGCCGATCAGCCGGGAGGGCAGGCCCTCGGGCTCGGCGACGACCTCGACGCGGCGGCCGTCGGCCCCGTAGGCCGACCGGACGGCCAGGGCCGAGACCAGATCGCCCGCCGGGGAGACGACCACGCTCGATCCCGGCTCCGGGTCGGATCGGCCGAGGGTCCGGGAACGCCTCAGGACGGCGAGCGACGGCGCGAGGCGGATGGCAGGCAGATTCGGGGCATCGGCGCCCGTCGCCAGCGCGTCGATCGGGACGGCGGCGAGGGCGTCGTCGGGGATCACCGTGAGCTGGCCGACGCCGCCGAGGTCGCCGAGGAACGGGCCGAGGGCCGAGTCGAGCAGGACGCGGCCGGGAGCGCGGTCGTCGTCTGGGGGGGGGGCCGGCTCGGGGAGATCCGGCTCCGGGGCGATCGAGAGCAGGACGGCCGGAGAGGGGGAGGGCTCCAGTTCGGTCGGCCGGCCGGAGTCTCCCAGGGCGGCCCGCCAGAGCCGGGCGGCTCGGCGGAGGTCGCTCCGGCGGGCGGGCAGGATCCGGGAGACGGTCGGCCGGCCAGGGCGGAGGAGGAACCCGACGATCGACTCCGGCCCGGCCGAGGCAAGAACGAGGACCGCCTCGTCCGGCCCGAGGTCGATCGAGGAGCGATCGATCGGGCGGGTGGGGTCGGCGAGCGCCAGCTCTCGGTGCTCGGCGGAGAGGCGGAGCTCGAGCCGTCGGACGGCGGCGGCGGCGTCGGTATCGGCTCCAGCGAGGCCGGGGGGCACGAAGGCGGCTCGACGGGCCTCCGCCCGGAGGGAAGCGGTGGCCCCCTCCCGGCCGGTTGCCAGTACAGAGGACCGGACGAGGGCCTCACCCTGGCGGTCGAACCAGAAGATCAGCCCCGCTTCCTCCAGGGCGCCGAGGGCATGGTCGGGCCTCCCCCGGGCGAGCTGGCAGCGGGCCAGGCCGCGGCGGGCCCGGCCGGTGGCGAAGGCGATCGGGCGGGAGGCCCCCCGGGACCGGGACCGATGGGGGTCGGGGCCCAGGGTCCGGGCGACCCGGGCGAAGAGGTCGATCGCCTCGTCGATTCGGCCGAGCCGCTCCAGGGCCTCGGCCCGCTCGAGGTCGGCCTCGGTCGCCAGGTCGGGGCGGCCGGCCCGTCGGTGGGCCTGGGAGGCCCTCGCGAGCAGCTCGACGCCGGCCGGGCGGGTGTCGTCGCGGGAGACGGCGAGTCGGCCGCGGAGGTGGGCGATCGCGGCGGTGCCCGGGGAATCGGTCGGGCCGTCGGGGGGGGAGGGGTCGACCGGAGCCGAGTCGATCCCCGCGAGGCGGCGGACGGTGCCGCGCCGAAGGGTCCATTCGGGGTCGTCGGGGCGATCGGGTTCGAGCACCCGGGAGGCCTCGGCCCATCGGCCGAGCGCGGCGAGGACGCCGACGCGCTCCAGGGCCGCCTCTCGGGCCATCGGCTCTCGGTCGGTGCCCGGCGGGGAGAGGCGGCGGAGGAGGCGGTCGCTGGCGAGGTCGGCCGCCTCCCAGTCGAGGCGGGAGACGGCCAGGGCGGAGGCGATGCGGTCGAGCTCCGGGGCCTGGCGGAGGACCGGGTCGGCGGCCACCCAGCGCTCGACGGGGGCGAACGCTCGTTGGGCCTCCGCTCGGCGGCCCAGGGCGAGCAGCCCCCAGGAGGCCATCGCCTCGGCCACCTTCGCCTGACGCTCCAGGCCGGGCCCGGAGGCGCGGTAGCCTTCGGCCGCGCGCCGGCACTCGGCGAGGGCCTCCTCCAGGAGGAGGGGGTCGCCGGGATCGTCCCGGCCATCGAAGGGGGGGAGCAAGACGCTGCCGGACCAGAGCGACAGGTCGGCCTCTCGGTCGCGCCAGCCCCGGAGGGCGAAGGTCTCTCGGGCCGAGGCGAGGGGAAGGCGGATGGCGGAGTCGGCCCAGCTGAACCGCTGGCCGACGGCGGCGGAGAGGGTGGCGACCTCGGCGGCGGCGTCGCGGTCGAGGGCGGGGTCGTCCTCCAGGGATCGGACGGCGGCGAGCAGGCCGTCGGGATCGCCGCGGTCGAGCCGCCGGCGGACCTCGGCGATGCGGGAGGCCAGGCGATCGGAGGCGAGCCCATCGGACCCCCGGCCGGGGCGGGGATGGTAGGCTCGGCGATCGAGACGGAAGGCCAGGTCGGCCGCGTTGTCCGGGTGGATCGGCGCGGCCGATCGCGCCAGGTCCTCGGCGTCGTAGACCAGGAGACGGCCGGCGGCGTCGGCCAGGGCCACGCGGCGGCCGTCGGGATCGGCGGGGTCGGCGGCGACCCGGCTGCTCCCCTCGGCCGGGAGCCCCCGGACCTCGGACGGGAGCGGGGAGCCGTCGAGGGGCATCCGGAGCAGCAGCACTCGGCCGTTGCAGGCGACCACCAACCCGTCGCCGCCGAGCACGGCGGCCAGGCCGACCCCGTCGGCCGGCAAGGGGAACCGCCATCGGGGGGAGCCATCCGGGCCGATCGCCTCCAGGGCGGGGCCGTCGTCTCTGGGACCGAGCACCCGGACGATTCCGCCCCGGGCCTCGGCGGCGGCCTCGGCGGGGCCGATCGGCTCCGACGGGAGGTCGAGCGACCGGGATCGGCGTTCCACCCGGCCATCGGTCCGGAAGACCAGGAGCGACCGGCCGCCGTCGACGAACTCCAACGCCCGGATCCCCGGGGCCCGGCCGCTGGACCGGAGCTCATCCCGAGGGGAGCCGAGGGCGTCTCGGTCGGGACGGAGCCGGAGCAATCGGCCGTCTTCGAGGCCGGCGAGCAGGTCGCCCGGCCCGATCGGCTCGATGGCCAAGGCGCCGACGGGGCCGCAATCGAGCCGGTCGATGGGGCGGGCGATCGGCTCGGAGGTGTCCCAGAGGACCAGGCCGAGGGCGTCTCCCGAGACGGCTCGGTCGGCGGCCGAGAGAGCCAGCCCGGTGAACTGGCGGCCCCGATCCGGGGCGACCAGCCCGACGGAGGCGGGGGACGGCCCGGCCTGAGGGCGATAGACGGCGAACCGGCCGTCGGCGAAGAGGGCGCCGAGGCGTCGGTCGGCGGGAGGTCCCCCCCAGCAGAGGGCCTCGACCCCGGCCGCCCGGCCGGCGGGAGGGGCGAGGGCCCGGGAGTCGTCGGCGACCGGGGCCCCGGCAAGCCCTCGGGTCGCGGCGTCCCCCGGGGCGCAGGAGACTCCCACCGGCAGCAGCAGCAGCAGCCAGAGGAGGCGCGCCGGGGGCGGCATCCGGGCCGCCGAGGAGGGCCGGCCGTCCTGGCCGGGCCGGGGTCGCGTCATGGGAGTCGGGCCAGGAAGGACTGGACGGCGGCGGCGGTCTCCCCGGGGGCCTCCATCGGGGAGAGGTGGCCGGCCCCGGGAATGACGATCAGCTCGCCGTCGGCGGCGGCGTCGGCCATTGCCCGGGATTCGGCCTCGGGGACGATGGCGTCCTCGGCGCCGGCGATCACCAGCACCGGGACGCGGAGGCTCCGGATCACCCCCAGGCGGTCGGGCCGCATCGCCATCCCCCGCAAGGCGCCGGCGGCGCCCTCGGGGGGGGTGCGGCGGATCACCTCGGCCACCTGGTCGACCAGATCGGGGCGGCTCCGCCGGTGGGCGGGGGCGAAGAGTTTGTCGACCATGCCGGAGAGCGGGGAGGTGGATCCCTCCCGCTCGATGGCCTGGGCCGTCGCCTCTCGGTTCCGGGCGACCTCGGGAGAGTCGGCGCCGGCCCGGGTGTTCAGGAGCATGAGGCCGAGGAGGCGGTCGGGGAAGCGATCGGCCAGCGCGAGGGCGACGTAGCCCCCCATCGACAGCCCTCCGACGACATAGGGCGGCTCGACCCCGAGGGCGTCGAGCGTCTCGACCACGTCGGCGGCCAGGTCCTCCATCGGGTACGGGCCGGGAGGGGAGGGAGACTGGCCGTGGCCGCGGAGGTCGGGGGCGACGACGCGGTGTCGGTCCGAGAGGGCCCCGAGCTGGTTGGCCCACATCGTCCGGTCGAGCGGGAAGCCGTGCAGGAGCACGACCGCCGGCCCGCTCCCCTGCTGCTCGATGGCAAGCCTCATGGGCGGGGTCCCTCCCCGGGGCTGTCGTCGCGGTGCGAGTGGTCCTGGGCGGGAGGCGTTCCGATCGGGGGCCGATTGTAGATCGAACCGGCCAGGGCGGTCAAACCCGGGTTGGCTCGGGCTCGGAGCCGGGGAACCCGGCGGCCTCGGGCCGGGCGAAGTAGCGTCGGATCAGGTCCTTCGGCGGCCGGGGGCCGACCAGGCTGCAGACCACCCCCAGGCCGAACGACGCGATCAGCCCCCAGAGCAACGGATGGAAGCCGAGCAGGTTGATCTCCTCGGTGCGCCAGGAGATCCCCATCGCCGCCAGAGGACGGCCGAGCATCACCGGGGAGAAGAGCACGACGGTCGTGACGAAGCCGCCGAGCATCGCCATCCAGGCGCCGAACCGGGACATCCGTTTCCAGTAGATGCCCAGGGCGATCGGGGCGAGGAAGGTGGCAGCAAACCCGGCGCCGGTCATCACGATGAAGTCCTGCAAGAACCGAGGCGGGTTCAGGGCCATCAGCGTGACGAGCCCGCCGCTGAGGGCGGTGGTCGAGTAGCTGAGGATCTTCACCGAGCGTTCGGAAAGCTCGGGGTTGATGCTCCGCTGGTAGATGTCTCGAACGACGGCGGAGCTGATCAGCAGCAGGAACGAGTCGACCGTCGACATGACGGCCGCGAACGGAGCGGCGATCAGGATCCCGGCCAGCCACCAGGGGGCGACCCGGCTGGCAAGCTCGGGCATGATCTGGTCGGAGCCCGCGGTCAGCTCGCTGGGGTGGATCACCTGGTGGGCGGCCGTGAACAGGAAGATGATCGGCAGGTAGATGCAGCCGAAGTAGATGGTGACGGTGAACAGGGCGTAGCGGAGGGTCTTGCTGTCGCGGAAGGCCATCAGGCGGACCATCGTCCCCGGCTGGCCGGCGCCGGAGATCGCCCACATGAAGAAGAAGGAGATGGCCATGCCGATGGGGTGGAACGGGTCTCCCGCCCCCTTGCCCTGCTGCTTCAGCCCGGGGCCGAAGACCAGGTCGGTGCCGGGGCGGAGGTGATTGGGGTGCTCGGTCGTGGGGGCCGGTCCGTCTCCGACGAGGAACGGGTAGCGTTCGAGGGACGGGATCGCGGCCGAGACCCACCGGGAGGCCTCGGGAGAGGCATTGACGGCGTCGACGACCTGCCGGCTGGAGACGCCGACGTCTCCGCGCTCATTGAGGGGCAGGCCGACGGTGATCCGGACGCGGCCCTCCTCGTCCTCGCCGGCCTCGACGACGGGGTCGGAACCGACCGAGGCGGCGTCGGGGAGCGCGACGTGTTCGACCAGGACATCCGCCCGGGTCGTGCCCAGGTACTCGATCGCGTTATCCCGAGACGCCAGCCCGACCACCAACCGGGGGGGCCGCTCGGCCAGGGTCTTCGTGGCGTGGCCCAGCCCGCCAACGGCATGCATGGTGAAGGGGATCAGCAACAGGACGCCGATCCCCATGACGATCCCCTGCATCACGTCGGTCCAGACCACCGCCCGGAAGCCGCCGTAGGAGGTGTAGACGACCACCGTGAAGGCGAACAGCAGCAGGCCGATGACGTATCCCGTGTCGGCCCCGGCCACCGTCAGCATCGGCCCGAGCACCCCGGTGCGCTCGACCCAGGGGACGATCGACTCCCGGTACCCGGGGGTGCCCTCGAGCAGGACGTTGAGGATGATCCCGCCCGCCTTGAACTGGGCGATCAGGTTCGTGAGCGTGAAGAAGACGATCACGCCGGAGGCGAACAGCCCCAGGCCGGGGGAGGCGAACCGCTCCCGGATGACGTCGGGAATGGTGATCGCCCCGGCCCTCCGGGCGACCTGGTTGAGCCGCTTGCCCAACAGGCCCATCGTCACCGGAGGGACGATCATGTAGCTGGAGATCCAGACCGCCACAATCCATCCATAGGTGTAAACAAGGGACGGATACCCGGTGAAGCTCCCTCCGCTGGCGCTGGTGGCGGCGAAGGTGAAGGCGAGGGCCCAGACCCCCAGCCCCCGGCTGCCGAGAAAATACTCGGCCAGGAACGACTTCTTCTGGAGCAGGCGATTGGAGAGGATCGCTAGGCCGAAGACGCCGACCATGTAGACGAGGAAAACCAGTCCGGTCGCGAGTTCGTGCGTCATGAGAGGTGTCACTGCTCCCGGGCAGGGTCGACCACGTGTTCGTCCTCTCCCTGGTCGGCCGCCTCAGGGTCGTCCTTCATGAAGGCGAAGCAGAACCAGGCGCTGAAGCCGATGCAGAGCACCCAGGGGACGACCACCCCCCAGAGGGCCCAGTCGGGGATGCCCAGGCCGAGGGGCATCGTCAGGGAGTCGGGGGCGCGGTCGAAGCGGTCCAGCGGCGGCAGCAGGGCCGAGACCTCGCCGGGCACCCGATCGTGCCGGGAGTAGCCGTGGAGGTAGCAGAAACCGACCGTCCAGACGAGGCAGGCGAACCAGGCGAGCAGGATCACCAGGGCCTCGCGCCGGGAGTCGAGATAGACGGGATCGTCGTCGGGGTCGGCCATCGGCGGAAGTCGCTCGGCAGGGGGGGGTCGGGAAGGACGGTCGGTCGCAGGGCCGGCGGATCATCGGCGGCGAGAGGGACCGGCCGGGGGAGCGGCCGGCGATCGGTCCCTCCTTTTCCCACAGCGAGGCGGTCGATGCAATGCCCCTCCGCCCTCAGCCTCCCCGGAGGTGCTCCTCGAAGAAGCGGGCGGTGCGGTCGAGGATCGCTCGGCGGTTCTCCCGCTTCCGGGTCGAGTGCCGCTCGTCGGGGATCGGCAGCACCTCGAACGGCTTGCCGGCCCGGATCAGCGCCGAGACAAGGCGGGCGGTGTGGCGGAAGTGGACGTTCTCGTCGAGCAACCCGTGGATGAGCAGCAGGTCCCCCTTAAGGCGGTCCGCCTTGTCCAGCACCGAGGAGGAGGCGTATCCCTCGGGGTTGTCTGCAGGCGTGCCCATGTAGCGCTCGGTGTAGCCGGTGTCGTAGCCGTCCCAGTCGGTGACGGGGGCGATGGCGACTCCGGCGTCGAAGACCTCGGGGGCCAGCAGCAAGGACCGGATCGTCATGTAGCCCCCGTAGCTGCCACCGGTGATGCCCACCCGGTCGGGGTCGGCGCTCGGAACGGTCGAGCAGACGAAGCGGACGCCGTCGACCTGATCGAGCACCTCGACCGTCCCCAGGTTCCGGTCCAGGGCCGACTCGAACGCCAGGCCCCGGCGGGACGATCCTCGGTTATCGCACTTCCAGACGGCGAAGCCGAGGGCCGACAGGTACTGGGCCGTCATGTCGGCCGTCAGGGCCCAGGAGTCGGTCACGCGCTGGACGTGAGGGCCGCCGTAGACGAGCACCACGAGCGGGGCCTTCACGCCGAGGTCGACCGATCGGGGCTCGTAGTAAGCGCCGAAGAGGGTCTCGCCGTCGCGGTTGGTGAACTTCAACAGGCGGGGGCGGATGAGGTCCAGCGCCGAGAGCCGAGGGTCGGTCCCCGAGTCGGCCAGGGTGGCGAGCACCCGGCCGGAGCGGTCTCGGAGCGTGGAAACCGGTGGGCGATTGGTGGAGGAAACCGTGGCGACGAACTGGTCGGCGTCGGGGGAGACAACGGCATCGGAGCAGTACCCCTCGCCGGCGGTGACGAGCTCGACCGGGCCGCCGTCGAGCGAGACGCGGTAGAGGTCTCGGCGGAGCGGGGACTCCCGGCCGGCGAGGAACCAGACCTCCCGGCGGTCGGGATCCAGGTGGACAAGAGCGTCGACCGGCCACTCTCCGGAGGTGAGCGCTCGGATCGGCTTGCCCTCGCGGTCGAGGAGCATCAGGTGCCGGAACCCGGAGCGTTCCGTCGACCAGACGATCTCGCCGGTCCCGGGCACGAGGGCCAGATCGTCATGGAGGTTGACCCAGGAGCGGGAGGTCTCCTCGACGAGCGTGGAGCGTTCATTCGTTTCTACGTCGATCCGAACCAGGCGGAGGGACTTCTGGTCCCGGGGGAGGACCTGGACGAGCAGGTGGCCGGGCCCGTCCCAGCAGACCCGGGCGAGGTAGGCCTCCTCCCCGTCCTCGGCGACGTCGAGCCACTGGGGCTCGCCGCCGGTCGAAGCAACGACGCCAAGCCGGACGCGGGCGTTCTCGGCGCCGGCGAAGGGGTAGCGGTGCGACTCGGTCGAAGGGGTGTCGTCCCCCTGGTGAACGATGACGAATTCGGGGATGTGCCGCTCGTCGGTCTGCTGGAAGGCGATCCGGGAGCCGTCGGGCGACCACCAGAAGCCGGTCGATCGGCCCAGCTCCTCCTGGGCGATGAACTCGGCGAGGCCGTTGGAGACGCCCTCGGCGGCATCTCCGGTCAGGCGAGTCTCGGCGCCGGTCTCCACGTCGAGGACGTACAGCTCTCCCGCTCTGACGAAGCCGACCCGGGAGCCGTCGGGGGAGAACTTCGGGTCGATCTCCGGGGCTTCGGTTTCGGTCAGCCGTCGCAGCGGGCCGTCTCCCCGGAGGAGATAGAGGTCGCCGTTGAGGGGGAGGAGGCTCGCGTCCTCGGTCGGGGAGCGGACGATCTGGCTGATGCCGGTGTCCCTGAGGCGCATCCGCTCTCGGCGGAGGGCCTCCTCGGGGGAGACGTTCTCGTCGGTGTTCCCCTCGCCGGGGGGGCGGGCGACGACCTCGGGGCGGGCCCCCTCCGCCGCCGGGAGCCGCCAGAGGACGCGACCAGGCCCCTCTCCCTCGGGGTAAAGGAAGGTGACGGCGGCGCCGTCGGGGGAGAAGGCGATGGCGGTCGGGGTTGTTGTGCCGGGGGCAGGGTGGCGAGCGGCGTCGTCGAGCCCGACGGGGAGGCCCTGGGAAGAGGGAGCGGCCAGGGCGATCGAGGCGGTCAGCAGCAAGACGGCCAGCGCGATCGGGGTGAGGGTGGGCAGCATCATGGGTTTCGTCTCGGGGCGATCGGGAAGGACGGGGGCGATCGCGCCGGGGGCGGTCAGAAGTCCGCGGTCTCCATCGCGATCCGGAGGCTCTCCTGCTGGCCCGGCCGCAGGACGCGCAGGCCGGCGTCGACGCCGCGTTGCTGGAGGTTGATGGCGTCGGTGGTCTGGGTGTAGGGCTCGACGGCGATCACGTCCGGCGCGTTCGGCGGGGTGAAGACGACGACCTCTCGGAAGGGGACCGCGTCGAAGCCGATCCGGAACTCGCAGCGGGCCTGCTCGTCGACCAGGCGGCAGACGACGAACCCCTCGGCGTTGTGCTCCAGCCCGGTGAGCACGGCGTCGACCTGGAGCCCTCGCATCGGCTTACCGCGGCGGAAGTCGAGGGCGTCGTCGACGGGGAGGGTCGCTCCGGTGGGGATCGAGTCGTCCAGGACCCAGAAGCGGGAGGCGGGGATGACCACCTTCGTGCGGTCCAGGTCGCCGCCGCCGCCGAAGGGGAGGCGGAAGTAGGGGTGGAAGCCGAGGCCGTAGGGCAGATCCCCCTCCGACTCGTTGGCGATGGTCGCGTCCAGGGTCAGCGACCTCCCGTGCAGGGCGTACCGGATGTCGAGGTAGCCGTCGCTCGGCCAGCAGGGAGCGCCGTTGGGGAAGGTCCGGGGGAGGCGATAGCGTCCCGTGAGGAAGGCGCCGTCGGGGCCCTCGCCGTGGTCGATCACCTCCCACTCGGCATCGAGGGCGAAGCCGTGGATCGCATGAGGCGGCTTGGTGAGCGGGAGGGAGTAGGAGGTGCCCCCCCAGGAGAATCGGCCGTTCTTGATGCGGTTGGGGAACGGGAAGAGGACGGGGAAGCCGTGCCGGGCGGGCTTCTCGGGGTTCTTCTCCCATCCGGGGGCCGTCACGACCAGCGACCGAGGCGCACCGGCGGCCGGCAGGTGCAGGTCGAACAGGTTGAAGCCATACGACGGGAGGATCGACGCGGAGGCTCCCGAGTCGGTGTCGCTGAGCACGAAGATCGGGCGGTTGCCGCGCGTCTCGGTGCGGACGTGGCAGGCCATCGGGCGGTCCTCCGTTGCGAATCGGGCTCGGATGAGATCGGCCGACGGTCCGATCCGCCTTCGATTCCAACCGCCCCGGGGCCTCGACACAAGACGATCGCCTCCCGGACTCCCCTCCCGGGCCGCTCCCGAGGAATCGACCGGGGAAATCAGGGCGTCGGGGAACCGAACCGCATCCTCCAGGAGTTGAGCAGGTCGACCAGCTCGGCGGCGTCGAGGCCGTAGGTGTCGGCCAGGACCACCTGCCGGCGGCGGGAAGCCCGGAGCCAGCCGGGAATGCGGGGGGAGTCTGGGACGATCGGGCGGTAGACGACCCAGCAGGTGCGCCGAGGGAGCGGAAGCAGGGCGAACTCGGCCACCTCGGACCATCGGATCCGACGGCATCGCAGCGGGGATCGCTCGACGAAGCCCTCGGGGCCAAGCTCGATGTGGCAGCGCGAGCGGTCCAGCGACTGGAGGCCGTTGATCACCCCGAGCAGGGAGAGCCCGGCGCCGATCGCCGCCCAGGGGCCGGCGCCGACGACCACCAGCCTGAGCAGGCAGGACAGCCCGACCGCCGCGCATCCCAAGGCGACGACGAGGAACTTCCCCCGGGAGGGGACGTAGCGGACCACGTCGGGGGGACGATCCATGAGGACGATCCTTCGGATGGGGAAGGCCCCGCCGGCCTCCGGCGTCAGGAGCCCAGCCCCGCGGGGCGGGGAAACGAGTCGGGATCGGGAGAGACCGGGCCGGGATGGCCGGCGGAGGTCGGAGCGACGGGCCCCCCGTCGAGCACGGCGCGGTAGTAGGAGCGAAGGGCGTCGGTGGCGGCGGCCCAGCTCCAGCGCTCGGCCTCGATCCGGGCGTTGCGGTGCAGCGACTCGCGGAGGGAGGCCGAGTCGAGCAGCCGACGGGTGGCGACGGTCAGACCGGCAGGATCGGCGGGGTCGAAGAGGCAACCGTTGACGCCATCGGTGACGATGTCGGTGATCCCGCCGGCGCGGGCGGCGATCACGGGGCAGCCGGCGGCCATCGCCTCCAGCAGCACCAGGCCCAGCGTCTCCGTGCGGGAGGGGAACACCAGAGCGTCGGCCGAGGCGAAGGCGGAGGCGAGGCGCTCTCCCCTCATGTAGCCGACGAACCGGGCCCGGGTCCCCTCGAAGTGCCTCTCCAGCTTCTCGCGGGCCGGGCCGTCGCCGACCAGGGCGAGGGTGGCCTCCGGGATCGCCCGGAGGACCGTCCGGATGCGGTCGATCTCCTTCTCCGCCGCCAGCCGGCCGACGTACAGCAGCAGCGGCGCCCCGGGGCGACCGCCGGAAAGCTCCTCCCGCATGGCCTCCGACTTCAACCCGGGCCGGAACAGCTCGGTATCGACGGCCCGAGGCCAGAGGGCGAGGTTGTGGAAGCCCCGGGCGTTCAGCTCGTCGATCATCGCCGTCGAGGTGCACAGATTCAGCCGGGCCTTGTTGTGCATCGACCGGATGATCTTCCAGCAAAGCCCCTCGAGCGCACCGAGCTTGTAGTGCTTCAAATATTTCGGCACGTGCGTATGGTACGACGCCACCAGCGGCCGGTCGCGCTTGACCGCGTGCGCCACGCCGCAGGCGCCGAGCACGGCCGGGTTGACGACGTGGACGATCTCCGGGTCGAACTTCAGCAGGCGACGGCCGATCTTCTTGCCCGTGATCGCCAGCTTCAGCTCCGGATACAGCGCGAACGGCACCGCCGGCACGCCGATGACCCGGGCCCCCTCGAAGCGCCTCGGCGCGCCGGCCGGGGCGACGACCAGGACCTCGTCTCCCGCCCTCCTCAGGTGGGTGATCGTGTGCGTCAGTCGGGTGACGATGCCGTCGATCTTGGGCAGGAACGTCTCGGTGAACAGGGCGATGCGCATGGGAGTCGTCGGCGAGAGGCGGGGGGGAGAGGCTCGGCCGTCACGATGAGGCCACCGCGCCGCCGGGGGGGGAGTGCGATCGGAACCAGGAGATCCCGGTTCGGCCCCGCCGTCGAGGCGTCTCGGCTCCCCGAGATGTGTCCGTCGAGGAATCGGGGGAGGGCCGCTTCGACGGCGGCGGTCGGCCGGGGCCGATCCGATCGGCTCCCGGCCTTGGTGTCGGGGAGTCACTTCACGGCGACGGGCGCGCCGGCCTCCTCGATGGCCCCCTTCTTCCAGCTGACCTTCGGCAGGATCTCCTTCATGTCCACCCGGTCGCGGTATCGGACGGCGAAGTTCAGCAGCGAGTCCAGCAGCGAGTCGGAGAGATAGTGGGGCTGGAGGCCGAGGTCGAGGAGCTTGGTGTTCTTGGCGTTGTAGTAGTGCTCCTCGCGCTCGACGCGGGGGTTGTCGACGTGTTCAATCGCCACGTCGAGGCCCATCTTGGCGCCGGCCTCCTTGACCTTCTCGGCGAGCTGGCCGACGGAGAATTGCTCGGTGAACTGGTTGAAGACGCGGAACTCGCCGGGGTCGGCGGGGTTGTTGCAGGCGATCTCGATGCAGCGGACGGTGTCCCGGATGTCGAGGAAGCCTCGGGTCTGGCCCCCCTTGCCGTAGACGGTCAGCGGGTGGCCGACGGCGGCCTGGATGCAAAAGCGATTCAAGGCGGTGCCGAAGACGCCGTCGTAGTCGAGCCGGTTGATGAGCAGCTCGTCCATCTCCGTCTCTTCGGTGATCACGCCGTAGACGACGCCCTGATTGAGGTCGGTGGCCCGCAGGCCCCAGATCCGGCAGGCGAAGTGGATGTTGTGGGTGTCGTGGACCTTGCTCAGGTGGTAGAACGAGCCCGGCTGCTTGGGATAGGGGAGCGTGTCCTTGCGGCCGTTGTGCTCGATGGTGATGTACCCCTCCTCGATGTCGATGTTCGGCGTGCCGTACTCGCCCATCGTGCCGAGCTTGACGAGGTGGCAGTCGGGCACGATGTCTCGCATGGCGAAGAGGATGTTCAGGTTGCCAACGACGTTGTTGACCTGGGTCTCGACGGCGCGCTCTCGGCTGATCATCGAGAAGGGGGCGGAGCGCTGCTCGCCGAAGTGGACGATCGCCTCGGGCTGGAAGCGTCGGATCGACTCGGAGAGGAACGGATAGTCGCAGCAGTCGCCGACCATCAGCTCGATGGGTTTGCCGGTGAGCTGCTCCCAGCGCTCCAGGCGGCGCTGGATGGGGGCGATGGGCGTCAGGGTCTCGATGCGGAGCTGGTTGTCCCAGTGACGGCGGATGAGGTTGTCGAGGATGGCCACCTCGTGCCCGCGATTGGCCAGGTGCAGGGCGGTGGCCCAGCCGCAGTAGCCATCTCCGCCGATGACGATGACGCGCATGGGGAATGCTCGCTCTCAGGTCGAAGGGACGGTCCCTGGCTCGCCGGCCGGCTTCGAAACGGATCAGTCGCGACGAGGGGGGGGAGGGCCGTCGGGTCGGAATCGGGTCGCGGACGAGTGCTCGCGGTGCGGTGCGAGCGGCGCGGGTCGGTCGGCCATCGTGATCGCCGGCGGCGAGGGAACGAACGACGAGCCCGGCCGCGTCGGACATGACGGCGGGCCGACCGCTCCGGGCCGACCGCCACATGGTCTGGTATGGTATGGGGCTCGGGCAACTCTTTGCAAGAGCCCCCGAGCGCGGGGCGACCCCGATGGGCCGATCGGAGGGGTTGGGTCGAGGCAATCGCCGGGCGGACCCGAAGGTCGAGGGGGGAGGAGGGTCGGGGGAACCGAGACTCGGCGATCCCGATGGACGGCGCGTCCCTCCCGATGCGATCGGGAGGGTGGCGGGACGAGACGCGATCCGACGCGGGAGGACGCCGGATCGCCTGCCGGCTGGCCTTCGCCAGTCTGGGGGGACCGGGGAGGGAATCCTTACTCCTCGCCGGCCGGAGCCGCCTTGGCGAGCAGCTCGGGGATCATCGTCTCGAGCTGGCCTCGGGCCTGGGTCGAGTAGAGGGTGCCCTTCTGGTCGATGACGAACACCGACGGGATGGCGTTGATCCCCCAGGAGGAGGAGAACTCGCTCTCCCAGCCGTTGCCCTGGTAGTACTGCGGCCAGGGGATCTCGTTCTCCTCGACGAACGCCTTCAGCGCGTCGAGGCCGCCCTCATCCTCGGGCGAGTCGAGGCTGACGCCGATGAACTCGACGCCCTTGTCCTTGTACTCGGCGTAGAGCGACTTCATGGTCGGCATCTCGGCGACGCAAGGGCCGCACCAGGTCGCCCAGAAGTCGATGACGACGACCTTCCCCTTCAGGTCGTCCTGGACGGAGATCGTCCGGCCGGTGATTGCCTCGTTGAAGGTCAGCTCGAACGGCTCGCCGACGGCCTCGGTCTTCTTCCGCTCGGCGAGGGCCATGCGGGCGACCCGGGAGTCGGGGTACTGCTCGACGACGCGATCGAGGATCGCCGACTTCCGCTCGGGAGTCTGGTCGCGCAGGAAGTACGAAACCGCCTGGTAGAGGAGGTTGCCGCCGCGTTCGTCCTTCGGGGCGATCGCGATGAAGGCCTCGATGGGGTCGAGGATCCCCTGATCGCCTCCCTCGCCCCGGCGCATCGCCAGGACGGCCCGGTAGTAGGCGGCCTCGGTGCGGAGC
The DNA here is from genome assembly GCF_003977685.1 of Tautonia sociabilis. Lineage (GTDB taxonomy): Bacteria > Planctomycetota > Planctomycetia > Isosphaerales > Isosphaeraceae > Tautonia > Tautonia sociabilis. The sequence continues at coordinate 239,174 of NZ_RYZH01000001.1, read as the reverse complement.
GGGCTCGACTCGTCGGCGATGATCGCCTCGATCTCGTTGCCCACCTCCGCCACGGTGGCGGGGCTCGACATCAGGGCCATCCATCGGGTGGGCATCAGGCCAGGGAGCCGGGGATGGTCCGGGGCGATCCGGTACAGCTCTCCAATCAGCGAGGCGCGGCGGCTGGCGGCCTCGTCTCGGAGCTGGATGTACTCCTGGATGTAGGCGAGATCCTCGCGACGGCTGGAGTCGAGCTTGGGATCCTCGACCGCCTCGATCGCGGCCAGAATCTCCTCGGGGGAGCGGTCGTCGGCCGGGAAGGCCGGGGCCGGGGGCGGGGCGAGCAGTCCGACGAGGACCAGTCCGGCGAGGCGACGGGTCACGATCCCGCTCATGGTGGCGTCCCTCCCGCTTCGGGGTCGATGGCGCGACCCGGGGCCGGGCGATCGGGCCGACCGCGCAGGCGGCCCCGGGCCGACGGCCATTCTATCGGCGGCGAGCGCAGGCCCGCCAGGAGAAGGGCGGGCGGATTCGGGGCCGGCCGGCTCCGGGTCCCGAGGCGATCGGCCCTCGGCCGATTCGGCGAGAGGGGGGGAGGAGGCGGGGATCAGGCCTTCTTCGATTCGCCCTGAAGGATGGTGTCGACGGAGCGGAGGAGCTTCTCCATGGCGAAGGGCTTGCGGATGTAGTCCTTGACGCCGAGGAACTCGGCGTAGGCGCGGTGCCGGCTCCCCTCGTTGCCGGTGATCATGATGGTGGGGATGAGCCCCTCGGGGCGGGTGCGGAGCTTCTCCAGGACAAGGAACCCGCTCTTGCGCGGCATCATCATGTCGAGGATGATCAGATCCGGCTCCTCGCGCTCGGCGGCGGCAAGCCCGGCGTTCCCGTCCCGGGCGACGAGCACCCGGTAGCCCTTGCCCTCGAGGACGGTCCGCATCGAGTCGATGATCTCGGGGTCGTCGTCCACCAGGAGGACGGTCTTGTGGGCGGTGGCGGGCATCGTCGGTTGGGCTCCGTCGGGAAGGCGGTCGGCACGCCCCCCGAAGGGGAGGGGAGGCGAGCGAGCCGATGTCCCCATGATAGTCGTTGGCGGCGCCGGCGAGCAAGGTCGGCGGGGGGTGGGAGAGCGTGCGGGGCTCCGCTACAATCACCCCATCCAACCGCATTTCCCTGCTGATCTCGACGGCGGTGCCCGGCCCGCGACCCGGTTACGGCGCCCGGCCGCCTCTCCCTACTCAGCGAGGCGACTCGTCCCATGGATCGACCCGCGAATCCCCGGGGCTCGGCGATAGGACTTGTCCTGGTGGCGATCCTCGGCCTCTCGGAGCTGTCCGAGGCGGCCGACTCGGACGGCTTCGAGCCGGAGATCGCGCCGGCCTCCGATGAGGCCGAGCGGGCGATCGCCGGCTTCCGGGTGCCGGAGGGGTTCTCCGTCTCGACCTGGGCCGCCGAGCCGATGCTGGCCAATCCGGTCGCCTTCGCCATCGACGACCGGGGCCGCGTCTACGTCGCCGAGACGTTCCGGCACGGGCAGGGAGTGACCGACAACCGGGACCACATGAACTGGCTGGACGACGACCTGGCCGCGACCTCGGTCGAGGACCGCGTCGCCATGTACCGGGAGTATCTCGACGAGGAGACCTTCGCGAATTACGGCGTCGCCCCCGACCGCCTCCGGCTGGTTGTCGACGCCGATGGCGACGGGAAGGCCGACGAGGCGACGGTCTTCGCCTCCGGCTTCGACGATGTGGCCGCGGGCATCGGCGCCGGGGTGCTCGCCCGAGGGGGAGACGTCTGGTACGCCTGCATCCCCGATCTCTGGCTGCTCCGAGACACCGACGGCGACCGCCAGGCCGACGTCCGCCGGGTCTTGCACTCGGGATACGGCGTCCACGTGGGCTTCCTCGGCCACGACCTGCACGGGCTCATCTTCGGGCCGGACGGGAAGCTCTACTTCTCGATCGGCGACCGGGGATTCAACGTGGAGACGCTCGAAGGGACTCGCCTGGCCGTGCCGCACACCGGAGCGGTCCTGCGCTGCGACCCGGACGGCTCGAACCTGGAAGTCTTCGCCAGCGGCCTGCGGAACCCGCAGGAGCTGGCCTTCGACCAGTACGGCAACCTCTTCACCGTGGACAACAACAGCGACGGCGGCGACCGCGCCCGGCTGGTCGACGTGGTCGAGGGGGGGGACTCCGGCTGGCACATGGGCTGGCAGTACATCAACGAGCCGAACTCCCGAGGGCCCTGGAACGCCGAGAACCTCTGGAAGCCGATCGAGGAGGGGAACGACGCCGCCTACCTGCTTCCCCCGCTGGCGAACCTGAGCGACGGCCCGTCGGGATTCGCCTACAACCCGGGAGGCGCCGGCCTCCCCGATCGGTACGCCGACCACTTCTTCCTTGCCGACTTCCGGGGCACCGCCGGCAGCAGCGGCATCCGGTCGTTCGCCGTCGAGCCGAAGGGGGCCAGTTTCCGGCCGGTGGATGAGCACCCGTTCTTCTGGTCGATCCTCGCCACCGACGTTGACTTCCCCCCCTCCGGCGGCCTGTTCGTGAGTGACTGGGTCGAGGGCTGGGAGAAGCCGACCAAGGGGAGGATCTACCACCTGACGCCGGACGGCTCGGCCGACGCGATCGTGGCCGAGGTCGCCCGGCTGCTGGCCGAGGGGTTCGAGCAGCGGACGACGGACGAGCTGATCGCCCTGCTCGGGCATGCGGACCAGCGCGTCCGGCAGCGGGCGCAGTTCGCCCTGGCCGGTCTCGGGGCCGAGGCGATCGACCCCCTCTCGGCCGCGGCTCAGGACGACAACGAGATGACCCGGCTGCATGCGGTCTGGGCGCTCGGGCAGATCGGCCGATCGGAGCTCTCGGCGCTGGCCGCCGTGCGCGGAGCCCTGGAGGACAACTCGCCTCAGATCCGGGGACAGGCGGCGAAGGTGCTCGGCGACCGGCTGGAGAACCCGCCGGATGCCCTCAGGGGGACTCGGTTCCGTCAATCCGCAAGGCTCAGCCTCATCGATCGTCTCTCCGACGAGCACCCCCGGGTCCGGATGTTCTCGGCGATCGCCCTCGGCAAGCTCGGGAGGTTCGACGAGAGCGTCGACGCCCTGGTGAACATGATTCGGGAGAACGCCGACCGCGACCCCTACCTCCGCCACTCGGGCGTCATGGGGCTGCTCGGAGCGGCCGACACGGAGGACCTCCATCGGCTGGCGGGGGACGAGTCGGCCTCGGTTCGGCTGGCGACCCTGCTCGTCTACCGCCGCCAGCAGGATCCCGAACTGGCCCGGTTCCTGGACGACCCGGAGCCGAGGATCGTTCTGGAGGCCGCCAGGGCGATCAACGACGCTCCGATCGAGGGGGCCCTGGCGAAACTCGCCGCGCTGGAGGTGAGCGCGGAGATGCCTCCCCCCCTGCTCCGCCGCGTGTTGAACGCGAACCTGAGGGTCGGCGGGCCGGAGGCGGCCGAGGCGGTTTCCCGGATCGCCTCGGACGAGAAAATGCCGGAGGAGATCCGGGTCGAGGCGCTGGAGATCCTCGCCGATTGGGCCGAGCCGGCCGGGAGAGACCGCATTGTCGGCCTCTGGCGTCCGATCGCGAGCCGGCCGGCGGACTCGGCCGTCGAGGAGCTTCGGCCGAGGGTTGCCGGGCTGCTGGAGTCGGCTCCCGATCGCGTCCGGATGGCGGCGGCGAGGGCGGTCGCGGCGTTGCGGCTCTCCGATGCCGGCCCGGCCCTGTTCGAGTTGTTCGCCGACGACTCGATCGGTCCGGAGGCGCGCCTGGAGGCGATCCGAGCGCTGGAGGCGCTGGGGGACCCCCGGCTGGCGGAGGTCGCCCGGCGGTCGACCACCGACTCGAACGAGCTGGTCCGCACCGAGGGGCTCCGCCTGCTCTCGGGCCTGGAGCCGGCCGAGGCGTTGCCGATCCTTGAGGCGGTGCTTCAGAACGGCTCGACGGCCGAGCGCCAGGGCGCGCTGGCGACTCTGGGCGGCATGGAGTCGGAGGAGGCGGACCGAATCCTGTCGACCTGGCTCGACCGGCTCCTGGCCGGGGACGTGCCGGGAGCGCTCCAATTGGATCTGATCGAGGCGGCGGCGCAGCGGTCCGACTCCGACCTGCGGGAGAAGCTCGCCCGGTACGAGGCCGCTCGGCCCGAGGGGGATCCGCTCGGGCCGTATCTGGAGGCCCTCGAGGGGGGAGACGCCCGCCGGGGGTTCCGCATCTTCTACTTCCGGACCGAGGCGCAGTGCCAGCGCTGCCATCAGATCGACGGCCGGGGAGGAGAGGTCGGCCCGGCGCTCTCCGACATCGGGGCGAAGCGGGACCGGGCCTACCTGCTGCGGTCGATCGTCGCCCCGGACGTCGAGATCGCCGAGGGGTTCGAAACGCTCGTGGTGGCCACCGCCGACGGCCAGGTCCTCTCGGGGATCGTCAAGGACGACTCCGGGGAGACCCTCACCCTGATGGACGCCGAAGGCAAGCTGATCACCGTCCCCAAGGACCAGATCGAGGAGAGCCGGCGGGGGGTCTCGGCGATGCCGGCGGACCTGATCAAGCAGCTCTCGAAGCGCGACCTGCGTGACCTGGTAGAGTTCCTCTCCAGTCGCAAGGCGGAAGCGCAGCGCTTCGGCCGAGGCCACTGACTTCGACCTCGACCGTCAATGCGTCGACGCTCGACCCGGACGCCAGTCGGCCTCGTCGTGGTCGAGCCGGCACGCACTCCCCGGATCCCGACCGTCCCGAGCCCGAGGGAGCCGACTCGGGGCGAGCCGCCGGGAGCGACGAGGCCCGAGGACGGCCCCAGCCGGGGCCGGTCGGATTGTTGCCCTTCCGGACGGGAGCTACTGTTCTCTTCAGACAAATGGAACCCCGGGGGCCGGCGTCGGCCTTGGAGCCGGCCCCCGGGGCCCCACCGAGCTCTTCCGGGGGGCGTTCCAGTCCCCCTGACCTCCCATCGGGGCCGATCGGCTCGAGGAACTCGTCGTCGATCCGTCCCTCGTCGTCGAGGGTGCAACATGCTGCCGAAGTCGAGGCGACCCCTCCCGGGCGTCGAGTCGCTGGAGCCCCGACTGGTGCTCAGCTCCCCTCAGCCGTATCCGGGCTCCCCGCTGGAGCTTCCCCAGGGGGCCTGGCGCTCGACCCCCTTCGTGGGCTCCCCGGTGTTGGCGGACCTGGACGGCGACGGCCGGGACGAGATCCTGACCCCGGCCTCCGGCGGGAGGTTGGTCGCGTATACGACCGGATCGGACGGCCGGCTCCGCGAATTCCAGCGGTATGAAACCGGGGCGGAGGCGAACGTCAAGGCCACGCCGATCGTGCTCGATCGGCCCGATGGCTCGAAGATGATCGTCGCCGGGCTGGGACGGGACGAGGCTTCCTCCCCCAACAAATTGGAGGACGGCCGCGTCTTCGCTTGGGACGCCGCCACCGGTCGACTGCTCCCCGGCTGGCCCCAGAGCAGCGGCGACAACGGGTCGGCCGGCGTCGTCGGCCCACTGGCCTCCGGGGACCTGGACGGCGACGGCGTGCCGGAGATCGTCGTCACCTCGTTCAGCCACCATGTCAGTGCCTTCCGGCAAGACGGGTCGCTGCTCTGGCGATTCCAGAACGACGACACGATCGAGTCCGGCGCCGTCGTCGGCGACATCGACCGGGACGGCCGCAACGAGGTCGTCTTCGGCAGCGACACCAGCGACAACCCGTACTTCCGGGCCGGCGGACTGATCAACGTCCTGAACGCCAACGGATCGGCGAAGTTCCGCATTCCGGTCGGCGAGGTGATCTGGTCGTCTCCGGTGCTGGCCGATCTGACGGGGGACGGGTGCCTGGAGATCGTCGTCGGCACGGGGATCAACTTCTCCCTGCTGGATCCCAGCCTCTCCCCCGATCGCCGGGAGCAGGCCCGGGTGGCGGCCAACGCGATCCACGCCTACGACCACCAGGGCAACATCGTCCCCGGCTGGCCTTACCGGACCACGACCGACTCCTCGCAGGACCGCCAGGTGTACAGCTCTCCGGCCGTGGCCGACCTGGACGGCGATGGCCGGCTGGAGGTCGTGGCGGTCGACTTCGCCGGCCACGTCCACGCGGTCCGGGGCAACGGCCAACCGCTGCCCGGCTTCGAGGGAGGGATCCGGCTGGTGGACGTCCCCCCTCGGTTGAACGACACCTACACCTCTCCGATCATCGCCGACGCAGACGGCGATGGCGACCCGGACATTATCGCCTCGAGCCTGCAGGACATGGTGGCCCTGGACCGCAGCGGCGCCGAGCTGTGGCGGATCACGGCGCCGGTCGGCCCCGGAGGCCTGGCCGACGGCCTCGTCAACGCCGCGGCGGTCGGCCAGCTCGACGGGGTCGGCGGCCTGGAGCTGGTCGCCTCGTCGAACCTGTTCGCCCAGGTCAACCCTCCCCGGTCGCTGGGGGTCTACCAGCTCCCCGAGAGTTCGCTGACGCCCCCCTGGCCGATGCACCGGAAGACAGCCGACGCGAAGGCGGTCGCGCAGAGCCCGAACTTCGTCGAGCGATCCATCCGGGCGACGTTCCGGGCGATCCTCGGCCGGGAGGCGAGCGGCTCGGACCTGGCGTTCTTCTCGGGCCTGATCCTGAGCAACACCTGGACGCCGAAGACGCTGGCCGACATCGTCGCCCTGACCCCCGAGGCCAGGACGGTCGTCCTCCGCAAGCTGTATGACAGCTACCTGCAACGCGAACCGACCCCCCAGGAGATCGCCGACGGCCAGCAGCGGCTCGCCTTGGGAACGGCGGAGCAGATCGCCCGGGATCTGCTGCTCTCCCCCGAGTCGATCGCCAAGACGGACGGCTCCCTCGCCGGCATCCTCGGCCGGATGTACCAGACGATCTTCCGCAGGCCAATCCGCCCGGATGAGGTGGCGGCGCTGGTGCCGGTGGTGGAGGGCGGCTACTTGCCGATCGAGGAGATCGCCCGCCTGCTGCTGCTCTCCGAGGAGTTCGTTCTGCTGGAGATCGCGGCGCCGGCGGTGATCGCGTATCGAACCGAGTTCCCCGACGCTCCGTTCGACGACGCGGCGATCGCCGCGCTGCTGATGGACCGGATCGGAGGTCAACCAGAAGAGCGGATCCTGGCCAAACTGATCGCCAGTGGAGGGCGGTACGAGCGGACCTCCCTGGCCGCGGGGCTCGTGCGATCAGCCCTGATCGATGTGAACCAGAACGCTCCGACCCCGCACGAGGTGGGCGACTGGCTGAAGGCGTTCACCCGGGGGGCAATCACCCCCGGTGCCTTCTTCCGGGCGATCATCGACGCCCCCGAGGCCAGGGCCCAGTACGTCCGGGAGCAAGTCCAACAACTTTTGGGACGAGAAGCCGATTCGGCGACGATCGCCGCGCTGTCGGGCTTTTCGAGCCGAGAGGAACTCCGGATCCTGATCGTCAGCTCTCCGGAATACCTCGCCAGGAACGGAGGCACCAACGAGGGGTTCATCCGGGCCGCCTTCCGCGACCTCTACGGCGTCGACCCGCTGCCCCAGAACGTCCTGTCCGAGCGGCTCAACGCGCTGAACCGGGGCCGGGAGACCAGGCAGAGCATGGCCCGGGCCCTGGTCTTCAGCACGCCGGCCTACGAGCGGGACGTGGTCAACCTGCTGTTCCGCTACCTCCCGGATGAGAGCAACGGGGTGCTCCGTGTGCCCATCGGGGCTCCGGCCGGATCGCCGCCGACGAATCCCGACCCGGCCCTCATCGCGACCCTGGTGTCGGCGCGGCAGGCCGGGGCCAGCGACGCGGAGATCCTGGCTCGCATTCTCGAATCGTCGGCGTATCTGTCCAAAACCTCCTGGATCCGGGGTCGATACCGAAGCCCCGGCCTGCGCTGGTGACCGGTCTCGGATCGAGGAACGTTCTGATCTGAATCGCGCGGAAGGCTTGGGATCGTGCCCAAGAGGACCGTTCCCCGGATCCGAGTCCACGGAAGGTGGGGCAGAGGGGCAAGCCCCTTGATCCGGCGCGTCCGAACGAGGGCGGGTTCGCTGCCGAGGAGACGACCAAGACCAGGACGGGTCCGGCACGCCCAACTCTCAAGCGACGCGGAGCGCCGATCGCTCAAGAGGCTGGGGCGCCGGTTGGCTCCTGGAGCGGGATCATTGCCCCTGACCAAGGGAATATCCCGGCTCGCCGTCGAAGGTACAGAGATGCTCGGTCTTGATGAAGTCGAGGCCGGCGGTTTCGATCCGACCAAGCAGGTCGATGACCTGACGGTGCGAGATTGGGGCCCCGTCCTTGGCGTTCATGAAGCGACAGCGCCAGTGATCGGTGCAAAAGGTTTCCGGAAGGCCGTTCGGCCAGACTTTCAGCCCGCGGTTGCTGATCATCTTCAGCTCAAGCTCGGGGCCGGCCAACGGAGCGAGCGTCGAGCCAAGGTCGTCCGGAGAACCGGCGGTCCAATCCAGAAAGACATCCACCCCGACCAATTCCTTCCGCGCTCGGGAAGTCGCGTTGCGTGACCGCTCGGCCGGGGAGGAGCGATCCTGACTGGGCGCAGCCCCCGCCGAAGCGTAGGAGACGGCCTTCAGATGCTCAGGCTTCTGACCGAGTCGCTCGATGACGGCCTGGGCGAACTCCTTGGTGCCAACCTTTCGCTTGCTCACCTTCTCGTCGAAGATGTCGTACGTGTGGATGCCGTCTTCCAGGGTCTTCAGCCAGGCGTTGTGCGCCCGCTCGGCGGCCTCGGTCTGGCCGATGTGGACGAGCATCATCACGCCGCCAAGGAACAAGCCGGAAGGGTTGGCCAGGTTCTGCCCCGCTCGCCGAGGGGCCGAGCCGTGGATCGCCTCAAACATCGCGCACTGATCACCGATGTTGGCCGATCCGGCGAGCCCGACCGAGCCGGCGATCTGGGCGGCGACATCGGAGAGAACGTCGCCATAGAGGTTCGGCATGACGATCACGTCGAAGGCGCCGGGGGTGTCGGCCATCTTCGCGGCGCCGATGTCGATGATCCAGTGCTCGTTCTCGATCTCGGGGTAGTCTTTGGCGATCTCGTCGAAGACTTTATGGAACAACCCGTCGGTCAGCTTCATGATATTGTCTTTGGTGAAGCAGGTGACCTTCTTGCGGTTGTTCTTCCGGGCGTACTCGAAGGCGTACCGCACGATCTTTTCGCACCCGGGACGGCTGATGAGCTTCAAGCACTGCATCACCTGGTCGGTCTGGCGATGCTCGATGCCCGCGTAGAGGTCCTCTTCGTTCTCTCGAACGATCACCACATCCATGCCCGGGTGTTTCGTGCGAACATAAGGGGCGTAGGCCACACAGGGGCGCACATTGGCATACAGGCCGAGCGTCTTGCGGACGGTGACATTGAGGCTCTTGAAGCCTCCTCCCTGGGGCGTGGTGATCGGAGCCTTGAGGAACACCTTCGTCCGGCGGAGCGACTCCCACGCCTCAGGAGTGATGCCGGCCGAGTGTCCGGCCTTGTACACGGCCTCGCCGATCTGGATTGTTTCCAGCTTGAGCCGGGCGCCAGCCTCCTGCAAGATCGCCAGCGTTGCCTCCATGATCTCCGGGCCGATCCCGTCGCCGTGGGCCACGGTGATCGGGACCGCCCCGCCGCCATTGCTCGCCATCGTCGCCTTCTCCCCGTCATCCGATCAGGCTGCGTCGCCCCCGGCCGCCTCCCGAACCATCGGGGAGAGCCGCTTGAGGACATCGATTCCGCCCCCACTTGTAGCGGACCCATCGCGCGCCGGTCAAGCCACCGGCCGGTGGGCCCTGAGGTGTCGAGGGCCCCGGCCACCCGAGGGCGGGGCGAGTCGGGCTCACTTCGGGGCCTCGTCGGCGCCGAGTCGGCGGCGGGCGTCGTCGGCGAGCGAGGGGGAGAAGCGGGGGTTGATCGCCAGGGCTTCTCGGAGAAGGGCCCGGGAGCGATCGAGGTCGCCGGCGGCCTCGAAGATCAGGCCGGCGCGATAGTGCATCAGGGCGTCTCGGGTCCCCACCCCGAGGGCGCGGTCGATCGCCTCGGCCGCCTCGGCGTGGCGGCCGTTCTTGTGCAGCGCCCAGGCGAGCGTGGCGAAGGCGTCGACGTCCTGCCGGTCCTCCAGGTCCCGTCGGGCCAGGGCGAGGGCCTCCGGGAGCCGATCCCCCTCGTCGCAGTAGAGCAAGGCCAGGTGCCGGCGCTCGTCGGGGCGGGACCGCAGCTCGTCCTCGAGCGCTCGCAGCAACGAGCCGGCCTCGGCCTCTCGGCCGACGAGGCGGTACAGCTCGGCCAGGCCGACCACCATCATCGGGTCGGGGCCGAGGGCGACGGCCCGCTCATAGAGTTGGATCGCGGACTCGGTCTCTCCCCGGCAGGCCTTGACCCGGGCGAGGCCGGCGGTGGCGTCGTGGTAGGCGTCGATCCCCTCGGGGATGGCGGCGTAGACGGCCTCCGCCTCGTCGAGCCGTCCGGCGCTGGTGAGCAGGTCGGCGAGCTGGACGCGATACCAGGCGTCGGCATGCGGGAAGACGCTCGAGGCCGAGGCGGCCTCGGCGGCCCGGGTCATCCGTCCGATCGCCTCGTCGACCCGTCCCCGCCGCTCGGCCAGCCGGGAACACCGGGCCTCGACCTCCGGCACGGGGGCCAGTTCGTAGAGCCGACGGACCTCGGCCTCGGCCTCGTCGTAGCGCCCGAGTTCCAGGAGCGAATCGGAGAGGACGGCCCGGGCGTTGAGATCCTCCGGGTCGGCCTCGACGGCCGACCTGGCGTGCTCCAGACCCTCGGCGAAGCGGTGCTGCCCGTTGAGGGCCGCGGCGAGCAGCCCCTCGGCGGCCGAGAGCTTCGGGTTCAGCTCCAGGGCCCGGCGAAGGGCCGCCTCGGCCTCGGTGTAGCACTCGGGGCCTCCTCCCTCTCGGGCGAGCAGCAACCGAAACTGGCCGAGGCGGGCGAGGCTCTGGAAGTCGTTGGGATTGGCGGCGACCCGGCGCTCGAACAGGGCAACCGCCTGCTCGGTGGAGTACATGAAGGCGATCGGGCCGCCGTCCTCGGGGGGAGGCTCGTCGGTCGGCGGCTCGGGCTTGGCGGGCCGAGGCTCCTGAACGCCCTCGGGGGAACGCCCTGGCTGCCAGGCCGGAGCCGGGACGGCGACGAACAAGACGGCGCCCAGGCAAGCGATCACGGTCCGGGTGGAGAGCGGGCGGCTCGGGCTCATTGCCGGGACTCCTCAGCGACGGGGCCTGCTGCCGCGGTCTCGAACGGAAGACCGGCGCGGTTGGGATCGATCCGATCGTTTGGTCGGCCCGGGAGAGTTGGCGAGGGAGGCCGCCTCCCCCGGGGGAACGAGTGTCAGCGCCCGACGGGCCTCGGCGGGAGCGGCCGGCCGAGGTAGGGGAAGGTGGTCCGGAAGACCGAGTCGTTCACCACGAAGTCGCCGGTCACGGCTCCTGCGGTCAGCGCGTTGAAGGCGGCGTCGACCACATCGTCGGTCAGCCGACGGCCGTTGAGGGTCAGCGTCAGGCCGTCATTGAACCCCTGCGAGCTGGTCACGTCGAAGGGCATCCGGTCGGGCAGAACGGTGCTGGCCAGGGCCATGGCCGTCTGCGAGTCGAGCCCGTAGAGCTGGACCAGGAAGGCGGCGGCCCCGGTTCGCAACGCGGGGTCGTCGGCGGGGGTCAGCTGGTTGAACTGTCCTTGCAGGGCGGTCGGGACGGCGACCGTGTTGATCGCCGGCAAGGCCGTCCGGTCGACCTGCGTGAGGCCGTCGGGCGTGACCGTCCGGATCCACACGCCGAGCTTCGGGTTGCTCCTCGAGGAGACGAGGCGGATGCTGGGGATCTCCAGCACGATCGCCAGCGTGTTGAAGTTGGCGAACGAGTTGATCGGGGCCGCCGGAGGCAACAGCATGCTCAGGGGGTTCAACCCCGGCGGGAGGGGCTGCTCACCGAGGGCCGTCGAGCGAAAGAACGCGTACCCCGGCGCGTTGAAGAAGAACGGGTCGTCGAAGAGGCCGGCCTGAGCGGCCCCTCCCCCCCGGAGGAAGGTCGTCCGGCCCGTGATCCCGGTGGCCAGCACCTGGCTTCGGCCGGTGGCGAGCTCAAAGCGACGGACCTGGTAGCGCTGGCGGAGGAAGCGATCGGGGTCGGAGAAGACGACTTGGATCAGCAGGTCGTCGACGTTGTCCCCCGTGTTGTCGATCCGGAACTCGTAGAAGGCCCCCGGGAAGAAGACCGGGGGGGCGAGCACGCCGGCCGCCGGCCCCGCGGTCAGGATCATCACGGTGTTCCGAGGGTTCCGGCCCTGGAACAGGTACAAATCGTTGAGGTCCAGGTTCCCGATCGACAGCGTGTTGCGGCCCGACAGCAGCGGACCGTCGCGATGATCGGCCCCGTCGGCGAGGCGGCCGGGGACGATCGCCGCCAGGAACAGGCCGACCGCGATCAGGACCCGACCCGGCCGGCGCGATCGACTCGAACTTCGACATGAGCATCTCATGGCACGTTCCTCTGAGGTGAAAAGCCGCCACCACGCGGGCAAGAGCCTGCGATGCCCCGAATTCAGATCAAGCAAGGGAGATGTTAATTCGGGGAAGGAGTCGAATCCAGGAGGAAAAGAGAAAAAAGGCCGGAAGAAGAGCGGATAACGTCTGCGGCGACCAGCGGATCCTCTCGCTCCTGTCGGGTTGGCTGGGCTCGGGGAAATCGGCCCCGGATCGGGCTCCCCGATCGCGGGCGGGGGGATAAGATGGGGTCGGCCACGGGGAGCGGACGGAGCCCAATGGGCGTCGGGACCAGGGCGGCCCGGTTGGGGGTTGGCGAGAGGAGGCGACATGGCACGCACGCTGGGAGCGATCGGGGCGGGGATCGGTTGGATGCTGACGCTGGCCCCGGGAGCCGTGTCGGCCCAGCGGGAGGGGCTGGCCGATCGGGTCGCGGAGATCCTCGCCACCCCCGGGTTCGAGATGGGGCACTGGGGCCTCCTGGTCGTCGACCGAGGGACCGGCGAGGTGGTCTTCGAGCACGAGGCCGACCGGCTGTTCATCCCCGGGGAGGTCGCCCAGCTCTTCCCGGCGGCGGCGGCCCTGGAGGCGCTGGGGGCGGAGCACCGGTTCCAGACCCCGGTGCTGCGCCGGGGGGAGGTTGGCCCCGACGGTTCACTGCACGGGGACTTGATCCTGATGGCGGTGGGCGACCCGAGCCTTGGAGGCCGCACCAGTCCGAAGGACGGCTCGCTGCTCTACCGGGACGTGGATCACACCCGGGCGGGGCTGTCCCGGGGAGCGGCCCTGGTCGAGGCCGATCCGCTGGCGGGTCTGGACCACCTGGCCCGAGAGGTCAAGGCGGCCGGCATCTCGGCCGTCACCGGGGAGGTGATCGTTGACGACCGCCTCTTCGAGGGAACGCCGACGGGAGGCGCCGTGCCGTCCCGAGTGGTCCCGATCTCGGTGAACGACAACCTCATCGACGTGGTGGTCACCCCCGCCGCCGAGCCCGGCAAGCCGGCCGAGGTGCGAACCATCCCCTCCTCGTCCTACTACTCGGCCGAGGCCCTGGTGGAGACCGTGGCCGAGGGCCAGCCCCCCCGGCTGGAGGTGCGCCGGGAGGGGCCAAGGCGCTTCTCGATCCGGGGCCAGCTGCCGGTCGGTCAGCCTCCCGTGGTCCTGGCCTCGGAGGTGGAGCAGCCGGCCGACTTCGCCCGAGCCCTGCTGATCGAACAGCTCCGGGCCCGGGGGGTGCGGGTCGACGCGTCCCCGCTGGCGGGCAATCCGGCCTCGCTCCTGCCGGCACCGGCCGAGGTCGCCGCGTTGCCGAAGGTGGCCCAGTACACCTCTCCTCCCCTCCGGGAGTATGTCCGGGTGTTGCTGAAGGTGGGCCACCACCAGCACGCCGCCGCGCTTCCCCTGCTGCTGGCCGCCTCGAAGGGTCGGCGAACGCAGGCCGAGGGGCTTCGGATCCTGGGAGAGGTCCTGGCGGGGCTCGGCCTGCCCACCCAGGGGATCTGCCTGGCCGACGGCGCCGGGATCGACCGAGCCGACCTGGTCTCCCCCCGGGCGGTCGTCGCGCTGCTGCGAGCGATGGACGGCCGCCCCGGCGCCCCGGCCTTCGAGGCGGCCCTGCCGGTGATCGGCCGGGAAGGGACGGCGCTCGATGTGGTGGCGGCCGACAGTCCAGCCCGCGGGCACGCCCGATCGGCCTCTGGCTCCGCCTTCACGACCGACGCCACCACCGGCCGGTCGCTCCTGCTGACGAAGTCGCTGGCCGGCTACCTCGAGACCGCCTCGGGGCGCGACCTCGCCTTCGCCTTCTTCGTCAACCACGTGCCGGCCTCGCCCTCGACCACCGACCGGGCCGTCACCGACCTCTACGCCGCCCGCCTGCTCGGGAAACTCTGCGAGCTGTTCTATTCCGATCAGCCCTCCCCCGAGGGCTCCCCCTCCTCCTCGCCGCCTTCCTCCTTGGAGGAACAGGGTGTCCGGCTGGGTGAGTCCCTCGATCGCGAGCACCACCTGGGATCGGATTGATCGGCCGAGCGCATTGAAGATGGGGTGGTCGCAACCGACTTGACCGCTTCGAGGTCGACCCTATCATTTTGAGGATGACCGGGACTCGCGGCCTGGGCCCGACCCGGCCGCGGCCCGACCCATGGCGATTGACACTCTGGCCCGAGTCCGAGTCCCGGGAGCGTCGCAACGCCGGCGTCCCCTGGGTCGGCGCTCCTGGTGTGCACGATGAGTCCACCCAAGGCGCGGCTGGCATTGGCGATTCCCGGAGCGGGCCCCGACCCGGCCCCGGTGGGAATCGCGATGCTGGCGGCGCTGGTCGACCACGGGCTTCGCGTGCAGCATTTCCGTTCCTGGGCCTGCCCGGTGGGGACCCGGGCGGTGGGGGCGTTGACGGGCCTGCCCGGCCGTCATCTGGACGCCTGGCTGATGCCCCCGGCAGCCTGCCGGTCGGTCTTCGCCCGGGGAGCGGAGTCGGCCGACCTGGCGATCGTTGAGGGGACGATCGAGGAGGTGCCGGCCTCCGTGGGCGGGTCGTCATACGAGGACTCCTGCCTGTCGACCTGCCGCCGGCCGGGGGCCCTGTTGCCGCTCGCCGAGGCGCTGGACGCGCCGATTATCGCCGCCGTGCCGTGCGACCGGCTCGACCAGTTCCACCTCCCCCACCTGGTCCGGGGGGTGGACGCGGTAATCCTCGACGGCCTGCGGTGCCGTTCCGAGTTCTCCGCGATGCGGAGGATGGTCGAACTGGTGCTCGACCGCCCCGTGCTGGGGGCGCTGGAGGCCCTGCCGTCGGCCCGGCTCGCCCTGCGGGAATCCCGGAGGGACCGGCCGCTCGACGACGGCCTGGCGGCCGAGCTGGGCCGGAGCCTGGCCCGCTGCTCCGACCTCGACGCGATGCTCACGCTGGCCGCTTCCCGGCCGATGCCGCCGACGGATCCCTCCGCCCTGCCCCCGAGCGGTCGCCGATTCAAGCTCGCCTACGCCCACGACGACGCCTTCGGCGACTACTTCCCGGACACCCTGGAGACGCTCGAGGCGCTGGGGGCCCAGCTCGTCGAGTTCTCTCCGCTGTGCGATGGCGACCTGCCCCCGGGGGTCGATCTGGTGATGATCGGCTGCGGCTTCCCCGACCGCTTCGCCGAGGAACTGGCCGGGAACGCCTGCCTGATCTCGGCGCTGCGCTCGTGGGTCTGCCGGGGCCGGCCGCTCTACGCTGAGGGGGGGGGATGCGCCTACCTCGGCCGGTTGATGAGGCTGGGGGACCGCGTCGTCCCGGGAGTTGGCCTCTTCCCGTTCGATGCCGAACTGCTTCCTGAACCCGAGCCCCCCTCCCCTGTCTCCCGGACCTTGACCCGATCGGGCCTGCTCGGCCAGGCGGGGTCGATCCTCCGGGGATACCACTCGAATCGATGGCGGCTGCTGCCGGCCCCCGAGCCGGGAGACTGCCCCGCCTCATCCGGGTTCCTGACCGCCGAGCGGGATCTGGCCTTCCGCCGCAATGCCGTCGGCAGCCTGATCCACCTGCACCTGGCCTCGTTGCCCCAGGTGGTGTCCTCGATCGCCGGGCTGGGCCGATGCGGCGTCGCCGAGCCGACCGTCGGCGGCCGCTGAGCGACGCCTGGACGACCGGATCGGACGGATCGAGCGGGACCGGCTGGTTCTTCCGCCTGGCTGCGGTTTCGTCGGCGCGCCCGGCGTTTGGGTCAGGCGCGGGTTTCGCCGAGACGGTTGACCACCCAGAGGAAGACCAGCGGCGGCAGGATCATGTGGCCGTAGAGGTAATAGAACCAAACGGCCGGGTCGTCGTTGACGGTCATCAGCCAGGCGTTGAAGTACGTCGATGCCCACCAGGCCTGGGCCCAGGGGGCGTCGGCGTGGTAGCGGAAGTAGTCGTATCCGGTGCGGATCACGACGGCGACGACGACCATGACGAGCACGGTGGCGGTCGCCCCGCCGTTGAGCTGAGCCGCGCCGAGGATGCCAATGGCCGGTCCGGTGAAGTCATCCTTGCGCTTGAATTCCGATCCAGCGACCCAGGCCGACACCCAGCGGTCCCGGCCGTAGATCGGCTTCTCGGGCCAGACCACCCGGGGGATGTAAGTCGAGACCAGCCGCAGATAATTCAGGCCGTAATCGTGCGGTGATTTGTTCGGGACGGTGTCCAGCATCAGGAGGTAGCCGCCGTACTCGGTCGTCTCCCGGGAAAGCTGGGCCCGGCTGCGGGCGAGGTCTCGGCCGGGCTCGTCCTCGATGCTCAGGCTGACGAGGATCGCCGAGGGGTCGAACTCGGCGGCGAAGGCGACGAAGGAGTCGACGCTGGCGTCGTTCCCCCGGTTGCGGTGCAGCCTCCAGGAGATCGCCAGGGCCACCACCAGGCAGCCGAGGAAGGCGGCGGCGGCCAGGGTTCCCAGCGAGGGGCGCTTGAACCGGGGCAGGTACCAGGCACACAGCAGCGTCAGCACCCCGAAGAGCGAGTGCGATCGTTTCCCAAGGTACATCCAGACGAGCGTATACATCAGCGTCAACGCCAGCCCCGCGAGCGTCAGCGCCGGCCTCGGCCGATGGGGCTGCCGGCCGGTGACGATTAGCAGGGTGCCGGCGATGAGCTGCATCGTCGGGAACTGGAGGGCGACGGCAGTCCAGCCGCCGATGGCGGTGTCGAGCTGCCCGGCGGTCTTGCGCACGACCACCGCGGTGCAGATCAGGCCCCAGGCCGCCATCAGCGGCACCATCATCGCCAGCGGGCCGGTGGCCCACCGCCTCGGAGGCCTCGGGAGCTGGCGGGCCAGCAGCCGACCGATGCCGCTGTAGTAGACGGCCAGGAACAGCAGTAACGCCCAGAGGGCCCGGGCGTTGGCGGTCGTCACCACGTCGATCGGCCGGGTCGCCAGCGCCCAGTCCCGGAACGAGTATGCCTGGAGGACGTAGACGTGCGCGTAACCGGTCAGGAACAGCCAGATCGGCGCGAACGGGTCGAAGTCCCTGCGGCAGACCCGGTAGCCGACGAGCGAGAGGATCACCGCGGCGGTCAGGAGCACGAAGACCCGATCCATCTCCATCGGTGCGCATCCCTGCGAGGTCCGGAGGCCGGCCGCCCCGGGGAGGCCCCCCGGAGCGACCTGGGGATCGGCGTCAGCACTCGTGGGCGATCGTCGGGATCGGCGCCGCCGGGGTGAAGACGAAGGCCCGCTCCCGGAAGTAGACCGACGTGCAGTGCGGCAGCACGACCCCGGCGCTGTAGCCGAAGAAGTCGACCCGGCCGAAGCCCCGGTCGCTGAATCCCTCGGCGAAGCCGTACCCCTCGGCGTTGTCGCAGATGATGATCCCGTCGTCGGCCACCGCCTCGCAGGCGACGTCGATCAGGCCGAAGCGGTCGAGGCCGTCGATCACCACCACGTCGAACCCGGCGATCTCCTGCCCCCGGAGCCGATCTCGGACCTCCCGGGCGCAGTCGCCGGTGCCCGGCGCCAGTTCGGGAAGCAAGTGAAGGTCGACATTCCAGGGAAGCCGGTCGAGCAGCCGGTCGTGCCAGGAGCGGTTGTCCTCGAAGGAGACGACCCGCTCGCACCGCTCGGCCCACCAGAGCGTCGAGTGCCCGGCGCCGAATTCGAGCACGGTCCGATTGCGGAAGTCCCTGGTCTTGAGGAAGTCGACACAGGGGTAGGTGTACCAGGGAATCGGCGTGCCCCGCCGGGAGAGGGCGGCGTTGGCGAAGCTGCTCCGCCAGTGGCCGGACTCCAGGCTGAAGCGGATCGGCGCCAGCAGCGCCGTCATCGAGGACCGGATCGGTCGCCAGACCCACGTCGGGGCGTACCGCTTCACCGGTGCGAACGTTCTCTGGATGCGCGTCTGGACCATGGGTTCGATCCGTCGTTCCCGCCCCGGACGCCCTCCGTGCGTGGCATCCCGTCCCACGAGCTGCAACGTCCCTGTTGGGGCTCCTGCTTATACCGCCGGGGGGATCGGGCGCCTACCCGAACTCCGCGAGCGGCGACCGGCCCCGGGGGGTGCCCGGTCAACCGGCGTCGCCGCCGAGCTTCGCCAGCTCCTCGTCGAGGATCTTCACCAGCGCCGGCTGGTCCGAGAGGCCCCTCCTCGCGGCGAGAAGGCGGCGGTTCCAGTCCTGGAGGCGGTCCTGGCGGCCCTCGGCGGCGGGGCGGACGCGGTCGATCATCGCCTTGAGCAGCGGCCCGGGGGGCGTCGAGGAGGCAAGCTCG
Source organism: Tautonia sociabilis (assembly GCF_003977685.1). Taxonomy (GTDB): domain Bacteria; phylum Planctomycetota; class Planctomycetia; order Isosphaerales; family Isosphaeraceae; genus Tautonia; species Tautonia sociabilis. The sequence continues at coordinate 220,523 of NZ_RYZH01000001.1, read as the reverse complement.
GACCAGGTGCCCGCGGCTCGGTCCCAGTCTCCGGAGGCCAGGGCCCGGTGGATCGAGGAAACCTGGGCCGATTCCAGCCATCGCCGGGCCGACGGGGAGAGCTCGCCTGTCGGGCGATCGGCGAGGACGGCGCGGAGGTCGTCGGGCCGGTCGAGCCGGGAGAGGGAGTCGGCCAGCAGCAGGTCCCGGAACTCGCGAAGCGTCCCGTCGAGCGTGTCGGGGTCGATCTTCTGGAGGAGGGAGACCAGCTCCTCCGGGGGGTCGACTCCCGACCGGGCGGCGTCGATGGTGGCGCGGACCGCCCAGCTGATCGCGGCGAAGGGGTCGCCGGGGGGAGGCGGGGCCCCGGGGGCGTCGTAGGCTTTCCAGCCGTCGAGAACCGCCCAGCGTTCGAGCCGTCGCCGAGGAGGCTCGGGGTCGAGGCGGAAGAGGGGGTCGCCCAGGTAGGCCAGGCGCCAGCAGTTGCCGAAGGCGGGGATCTCTTCGGGAAGCATTCGGACGGCCGCGCCGAGGGGGAGGCCCCGGGCCAGCAGGTCGGCGAGCAACGTTGGCGTGCGGAACGATTGCACGTAGGGCTCGTGCACCGAGCCGAAGTACGCGAACGCGCCGCCGGCCAGCCATCGGCCGGCGATCGTGTTCGGGTCCCTCGGGTTGGCGGCGGAGAAGCTGTGGTACATGACCACCGCGACGGGCTCGGACGGGGGGACGTCCCAGGTCGTCCCCCGGAGCGGGCCGGAGAGATCAAAATAATCCGGTCCTCCCGACGAGCTGATGAGCAGCAGGTTGGAGCGGTTGACCGGGTCGAAGGCGTCATGCCAGGCGTCGAGGTCCTCCCTCCGGCCGGGGCGCCGGGCCACCTCGACGAGGCCGGCCAGGCGGTCGATGGCTGGGCCCTGGTGATACGGGACGAAGGCGTCTCGCCGCTCGGCGTAGCCGTCGAAAAAGGCCGCCCGGCTGGGGCGGAGGAAGAGGCTGCACATCGCGGCGTAGGTCGATCGGATCTCGTCCCCCAGCAGCCGGCCGGTGAAGGCCCATCGGATCCGGACCGTGTCGGGCTGGGGAACCACCAGATGCCGGCCGATCAGGTCGTCCAGCGCCGCCGGGCCGGGTTTCCAAGTGAGTCCCCCCTGCGCGACGGAAGGATCCTGGTAGCGATAGGGCAGTTCCAGCGCCAGGGTCAGGAAGTCGCAGTCGTCGCCGAGCCGCTCGTGGTCGGGGATCCCCCGGGAGACGATCGCTTGCAGCTCCCGGGCGAGGCGCTGGGCCTCCTCCTGGGAGGGCATCTCGTCGAACCCGAGGCCAGGCTCCCAGCGGACGAGCGGCTGGAACCGACCGGCGGCCAGGGCGACGGCCCCGGGAAGGGCCGAGGCGGCGGGGTTGGAGACGACCACTCCCGGAGGCGGGCGTCGGATCGTCGGCGGGGGAGGACGGTCGCCAGGGGGGGCGGTGGGATCGGCTCCGGTCCAGGCCCGGCCGACGGCGGCGGCCGCCTTCTCCCAGAGGGCATCCCCCTGCTCGGGCCGTCCCCGGCTCGGGAAGCGGAGGACCCGGGCCGGGCGGAAGGCGCGGAGGAACTTGGGCGTGTATTCAACGTCCTCAATCAGGATCGGGAACCAGTGCGACTCGTCCCAGGTGGCGATCGCCTCGAGGAAGGAGGCCGCGTCGGGCACCAGGCAGACGACGTCAACGACCTCCCTTCTGGGCCCGGAGCGTAGCTCCCAGGAGGAGGACGCCTCTCGGAGACGCCGGAGCCTCGCGTCCTGCAGCGTCGAGGGAGGTCCCGAGGCCTCCTGGCCGGGCCCGGAGCCCGGAGAGGCCAGCCCGGCGAGGATGATCGCCGCGATCGCCGCCCATCGCAACTGGTCGATCCGAGCACCGGCCATCGCGCGCCTCCGGAGGGATCGAATCGCCTCGAGGGGGCCCATCGGCCCCCCTCGGTCGCTCCCGGGAGGGGGGAGGCCAGCCCCGTCCCATCATGATCGATCGCGGCCTCGGGTGCGACCCTCCTCCGCCGCTCCCGCCGCTCCCGGGCCGGATGTAAGGCATAGTGGCCGGGCCCCGGAACCGCTACAATGGATCGGTTCGACGGCCGGATCCGTCCCCGCTCGATTCCTCCGGGCGGACTTGCGTCGTGCGATTGGCGAGGTCTCGAGATCGATGAAGAAGCGCGGCATCCTCAATCCGGCGATCTGCTCGCTCCTGGCCGAGCTGGGCCACCTGGACGAGCTGCTCATCGTCGACGCCGGATACCCGCTGCCGCCGGACGGTCACGTCATCGACTTGACCCTGACGCCCGGCATCCCCCGGTTCCTCGACGTGCTGAAGGCCATCGCCGACGAGCTGGTCATCGAGGCGGTCACCGTGCCGTCGGAGATCCACGACTACAGCCCGGAAATGTACCAGGCGATCCTCGACCTGATCGGCCGGGATATCGACGTCGACGAGGAGCCCCTCCACGAATTCAAGGAGAAGGGCCTCGACGCCAAGGGGATCATCCGAACCGGGGAGTTCACCCCGTACGCGAGCCTCCGGGTCCTCTGCGGCAGCCCGTTCTGACTTCGGATCCCCGAATCACCGAGGATCCGAAGGCCGGGCCGGGCCGCTCCCCCCTCAGGCTCGGGGAGATCGTGACGGCGGGCCGCCGGGGGGACGGAGCTTCCAGAGCTTCGGCCCGGCCAGCGAGGGCCTCGGCTCGGTCGCCGGGGCGCCCGAGGTCCGGACGTGGGGGGCGCCGGGAACCTCGGTGCCGGCGTCCAGGCGGTAGGAGCGCAAGCCGGCGAGGATCTGCTCGGCCACCCGGAGGGCGTCCAGCGCCTCGGAGCCGGGGACCCGGGGAGCGGTGCCCGTCCGGATCGCTCGGACGAAGTCGGTCAACTCGGCGGTGAGCTGGTCGGCGGGGGCCTCCGGCGCGAGGGTTTCCACCCGGAGGACCGTCCCGAAGAGGTGGTCGCGCACGGCATCGGGGCGGGAGAGGTCGACCCCCCGGAGGTCCATCTCTCCCCGGCGGAGGGATTCCGAGGGGCGGACGATTGTGGCCTGCCGGCTGGCGAAGTCGATCGAGGCGTACCCCTCGGCCCCCCAGAGCCGCATCCGACGAGAGGGCTGGTAGCTCGCCCGGCTCGCGGCGATGTCGGCCACGCAGCCGTCCTCGAATTCCAGCCGGGCCTGCGCAAGGTCCTCGTGGCCGCCGAAGACCGGCGTGCCCAGGGCCGAGACCGACACGACCGGGCTGCCGACAAGCGAGAGGATCAGGTCAATGTCGTGGATCATCAGGTCCAGGACGGCCCCGATGTCGGTCGACCGGAAGGTGTAGACGCCCAGCCGTTCGGCGTCGATGTACCGGGGGCGAGGGCAGCGGTCTCGGGAGAGTTCCCAGATCGGGTTGAAGCGCTCGACGTGCCCGACCGCCAGGACGACGCCGGCCCGGTCGGCCAGCTCGACCAGCTCTCGGCCCTCGAGGACCGACGCGGCCAGCGGCTTCTCGACCATCGCGTGGATGCCCCGGGAGAGGAAGGCGCCGGCCACCTCGCGATGGGAGGTCGTCGGCACGGCGACTGAAACCGCGTCGACCCTCCCGAGCAGCTCCCGGTAGTCGGCGAAGGCGGCGGCCCCCAGCGGCTCGGCCACCGTCCGGGCCTGATCGGCCCGGAGATCGGCCACGCCGACCAGCTCGACCCCCTCGAGCCCGGAGAGGATCCGGGCGTGGTGCCGACCGAGATGACCGACGCCGACCACTCCCACCCGCAACCGATCCCTGGTCGTCACCGTCCGCTCCTCCCGATCGTCGCCTCGCGGCGATCGACCCTCCCGAGTCCCTCGCCTCCGCCTCCCCGACCCCGTCCTCCCGGACGGCATCGGCCCAATCTCCCGATCCGGCAGGCGACCCCCTCGAGCCGGAACCGGGGACCTTGCTCCCGAGGCCGGCCACGGTGGGTGGATCTCCGACCGTCGGGAAGGGGACGATCGGGTTGGGTCGCCCCCGGGTCGCGGGGGCCTCCCGCCTCCAGGGGCGGCCCAACCCCATCCTCCCCGAGGTTCACTCGTCCGCCTTCCGAGGCATTCGGAACGAGTTCCCCACACCCCCCGGTCCCGGATCCCGACGCCCGGCGTCTCGGGCCCGGCCATGCCGGCCCCCCTGCCGGGCGAGGTGGGATTCAAGAAGCCGGGCCACCTCGGGCGTCATCTCCCCGCGGTCGACCAGCCGGCGGCCGGCATCGGTGGGGTCGAGGCCGGCGCGGTCGAGCAGCCGGCTCGCCTCCCGGAGCGCCCGGATCGCCGACCGCGAGAAGCCTCGGCTCAACAGGCCGATCAGGTTCACCCCGCGGACGAGGGCCGAGGGGCCGTCGATCCTCATGTACCGGGGCACGTCTCGGGCGATCCGGACCGGGCCGGTCACGTCGGAGTGCTCCCCCACCGTGACGGCCGGATGCAGGACCGCCCCCGCGCCAACGACCGCGAACGCCTCGACCGCCGCCCTCGAGCCAATCCGGGCCCCGGCGCCGAGGGCGACCCCGTCGCCGATCCAGGCGTCCCGGGCGATCGAGACGTGGGGATCGATCCGGGTCCTCGAGCCGATCCGGGTTTCCCCATCAGGGCCGGAGCCGGCCTCGATCGAGCAGCCTTCGCGGATGACGTTGTCGTCGCCGACCTCGACGCGACCGGCCGCCTCGGCGTCGGACGCCGGGGCGCCGATCACACAGAAGGGGGAGACGACGTTCCCGGAGCCGAGCCGGACAGGCCCGAGCAGGCAGACATGGGCGATCAGCCGGGTCCCCGGGCCGAGCCGGGCCCCCGGCCCGATCACGCAGTAGGGTCCGACCTCGACCCCGTCGGCCAGTTCGGCCCTCGGGTCGACCGTCGCGGTGTCGGCGATCCGCATCGCCATGAGCGTCTCCCCCCGCAATCGGTCCCGGATGGTCAGGCGGCCAGCGCCCCGATCGGCACGACCGCGAACCGCAGGCGGGCCTCGGCGGCCACCTGGTCGCCGACCCGGGCCAGGCCGTGGGCCTCGGCCATCCTCGAGCGGCACCGGAACTTGTCGATCTCCAGCAGCAGTTGATCCCCCGGCACCACCTGGCGCCGGAGCTTCACGTCGTCGATCGACGCGATCATGGCCATGTGCTCATCCGGGTCGAACCGGTGGCTGATGAGGATCCCGGCCGCCTGGGCCATCGCCTCCAGGATCATCACGCCGGGCATCACCGGGCGGCCAGGCCAGTGGCCAAGGAAGAACGGCTCGTTGCAGGTCACGTTCTTCAAGGCCCGCAGCGACCTTCCCGGCTCGATCGCCAGCACTCGGTCGAGCAGCAGGAAGGGGTAGCGATGGGGCATCAGGCGCATGATCGCGTTGATGTCCATCGCGGGGGGCTCGGGCTCGGGAGCGGAGGAGGAGGCGGGCTCCTCCGCCGGGTCGCGGGAGGACTCCTGCGCCAGCAGCGCCCGGGCGAGCTCGGCGTTCAGGGTGTGCCCCGAGCGGTGAGCGACGACGTGCCCGACGAGGTCCTTGCCGACGAGGGCGAGGTCGCCCACCAGGTCCAGCAGCTTGTGGCGGGCGCACTCGTCGGGGAAGCGGAGGGTGTTGCCGATCGGCCCGTCGGGGCCGAAGATCAGTAGGTCGGCCTCGCTCGTGCGGGAGCCGATCCCGGCGGCCCGGAGCGCCTCGGCCTCGGCGGCGAGCAGGAAGGTGCGGGCCGGGGCGATCAGCTCGAGGAACCGCTCGGGGGAGGGCTCGGCGAAGTAGGCCTGGGCGGGGATCGGGGAGCTCTCGCCGTAGTCGAGCTGGTAGGAGAGCACCAGCCGGTCCGGGTCGCCGGGATAGGCGGCGACGGTGGCCTTGCCGTCTCGGACGCTCACCGGCTGACCGATGACCAGCGTCTCCCTCGGCCGGTCCTGCTCGATCGCCCCCGCCGAGGCGATCGCGCGGGCGAAGGCGAGGGAGGAGCCGTCCATGCCGGGGGTCTCAGGGGCGTCCAGCTCGACGAGGCAGTTGTCGATCCGGAGCCCGGCGAGTGCGGCCATGACGTGCTCAACCATCTCGACGACCGCCTCTCCACGCCGCAACGCCGTGCGGCGCTCCCTCGGCTCCACGAACCGGACATGGGCCGGCACCGAGGGGCGCCCCGGAAGGTCGGCCCGGACGAAGGTCACGCCCGAGTCGGCCTCGGCGGGCCGGAACCGGACGGTCACATCGGAGCCGAGCAGGTAGCCGATGCCCCGGACCTCGGCCTCGCGGGCCAGCGTCCGCTGCGGTCGCGATCCTCGAGTGGTCATGCGGGAGAGATCTTCCTTGATCGGTTGGTTGGGCCGATCTCCGGATCGGCGTCGACTCGGGGGGGGTCCGACCGGCTCGGCTCGGCTCGGCACGGTTTGGTCCAGGGGGGACCGGGTCGGGACGGCGGGCCGGGACGGCGTCGTCCCGGCCTTCGGCCGGCGGTTCGATCAGTTGCCGCCGCCTGCGGGGGGCTGGGCCGGGGCGGCCGCGGGGGCCGGGGCCGGGGCGGCGCCCTGCTGGGCCTTGCGTCGGCTGTGGAAGGCGTTGAGGGTGGCGATGACCTGGTCGGTGATGTCGGCCGACGGGTCGTGGTAGACGACGTTGCGGGCGACGGCGGCCATCACGTCGTTGGGGTTCTCTCCGCTGACCTTCTCGTTGTTGCCGATCTGGATGACGAAGCTGATCCCCTTCTGCTTGGCCATGTAGTCGACGACGTAGCGGATGTCGTTGTAGATTTCGGCCACCGCGTTCGATTCGCGGATGGTGAAGTCGGCGGCGACCTTCTGCTTCTGGGCCTCGAACTTGGCCTGGGCGTCGGCGAGCAGGTCGCTGTACTTCTGGTAGTCGGGCGTGCCGACGCCGAACTGGTCGCGCTGCTCGGCCAGGCGCTTGGCCTCGGCGAGCATCACCTCCAGTTCCTTCTGCTTCTGCAGCGCCTCGGCCTTGAACTTTTCGCTCGACTCCTTGTAGCGGTCGTACTCGTTGATGATCCGCTCCATGTCGACCCCGGCGATGACGGCCGGGGCGAGGGTGGCGGCGGTGGCGCGGGCGGGCTGGCCGGCGTCGGTGCGCTGGACCTTGGAGTCGGCCTGCTGGCCGAGCATCGGGCGGGCGGCCAGGCCCAGCATCCCCACCAGGCCGAGGCCCACGAGAGCGGCCGCTCGGGACGGGATCGGCATCGGTTCGGCTCCTTCCTTGTACGCCGGGGGCGGCCCGGCCGACGCCGATCCGGCGCGGCGTCAGGGCTTGTCCGTCCCCCCTGGTCCGATCGTCTGGCCCCCGCGCGTCCGAACGCGGGGCGGTCGCCCCCACCCCGGCCCGAGGGGGCGGGCCGTCGGGAGGTCCCATCGGGATGCGATTCTGACCGGGGTGCCCCGGTCGGTCAAGCCGAACCGCCGCGCCGAAGGCCGGCCGGCGGTCGGAGGCTCCGGCGCCCGGGCGGGCTCAATCGACGGTGAGCTGGAAGCGGTGGAACTTGATCTTCCGGGGGATGCGGCCCGCGTTGGAGAAGAGCTGGGTGAGCAGCTCACCGAACTGGTCGGCCCGGACGCTGTAGTAGTTGTGCTTCCCCTCGCGACGGGACTCGATCAGCCCCGAGACGCGGAGCAGGGCCAGGTGGTGGCTGACCGCCGGCTGGCTCTGGTCGAGCCGGTGGCAGAGGTCGGTCACGTGCAACTCGCCGTTGCGGGCCAGGTAGAGGAGGATCCGCAAGCGGGTCTCGTCGCTCATCAGCTTGAAGACCTGGGCCAGTTCGCGAACCGAGTGGTCGGAGACTGGGGGCAAGGCCTCGGTGGCCTGATGCCCATTGGTGCCTTCAGCGGTCTTGGTACTCTTGCGTGCCATCAGTGAGAGGATCCGTAGGGGTGGGAGGACAGAACTCCCTCCGGTCGTCGACCCGGAGGGCCCGGCTCGGCCCGGTTTCCGGGTCCGGGCCCCGGTGCCGGGGATCGCCCGCCCGACCGACGCATCGGAGTGGGGGCGAGAAGGGCAACTCTCGCGCCGATGATCTCGCGCCGATGAGCCGGACGGTGTGGGTGAGCCCGGCGTGCCGCCGGGCCGGGAGAGGGGGCCGCGGATCCCTCCGGCAGGGGACGCGGTCCGATGAGGATTCCGCACACATCCTACACGGCTCATGCGATCGGGACAAGTGCCGTTAAGATCGAATGATGCATCACCCCCACGCACGGAAGGGGTTGGCACCCGGAGGGCCGGCGCTTTAGTCCCGAAGCAATCCCTGGCGGCGCAGGGTGGCGCGGAGCCGGTCGACCTCGCCGATGCCGGGGGGGCAGAGTGGCAACCGCATGCGGCCGTCGATCCGGCCGAGGAGCCCCATCGCGGTCTTCACCGGGATCGGGTTGGCGGCGATCGCCAGGAGGTCTCGGCACAGGGGGAAGAGGGCCAGGTGCCGGCGCCGGGCGTCGGCCAGGTCGCCGCGCTCGAAGGCGTCGATCAGGGCGATCACCTCGGCCGGGACGAGATTGGCCGCGACCGAGACGACCCCCTCGGCGCCGACGGCGAGCATGGGGAGCGTCAGGCTATCGTCGCCGGACAGAATCGTCAGATCGGTGCGCAGGCGAATCTCGCTCACCTGGTCGAGCGAGCCGCTGGCCTCCTTGACGGCCACGATCCGGGCGACCCGGCAGAGGCGCTCGACCGTCTCCGGCTCGACGTTGCGGGCGGTGCGGCCGGGGACGTTGTAGAGGACCAGCGGCAGGTCGGTGGCCTCGGCGATGCGGGCATAGTGAGCGTAGAGCCCCTCCTGGCTGGGGCGGTTGTAGTAGGGGGCGACCAGCAGGGCCCCGTCGGCGCCGGCCTTCTCGGCGAATCGGGTCAGGCGGATCGCCTCGCTCGTGGCGTTGGAGCCGGTGCCGGCCATCACCCGGGCCCGGCCGGCCGCCCGCTCGACGACGGTGGCGATCACCCGCTCATGTTCCTCGTGCGAAAGCGTGGGAGACTCCCCGGTCGTGCCCACCGGGCTGATCGTCGGGGTCCCCTGCTCGACGTGCCAGTCGACCAGCCTCCCGAGGGCGTCCAGGTCGACCTCCTCGTCGTCCCGGAACGGGGTCACGAGTGCGACGGTGCACCCCTTGAACAGTTCACCCTTGGTCGGCATCGTCACTCCTCGATCGCGGGCACGGACACTGGGGCCCCGGGGGGAAAGCCCGGTCCCGGGGCTCCTTAACTTTACCGAATCAGCCCGCCTCGGGCCAAGGGCTCCCCGGCGTCGGGGCCGGCCCAGACGCCTCCCGGATTACCCTCCTCATCTCGGCGACGGCCCGCTCCATCCCGAGGTAGACCGCCCGGGACACGATGCTGTGGCCGATGTTCAGCTCGCGCATGCCGGGGATCCGAGCGACGTCGATCACGTTCTCCAGGTTGAGCCCGTGGCCGGCATGGAGCTGGAGCCCGGCCTCCCGGACCAGCCGGGCCGCCTCGAGCAGCGCCTCGAGCTCTCGACGTCGGGGTTCTCCCTCGGGGGCGTCGGCGAAGCGGCCGGTGTGCAGCTCGACGGCCGAGGTGCCGACCGAGGAGGCGGCTTCCACCTGCCTCGGGTCGGGGTCGAGGAAGAGGCTGACCTCGATTCCGGCGTCGGAGCACCGGGAGACCGCCTCGGCGACGCGGTCGCGCTGGGAGAGCAGGTCGAGGCCCCCCTCGGTGGTCACTTCCTGGCGCCGCTCGGGCACGAAGGTGACCTGGTGGGGCCGGACCTCCAGGGCGATTGCCACAATCTCAGGGGCGACCGCCGCCTCCAGGTTCAACCGGGTGCGGACCGTCTCCCGGAGGAGGCGGAGGTCGCGGTCCTGGATGTGCCGGCGGTCCTCGCGCAGGTGGACGGTGATCCCGTCGGCCCCGCCCAGCTCGGCGAGGACGGCGGCCCAGACCGGGTCGGGCTCCCGGCCCCCTCGGGCCTGTCGGAGTGTGGCGACGTGATCGATGTTGACGCCGAGTCGGATCATGGCGGTGCGGCTCCGGGGCGGTCGCGGGTCGGCGGTCTCTCGGCCCGGCGATTGGTCGAGGGGCCGGAGGCCGCTCCCGTCACGACCCTCGCGGTGCCCCCTCGGTTCGCCCGGCGCCGATGCGCCCCGAGCACATTGTACCCGACCGGCGTCAGGCCCCCTTCACCAGCCGGAGGGGAGCCTTGGCGAGCACGAACGTCCGCTCCCCTCCCACGGCGAAGGCGATTCGCCCTTTGCGGTTCGGCCCGGCGCCGTCGATGCTGGTGATCTTGCCCAGGCCGTACTGCGGATGCAGCACCAGCAGGCCGGGGCGGAAGGCGTCGAGGTCCGAGGCGGGGCCCTCGGGAGAGGCGGAAGCCCCCCCCTGCCCCAGGGCCGCCGCCGTGGTGACCCGGAACCGCCCCGAGGAGATGCCTCCCGGCCTCGGCTCGGGCCGTTCCGGGGGGCGGGGAGCTGACCTCCGGATCGAGAGCGAGCCCTCGCCGTCCATGCCGGACTGGTCGCGATAGCGGATCGGCCCTTCGGGAAGCTCGGAGAGGAACTGCGAGGGGATCGCCACCGAGCGCTGGCCCCGGAACTCGCGAACCCGGCAGTGGCTCAGCCGCAACTCCTTCTGGGCCCGGGTGATGCCGACGAAGAAGAGCCGGCGTTCCTCCTCCAGCTCGGCGTCGTTGTCCGAGGCCCGGGAGTGCGGCAGGAGCCCCTGCTCGAGCCCGACGATGAAGACGACCGGGAATTCCAGGCCCTTGGCGGCGTGCAGGGTCATCAGCGTGACGGCCCCCCCCTCGTCCTTCCAGCGGTCGACGGCGGAGCTGAGCGTCACGTCGGCCAGGAAGTCGAGGATCGTCGCCTCGGGGTGCTCCAGATCGAACTGGCGGGCGGCCGAAACCAGCTCGTCCAGGTTGGCGACGCGGTCCTCGCCGTCCCCCTTGGGCTGCTTGGCCCAGTACTCCCGATAGCCGCTCAGGTGCAACAGGCGGCGGATAACCTCCTCGGCCGAGTGGTCGCTCAGCGCGGCGAGCTCGTCCATCAGCAGGGCGAAGTCGCGCAGGCCGGAGCGGGCCTTGGGCGTCAGGCCGGCGACCGAGGCGGCGTCCCGGGCCGAGGCGAGCATCGGGAGGCCCCGGTCCCTCGCGAACGACTGGAGCCGATCGAGGCTCACCTTGCCGATCCCCCGGGGAGGAGCGTTGACCGCCCGGAGGAAGGCGACGTCGTCCTTGGGATTGTTCAGCAGGCTTAAATAAGCCAGAGCATCCTTGACCTCGACCCGCTCGTAGAAGGAGACGCCCCCGACGACCTGATACGGGATGGCGAGGGAGCGGAAGGCGGACTCGAAGCCCCGGGTCAGGGCGGTGACCCGGACGAAGACGGCGATCTCGCCGAAGCTGTAGCCGCCATCCCGGACGAGGTCGGCGATGGTCGAGGCGACGGCCTGGGCCTCGTCGGCCTCGGAGGCGAAGGTGGCCAGCTCGACGGGCTCCCCCTCCGGGTTCTCGGTCGTCAGGGCCTTGGGCTTCCGGCGGCGGTTGTGGCGGATGACGTGGTCGGCGACCCGGAGGATGTTCTTGGTGCTGCGGTAGTTGCGCTCCAGGCGCACGACCTTGCAGCCGGGGTAATCGTGCTCGAACTCGAGGATGTTATTGAGATTGGCCCCGCGCCAGCCGTAGATCGACTGGTCGGGGTCGCCGGTGACGCACAGGTTCGGCGCGTCGACCGAGAGGGCCCGGACGATGGCGTACTGGGCGAGGTTGGTGTCCTGGTATTCGTCGACGAGGATGTAGCGGTAGCGGTCGTCGAGCCGCGCGCGCAGCTCGCGATCCTCCTTCAGCAGGGAGACGACGTGGACAAGCAGGTCGTCGAAGTCGACGGCGGCCGACTCGAGCAGGCGGAGTTGGTACGCCTTGTACACGCGCCCGACGACGGCCGAGACGTGGTCGCCGCCGTCTCCCCGGCGGGAGAGGAACGTCTCCGGGTCGAGCATGTCGTTCTTGGCGCGGCTGATGGCGGACTCGACCTTCTCGGGGGCGACCCCGGCGTCGGAGAGGTCAAGCTGGTCCAGGACGGATTTGATGACGCGGAGCCGGTCGGACTGGTCGTAGATGGTGAAGCCGCGGTCGAGGCCGATCCTGGGGCCGAACTCGCGGAGCAGCCGGGCGCAGAGGGCGTGGAAGGTGCCGACCCAGACGCCGTGATCGGGGACGAGCGAAGCGATGCGCTCCCTCATCTCGCCGGCGGCCTTGTTGGTGAAGGTCAGGGCGAGGATCCGGCGGCCGGGGATCCCCGATCGGATGAGGTGGGCGACCCGTCGGGTGATCACCCGGGTCTTGCCGGAACCAGCCCCGGCGAGCACGAGCATCGGGCCGTCGACGTGGGAGACGGCCTCGCGCTGGGCCGGCGTCAGGTCGCGAAAGAGGTCCATGGGCGATCCGTCCCTGGCGGGCGTCGTCTCGGAGCGTGCGGTACGTCCGTATCGCATCGCCCGCAGTATAGCACCGGGGGGATTGTCCCGCGATCCGGAACCGAACCGGGTCGAGGGGGGAGAGGGGGGATGCGGAGCGGATGCCGGATCTCATGCGGGGCCATTGGGATCCGATTGGCCTCGGGGGAACTCGTCGGGTAGAATCGAACGGTCGGGCGGGTTGATCCGACGGCCCTCCGGACGACGGGTCGACGACGCACCTCCTCGGCCTCGGGGCGATCGAACATGAATATCCTGGGGATCGGCACCGACATCATCGAGGTGCCCCGCATCGGCAAGATGATCGAGTCGCACGGCGAGCTGTTCCTCCGCCGCGTGTACACCGAGCGGGAGATCCGCTACTGCCAGGGAAGAAAGCATGCCCTGGAGCACTTCGCCGGCCGGTGGGCGGCCAAGGAGGCGATCCTCAAGGCGATCGGCACCGGATGGGCGCGGGGGATCTGCTGGACCGACATGGAGATCCGCCGGGATGCCATGAGCGGCCCGAGGGTGCTGGTCCGCGGCGGCGCCCGAGACGCCGCCATCCAGCGCGGAATCGGAGACATCCTGATCTCCATCTCTCACTGTCGGACCTACGCCACGGCAACGGCCGTCGCGCTGGCGCTCGACGCCGCGACGAAGCCGGCCGAGGAGCAGTGACCTCCGTCGGGTTCGGGCCCGGGTGCGAGCGTGCCTGGCGGGATGGGCGTCCAAGGCGATGGAAGCCGATGCTCCGGGAGTCCCCCCCATGTCCTGGCTCTTCCCGACGGGATGGCATGCGCACCATCGGCGGGTGAGGTGCCCCTCGTGCTCCCGGGAGGTCGTCGTGCCCAGGGAACCGGAGTCGGTCGAGGTCCGTTGCCCGGCCTGCGGCCGACCGTTCCGGCTCTCGATCTCGGGGGAGGATCGGATCTCCCCGTTGGGCCGCCGTCGTCGCGGCGATCAAAACCAGGGGTAAGCTCCGGTTCGATCCGAGCCGAGCCGGTCCAGTCCGATCAGGACTTCGACTTCCCCTTGGTCACGGACCGTCGGCGGCCGCCGCCGGAGGACTTGCGCTCGGCGGCCTCCTGGAGCAGCGCGATCGCCTCGTCGAGGGTGAGCTCCTCGGGGTTGCGGTCCTTGGGGATGGTCGCGTTGACCTTGCCGTGCTTGACGTAGGGGCCGTATCGGCCCTCGAAGACGGCGATCTCCTTCTCGTCCTCGGGGTGGTTGCCCAGGACCTTGATCGGCTCGGCCCCGCGCTTCTTGGGGGCCTCGGCGATGAGCTTGACGGCGCGGTCGAGGTCGATCGTCAGGACGTCGTCCTCGGGGCGGAGGGTGGTGTACTTGCCCGCGTGGAGGACATACGGCCCATACAGGCCGCTGCCGGCCTTGACGACCTTGCTCGTCTCGGGGTGCTTGCCCAGGTTGCGGGGGAGGGCGAGCAGCGCCCGGGCTCGGGCGAGGTCGATCGACTCGGGGTCCATTCCCTTGGGGACGGAAACGCGCTTCGGCTTCTTCCCCTCGCCGAGCTGGACGTAGAAGCCGTAGGGCCCCTTCCGGAGGGAGACGGCCTGGCCCTGCTCATCCTCGCCGAGCAGCTTGGGCTCGACCGGGGCCGAGGCCTCACCCTCGGAGGAGCCGTCGCCCTGGGCCTTGTCCTTGGTCAGCTCCCGGGTGAAGCGGCAGTCGGGATAGTTCGAGCAGCCGACGAACGCGCCGTACTTGCCGACCTTCAGCGAGAGCTGCCCGGTGCCGCAGGAGGGGCACTTGCGGCGCTCCTCCAGGTCCCCTTCGCCGGGGAACAGCAGGGTGGCCAGGGCCTCGTTCAGTTCGGAGATTACGTGGGTGATCTCCAGGCCCTTGGCCTTCTCGACGTTGGCGGCGAAATGCTCCCAGAAGGAGCGGAGGACCTGCTTCCAGTCGACCTGGCCGTCGGAGACGCGGTCGAGCTCGTCCTCGAGGTTGGCGGTGAAGTCGTATTCGACGTAGCGGCGAAAGAAGTGGGTGAGGAAGGCGGTGACGACCCGGCCTCGGGGCTCAGGGATGAAGCGCTTGCCGTCGAGCTTGACGTACTCCCGATCCTGGAGGATCGAGATGATGCTGGCATAGGTCGACGGGCGGCCGATCCCCAGCTCCTCCATCCGCTTGACGAGGCTGGCCTCGGTGTACCGGGGGGGAGGCTCGGTGAAGTGCTGGGCGGGGATGACCTCGGCGAGGTCGACGGTTTCTCCCTCGTTGAGCGGGGGAAGGGCTCCGCCCTCCTCATCCTCGTCGGAGGAGTCGTCCTTGCCCTCGATGTACAGCTTCAGGAAGCCGTCGAACTTCATAGTCGTGCCGACGGCGCGGAGGGTGGCGGAGCGGTCCTCGGCGTCGATCTCGGCGACGACCTGGTCGAACACTGCAGTGGCCATCTGGCTGGCCATCGTGCGCTTCCAGATCAGCTCGTAGAGGCGGGCCTCGTCGGAGTCGACCTCCCGGGAAACCGCCTCGGGGAGCAGGGTCAGCTCGGTGGGCCGGATCGCCTCGTGGGCCTCCTGGGCGTTGGCGGCCTTGGACTTGTAGACGCGAGCGGCCTCGGGGAGGTACTGCGTGCCGAACTGTCCCTGGATCTGCTCCCGGATGGCCTTGAGGGCCTCGGGGGCGATCTCGACGCCGTCGGTTCGCATGTAGGTGATGCGGCCGGATTCGTAGAGCCGCTGGGCGACCTGCATCGTCCGTTTGGCGCCGAAGCCGAGCTTGCGGGAGGCCTCCTGCTGGAGCGTGGAGGTGGTGAACGGCGGGTTGGGGTTGCGGCGAACCTGCTTGCGCTCGACGGATCGGACGCGGTAGGACTTGCCCTTCAGACCGGCGACAATGCGGTCGGCCTCGGCCTGGTTGGGGATGTCGAACTTGTCGAGCTTCTTGCCCTCGACATGGGTCAGGCGGGCGAGGAAGCGGGAGCGGGTCTGGTCCTGCTTGAGGAAGGCGCCTCGGACATCCCAGTACTCCTGGCTGACGAAGCGCTCGATCTCGTCCTCTCGGTCGCAGATCAGCCGGAGGGCGACCGACTGGACGCGGCCGGCGGACTTGCTGCCGGGGAGCTTTCGCCAGAGGACCGGGGAGAGGGAGAAGCCGACGAGGTAGTCCAGCGCCCGGCGGGCCTGCTGGGCGTTGACCAGGTGCATGTCGATGTCGCGGGGATGCGCCATCGCCTCGAGGATGGCGTCCTTGGTGATCGAGTTGAACACCACGCGGCGGACGGGAAGATCCTTGCGCAGGGCCTTCTTCTGGCGGAGCGCCTCCAGCACGTGCCAGGAGATGGCCTCCCCCTCGCGGTCGGGGTCGGTGGCGAGGATCAGCGCGTCGGCTTGCTTGACGGCGTCGACGATCGCCTTGACCGCCTTGGCGGATCCGGGCTGGATCTCGTAGTCCATCGAGAAGTCCTCATCCGGCCGGACCGACCCGTCCTTGGGAGGCAGGTCGCGGATGTGGCCGAACGAGGCGAGGACCTCGTAATCCTTGCCCAGGTACTTGTTGATCGTGCGGCACTTGGCGGGCGATTCGACGATGACGAGGTTCATAACGCGACGATCAATCCCAGGGCCCCTCGCGTCGGGCGCGAGGTCGACTCCGATTCGGTAGGAACAACGCGACGGCGGACGGCGTGGCGCGGGCGGACGGACGGTCAGATCCGACCGAGACGCCGGGGGGCGTCCCGGTGCGATCGGGCCGGGCCTCGGGATGGCCCCGGCGGCCAGGACCCCGGGAAGCCGGCCCAATTGGGGTCCGGCGGCGGAGGGGCTGGGCGGGCCGGGGAAACGCTCCTCGACGGGGACTGCCGGCCAGCCGGCCGTCCGGCCGTCGGAGCGAGGTTCCGTCTCGGCGGTCGTCCTTGGTACACTACGCTCTTTCGGGCCCGAATGATCGTCCCGCTGTGCCTCTCTGACTTAGCTAGCGTATCCCGGGCTGTCAAGGGGAGATGGACAGGGGGCCAGGGCGTCGAGCCGTCCGCCGACCCTCCCTGACGATCCCCCCGACGGTTCGGGACGCCGGTCAAGAGCAGGCGGGCCGGGGAGCGAGCCCGTCGATCGTCTTCGAGGGAAACGTCATGCCGTTCCAGGTTTTCCGTCGCCACCAGAGGAAGCTGCTCGCCCTGCTGGCGATCATGGCGATGTTCGCGTTCGTGGTGGCCGACTCGCTGCCGCGGCTCTTCAGCAATTACGCCGCCCCTCCCATCGCCGACCGAGTGGTCGTCTCCCTGGCCGGCCGGGACGTCCGGCGGAGCGATCTGGAGCGACTGCGGCTGCAGCGCGGACGGGCCAACTACGTCCTCTCTCAACTGGCGATGCGGGTCGGCGGGCAGGCGTTCTACCCCTACTTCGACGAGCAACCCTTCGGGCCGACCGACGACCGGGCCATGGTCGACGCGCTGATCCTCCAGCGCAAGGCTGATGAACTGGGGCTGCCCCGCTCTCCCGAGCTGGCCCGGACCTGGATCTTCGAGCAGGCCCGAACCCGGCACGAGCTGTTCCGAAACCTCCAGCCGACCCTCCCCGCGTTCGACCCCAGGGATCTGGCTGTCCAGCTCCAGTTCGTCTTCAACCAGGCCTTCGGCAACGAGCTGACCGAAACCGCCTTCCTGACCGACGTGGCCGACCAGGTCCGGATCCTCCAGGCCCTGGAACTGCTCTCCCAGCCGGTGGTTACGCCGCTCGACGCCTTCCAGGTCTACAGCGACCAGCAGGTCGAGGTCGTGGCCCGGTACGTCGGCCTCCCCGTGGCCGACTCCCTCGACGAGGTCCCCGAGCCGACCGAGTCGGAACTCCGAACCTTCTTCGACGCCCACGACGAGACCGTCCCCGACCCCAGCTCGGGCACCGTCGGCTTCCGGGCGCCGGAGCGGGCCAAGATCGAGTACATCGCCCTGGGGCTCAACGCCATCGACCTGATCCGGGAACAGGTCCGATCCGAGCCGATCGCCGAGGAAATCCGGGCCGCCGAGGGGTTCGAGGAAGAGGTGCTCGCGGCCTTCGCCGAGGAACTCGCCGGCCGGGAACAGTCGATCTCGACGCTGCCCCTGCCGGTCAACCCCTTCACCGACCCCGGCGACGGCGAGGGCGTGGCCCTCTCCTACCCGATCGAATTCGAGCGCCGCTACGTCGCCGAGCAGGTCGAGTTGCTCGTCGAGGAGCGGACCCGGGACCGGATCGAGGAGCTGTTCGATCCGGTTCGCCGCGCGATGAACGACTTCAGCTACGGGATCGAGGAGGACTTCGACGCGATCCGAACCGGCCTGGAGCCGGGGGTCGACCGCGAGGCGTTGCCCGACCTGGAAGAGGAGTTCTTGTCGAGCGAGCCGGGCGCCGAGCTGATCCGGGCCCTCGGTGTCGCGGCCGGGTCCGACGAGGGGATCGCCTTCGTCCGGATCGGCCTGACACCCACGCTCGCCACTCCCGACACCTTCCAGGAGCTCCTGGCTCCCGACGGCATCCCCCCGGAGTGGCGGGATTACCTGACGCTGGCCCGCCTGGACTGGGCCGATGCGCCGTACGAGCTGCTGCGGAAGGTCCAGCGGCTGACCGAGGCCAGCGAGGGGATCGACCGCCCGGCGGTGATCAACCCGACCGACACCGAGGGATTCGCCGAGATCATGTTCGCCGACGACTCCCCGCTGTTCGACCCGAGGGAGTTCACCGACGCCCTCGGCCGCCGTTTCCTCGTCTGGAAGACGATGGCCCTGCCGGAACGCTCCCGATCCTTCGAGGAGACGCCGGAGGGGGTGGTCGCCTCGGTCTGGCGGCGAGAACAGGCCCGGGAGCTGGCCAGGAAGGCCGCCGAGGCGCTGGCCGAGCGGGTCCGAAACGAGATGGGGCCGGAGACCTCCGCCTCGGTCGCGCTGGATCAGATCGCCATCGAGAACGGGCTGACGGTCGGGACGACGGGAGCCCGACGCCGGGCCGACACCCTGGCCGCCTACGCCCCAATCAAGGCCGGTGAGGAGTTCCGGGACGCCATGTTCCGGCTCGCTCCGGACGGGGAGGACGCGGCGGTCGTCGCCCCCGATCGGCCCCGGCAGACCTACTACGTCCTGGCCCTCTCCCGGAGAACCGACGGCAGCCTCGGCGGCTCCCTCGCCGACCAGGGGACCGGCCTCGACTACGGCAACGCCCTGACCACCCTCCAGTTCTACCGCTCCGAGGCCGATCGCGAGGCGATGCAGGCCCGGGCCGAGTCGGTGATGGAGTACCTCCGCGCCCAGGCCGGCCTGCCGGAGGACTGGACCCCCCCCGAGCCCGACCGCGGCTGAGCCCGGCCTCCTCGGATCTCGGATTTCGGATCAAGGCAGGCCCGGGGGACCGCCGACGCCGGGGTCGAGACGACCCCGGCCTCCCCCGAGGCCCGACGGATCCGAGTTCCGGTGGAACCCGTCCTCAGACGGCCGAGATCCACTCGCCGCTCTCCTCGCCCCAGGACCAGCAGGCGTCGAGGTCGCCAGGTGGCAGGGCGATCGACCAGGAGAGCCTTCCGGTGGCCAGGTCGGGCCTCGGGGCGGGGATCGAGGGGCGGGACGACCAGGGTCCGAGCGCCCCGAGCCCGGGGCACGTCAGCTCGACGACGAGCTGGACGGGATGCTCGATCCGACCCGAGAGGGTCAGGCGGTGCGACCGGCCGCCGACGGGGCGCTCGAACCGGAAGCCGACCCGGCCGCAGGGGAAGGTCCGGGAGAGGCCGATCCGGGGCCAGCTCGGGGGGAGGATCGGGCGGAGCGTGAGGCGGCGGTCCAGGGCGTCGTACCGGAACTCGGCCAGGTCGAGGATCGTGTCGATCAGCATCGTGTGCAGACCCCAGACCCCCTGGAAGCATCGGGTGAAGCTGCTCGGCGAGCTGACCATCCGGGGACCGGGTCGAAGGTTCAGCCCGAGCGGACCGAGCCGGGCGATCATGCGATCGAGGAACTCCACGGCCTGGGCCCAGTGGCGGGCCTCTCCCGTCTCCCTCCCAAGCCGGATCAGGTAGCGAGCCATCCAGAGGGTCGCCAGGCTCGACGGCGAGTCGCGGTGCGACTCGCTGGGGGCGAGCGAGGCGTCGTCGATCCGAGCCGGATCGGGGGCCCATCGGGTCAGCCCGCCGGGGTCGGCCCGGTTGACGTTGTGCACGAGCATCGCGCCGGCGGTCCTGCGCAGCCGGGGGTCGGACGCCGGGAGCAGATCCAGTGGCACGGCGAGCCCCAGGACACCGATATCCAACGCCGCCGAGCGCTCGACCCAGGCCCCCGGCTGCTGGGGCCAGAACCCCAGTCGGGTGGAGATACGCCGCCCTTCCAGGAACCGACCGCTCCGGGGATCGACCAGCCCCGGCTCTCCCCGGTCGGCCCCCTCGCCGAAGATGCCGGATTGCCAGATGCGGTCGGCCCGGTCCTCGCAGGCGGCCGCCGTCCGGGCCGCGTCGGGAGGGTCGATCAGCCGGGCCAGCCGGGCGGCGGCGCGAAGCCCGGCCACCACGCACGCGTTGCTCGACAGGTAGGCGCCGAATCGAGTCTCCCACAGCCCGGCCGAGCTGAAGAGGTCCAGCTCGTCCGACCAGAAGAGGCCAGGGTGCCCGTCCCCCTCGAAGCAGACCTCGATCATCCGCTCGACCAGCGGCCAGTGGCGGCGGGCCAGGTCCAGGTCTCCGGTCGATCGGACGTGACGCTCCAGCGCCCAGGGGACCAGCGCCGTCTGGTCGATCGCCGGCGTCTCCCACTCAGGGACACCGTCGATGGTGTATTTCATGAACCAGCAGCGGTTGGTCCGCGACCGGCCCCGCACCCGGGCGAGCCAGTCGAACACCGCGGCGCCGATGTCGAGATGGCCGAGGCGATCCAGGGCCGAGGCGGCCCACAGGGCATCCCTCGGCCAGCAGTAGGCGTTCAGCCCGCGGTCGAAACCGGCGGCGACCGAGCCGTGCTCGGCGTCGCAGTGGAGCACCGCGGCCAGGGCCGACCGGCGGAGCACCTCGCCGTGTCCGGGACGGGGAGACTCCACCGAGGGGATCGCCCGGACGAACCGGACCCAGTGGGTCGTGGTCGCCTGCTCGACGGCGTCGAGGTCGACCGACCGGAACCAGTCCAGCGCGGGGTGGAGCCAGTGCTCGAACGTCCCCTGGTCCCCCCGCCATCCGGTGAAGGCGCCGCTGATGAGGACATCGACCCGGGCCTCGCCGCCGGCCCGCAACTCGATGGGGCGGAGGACGATGGCCTCGCTCGCGCCGGTGGGCTCGCAGTCGACCGGACCTCGGTCGTCCAGGGCGATGGCGAACTCAACGGTCGCGTCCCGGGCGAGCTTGCGGTTGGCGTGGGAGTGGCCTCGGTTGGCCGCGAGCAGGCAGCGGCCGGAGTCCTGCCAGCTGAGGCTGGGCTCGCCGATGCCGCCGTTGACCTCGGAGTGGACATACAGGCCGAAGAGGACCAGATGCCGCTCGGTCCCCTCGTTGACGATCCGGAACCGCTTGAGGTACTGGCCGCGCGACTCCAGGCCGCCGCCGGTCCTTGGCAGGTCGGGGCCGGTGGCGGCGAAGTCGACGGCGAGCACCCGGACAGGCCCGCGACGCCAGCGAAGCTCGGTTTCCAGCAGGTTCGTCTCGGGCCGGTAGCGCTGGGAGCAGTCCCAGCTCATGCGCTCGTTGAACCAGTCGAGCCGGGCGCCGATGGCCAGGCCGCCGACGATGGTGCGGAAGTGGGATCGGCTGTTGGGCAGATCCCCCTCGGCGGGGCGGACGTCGGAATGGAGGCCGACGGTCGGGAAGAAGACGTCGAAGGTCGCGCCCCGGTCGTCGACCCGGGCGGTCATGTGGCGGTTGCCGACGACGCCGATGGTCTGGGACTCGGTCGGATCGGTCCGGTCCGGAAGGTTGGGCCGAACCAGGACCTCGCGCCAGGGGCCCTCGGCATCGGGCTCCCCCTCGCGCTGGGCGATCGGCCGGTAGCGGAGGCGAGAGCCGATCCGCTGGGGAGGGACCGGAGCATGCCAGAGGCTGTTGACCCCCCGGTCCTCCAGCCAGTAGGCCGGCAGCAGGCCGACCGGCTCGTCGTCGACGATCAACTCGAGGCCGCAGCGGGTCTCGTCGCGGTCAGCCGGGTGCGAGCCGAGGACGACGGACCCCCACATCCCGGCTCGGATCGGCCCGCCATGCCTGCCGCTCGCCGCCGCCTCGATCCAGGATGTCAGCATTCCCGCCCTCGCCGCTGCCCGACCCCGGCCCGGTCGGATTCCCGGTCGAGACGGCCGGGGCCCAATCCCCCCGCCACCGCCCTCCCGCAAGACGATCGATTCTCTTAGCTGAGGCCCGGTGCGCCAAGGGACGCCCCGGCCCGCCCGCACCGCCTCCGGCCGCTTCCGCCCTGGACCGGATCGCCCCCCGTCCGCTAAGCTCCCCGGGCTCCTCTCCACCGAGGACGGAAGGACCGACCGATGCTGCGATGCCTCAGCCCTCGAATGCTCGGCCTGCGCCTCGACGCCCGGGAGACGATCGAGCAGGCCGCTCACTCCGGGTTCGACGGGGTCGAGCTCCTGGTCCGGGACCTGGCCGAACGGGGGGAGGACCCGAGCGAGTTGGCCGCTCGAATGGCTGACCTCGGCCTGTCCCCGATCTCCTGGCCGCTGCCGGTCGACTGGCGAGGGGACCAGGAGCGGTTCCGGAGCGACCTGGCGGCGCTTCCCCGGTACGCCCGCATCGCCTCTCGGCTCGGCCTGGACCGTTCAGGGACCTGGGTCCTCCCAGCGATCCTCGATCCGGGGCGACTGCACGGTCCGGATCCCGCGGGAGCGGCGCTCTGCTGGCACGTCGAGCGGCTGGACCCGATCGCGGCGATCCTGGCCGATCACGGCCAACGCCTCGGCCTCGAGGCGATCGGGGTGCCGTCCCTCCGGACGGGGGGCGGCCTGCCGTTCATCGATCGGCTCGGGGCGCTCGGTCCCCTGCGGGAGGCGCTTCGGGAGCGAGGCCGGGCGGTCGGACTGATCGTCGACGCGTTCCACCTCTTCGCCGCGGGAGAGCCGGTTGAGGAGGCCCTCGCCGCCGGAGTGCGGGAGATCGTCTCGGTGCACGTGAGCGAGGTGCCCGAGAAGCTCGACCCTGCCAGGGAGGCCCTCAGAGACGATCGGCGCACCTTGCCCCGACCCGGGGGGGTGGTCCCCTGTTCCCGGTTGCTTCAACTCCTCGCCGAGGAGGGCTACGCGGGACCCGTCTTCGCCGAACCGGTGGCCGGGGGCGCCGGGACGAGGTCCGAGGCGACCGATCCCGGAGCGATCATCCAGGAGGCCGGTGAGGCACTCCGGTCGATCTGGCCGGCGGGAGGCAGTGCAGGCAGGAGATCGGGCCAATCGGCCCGGGAGTGAATGCTGGCGACCGATCGATCGAGATCAGCGAAGCACGGTCTCCCGGATCCGGGTGGTCGGCTGAGCCGGGGCGATCTCCTCCCGGTAGACCGGGACGTCCTGCGGCGCCTCGATACCAATACGGATCTGGTTGCGGTCGATCTTGACCACAGTCACCACGATATTCTCGCCGATGACGATCTTCTCACCGAGCTTCCTGCTGAGCACGAGCATGGCACCCTCTCCGTCGCTCCGCTTCGGTTTGCGTCCTCTCGACGTCCGGATTCATCCGGCACGCCTGAGAAGATGCAAGAAGAATGCCTTCACGCCATCCGGATCGCAGAATCGAACGGAACCCTTTGGAATCAGAGAGGTAACGGATTCGCTTTTTTCCGGAATGGGCAGGAATAACTGACGATGACCTGGCACTTCTCCACCCGTTTCCCATTCTCTTCACAAACAACGGGAAGCGCAGTTCTCAGTCGGGAGGAGATGCTCACCGATCATCGGGCTGGAAGACGTCGAGGAGTGCCTCGCGCATCACCTCGGGGCGGGGGTCGAGGCCGGTCCAGAGTTGGATCCCGATGACCCCCTGGTTGACCAGCATCCCGAGCCCGTCGAGCGTGCGGCAGCCTCGGGCCTCGGCCTCCCGGAGGAGCGGGGTGCGGGGGGGATTGGGGATCACGTCGCAGACGAGAAGGCCGGGGCGAAGGGCATCGAGGTCGACCGCGGGGAGGGCGTCGACGTCGGAGAACAGGCCGATCGAGGTCGCGTTGATCAGGACGTCGACCTCGGGGCCGACGCGGTACCTCCCCTCCCAGGGGACGAACTGACAGGGAACGCCCGATCGCTCCCGGATCCGGGAGGCGAGGTCGGCCCCCCGCTGCGCCGTCCGGTTGACGATCGTCAGGTCCGAGGCGCCCGAGAGGGCCAGCTCCATGCCGATCGCCCGGGCCGCCCCGCCGGCCCCGAGGATGACCACTCGGCTGCCTGCGACGGGACGAACCGAGGAGAGCGACTGGAGGAACCCCTTGCCGTCGGTGTTCTCCCCGATGGCCTGGCCGTCCCGGAGCACGACGCAGTTGACGGCCCCGATGGCCTCGGCGGCCGGGGAAAGGGCGTCGAGCATCGGGATCACGGCTACCTTGTGCGGGATGGTGCAGTTGAAGCCCCGCCACCCCATCGCCCGGGCCCCCCGGACCGCGTCGGGGAGCCGATCGGGGGGGACCTCGACGGTCAGGTAGCGCCAGTCGAGGCCGAGGTCGGCGAAGGCGGGCTCGATCATCGCCTGCGTCGGGTTTTCGGCCACGGGGAAGCCGAAGACGCCGACGAGTCCCTGGAGGAAGGATCGCTGCGCGGGCACGGGATCGGGTTCCGTCGGATCGAGGGGGATCGGCACCGTCAAGGGCGCGTTGCCGATGGCGGTCGTCGTCTCGGCGTTGATCTTCGCGCACCAACCGCCCGGCGGCAAGGGCCGCGCCCGGGGAGGGGATCCTGCTCCTCAGATCCCGATCCGGAGCGGCCGGAACCCGACCGCGTCGGCGGCGACGCAGTGGTATCGGACGCCGCCGACCACCCCCTGGACGGCCAGTGACCATTGCAACTCGGCGTGCAGGTGGCCGTAGACGCAGGCGGTCACGCCCGCCCGCTCGAAAAGGGGAACCCAGGGGCCGGGACGGCCGTGCTGGTCGAACGGGGGATGGTGCCAGAGGACCAACAACGGCATCCCCGGGGACCTCAGCGCCGAGGCGGCCGAGAGCATGGCCTCCGCGGTTTCCAGCGCTCGGGAAGTCGCCAGCCGATCGGAGTCGGTCGCCTCCTCCTCGGAGACGACCGGGGTACCCCGGGCCCCGCAAAGCACGGCGCCGGCCTCGACGATCGCATCCCCATCGACCGCCCGCTGGGAGCGTCGGAGCATCGGCCGGATGGCCTCCACCCTCCCCCACCAGGAGTCGTGGTTGCCCGGGGCCAGGACCTTCAGGCCGGGCAGGCGGCCGAGCCAGTCGAGGTCGGCCTGGAGTTCCCGATGGTTCCTGGCCGACGAGATGTCGCCGGGGATGAGCACGAGATCCCCTCGGCCGACGATCGCTCGCCAGTGCCCCTCGATAGCCTGCGCATGGTCCCGCCACCTCGAGGCGTATCGCTCCCGGCGATCCGGCCGGGCGAAGGACAGGTGCAGGTCGCTGATCGCCCAGACGGCCACGGTCGGAAGGCCCTCGGGAGGTTGCGGAGGACGCGTGATCGGCTCACAATCTCGGAGGGTTCCGGACCGGTCGTCACGGGGTCGGGCCCCCCTTGGTGGAGCTGCCAGGGACGAATGAGCCTACCATCCCCGTCCGAGCACATCGATCGCATCTCCCCGACTCGGCGCCCGGATCGCCCGGCGGTCATGCGGCAGTCGTGGTCGTCGCTCCTGTTCCTGCACTGGGCGCTGCCCGCCGAGGCGATCGCCCCCCTGCTGCCGGACGGGCTGGAGGTCGACACGTTCGACGGGCGTTCCTATGTCGGGCTCGTGCCGTTCGCCATGGCGGGGGTCCGGCCCGAGGGGTGCCCGGCCGTGCCCTGGCTCTCGAACTTCCTCGAGGTGAATGTCCGTACGTATGTCCATCATCGGGGAAGCGGCCCGGGCGTCTGGTTCTTCAGCCTCGACGCGGCCAACCCGGTCGCGGTCGCCCTCGCCCGATCACTCTGGCACCTGCCCTATCACCGGGCGACGATGCGGCTCGACCGAGACGGGGAGAGCGGAGCGATCTCCTACGAATCGCGACGGCTCGGCCGGCCGAAGGGGGTTGGCTGCTCGGTGGGCTACCGGCCGATCGGGTCCCCTCGGGAGGCCGAGCCGGGCTCGCTGGAGCACTTCCTCGTCGAGCGGTATCTGATGTACGTGTCCGCCGGTGGGCAGCTCCGGGTCGGGCAGGTCCACCACCGACCGTACCCGGTCCAGGGGGCCGAGCTGATCCACCTCCAGGAGGATCTGGTCGCCGCTTCGGGGATCTCCCTCCCGGACGCGGCGCCGCTGGCCCACTTCGCATCCGGGGTGACGGTCGAGATCTTCCCGCTGGAGCCGGTCGGTCAGTCGAGCCGGCCCAGCGTGCTCCCTTCGCCGACATAGGGATTCCGGCGCCGTTCCTGGCCGATGGTCGTGGGCGGGCCGTGACCGGGGAAGACGCGAGTCTCATCGGGAAGGTCGAGGAGCTTCGAGCGGATCCCCGAGAGGAGCAATCCGCCGTCTCCTCCAGGGAAGTCGACCCGGCCGACCGACCCAGCGAAGAGGACGTCGCCCCCGAGGACGAACGGGGGCCGCTCTCCGGTCGCCACGAAGACGACCGACCCCGGG
Source organism: Tautonia sociabilis (assembly GCF_003977685.1). Classification (GTDB taxonomy): domain Bacteria; phylum Planctomycetota; class Planctomycetia; order Isosphaerales; family Isosphaeraceae; genus Tautonia; species Tautonia sociabilis. The sequence continues at coordinate 194,464 of NZ_RYZH01000001.1, read as the reverse complement.
CTGTGCCCGGGGATCTCTCGGACCTCCAGACTGACGCCGGCCAGATCCAGCCGATCGCCGTCGTCAACCAGGAGGTCGGCGGGAGGGCTGGAGACGGGGGGGCCGAACAGCGCACTGAGGTTCGCGCTCGGATCCTCCAGCATCCGGGCCTCGTTCCGGCCGATCACCAGCGGGGCCTCGGGGAACGCCTCCTTGAGGGCTCGATTCCCGGCGATGTGATCGCAATGGCCGTGGGTGTTCAGAATCGCCGCCGGACGAAGGCGGAGGGACCGAAGGTGGTCGAGCAGGTGGTCGGCCTCGAAGCCCGGGTCGACCACCAGCACGTCTTCCCGGCCCGGCCGGCGCACGACGTAGGCCCACTGGTCGAAGGGAGCCGAGAGGAAGGGTTCGATCAGGGGTGCGGGCTCGGCGGGGGTGCTCCCTGTGCCCATGAATGCGATCTCCGTCGGGGAGGTGTGCGTGGGGGACGATCGGCCGGGAGCCACCATTGTAACGCCGGGGGGATCCCGGTTGAAAAAGTCGACCGGGGGCGATGAACTCGTCCCCGATCGTCCCGGGATCGGCAGCGCCTCGGGGCCTCAGGATTCGCACGGCCGATCCGACCGGATCCGAAAGACGCGGAACACGGTGAAGCGATCGGGTCTGGCCTTTCTCGGCGCCGGGTTTGCGTGGTATGGTCCTTCTATCTGCGACCACAGCCGATGCCACACCTCTCTCGCGACCTCCCAGGCGAGTTCCCCGTCCGGGTTCGCGATTCGACTGGCCACGAGGTCGCCCGAACCCGATCCGAGGCGTCCCGCACCCCTATCGAGACCGGTTGAGAGGGCTCCGATTGTGGCACGCTCCGTGTTGGTCCCGGAAATGTACCGAGTCCTCCTGCGTGGTCGGATCGCGACCGCCCTAGTGATCGTGCTCGCCGCTCCCGGAATCGGGGGCAAGGCCCAGACCGTCCGGTCCGCTCCCGAGGCTCCCGTGACCTTTTACTCGACCGCGGCGCCTCCGATCGACTATCCGGGGCCGATCCCGGTCTCCTCAGTCGGCGCGGACCCCGATCCGTTCTCGGGCACCGCGCCGGCTCCGGTCGAGGAGGCAACGGCCACCGCCGAGCCTTCGGCCGACCCGGACGAGTCACCGTCCTCGAAGCCAGACGAAGGGCCGTCGCCAGCTCCGGCCCCCGCGCCCGAGGCCCCGGCCGATCACGACGCCGAGCCCGATCCGGGCAGGCTCGCCTCGAACTCCCCGGCCGATCGCCTGGTCCGGCCCCTAGAGTCCCCCCCCGCGCCGGAAGCGGGCTCCCTGGAGGCCGATCCGATCGCACGGGCCAAGGGGATGATCGCCGAGAGCAAGCGGCGCTATGAGACGATCCGGGATTACACCTGCACCTTCATCAAACGAGAGCGGATCGACGGCCGGCTCTCGGGGTATGCGGTGATGACGATGAAGGCCCGGACGACCCCCTTGAGCGTGTACTTCAAGTTCCGGCAGCCGAACGCGGGGCGAGAGGCAATCTACGTCCACGGCCGGGACGGCGGGAAGGCCATCGTGCACGACGTCGGGTTCGGCAAGCTGTTCGCCGGGACGGTACGGCTCGACCCGAGAAGCCGCCGGGCGATGGACGGCAACCGGCACCCGATCACCGAGGCGGGCATCGGCTTCCTGATCGACACGCTGATCGAGGGCTGGCACCGGGAGATGAACCCCCTGGACAGCGAGGTCACGATCCGGGACGGCGTGCTCGTGAATAAGCGTCCCACGACGATGATCATCTGCACCCACCCGAGGCGCGAGAAGCGGTTCGTCTTCCACGAGGTTCGGGTCTACATCGACCGGGAACTCGGACTCCCGATCCGCTTCGAGGCCTACGACTGGCCCCGTCGGCCGGGGGAGGCCCCGCCGCTGCTGGAGGAATACACCTACGCCGACCTCCGGCTCAACGTCGGCCTGTCGGAGCACGACTTCGACCCGTCTAACAAAGCCTATTCCTTTGGCCGATTCTGAGGCCCGTTGCCTCAGGATCGGCACCGGTCCGGCCGATAAGACAGTGGGTCCCGGGCAGGTCCAGTCGTCGGCTGGGCGCCGGGGCGGGGCCGGAGGAAGCGGGGTTGGCACGGCCGGGGGGCTCCGATAGAATCCGCCCCGCCTTGGCGGTGGTGTCCGGACCCGAGCCGAAGATCGGGGGCATCGGGCCCGGCCAGGTGTCACCTCCGACCCGCCCGACGCGGCCCGGTTCGCGGGTCCGAAACAACCGTCTCCACGCCGGGCCCCGGCAGGATGCCGAGGGTGCCGCCGTCTTTAAATAGTCCACGGAGGGAGGCTCGATGAGCACGGTCCCGACCGCCAAGGCCCAGGTCCGCGTGCACATCCGCTGGATGATCCGCCGCGATATGCCCGAGGTCCTGGCCATCGAGCACGCCAGCTACGAGTTCCCCTGGTGCGAGGAGGAGTTCCTGCGGGTGCTCCGCCAGCGGAATTGCATCGGGATGGTCGCCGAGTGCGGCGAGCGCGTCGTCGGCTTCATGATCTACGAGCTGCACAAGACCCGGCTCCAGGTGCTCAACCTGGCTGTCTCCCCAGAGTTCCGCCGGATGGGCGTCGGCCGCCAGATGGTCGCCAAGCTCGTCGGCAAGCTCTCCAGCCATCGGCGGACGCGCATCTCGATGACGATCCGGGAGACCAACCTCTCGGGCCAGCTCTACTTCCGGGCCCTCGACTTCCGCGCCACCGAGGTGCTCCGCGAGTACTACGAGGACACCGGCGAAGACGCCTACGTCCTCCAGTACGTCCTGCCCACGCTCTCCTCCGCCGAGTCGGCCGACGGCACCCCGGTCAACCGCATCGCCCGCCAGTTGGAAGGCTGATCCCAGCCAAGCCCGATCGCCGACCAGGACGGCTCGACGATCGCCGCGCCGGAGCCCCCGCCTCTGGGTTCTCCAGCGCGGCGATCGTCGTTCCCAGGACAAGCCTCTCCCCGGCCGCTGCGATCGACCGCGAGCGGCCCCCTCGAACTCGGAACCGATCGCGAGGACGCGATGGCGCCCTGGCGCCGGCCGCTTGCCGAGACGAGGCGGGGGTGGCAGACTGAGGGCTCGGTCGATCGCCGGGCCGGGGCGAGGGACGCTCCCCGCCCGGGCCGGGATCGCGGGGCAAGCCGACCAGACGAGCCCCCGAACTGCCGAGCCCGAGGACCTACCCATGAGGCGAGCGGTCGTCGTCGCGTTCGCGATTCTCCTTTCCTTCCCGATCACCGCGGGGGCGCGATCCCTCGACGCCTCCCAGCGCCGGGAGACGGCCCAGTTCGCGGCCGATCGGCAAAACCCGGACGGGGGCTTCGCCGCGGAGCCGGGGGGCTCGTCCGCGCTCGGCGCGACGACCGCTTCGATTCGGGTGCTGCTCGACACCGGCGGGTCGATCCCCGACGCGCTGCGCTGCATCGACTTCGTCCGTTCCTGCTTCGACCCGGAGACGGGAGGCTTCTCCCAGGTCCCCGGCGGCGAGCCGGACGTCGGCACGACGGCCTCCGGCCTGATGGCGATGGGGGAGCTCCGGATCGCCGACCCGGAGGTGGTCGCCCGGGCGATCGGCTACCTCTCCGAGAACGCGAGCAGCTTCCCCGAGATCCGGATCGCCGTGGCCGGGATGGAAGCGGTCGGGGCGACCTCTCCGAAGTTCAGCGAATGGTCGTCGACGATCCTCGGCGAGCGCAACCCCGACGGCACCTGGGGCTCCGGCCCGAGCGTCGCCTTTGACACCGGGGGCACCGCCGCCGCCCTGCTCCGCATGGGGGTGGAGTTCGACCGCAAGGACGCCGTGGCCGAGGCGATCGTCTCCGGCCAGCGAGAAGACGGCGGCTGGGCCTCGGGCGAGGGAGACAGCGACCTCTCGGCCAGCTACCGGACCATGCGGGCCGCCTACATGCTGCGAGTCATCCCGGATCTCGACGCCCTCCGCGGCTTCGTCTCCCGGTGCCGTCGCGACGGCGGCGGCTACGCCCCCTCCCCCAACGCCCAGGACCCGACCATCGGCGCGACCTACATGGCCACCATCCTGCTCCGCTGGGCCGCCCTGCTCGAAGGGCTCCCCCCCGTGGTGGAGTCGGCCGGCTTCACACCGGTCTTCAACGGCGAGGACCTCTCGGGATGGGAGGGGGATCGCTCGCTCTGGTCGGCCCGCGACGGCATGCTCGTCGGCTCCTCTCCGGGGCTCGATCACAACGAGTTCCTGGCGACCGAGGGGAGGTTCTCGGACTTCATCTTCAAATGTTCCTTCCTCCTGCTCAACGGCGAAGGGAACAGCGGGATCCAGTTCCGCAGTGAGCGACTGCCGGGGACCGAGATGATCGGCTACCAGGCGGACATCGGTGAGAATTACTGGGGAGCCCTGTACGACGAGTCTCGGAGGAACCGAGTCCTCGAGCCGGCCTCCGACCGGGCCCGGGAGGCCGTCCGGCCGGATCGGTGGAACCAGTACGTCATTCGAGCGATCGGGGACGACATCCGATTGACCCTCAATGGCGTCCCCTCGGTCGCCTACACCGAAACCGAGCCGGGGATCGCCGAGACGGGCAGGCTGGCCGTCCAGTTGCACGCCGGCCCGGCGATGGAGATCCGCTTCAAGGACCTGCTGGTCCAGACGCTGCCCCGTCCCGTCTCCGACGCCGACCCCACCACCCCTGGCTTCCACCTCCGCACCCTGCGAGGGGCCGAACCGGAGGACCGCTACTCGGTCTTCGTCCCCGAGGGATACGACGGCCAGACCCGGTTCCCGGTCGTGCTCTTCCTCCACGGCTCCGGAGAGCGGGGGGATGACGGAATCCTGCCGAGCCAGGTCGGGCTCGGGCCGATCATCGCCGCCGACCCCTCGGCGCACCCGTATCTCGCGGTCTTCCCCCAGGCCCGAGAGACCTGGTCGGCCGACTCCCAGGACGCCCGCCGCGCCCTGGCCGCCCTGGACGAGGTGATGGCCGATTACGCGGTCGACCCGACCCGGGTCGTGCTGACCGGCCTGTCGATGGGAGGCATGGGAACCTGGTCGATCGGCTCGGCGCATCCGGAGCGATTCTCGGCGCTGGTGCCGATCTGCGGCCCGGGGGACCCGGACCGAGCGGAGGCGATCCGAACCCTCCCCGTCTGGGGGTTCGTGGGCGATGGGGACAGCGCCCGGATCCTGTCGGGGATGCGGGCGATGGTCCGGGCGCTGAGGGAGGTAGGGGCACCCGTTCGTTACATCGAATACCGAGGAGTCGGCCACAATAGCTGGGACCGGGCCTATTCCGAGCCCGGTCTGGTCGACTGGATGCTCTCGCACCACCGCGTCGTCGAGTGATCCGCCGAGGCGGACGACCGCTCGACCAGGGAGACTGGACTCCGATGCTCGCCCGACTCGCGACGATCTCGGCCGCGCTGACGGTATCCCTCTCGACCGCAGGGCCCGCGACCGGCCAGGAGCCCCCTCCTCTGATCGAGCGGGGGGCGATCCGGCTCACGCTCGGCGGCGCCCAGGCGATCGTTGAAGGGGCCCAGGAGAAGGCCCGGGAGATGGGCCTGAAGGTCAACATCACCGTGGTGGACGAGGGGGGCCACCCCATCGCCTTCGTCCGCATGGACGGCGCCCGGTCCGCCAGTTCCTACACGTCGATGACCAAGGCCGTCGCCGCCGCGACCCTCCGACAGCCGACCGGGCCCGTGCCGGCCGGCGTCGAGGCTCCCGACGCGCTGCTGAACCTCAGCCTCCAGCTCACCGCCTCGGCCTCGGGAGGGAAGGTGACGACCCTCTCCGGCGGCGTGCCGGTGGTCGTGGACGGCCAGATCATCGGCGGCGTCGGCGTTGGCGGAGCGACGGGAGAGCAGGACGCCGAGATCGCCAGGGCCGGCATCGCCCGGCTGCTCTCCTCGATCGACTCCCAGGACTCCGACACGAACGGACGCTGATCCATGAGCATCGCCATCCCGGCCCCGGAGCCCGCCTCCCCGATGGACGACGCGACCCGACCCGAACCGACTCCCCTCGGGGCAGGGACGGCCCGCTCCCGTCGGATCGTCCGATCGCTCTCGGGGATGCTCGTCGGGCTGATCGTTGCCGGGGGGGGATGGGCCGCCTGGACGGCCTCCCAGACGCGACGGGTGCCGGTCTACCGGGCCGAGATCGTCAAGGCGTACCCACACGACATCGATGCCTTCACCCAGGGGCTGGAGTTCGCCGGGGGGGAGCTGTTCGAGGGGACCGGCCAGTACGGCAAATCCCGGCTGAGGAAGGTCCAGCTCGAGACCGGCGCCGTGCTCCAGGAGGTCGACCTGCCCCGGGACGTCTTCGGCGAGGGGATCACTGTCTGGAAGGACCGGATCATCCAGCTCACCTGGCAGGAGCGGCTCGGCCTGATCTTCGACAAGGCCACCTTCGAGACAACCGGCCGCTTCCGGTACCAGGGGGAGGGCTGGGGCCTGACCCACGACGAATCGAACCTGATTATGAGTGACGGGACGGCGACCATCCGGTTCCTCGACCCGGAAACCTTCAAGGTGGTCCGATCGATCCGGGTGTCGACCCCCGAAGGCCAGCCCGTCGATCAATTGAATGAGCTGGAATACATCAACGGCGAGATCCTGGCCAACATCTGGAACACGAGCACGATCGCCCGGATCTCGGCGAAGGACGGGAGGATCCTCGGCTGGATTGACCTGAGCACCATCCGGCCCCGGCGGGCGATCGGCAGCAACGCCGTGCTCAACGGCATCGCCTACGAGCCGACCAGCAAGCGCCTGTTCGTCACGGGCAAGAACTGGTCGGAGCTGTTCGAGATCCGGGTCGTGCCGGTTCGCTGATCGGCCCGGCGGAGGGAGTCCTCCGCCGGGTTGAGATGACTGCTCCCCCGGGGGATCACCCCAGGCCGAGCAGCCAGGTGACCGCCGCGTCCGCCTCCAGGTCGGGCTCTCCTCGGAAGCAGGAGGGGGTCGGGGCCCCGGAGGCGTCGTAGGAGGCCCGGACGATCTCCGGGGGCTCCGGGCCTTCCCCGGCGATCCAGAGCGGAGTCGGTGCGCAGAGGGCGAGCAAGGTCGGAAGGTCGCCGTACTTCACGGCCCCCGGCCAGAGATCGGGGTCCCGGATCTCGGTGATCGCTCCGAAGCGGAAGCCGCCGGTCCCCAGCGCCATCGCGTCGATCGCCCGGCCCGCGACGGCGCCGGCCGCGGCCGCCCATCGCCCGGCGCCGGCGGGGGCGATCAGATCCACGCGAGCCGGGCTGAAGTCGTGGTGCCGGATGAACCCCAGAACCGAGAGGATGTCGTGCACCCGCTGGGCGAAGAGCGGGTGGTTGTAGCCGACGGTGTACCCGAGGAATTCCCGGGGGTTCTCGACCGACCGGCTCTCGGCCAGGGGGATTCCGTCCTCGAGCGATTCCCCCTGGTACAGCAGGTCGAAGCCGACGACGGCGACCCCCCGGTTCATCAGCCGCCGCACGGGAGCGATCGGCTCTCCGTCCGCGTCGAAGAGCGCCGACTTGCCCCTCGGGTCGACCCAGAGGACGACCCGACCGCCGTAGTTCTTCGGGTAGAGGAAGACGGTCGGCACGGCCTCGCCGGCGGGCTCGAAGCGGAGCAAGGCGGTCGTGACGAGGGAGTCTCCCGCATCGACCTCGGCGTTCTTGTCGTAGGAGACGTCGCCGGGCTCGGGAAGGGGACGGCCGACCATGGTCTCGATCACGCCGCCGACCACACGGCGGAACTCGGCGAGGGATTGGGCGTCGACGGGCCGAAGGGCGTCAAGCTTCGCCTGGGAGTCGGCGTCGAGCGCGGCCAGGAGCCGGACCTCGGCGTCCTCGTCGCTCGGCGGCTTCGGGTGGCCGGAGTCCCAGACGGTGGCCTCGGCGACCGAGAGCGGCTCGTAGTCCTGTTCCTCGAGCGGGGCGTCAGGGCCGAGGTCGAGGGTTCGGGCCATGAAGGCATACATCATCGCCCGGCTCGGGGCGTTGTAGTTGTGGCCGAAGTCGAAGTAGCGGGCGGTGACGTCGTCCGGGGCGCCGAGCCGCTCGTAGAGGGTCTTCAGCTCGGGCAGACCCTTGGTCTCGATCTCCCGGGTCCAGTCGTTCGCGCCGGTCATGCCGAGGGGCTTGGGCGCGAAGAGGGCGGCGAACTCGACGTTCCCCGTATCGATCCGGAGGTAGCTCGCGTTCTCGCAGGTGCAGCCGCCCTGCATCGCGGTCGAGACCATCACGGCGGGGAAGGCGGCGATCGGCCTCGGGTCGACGGCCGCGAGCAGGAACGTCTGGGTTCCTCCTCCGCTCGATCCGGTGACGGCGATCCGATCGGGGTCGACGTCGGGCAGGCCGGAGAGGAAGTCGAGCGCCCGGATCGAATTGAGCAGTTGCAGCCCCAGCACGTTCTGCAACCGAAGCTCGGCCTGGGCGCTGAAGAGGCCCCAGCGGTCGGGTCGGTCCAGCCCGGGCCGCTGCGTCGCGAAGCGGTGGGCGACGTCGTCGGTGATCGGCACGCTGTCGGCGTAGCCAATCATGTCGTACAGGAAGACGGCGCACCCCATCCGGGCGAGGTGGACGCAGCGGGCCTGGACCGGGTGCCGGCCGCCGATCTCGAAGCGCTCGGCCCCCGTTTCCAGTTCCCGACGGATCGCCTCCTCGCCGTGGTCGTGGAAGCGCCCGTCCGGCCAGTGGCCGTGGGGGCAGAGCACACCGGGCAGGAGGCCGTCCCTCCCCTCGGGGCGGTAGAGGTTCCCCGTAACGAAGAGGCCGGGGAAGCTCTCAAAGTAGACCTTCTCGACCGAGTAGCCCTCGCGATCAACCTTGCCATGGACGACGGGGACAAGCTCGGGGAGGGTCGGCATCGGCCAGAGGCCCGCCGAGACGAGGATCCGGCGCCGGACCCGCTCGGCCCGTTCGGCCCATTCCTCCGCCGATCCGGGGGGAGAGAACGGGAAGTAGCCGTTGAGATCCCGGAGGGGCCCGAGGCGGCGATCGTCCGGAAGCTCCCCGACGGGGAGCACGCGGGGGATCGGCCGAGGGGGGTCGTCGGCCCGGGCCGGGGCCGCCGTCAGCCCCCGGCTCGGGAGCCCACCGACAACGAGGGCGGTGGAGAGGGTCCGAAGGGCGGATCGCCGGCTCAGAAGGTCGGTCGGATTCATCGGTCTTCGCTCCCCGATCGGGCCGGGGGGCTGGCGTGATCCGGGTGCCGTCGCCCCCCCCGGATCGGCCGAGTCTAGCACCGGAGGGAGGCGATCGCCACGGCCCGGGGCCCTCGGGCGTCGGTGGGCGCGGCGGCCCGGCCGCTCTGCTATGATCGATGGCATCCGGGGCCCCGCCCCCCTCCGCTCGGGGCGGCGGGCCTCCGCGGCCCCCGGACCTCAATCATCCAAAGGGAGACGATCGATGATCCGACGATCCGTGTTCGCCGCCCTGGTCGCCTGCTCCACCGCCTCCGCGACGGCGCAGGAGCCGATCCGGCTCTTCAACGGCGAGGACCTCAGCGGCTGGACGGCGGTTCTCGCGGACGAGAACGCCAAGGCCGAGGACGTCTGGACCGTCAAGGACGGTGTGCTCTACTGCTCAGGACGGCCGAACGGCTACATCCGCACCGACCGCGACTACAAGGATTACAAGCTGACACTCCAGTGGCGCTTCCCTGAGGGAAGCTCCGGCGGCAACAGCGGGGTGCTGGTCCACACCAGCGAGCCGGGCGCCATCGGCATCTGGCCGAAGTCGATCGAGGTGCAGCTCTTCTCCGGGGATGCCGGCGACTTCTGGGTGATCGGCACCGATCTGGACGTGCCCAACGAGGAGGCTCGCAAGAAGGGGCGCCGCCACCTGAACCTGACCGACGGCTCCGAGAAGCCGATTGGTGAGTGGAACCAGATGGAGATCGTCTGCAAGGGGGACACGATCACCGTGACGGTCAATGGCGACCTCGTCAACGAGGCGACCAATTGCACCGTGACCGAGGGGGCCATCAGCCTCCAGTCCGAGGGCGTGCCCATCGAGTTCCGGGAGATCGTGCTCACGCCGCTGGCCGAGTGATCGGCGATCGGAGGAGGAGCCAAGCAAAACGGGGCCGGTCGTCCGGGACGACCGGCCCCTCGCCGTGTGGGAGCGGAGCGATGGCCCGGAGGATCACTCGAACATCGCGGCCTCGCGGTCTCCTCGGGAGAGCAGGTAGGCGAGGAGGTCGAGGATCTCGTCCTCGTCCATCGTGTTGAGCAGCCCCTCGGGCATCATGGAGACGGGGGACGGCGCCAACTCCTCGATCTTCGACCGCTCGACACGCTCCAGGCCGTTCGGGTCGAGCATGTTGGTCATGATCATCAGGTTGTCGCCGTTGAGATTGACGATCCGGCCGGTGACGATCCGGCCGTCGGTGGTGGCGATGGTGATCGCCTGGTACTGATCGCTGATCTCCTTGCTCGGGTGGACGATCGACTCGAGCAGGTCCCTCGGGCTGAAGCGGCCGGCCACGCCGGTCAGGTCGGGGCCAACGGCGCCGCCCTCACCGGCAAAGCGGTGGCAGGCGAAGCAGGTCGTCTCGGCGAAGAGGCGACGGCCTCGGTCGTAGTCCCGGCCCCGGGCGAGGCCCTCTTCGAGGCGAGGGATCAGCTCATCGAGCGTCCATTCCTTAACGAAGGGGCGCTGGACGGTCGGAATGGTGCTGCTCGGATCGGGCTGGGCCTCCAGGATCGGCTGGAGGGCGGCCCGCTCGGCGTCGGTCAGCGTGGCGACCGCGTCATTCTTGATATTCCGGACGAAGTTTCCGAAGCTGCTTCCCCCTCGGTAGCTGGCGGCCTTGGTGAACCAGCGGAAGTATCGCTCGCGAAGCTCGGGGGTCCAGCCGGCCTTCAGGACGCGGAGCATCTGGGCGAGGTTGATCTGCTCCTCCTGGGTCGGCGCCTGCTCCAGCAGGGCGACCGCCTGCGAGGCGACCTCCGGGGCCTGGAGGTAGACCAGCAGCCGGGTCAGCTCGGCGTTCAGCTCGACCGATCGGGCGGGATAGGAGGCGTCGAACCGGGAGATCAGCTCGGCCCGGGCCTCGTCGTCGGGCGGACCCATCCGGTTGAAGAGGACGGCATACACGCGCAGGAGGTCAAGCTTCTGGGAGTTCGTCATCGCCTCCCAGGCCGCCGAGACGCGGTCGAGGGCGTCGAGAATCCGCTCCTTCAGCTCCAGGTCGACCGGCGGGTCGTTCGGCCGGCGGTGCTCCGGGTCGGGGCTGGAGACGCGGATCAGGGCGAGCAGGGCGTTCATCGCGGCCTGAGGGTCGGGCTCCACCACGGCGCGATCATGCCAGAACTCGCCGTTCTGGAACTCCAGGGCGACCCGGGCGGCGTATCGAATGAAGCGGTCCTCGTGGCCGAGGTACGACCAGATGGCGTCGATGGCGGCCGAGTCCCGCCGGCCGTGATAGGCCTCCAGGCGGCGGCGGATCTCCCGAAGCTCGGCCCCGGCGTCGGAGTCCGCCTCGGGGCGGATCGGCTCGTCGCCGGTGTAGGTCACCCGGTAGAGCCCGGAGGTGGTCCGACGGCCGCCGACGGTCACGTACATCGCCCCGTCGGCGGGGTTGATGACCAGGTCGGTCAACGGCAGCGGCGTGCCGGTGAGGAACTCCTCGGCGGTGCCGGTGTAAGAGGCGCCGTCGGGCTCGAGGTGGACGGCGTAGAGCTTGCCGTAGCTCCAGTCGCAAATGAACAACGCGTTCTGATACCTCGCCGGGAACCTCGCGCCGTAGCCGAAGGTGATGCCGGTGGGAGAACCGGGGCCGATGTCGACGCTCGCCGGGAGGCTGTCGAGGTAGTAGGTCGGCCACTTGCCGGCGCCGTTCCGCCAGCCGTAGTCGGAGCCGCTGACGACGTGGTTGATCCGGGTGGGACGATACCAGGGCGTGTTGATATCCCACTCCATATCGGCGTCGTAGGTGAACAGCTCGCCGTCTCGGTTGAAGGCGAGGTCGTAGGGGTTGCGGTAGCCGATCGAAACCAGCTCCCAGGTTTCCCCGTCGGGGCTCACCTGGTACACGCAGCCGCCGGGGGCGAGCACGTTGGCCATGAAGCCGTTGCCGTCGGGCATGCGGGGCAGCAGTTGGTCCTCTCCCCAGACCGGGGGCACCCGGGTCGCGTCGTACTCGGTGAGCCTGGTTCCGTTGCCACAGACGACAAAGAGGGAGTCGCCGTCGGGGCTGGGGACGATGGCATGCGGACCGTGTTCGCCGCCGCCCTCGAGAGCGCGAAGCTGCTCGACCGAGTCGAGCATGTCGTCACCGTCGGTGTCCCGGACGCGATACAAGCCGCTCTCGTACTTCCCGCCCCGGTTGACCATCACGTAGAGGCTGTCGAAGGCCCAGAGGAGCCCCTGGGCCTCGCCGAGTTCCACGTCGATCGGCTCAACCACAACCCCGCCTGGCTCGCCGATCGGAGGCGGGGTGACTCGGTAAAGCTTGCCATACTGATCCGAGACGATCAGCCGGCCCTGCGGGTCCACCGCCATCGAGACCCAGGAGCCTTGCTCCTGCCCGGGGACCGAGTAGAGCAGCTCGACCTCGAACCCCTCGGCGACCTTCAGCGCCTCCGGGTCGGTCGCCCTCGGGCCTTCGGCCGAGGCCGGGACGACCTTGCTCGGGTCGGCCTGGCGAGCCCGTCCATCCTCGCCCCGGCCGCGACCCGGGCCGTCCGGGAGGCGTCGGAGCTCGATGTCCTTGAACTGGACCGTCATCGGAGGGCCGGCGTGAACCTGGAGCGCGATCAGCCCTTCCAGCTCGCGCTCGGATTCCTGGCGGTCGATCACCTCGACCACGGTCTGGCCGTTGATTCGGTGGACCAGCCTGGGGCCCCGGGCGACGATGCTCAACTCGTTCCACTCGCCGAGGTCGACCGCCGGACGTTCCCCCTCGACCCGGCCCTCGACCCGCTTCTCCCCCTCCGGGGTGACGACAACCCGCTGGCCAGACTGGGCGATGATGCCTCGGCCGCGCTCGTCGTAGAGCATTCCGAGATAATCGGGGTTTGGGTGGATGTCAGCCTGGTAGCCGGCGACGGAGTACTCGCCGACGTCAGGCCGCTCCGTGCTGCGGTACTGGATCCCCGAGTTGTTCTCGCCGATAAGGCGGAACTTGGCGCGGAGCTCGAAGTTGCGGACCGGCTCGCCGCGGTAGATCAGGAACTTGTTGTAGGAGAGCGGCGCATCGGCGGAGGTCCGGCCGGTGATCGCCCCGTCCTCGACAGACCAGAGCGCCGGATCCCCGTCCCAGCCGGTCAGGTCCCGCCCGTTGAAAATGGGCTCGAAGGCCCCCTCCTCCTGGGGAGGGGGGGAGGCGCCGGTCAGGGAATGCAAGAGGGCCACGGCGGCCGCCGTCCCAAACAGGGCGGCCAGCCTGGAGAACCTTGTTGGCATGGTACGTACCTCGCCCGGGCGATCGATAGGGGACTCTGCCGAGACGGTCGGCCGGGACTCTCCCCGACGATCGGCCGGGGGCGGGATCGGCGTCGGGGGTGGGTCGGCCAGGGGGATGGTCAGCGTCTCAGGCAACCTCGGCCGTTCGCGACGCACGCCCGGGTCGCGACGACCTCCGCCCCATCGTGCCCGGCACTCTGCCGAGGCACAAGGCGTCAGCGCCCCGAAGTCTCCCGCCTGCATGGTCCGGGTCCCGGCCGGGTTCCCGGATGAGGGGATCGCCGAGTCAACCGATCCGATCCCAGCGCCGTCGCTCAGGCGGCCGGAACCCCCTGCCCGATCGATCCGGAGGACTTGCTCGCGGTCGATTTGGTCCGGGTCGTCCCCCGAAGTCGGGGCACCAGACCGCCAGGGCCCTCCCGGAACGTGAACTAGCCTTGGAGTGACCCGGCCTGAACGACGACGGAGGATTGGCCCGCCGGCCCGGCCTCCGGCCGACGGGTGGTCAGCCGGGATGGCCCCATCGCGGGCACTGCCGACGACGCGAACGCCGGAGTCCGAGCGTGGCCGAGCGGACGAACCCATCGGGAGCGGACGTGAGGGAGTGTCTCGGGGCCTCGACGAGGGTGTCGATCCCCGAGGGAGCTCGGGAGCGGTCCTCCTCCCCGGTCGTCGGGCCGGCCCCCGAACTGGTCTCCTCGGCCACCATCGACTCGGCCTCCCCCCCCGATGGCTGGACGACCCTGCGAACCGAAGTCGGGGCCGTCGCGTCCCTCGGGCCGGTCAGCGCCCGATCGGAGGAAACGATCCTCCCTGAGGGAGACGTCGAAACGATCGCGTTTCGAGTCGAGACGCCGGGAGAACGATCGCCGGCACGATCGGGGAGGACCGCACCGAGGCCCCTCGAAGAGATCGAGCCGGGAGTCGAGCCGGTCTCGACGATCGCGCCGGAGTCGGCCGCCGGCCCCCCGAGCGATCACGAGACGGTCACCCATCTCTCCGAGAGGGGCTCGAGTGCCGGTCCGGGGACGGAGGCCAGAGCCCCTTCCTGGATGCGGCAGATCGGCGACCACGAGCTCCTCGGCGAGCTGGGCCGGGGAGGGATGGGGATTGTCTACAAGGCGAGGCATCGGAAGCTGAACCGACTGGTCGCACTGAAGATGCTTCCCGCGGGCCTCCAGGCCGACCGGACGACCGCCGCGATGTTCTGCAAGGAAGCCGAGGCGATGGCCTCGCTCGACCACCCGAACATCGTCAAGATCTTCGAGATTGGCGAGGTGGAGGGGGACCCGTTCATCTCGATGGAATACATCGGGGGCGGCAGCCTGGCCCGGGAGTTGTCGGGCAATCCGCAGCCCCCCGACCGGTCGGCCCGGATGGTCCTGACCCTGGCCCGGGCGGTCCAGGCGGCCCACGAGGCGGGGATCGTCCACCGCGACCTGAAGCCGGCCAACGTGCTGCTGGTCGACCCGGACACGCCCCGGATCACCGACTTCGGCCTGGCCAAGCTCACCCGAGACGCGTCTCGCCTGAGCCTCAGCGGCGAGATCAAGGGAACGCCCTGCTACATGGCGCCGGAGCAGGCCCGGGGCCTCTCCCGGGAGATCGGCCCCCGGGCCGACGTCTACGCGCTCGGGGCGATCCTCTACGAGATGCTTACCGGCCGGCCGCCCTTCAAGGGCTCCACCATCGGCGAGACGCTCCGCCAGGTCATCGAGCAGGAGCCCGTGCCCCCAGCCCGGCTGCGGCCCAGGCTGCCCCGAGACCTGGAGACGATCTGCCTGAAGTGCCTGAGCAAGGACCAGAACCGGCGGTACTCCCGGGCCGAGGACCTGGCCGAGGACCTGCGCCGCTTCCTCGACCGCGAGCCGATCCTGGCCCGTCGGGTCGGCCCTGGTGTCCGGGCCCTGAAGTGGATGCGACGCCGGCCGGCCTACGCCGCGCTGGCCGTCGCCAGCACCGTTGCTCTATTCAGCCTGCTGATGGTGTACGCCTCACACGTCCGCTACCAGCATCAGCAGTTGCGGCGCAAGGCCGAGATCCAGGAGGCCGTCCTGAAGGGGGAAGCCGCCTGGTCGGATCGTCGCTGGGAGGAGGCGAAGTCCTGGTACTCGGCGGCCTTGGCGATGATGGGGCCCTCCCCCGAGTCGAGGCCGCTCGGCGAGGAAGTCACCGCTCGGCTCATCCGGGTTGAGCGGCTCCTGGCCGAGAAGGCCGAGCAGTCCGAGCAGGACCGCCGGTCCCGGGAGGCCCTCCGTCAGCTCGAGGAGTTCTCCGAACTCCACGATGAGGCCCTCTACCGCACCTTCGCGTTCACCGAGGGTCGAGACGCCCCGGACGGCTCGCTGGAGGAGCTGATCGCTCGGGCGCTGGGGCTCTACGGCCTTACCGTCGAGTCGGGGGGCCTGGCGGCCTCGGAGCTGGATGCGCTGGGGCCGGAGGAGCGCGGCCGCGTCCGGACACAATGCTACGAGCTGCTCTTGATCCTGGCCGACCGCAGGTTCCGGGTCGGCCATCCTCCTCGAGGAGGGCCGCCCGATTCCCCTCAGGCCGAGGAGGCCCTGCGAACGCTCGACGCCGCCCAGTCCCTCGGTCTGTCGACCCGATCCTTCCACCGCCGCCGGGCCGAGTACCTGGAGGCGATCGGCGACCTCGACGAGGCCCGAGACGAGCGCTCGAGGGCCGAGTCGCTGGAGCCCACCGCCGCGATCGACTACTTCCTGCTGGGCATCGAGGGGGAGGTCTGGGAACGGGACCCCGAGGGGGCCATCGCGCTGCTCGGCCAGGCGATCCGCCTGGATCCCGAGCACTTCTGGGCCCACTACGGCCTGGCGGCCAGCTTCATCAAGCTTCGGCGCTGGGACGCCGCCGAGGCCCACCTGAACTTCTGCCTGTCCCAGCGGCCGGGCTTCGCCTGGCTGTACCTGCTCCGCAGCGTCTCCCATTACGGCCGCGGCGACCTCCCGGCGGCCGAGGCCGACCTGGGAGAGGCCGCGACCCTCATCGCCGACGGCCCTCCCCAGGGGGGAAAGCCCGACGAGCTGACCAGGTACAACTTGCTGCTCACCCGGGGCACGCTCCGGATCGATCAGGGGAGGTACGAGGAAGCGAAGTCCGATCTCCAGGAGGCGATCCGCCTGCGGCCGGAGGGCTACCCGGCCTTCGTCAATCTGTGCTCACTCCTGGAGAAACTGGGCGACCTCGACGGCGCCCTCCGCCAGATCGACCGGGCCATCGCGCTTGAGCCGGGGCAGCCCATCCTCTACCGGCGTCGCTCCCACCTGCGCCGGAGCGGAGGCGACCTCGACGGCGCCCTGGCCGACCTCGAACGGACCCTCCGTCTCCTGCCTCCCGACGCCTCGTCGGTCGAGGTCGCCGACGACTGGCTGACCGTCGGCCGCATCCAGCAGGAGCGGGGGGACCTCTCGGCGGCGCTCGAGGCCATCGACCGTGCGCTGTCCCTGGCGCCGGATCGGGCCGAGGCCCATCGCCTCCGAGCCGTCTTGCTGGTGAAGCTCGTCGGCTCGGAGGCCGAGGATTCCTCCGGGCGCTACCGGGAGGCGATCGAATCGCTCGACGAGGTCGTCCGGGGCGGTGCGGCGGACGCGGAGATCTTCAAGGTCCGGGGCCTGCTCCGGTCCAAGCTCGGGGACGCCGAGGGGGCGATCGCCGACTACACCATCGCCCTGGAGATGGCCCCCGACGCCAGGACCCTCGTCGCCCGGGGCTGGCTGTTCGTGGAGACGAAGGCCGTCCGGCTGGCCGTCGGCGATTTCGACCGGGCGGCCGGGCTCGATCCCGACGAGCCCGAGGCCCTCGTCGGCCGGGGCTTCGCCACCCTGCTCTCGGCGCTGGAGGCGACCAGTCCGCCGGACGAAGAGAAGGTCCCCGACTCCCGTCGGCTCGTCGAGCTCGCCGTCCGGGACGCGGTCGCCGATGCCGAGAAGGCGCTGGCGCTCGGGCCGGCCGGCCCCCGGCTCGACTACAACGCCGTGCGGATCCTGGCCCTGGCCGTGCAGGCCCTCGGGGAGCAGTACCGGGCCGAGGGAAACCCGAGCCTGGCCCGGATGAGGCAGTTCGTGGCCGCCCGAGACGCCTACACGAAACGGGCGGCCCTCTACCTGGATCGGGCGATCCGGTCCATGCCCTCGGATCGCCGCGCCTCCTTCCGGGAGATGATCGAGGCCGACCCCCTCCTGGAGCCGATCCTCGGCCTGCCAGGATCGATCCGTCGTCCGCCGGCCCCGTCGAACCCGCCGCCGGCGCCCCCCCGGACGTGAGAGCCGTCCGATCACCGCCGGTCGGCCGTCGCCCCCCCGAAGCGCCCGGGACCCGGCCGGTCGCCAGCGACCGGGAGACGACACCCCGAAATCGGATCGAGGGAGGACCTGCCATGTTCGTTCGACGCGAACCGACTCCTGCCGACTCCGCTCGCTCGACGGGGGCCGTCGCGAGGGGCCTCCTGGTCGATCGGCTCCGAGGGAAGGGAAGGCGGCCGAACCGCCGTCGGCTCCGGTGGCTCCCCACGGTCGACCGACTCGGCCCGAGGGCGATTCCCGCGGTCGACTCGCTCTCCGCGGCTTCGTCGGATCCGCCGGGCGCCTCCGAAACGGCCCCCCTCGACGAGCGCGAGGCCTCCGAGGATGCTCCCGAGCGCTCCGACTTCGTCTCCCGGGCCTTGCTCCCCCTGGCGGCACTCGGAGGAAGCGATCTCGATCGCTCGACGATCCGAGCCGACCAGATCGACCGAACCAAGGGGCAGTCCCTCCTCCCGACCGGAACCGCCCTCCTCCCCCCGGGTCAAACCGGCACGATCGCCACCGCGAGCCTTGGCCCGGGAGCGAACCTCGGCCCGGCGGCCGCCCGCCAGGGCAACAGTCGGGGGCAGGCGATCAGCCTCGTCCCCAACAACCAGCCTGACCGAGACGCCGCGTCCGCGGGGATCAGCTCGACCAGCATCAGCCAGGCGGAGCAAACACAGTCCCGACCCCTCTCGAAGGCCAGAAGCCTGACGATTCGGGCCGCCATCGGCGATGCGATCGATGTCGATGCGATCATCGAGATGCTCGAGCTCGAAGTCCCCCTGGAGGAGGAGGCCGAGGAGCTTCGGGAATCGAACGTCTTCACCTTGACCTCCTCGCTGGGGATCGAGCCGCTTGCCGGCCGGGCCGCCAGGGAGACGATCACAGAGGAAACCTCGGTCGTCTCCCTCTCGGGCTCGGACCGGATGGCGATGGTGACGATCCTCATCCCCCGAACGGTGCGCGACCCGGAGTCCCCGGTCCCCTGGATCGGCGCCGGGACGACGCTCGGCGAGGCCGGCGGCCCCCCGATCTCCGAGCCGGATCGGTTCTCCTACGGTCTCGATGAGCCGATCGACCCGTTGGCGATCTGGGGCGCGCCTCCCCCCCCGTGGAGGCCGGACGATCTCCCCGGATCGTCTGCCGCCGAGGAACCGCCCCCGGTCCGCCAATCCACCCTGCTCGGCCTCGCGGCGGTCGGCCTCGCGGCCCGGCTCCGAGCCTGCTGGCCTGGGCCTCCCGGGTGGGCCAGGGCCGGCCGAGCTTTTGTCGAGGGGGCATCGACGAATCGGCGTCGTCGCGAGGTTCGCCCGGGAATCGACCGTCGTGATAGAATCTCGGCCCGAGGCGCAGGTGATTCCGCCCCCAAGATCGGCGATCGGGACGAACCCAGGGGACGCCGGGACTGGGGTCGGGTCGATTAGGCCGCCGTCCACGAGGCCGCTCGAGTCCAAGACGGGCCGAGTCTTCCCGGAGAGGAACGCGCGATGGACTATTCTTACGGCGACATCGCCAAGATGATCGACCACTCGCTGCTCAACCCCACGCTCACCACCGCCGAGCTGGAGGCCGGCTGCCGGCTGGCTCGGGCGTTCGACGTGGCGAGCGTCTGCATCATGCCCTATGCGCTGGCCCGATGCGCTGAGATCCTCGCCGGGAGCACCGTGCAGCCGAGCACGACGATCGGCTTCCCCCACGGCGGACACACCACCGCCATCAAGCGCGCCGAGGCCGAACGGGCCGTCGCCGACGGCGGCCAGGAACTGGATATGGTCGTCAACATCTCGAAGGTCCTCAGCGGCGACTGGGACTACGTGCGGGACGACATCCAGGCCGTGATCGAGGTCGCCCACGCCTCCGGGCGCAAGGTGAAGGTGATCTTCGAGAACTGCTACCTCCCGGACGACCGCAAGATCCGCCTGTGCGAGCTTTGCGGCGAGCTGGGCGCCGACTGGGTGAAGACCTCGACCGGCTACGGCAGCGGAGGAGCCACGCATGACGACCTCCGCCTGATGCGGGCGCACTGCCCCTCCCACGTCCAGGTGAAGGCCGCCGGCGGGGTCCGGGACCTGGACGGGCTGCTCGCGGTCCGGGAGCTTGGCGTCACCCGGGTGGGTGCCAGCCGAACAAAGGACATTCTCGATGAATGCCGGATCCGGCTCGGACTGGAGCCGATCCGGGCCGAACACTCCCTGGGCATCCCGGCCGGGTACTGATCGGCTCGAACCGGAGCGATCGGGGCCGTCAGCCCTGCTGCCCGGCGAAGGCCTCGGGGACGGCCGAGCCGAGGACCTGCCACCAGGCGGCCTCGGGCCGCTCGGCCTGGCATCGGATCCGTTGGCCGTCCTTGCTCGCCGTGGCGATGTGCTTGCGTCCTCCGGCGACAATCGCCTGGCTGGTCGACCACCCCCGACGGTGCAGGTGGACCCGAGCCGCGAAGGCCGGCGGCAGGCCCACAAGATCCGGATCGAGCAGCCCGAAGAGCCGACGGCTCAGGTCGAGGTCGAAGTGTGGAGTCATGGGATCTCCAGGGGATGTCATCCCCCACCCTCCCCCGCGTCCCGACGGGAGGAGGGGTCGAGCGTGGACATCGGTGCCGGCGCGGCCATGCACCGGGACGTCGAGGCTCGGGCCGGACGGCCCATCGGACGCGGCAGACGTGCCCCCGACCCCCGGGAGGGTGTCGGGACGGTCGATTATGGCCCTCCGATCGATGGCGCGGGCCGGGATTCGCTCGGAATCGGTTGAACAGGACAAGACAACCGATCCAATTGTGCCCACCGCCCCGTCCTGGAGGAAAGCCCCCCGGGCGATTGGGCGATTTCAGCAAGCCCTCGGCCGTGCCGGGGTCCGCCGTCTCCCTCTCCTCAATCGAAGAGAGTCCGCCGGGGCCGATCGGGGGGAGTCGGCTCGGGAAGCCCGAGCAGACCCCGGAGCTGCCGGGCCGTCTCGGGGGAAAATCCCGCGTAGTGGTTGTTCGCAAAGACGAAGACCGGAACGCGACGGACCAGCTGCCGGATCACCCCGGCCGTCTCAGCCAGCTCGGCCGAGCGATCGATCACGATCCGGTCCCAGGTGGTCGTGATCCGCTCGATCCCCTGCCGATCCCCGAGCAGGCGGACGAAGGCGAAGGGGCCAGTGACCGGGTCGATCCGATCGGCCACCTCGCGGGGGGAGGGCATCCAAGCCTGTTCGGTCAAGGTCAGGGCCGCCCCGTGGGCCTCGAGCACCCCGGCCAGTTCGGGCCCGACCCACTGAGCGTTGCGCACCTCGACCGCCAACGGCACCCGACTCATCGGCCATCGCGAGAGGAAGCGGTCGAGCACCTCCAGAAACTCGTCTCGGGTCCCGAAGGCCGAACGGTTGAAGTACCCCATCTGCAGCAAGGCGCACGCAAGCTTCTCGCCCAGCGGCTCGAGGGAAGAGACGAAGCCATCAACCTCCTCCTCGCACCCCTTCAGCAGCTTCTCGTGCGTGATGACCCGAGGCACCTTGAGGGCGAACGTGAACTGGTCCGGCGTCCGATCGCGCCAGGACCTCACCATCCGGGCCGAGGGGGGCCGGTAGAACGTGCTGTCGACCTCGACGATCGGGAAGCGATCGGCGTAATACTCCAGGAAGTCCCCCTCGTGCAGGCCGGGCGGGTAGAACGGCCCGAGCCAGTCCGGGTAGCTCCAGCCGCTGCAACCGATCAGAAGCGGGTGCTCGATCGAGCTGTTCATCCTTCCATTGTACCGGGCGGACACACCGCCCGGTATCCCGCCCCGATCACTTCGGCGAGGACGTGTCGCGTTCCTGGCCCTTTCCCTTGTGTCCGGTGTGTTTGGCGCTGACCGTCTCGGACGTGAGGCCGTGACGGTCGCCGTTGCATCAGACCGCGATTTCTGCGTTCTGCGTTCTGCGTTCTGCGTTCTGCATTCTGCGTTCTGCGTTCTGCATTCTGCGTTCTGCGTTCTGATTTCGGTTTCTCTGTCTCTCGCTTCGATCGCCCCCGCCCAACCTGTCCTTCCGTCCCTGTCGAATCGGTCAACCCCGAGGTCAGCAGACTGCGATCTTGCGACAATCCCCCTCGGCGGATCACTCGGGACGGCCGAAGACCTGGACGTAGTACGGCCTCCCGACCGCGTCGGTGGCAATCGCGACGCCGAGTTGCTCGTACGAGTCGTCCAGGAGGTTGCGCCGGTGCCCATCGGAAGCGAGCCAGCCGTCGACGGCCAGGGCGGGGGAGTCGTAATTGAAGCCGATGTTCTCGCCGATGGCCGAGAACGCGTAGCCGACGGCCCGGGCGCGATCTTCCAGGGTCGGCGTACCGGTCTCGGTCTGATCATGGGAGAGCCGGCCGAGCCGGGCCATGTTCTCCGCCTGGATCCGAGCCGCCTCCTGCAACCTGGGATCGACCTCGAGCGGGGCCAGCCCGGCGTCGACTCGGGCCTGGTTGGTCCGGTCGATCATGACCTGGAGGCCGAAGTCGTCCGGGACCGGGGGAGAGGCCAGGGGCGTCGGCTCGGCGAATGGTGAGGACGAAGCAGGCTCCGGTTCCGGCGCCGGCACCGGCCCCGAGGAATCCTCGAGCGGAGCCGGCTCGGGGACGCCGTCGATGAGGTCGGTCCCTGGGCCGCCGTCGATGAGGTCCAGCCCTCCTCGGCCGAAAATCGCATCGGAGCCGGGGCCGCCGATCAGGACATCGGCCCCGGAGCCTCCGAGAATCGTGTCGTCCCCGTCACCGCCGACGAGCCCCATCGGCAACACGGCTCGGCCGCGGTCGTCAACCGCAACGAGGTCGTCTCCGCCTTTCGCGTCGACGACGACCGAGGCGAACTGCCTTGCCACGAACCACCGGGGGATGCCGGAAACCCGGACCAGGGGGAGTTCCCCCCGGGGGGACCGGACGGATCGGATCGTCACCTCAACCGCGTCGGGGCCCTCGGTCCCGCTGACGAGCAAGACATCCCCGACGATCTCGACGGTTGGCGAGGCCGAAGGCAGCACCCGGGAGCCGAGGGAATCGACTCGGGGCGTGAAGGGGCGTCGTCGCTTCCAATGGGGCACGAGGGATCACCCGGTCGGGGCCAGTCGGCCGGTCGGGCGCCGGGACGCTCAGTCCCCGGGCCGATCGGCCAGTGCGGTTCGATGCGACGCTCCAAGCGCGCCCGATCCGGCGCGCCCGGCAAGCCTTCCAATTCTCGATCATCGACCGCCGAGGGTCGCCGGCTTGAGCGTTTTCGGCCCGGCTTGACCGCCGCACCGGGCCGCGCTACGATGGACAGATGTTGACGCAACCTTCGATCGGCCCGGCCGATCCGTCTCCCAGCGTGCCTCCCCCCCGAGGGCTAGTTGCCGTGACCATCACCCTCAACGGCGATCGTCGAGAACTCCCCGGTCCGCTGAGCGTGGCCGAGGCGCTCCGGCACTGGAACCTGCGGCCCGAACTCGTCGCCGTGGAGGTCAACCGGACGCTCGTCCCCCGCGTTCGGCACGCCGAGACGACCCTCAGCGACGGCGACGAGGTGGAGGTCGTCACCCTCGTCGGCGGCGGGGCCCCGGACGAGGCCCCCGGCCCGTTCGGCCCCGACGAGCTGACGATCGGATCGCACCGCTTCCGCAGCCGCCTGTTCGTCGGCACGGGCAAGTACGCCTCGATGGAGTTGATGCGCGACTGCCTCGACGCCAGCGGCGCCGAGGTTGTGACCGTCGCGGTCCGCCGCGAGCGGCTGTTCGACGCCGAGGGCCGGAACCTGCTCGACTACCTCGACCCCCGGCGCTACACCATCCTGCCCAACACCGCCGGCTGCTTCAGCGCCGAGGAGGCGCTCCGCACCGCCCGGCTCGGCCGAGAGTTGCTCGAGGGGCTGGGCAACCCGGGGGCCGACTGGGTGAAGCTGGAAGTCCTCTCCGACCCCCGCACCCTGCTGCCCGACCCGGTCGCCACGCTCCGGTCGACCGAGGTGCTCGTCAACGACGGCTTCAGCGTCCTCTGCTACACCAGCGACGACCCGGTCATGGCCCGCCACCTGAAGGCCGCCGGCGCCGCCAGCGTGATGCCCGCCGGCAGCCCCATTGGCAGCGGACAGGGAGTGCTCAACCCGAACAACATCCGGATCATCCTGGAGGATCTCAAGGCGGACGACCCGGCCTACCCCGTCATCATCGATGCCGGCGTCGGGACCGCCAGCGATGTGGCGATCGCCATGGAGCTGGGCTGCGATGGCGTCTTGCTGAACACCGGCATCGCCAGGGCGGCCGACCCGATCCGAATGGCCCACGCCATGCGCCTCGCCTGCGAGGCCGGCCGGCTCGCCGGCGGCGCGGGGAGGATCCCGAGAACGCTCTACGCCACCGCGTCGAGCCCGACCGAGGGAATGATCCATCGATGAGCCGTCGCCGGAGCACCGCCAGGTGACTCCCGGCCGCCGCTCCGATTCCCCCTCGCCGAGACCCGACCCATCCGTAATGGCTGCCAGCCGGTCGGGAGGCCGGGCATGACCGAACTCGACTTCGACCCGAGCCCGATCCTCGGCCCCGGCGGCGCCGTCAGCCGGCGACTGCCCCGCTACGAGCCTCGAGCCGAGCAACTGGAGATGGCCCGGGCCGTGGCGAGGGCCATCGTCGAGGGAAGTCACCTCGTCGTTGAGGCGGGGACCGGCGTCGGCAAGAGCTTCGCCTACCTTGTGCCGAGCATCCTCGCGGCCTCGGAAGCAGGGAAGAAAGTCGTTGTCTCCACGCATACGATCAGCCTTCAGGAGCAATTGCTGCACAAGGATCTCCCCTTCCTCCGCGCCGTGATGCCTTGCGAGTTCACGGCCTCGCTGGTCAAGGGCCGATCGAACTACATCAGCCTGCGTCGGCTCGAATCGGCCGGCGCTCGCGCCCTTGCGACCTTCCAGCACCCGGACGAGTTCGACCACTACCACGCCCTCCGCTCCTGGGCGAAGGAGACCGACGACGGCAGCCGCTCCGACCTCGACTTCCGCCCCGCCGCCGCCGTCTGGGACGCCGTCGCCAGCGAGAACGGCAACTGCCTGGGGAAGCGCTGCCCCCGGTTCAACGACTGCTTCTACTTCAAGGCCCGGCGCCGGATGCGGACGGCCAACATCCTGGTCGTCAACCACGCCCTCTTCTTCAGCGACCTCGCCCTTCGGGCCGAGGGGTTCGGCCTGCTGCCGGATTACGACGTTGTCGTCTTCGACGAGGCGCACACGTTGGAGGCGGTCGCCGGCGACCACCTCGGGCTTCGGATCACCTCGGGACAAGTCGACTACCTGCTGACCCGGCTCTACAACGAGCGCTCGCGCAAGGGACTGCTCGCCCATTTCGACCTTGACGAGGCGATTGACGCGACCCGACCGGCCCGGATTGCCGCCTCGGCCTTCTTCGGGGAGATCGCCCGGTGGCGGGAGTCCGACGGCCGGCCGAACGGCCGCCTGCGAAGTCCGATCGGCCTGCAAACCGAGCTGCCGGAGGCCCTCCGGCGGCTCGGGTCGAGCATCCTCGAAGGGGCGAAGGAGATCGAAGACGAAGGCCAGCGGCTCGAGCTCACCGCCGCTGGCGACCGCTGCGACCTGACGGCGGAGATGATCGACCGCTGGCTCCAGCAGTCGGAGCCGGATGGCGTTTACTGGGTCGACCTCGAAGGGAGCCCCTCGAGGCGCCGGACGGTGCTCGCGGCGGCTCCGATCGAGGTCGGCCCGGTGCTCAACCGCCTGCTCTGGCAGGAGGGGCCGACCTGCATCCTCGCCTCGGCGACGCTCTGCTCCGGGTCGCCGCCGGACACCCGGTTCGTCCGGGGCCGGCTGGGGCTCTCGGGGGGCCAGTCGCTCCAGTTGGGGAGCCCGTTCGCCTACCGGGAGCAAGCCCGATTGCACATCGCCCGGGGCATGCCCGACCCGTCGGAAGACGCCGACGGCTTCGAGCGGGCCTGCCTGAAGGCCATCCCCCATTACGTCGAGCTGACCGGGGGGCGGGCCTTCGTGCTGTTCACCTCCTACCGGTTCCTGGAGGCGGCCTCCCGGCTGCTGCTCCCCTGGTTCGTGGACCGGGGGATCCCGCTCGTCTCGCAGAGCGACGGACTGCCCCGGTCGAAGATGGTGGAGTCGTTCCGGTCGCGGCCGGGCAGCGTGCTGTTCGGGCTGGATAGCTTCTGGCAAGGGGTCGACGTGCCGGGAGAGGCGCTCTCGAACGTCATCATCACCAAGCTTCCCTTCAGCGTCCCCGACCGCCCCCTGCTGGAAGCCCGCCTGGAGGCGATCCGACGCCGGGGAGGCAACCCGTTCGTCGAGCACCAGGTGCCCGAGGCGGTCCTGAAGCTCAAGCAGGGCTTCGGTCGGCTGATCCGGTCCCGGGAGGACCGGGGCATCGTGGTGATCCTCGACCCGAGGGTCCTGACCAAACCCTACGGGAGAACCTTCCTCGACGCGTTGCCGGACTGCCCCCGGTCGATCGACTCGGCGAGGTTCGACGGCCCGGCCCGCTGAGGCCGGCAGCGGTCGGCATCGGATCAGCGGGATCGATTTCTGGAAAGAATCCACAGATTCTTGTTGGCCTCCTGCCTCAGGGGTGTTAGATTCGCGTTTGGTGTCCCCCGCTTGACACCTCGCCCTTGGGTCATCACCTCGTGTGACCAATCGATCGGAGCCCCCCTCTCCCCGGCACCGCCGGGGAGGCCGGAGGAGGAGGATCCGTTATGCAGCGGCACATGGACCATTTCCGGGACGCGAAGCTCCTGCTCGACAACCAGCCGATCCTCGAAGGGTTCGAGGGATACATCGGCAGCCGGGAGAAGTCGGGCCGCCGCAAGGAATGGCATGGGTACTTCCTGGCCGAGGCAACCGTGCACCTCGACCCGGAGCAGAAGTACACGCTCGTCCTCGGAGACGGCACCACCGCCATGATCCGAGGCTCCGACATCGCCGCGTGCGAGGCGGACGGCGGCACTCGGCACGCGGTCGAGTTCTACGTCGTCGGAGATCTCCGAGGAACCGGCCGACGGCACCACGGCCTGGAGCACGAGGCACGTCGGCCGCTCTCTTGAGCCGGACACGGCCGCCGCTCGGGGCCTCCCGAAACAGCCCGGCGGAAGCAACCCGTCCCGATGGGCCATCCCCGCTGCCCCTAGGATTGCGCTCCCTCTGGGGGTACAATTTCAGGCGTCGGAGGCTGGCCGATCCCGATCCCGATCGCGGATCGCAGCGGGCTCCGGGCTGTATCGCTGTCCGTCCGGGCTGACGGCCAATGCTCGCCAAGCGGATCATCCCCTGCCTTGACGTGGACGCGGGCCGGGTCGTCAAGGGGACCAACTTCCTCAACCTCCGGGACGCCGGCGATCCGGTCGAGGTCGCCTCCCGGTACGACGCCGAGGGGGCCGACGAACTGGTCTTCCTCGACATCACCGCCAGCCACGAAGGGCGCGGCATCCTCCTCGACGTCGTCCGCCGGACGGCCGAGGTCTGCTTCATGCCCCTGACCGTCGGCGGCGGCATCAAGTCGCTCGACGACATCCGCGCCCTGCTCAACGCTGGGGCCGACAAGGTGTCGATCAACTCGGCCGCCGTCCGGGATCCGGAGTTCGTCCGGCGGGCCGCCCGGCGGTTCGGCCGCCAGTGCATCGTGGTGAACATCGACCCCAAGCGGGTCGACCGCGACGGCCGGGAGGTGTGGGAGGTCCACATCAACGGCGGGCGCGTGCCGACCGGGCTGGAGGCCGTCGCCTGGGCCCGGGAGGTCGAACACCTGGGGGCTGGTGAGATCGTCCTCACCAGCATGGATGCCGACGGCACGAAGAACGGGTATGATTTGCCGATGACCCGGGCCGTCAGCGACGCGGTCACGATCCCGGTGGTCGCCTCCGGCGGCGCCGGGAGTCCGGAGCACTTGCGGGCCGCCCTGGTCGAGGGAGGGGCCGACGCGGCCCTCGCCGCCAGCATCTTCCACTACCGGGAATACACCATCGCCCAGACCAAGGACTACCTCGCCCGTCACGGGGTGCCCGTTCGCCAGCCCTCGGCCGCCTCGTCGGAGCGCCGGCCTCCGAATTGATCGTCCGATCGTCCGTCACCCACTCTCGGAGCGCACTCATGGCCACCGGCATCGAAGCGCAGACCCTCGAGCCCGTCTCCCCCAGCGAGCCGGAAGCCAACAAGCTGTTTCGGATGGTCATGAAGCACAAGGGCTCCGACCTGCACCTGAAGGTCGGCCTGCCGCCGGCCATGCGGCTCACCGGTGTGATTCGGTCGATGGCCCTGCCGCCGCTGACGACCGCCGACATGGAACGGCTCATGTTCCCGCTGCTGACCACCCGCCAGCGGGCCATCCTCGAGGACGAAGGGGGCGTCGACTTCGCCCACGTCGTCGTCGACCCCGACGGTCGTGAAACCCGCTTCCGCGTCAACCTGTTTCGCCAGCGCGGCAAGCTCAGCCTCGTCGCCCGCCGCGTGAACAACACCGTACCCGACTTCGAGGGCCTTGGCCTGCCCCCGGTGCTCGCCGAGATCGCCAGCCACGACCAGGGGATCGTCATCCTCGCTGGCGTGACCGGCTCGGGCAAGAGCACGACGATCGCCTCGATGCTCCAGTACGTCAACCAGCGTGAGCGCTGCAACATCGTCACCATCGAGGACCCGATCGAGTTCACCTTCGTCGACGAGAAGTCGATCATCCACCAGCGTGAGGTCGGCATCGACGTCATCGACTGGGACACCGCCCTGAAGCACGCCGTGCGGCAGGACCCGGACATCATCCTCGTAGGCGAGATGCGCGACCGCGACACGTTCAACGCCGCCATGCACGCCGCCGAGACCGGCCACCTCGTCTTCGGGACGATCCACGCCTCCAGCGCCCCGTCGACCATCGGTCGTATCCTCGACCTCTTCCCCCGGGACATGCACTCGGCACTGCGGCAGTCGCTGGCCTTCAACCTCAAGGCGATCATCGCCCAGAAGCTGCTGCCGACCGCCAAGGACTGGGCCGAGAAGACCGGCCAGACCCGCATCCCGACCTGCGAGATCATGCGGACCAACCCCACGGTGCGCAAGCTGATCCTCAACGAGGAGGACGGCAAGCTCGGCGACGCCATCCGAATCGGCAAGGAGGACGGGATGCAGGACTTCACTGAGAGCCTCAAGCAACTCGTCCAGGCCGAGAAGATCGAGCGTTCGACCGCCTTCGAAGTCGCCCCCAGCCCCGAGGCGTTGAAGATGGCGCTCAAGGGGATTACCATCGCCCAGCCCGGTATCCTCTGACCCCCGGAGCCGGTGTCGGGGCCCGCTCGGCGGAGCGGCCCCGACCCGTCCCGGATGCCCCCAACCGCCGCCTCCCCCTCCCCCACCGGAGCCCCCCACGATGATCCGCCCGCGCCTGGTCCTGGCGACGCTCGCCCTCGCCATCCTCGGCGTCGCCGCCGGGGCCGAGGCCGCCGAACTGCCGGCGCTGCTCTTCGCGCAGTCCGGCGCCATCAACGCCCTGCGCGGGCCCGGCCTCTACATCAACCTCTTCAAGTTCGTCCCGGTCGTCTTGATCTACCTCGCCTGGGTCAAAACCGTCGACTGGGTCGACGACGACATGAGGGAGCTGCAGAACCTTCGGTTCGAGATGTGGAACTCCCTGGTCTTCTTCTCCGGCGTGCTCGGGTTCCTCCTGGTCTGGATCCTGCCGGTCTACCCGATCGGCCTCCTGCTGCTGTTGATCGCCTACCTGGCCCCGACACTCACCTACGTCTACTCGCGCAACCAGACCGTTCCCGACGACCAGAAGGTCCTCACCCCCTACCACTTCGGCGAGCTGCTCAACCAGCTCTTCCGCCGCCGGATCTTCAACGTGGAGCAGGGGGTCGACTACCAGGGCGGCCCGCCGATCACCTTCATCGGGAAGACCTCCTCCGGCAAGGTGGAAGACGACCGCGTCGCCCGGGCCGAGGGTTCGGGCCAGTTCATCGCCGCCAAGGAGCTCGTCTACGACGCCATCCTCCGCCGGGCGACCGACATCCACCTCGAGCCCTCCCCCGACCAGCTCTCCGTCCGCTACCGGATCGACGGCATCATGCACGCCGCCGAGCCGTTCGACCGGCCGACCGGCGACGCGGTGGTGAACATCTTCAAGGTGCTCTGCGCCTTGGACATCGCCGAGAAGCGCAAGCCGCAGGACGGCTCTTTCGCCGCCAAGTTCGAGGGGCGCGAGATCGACTTCCGCGTGGCCACCTCCGGCTCGAAGGCCGGCGAGAAGCTGGTCATGCGGATCCTCGACAACGCCGCCACGATCGCCCGGCTCGAAGAGGTCGGCATGCGGCCGAAGATGGTCGCCCAGATTCGAGAGATCGTCACCCAGCCGCACGGGATGTTCCTCTGCTGCGGCCCCACCGGGTCGGGCAAGAGCACCACCCTTTACGCCTGCCTCCGCGAAATCGACCGCTTCCAGAAGAACATCATCACGGTCGAGGACCCGGTCGAATATCACATCGACAACGTCACCCAGATCGAGATCAACACCAAGGCCGGCCAAACCTTCGCCCAGCAGCTCCGCTCGATCCTCCGGCAGGACCCGGACGTGATCATGATCGGCGAGATCCGAGACCAGGAGACCGCCACCATCGCCTGCCAGGCGGCCACCACCGGCCACATGGTCTTCTCCACCGTCCACGCCAACGACACGGTCACCGCCCTGTTCCGACTGCTCGACCTGGGGGTCGAGCCGTTCATGATCTCCAACTCGATCACCGCCATCCTCGGGCAACGGCTCGTCCGCCTCCTCTGCGAGACCTGCAAGGAGCCCTACAAGCCCAAGGCCGAGTTCCTCAAAAAGGCGAACCTGCCTCCCGAGAAGGTCGACGTCTTCTACCGGCCCCCCAAGGAGCCCGAGCAGGTCTGCCCCACCTGCGGCGGCACCGGCTATATGGGCCGCACCGGCATCTTCGAGTTGCTGGTCATCACCGAGGCCATGCGCGAGCTGATCCGAGAAAACCCCTCGGTCAAGGCGATCAAGGACGAGGCGCGCAAGAACGGCATGATCTACCTCACCGAGGATGGCCTCCGCCAGGTCATCCAGGGGAAGACCTCGATCGAGGAGCTGATGCGCGTCGTCAAGTGACCGCGCCCCCGATCGCCGAGTCCCGGACCTCCGCCACCGTCATCACCCCCTCCTCCACCTCCAGACCCGTCCCGATCGGGCCGCAGCGATCGGCCGCCAGGGAGCCTTCCTCATGGACATCGCCGTCAACCTCGGCCTGGTCGTCATCATCCTGGGCCTCACCTACGCCATCATGAGCGAGGGGCTCTGGGGGGCGGCGCTCATCTTCTTCAACGTCCTGTTCGCCAGCGTCATCGCGTTCAACTTCTACGAAACGCTCGCCGGGCTCATCACCCAGAACGCCGGCTCCTGGTCCTATGGCTATGCCGATCTCGTCAGCCTGATGCTCCTGTTCCTAGTCTCGCTCGTCCTGCTGCGAGTGACCACCGACTCGCTCGGGCCGACGATGATCCGCTTCCCGCTCCCGGTCTACCACGCCGGTCGCATCCTCTTCGGCCTCGGCGCGGCCACGATCGCGACCGCCTTCATGATGGTCGCCTTCCATACCGCCCCCGTGCACAAGAAGATCTTCGGCGTCGTCGGCCACGACACCAAGCCCCCCTTCGGCCTCGGCCTCGACCACCGCTTCCTCGCCTTCTTCCAATACACCAGCGGCTACCCCTTCTCCACCTACGACGAAACCGCCTACGACCCCTTCGGGGAGTTCCTGAACAAGCGGGTCTTCGACCCCGAGGGCCGCTGGCTGATCGACCACGAGGATGCCCGCCCCTTCGGCGAAGGCTGGCGCGAGGAGGCCGGCTCCTCCCCCGGCGCCAGCCCCGGAGGAGCGGCCGGGGCCGGGGGTGATTCCGGCCTCTCTTCCTCCAGCGGCAACGGCCCCGGCATTCCCGGCGGCACCGCCGGGGCCGCCGCCGGCCTGGCCCCAACCAACACCGGCTTCTGATCGATCCCCGATCATCCCCCCGAACCCAAGGCGGCCTCGGGTGTCGTCTCGCGTCGACGGTTTACTCGGCCCCCGAGTCCGAGGCGGCCTCCTCCTCGCCGAGCCTCCCCATCCGGCCCAGCGCCGCCTGGGCCTCTCGGTGGAAGGGATCCCCCGCCAGGGCGACCTGATACCAGGCCCGGGCCTGGGCTTCGAGCCCGATCGCCTCGCATGCCGAACCGATCTCGACATAGCGGTCGGGCGATCGGTCCGCGTCCACCCGGGCAAGCTGGTGGAGCAGGTCGTTCAGGTCGTTGATCCGGGTCAGGCGGGCGACCGCCTCGGCGGCCTCCTCCCGGTGGCCCGCCTGGTTCAGCGCCTGGGATAAGCCCGAGAGGGCGTCCCGGTCGTTCGGCCTCAGCTCAAGCGCCCGGCGATAGGCCGAGACCGCTGCTTCGGGGTCTCGGCGGCGGAGGGCCAGCTTCCCCCGCAGCAGGGCGAGGCCGGCATGATCCTCCGGGGCATCGGCGAGCAACTCGGCCAGCAAGCCCACGTCCCCCCGCTCCAGGGCCAGGCGGCCGAGGGCGGCCCTCGCGTCGGCGTCGGCCGGGTCGAGCGGCTCCAGGATCGCGGCGGCCTCATCGAAGCGATTGAGCTCCAGCAGGGCATCAGCCAGCGCGATCCTCGACGCCGAGTCTTCCGGCTCGGCCGAGACGGCCGTCGACAGCCGATCGACGATCTCCTCCGGGGTCCACTGCACCCCTCGGCTGAGCGACCAGAGGAACGTATCGTCCGCGGTCAGCAGGCCCGACTCCGCCAGGCCCCGGAACTGCTCCCCCATCGCCACGGTCTGAGATCGATACCCGTAGATGTAGATCAGCTCCCGACGCGCCTGGGACAGGTTCGGATCGAGCTCGAGGGCCTCCGAGAAGGCCCGCTCGGCGGACCGCAGCCGATCCCTTCTCAGCTCGAGCTGTCCGACCAGCAGCAAGGCCCGGGGGGTAAGCTCCCCCTGCTTGGGGAATCGCCGGAGGATCGCGATCGCCTCGTCCGTCCGATTCCGGGCGATGGCGACCTGGGCGCGGAGCATCCAGTCCCGCTCGGTCGGCTCCCGGAGCCGGGAGAGCCGCTCGGAGGCCCGCTCGGCCTCGTCGATCCGGCCGGCCTGGAGGTGGCTCTGCGCCTCGATCCAGACCGCCTCGGGGTCGGGACGAGGCCAGAGCAGCGCCAGCCCAGCCCCGATCGCCAGGACGATCGCGGCGATGACCGCCGCCCGCCGCCCGATCCGGAAGCCCGGACCCCGCCCGCGCTCCTGAGGAAGCCTGGGGGACAGGGACACCGGCTCTCCTCGGTCGGGAGGGTTCATCGGGGAGTCGACACGAAGGGCCTCGGGAGGGATCCCGGCGGCGACCCGCCCGGGGATCGACTCGGATCCCCTTCATTCTCCGAGCCTCCCGACCCCTCGGCAAGACTCGGCAGGTCGATCAAGGGAGCTTCTTCAGCTCGAGTAACTCGAAGACGGGGGGCTGGACCCCACCTGCCCGAACCGGCCCCTGGGTCACGCGGTAGGTGGCGACCTGGCCGGTCGTCGTCTCGATCACGAACAGCGGCGCCCAGCCCCCGCCAGGACCGAGGCCAAGTTGGCCGACCGTCATCAAGAACCGAGGCGTCGTCCCCCTCGGCGGCTGGAAGTCGGCCACGAGGTCCCGCACGGCGAAGTCCCCGAGCACCTGCGTCCCCGCCGTCGACTGGCGGAGCGTCGGGATGGTCGCCATCAACCGACCACCCGCATAATCGAGGTAATACAGCGCATCGGTCTGGCTCGCCTGCCGGGAGAGGCGGTCGAACTCGACCGAGACAGTACCGGTCGCCACCACCGATTCCCCCGAGCGATCGGCCTGACCGGCCCTCACCCGCGGGGTAGAATACGACGACGCCACCCAGCCCAGGGCCAGGCCCGCCATCAGGCATGCGACGCTCGGCACGACGGATCGAATCGCCATGATCTGGATCCTCCCCCGTTCGGTTCATCCTTCCGAGCCGGCCCGGCATTGTGCGGCGAACCGAGCAAACGGTCCAGCCGGGTTCTTCTCGGGCCAAGCGGCCTTGGCCTGCCTCGCGGCCACGGCGATCGCCCTGCCCCCGGCCGCCGCCGGTCCCTCGTCGGACGCGATCACTCGAGACCGCCTGCGCCTGAACCGCTCCGAGATCCGGGAGGCCGAGTCGACCGCCCTCTCCTCGATCGCCGACCGCCTCGACCGCCAGGGAGACTCCTCCCGGGCCGCTCGGGTCCGCGACCTGATCCCTCCCCCTCCTCCGATCGAGGGGCCCCGGCGGTTCGACCCGCTCCCCGAGATCGTCCCTCCTGCCGAGCCGTCGGCTCCCGACGCATCGCCGGACGACCCGATCGCCGAGGAGATCGCCACGATCCGGAACAAGGCGGCGGACGCCTATGCCGACCTCGCCCGCCGCGCGTTCGAGGCCGAGCGGCTCTCCCTGGCGGATGCGTGCTTGCGCGAGGTCCTCCGCCGACGCCCGGACGACCCCGAGGCGAGGCGCCTCCTCGGCTTCGTCCCGCACGAGGGAGGCTGGGCCACTCCCCATGCGGTGTCGCGCCTGAAAAACGGCGACATCCTTCACCCGATCTACGGTTGGATCCCCTCCGAGTACCTCCCCGAGCTCGAACGCGGGCTCCTCCCCGCGCCGAGCCGACCCGGACGGCCCCCCAGCCGCTGGCTCCCCGCCGAGGAGGCCGACGCGATGCGGCTCGGCTCCATCTCCTCCGGCTGGCAGATCACCACGCCGCACTTCAAGATCCAGGCGAGCGTCCCGCTCGCCGAGGGGATCGCGTTCGCCCGCCGATTGGAGGCGTTCTACGACCTGTTCACGTCACTGGCGGCCGATGTAATCGGCCCCCGCCTCCCCCTGGCCCAGCTCTTCCGGAATCCGGACGCGACGGCTCCGGCCGTGGCCGCCCGGCAGCACCAGGTCCTCTACTTCGGCACGAAGCGGCAGTACGTCGACTACCTGACCTCCTTGCTCCGCGACACCAGCATCGAGAACACGCTCGGCGTCTACCTCGACGACCGCAAGGTCAGCTCCTTCTTCAAGGACGAGGGCGGCGACCTCGCCGTCGAGGCGACGCTCTATCACGAAGTCTCCCACCAGCTGCTCTTCGAGCTGGCTGGTCCCTCCGGCTACCGCCGGAATGCCGGGGATTACTGGGTCTTCGAAGGGCTAGGCACCTACTTCGAGACCGTCGAGGCCCAGCCCGACGGCTCGCTCCGCTACGGCGGCCGGATCGGCCCCCGGGTCGCCGAGGCAAGAACCCGGCTCGTCGAGCGCGGGGAGCTGGTCCCGACCGACCGCTTCGTCCGCTTCGACCGAGAGGAATGGAGCCAGGACACGGACCTGCTCCCGCTCTACTACGCCCAGGCGATCGCCCTGACCATCTTCCTGATGGACGACGATCTGGCCTCCCTCCGGGACGCCTTCCTCGATTACGTCGCCGACGCCTACCGGGGCCGGCTCCGGGCCGGGGCGTCGGCCTCCCTCTCGTCCCACCTCGGGATGTCGTACGACGAGCTCGACCGGGCGCTCATCGCCTTCCTCTCCCGGCCTCCCGCCCCCGGGGCCCCCACCGATCGGTGATCGCCCCGGGGCCGATCCTCCCGCCGGACCTCGGCTCGTCCCGGCGGATCGGCCGGGAGATCACTCGCCGACGTAGGGCAGCAGGGCCATGTAGCGGGCCCGCTTGATCGCCTCGGCGGTGGCGCGCTGGAAGGCGGCGCAGTTGCCGCTCCGCTTGCGGGAGAACATCTTGCTCTGATTGGTCAGCATCTTCTTCAGCAGGCCAATGTCCTTGTAGTCGACATAGGCCGGGCGCGGGCAGCCTTCGGGGGTGCAGAAGCGGCAGCGATTCTTCCGGCTTCGACCGAACCGTTTCCGGGGCATTGAGGTTGCGTCCTATGACGTCGGGATCGAGGGAGGCGAACCTGTCCTGTTCGCTCGGGAGCGAAGAAACGGGCATCGTACCGTCCCGGGCCTTCTCGTTCAAGGTCAACCGAACAAGCGCCGAACGGCCATCCCGGGTCGTCGAGCAGGTTGGATCAGAAGAGGGTCTTGCCGAGGAGGACCATGGCCACCCAGGCGATCGGCCAGGTGAGCATCAGCCCGAAGGCGACCCGGTCGGTCCAGGAGCGAGCCCTCAGGCGGGCCTCGGGGGACCGGGGGCCGACGACTCGGAGCACCAGCGCCGCGGCCACCGGCAGGACCCCGAGCAGCGGGTGGACGGGGAGCCGGGTCGGCACGACCAGGGCGGTCAGGGCGAGCCAGTAGGCGCCGATCAGCAGCCAGGCCACCTGGGCCCAGCTCAGTTGCCGGGTGGCGTCTCCCAGGCCGCGTCGGTCGATCAGCAGCAGGACCGGCCCGGCCATCGCCAGCCCGAGCCAGAGGTGCAGCAGCCCCAGCACGGCCCCCACCCCCGGCGTCATCGACCGGCTCGACGGCCAGAGCGATCGCAGCAGCAGCGCCGCCGCTCCGAAGCCGACCATCAGGCCGATCAGGTCGATCACCCGGGGGCCGGGCGGTCGGGAGGGATCAAGGGGAGGGTTCGGCACGGGAGACTCCGTCCGGTCGACGTTCGGCCCGGGGGGAATCACCCCTGGGCCCCCAGGACCACCATGCCCAGGCCGCATTGCACCGGCCAGGCGACGCCGAGGGCCAGGCCGATCCGGTGGGACCAGCTCCCCGGCTCCTCGACCTCCCGGGCACCGGGGGGGACCATCACCCATCGGGCCCAGACGATCGCCAGCGCCGAGACCGAGGCCACCGCCAGGCCGGCGACGAGCACCAGCTCGTAGAGCGGATCGCCCCCCTCACCGCCCGGGGGAGGAGCCGAGGCGACCCTCGAGAGCGCCGCCAGCACCCAGGGGGCCCCCATCAGCGCCCAGAGCCGGTCGCCAAGCCGGCAGGGCGGACCAGGACGGCCGGAGAGGCGGCGAACCGCCGCCAGGAACGGGCCCGAGGCGGTCAGGGCGACTCCGGCGAAGGTGAGCCAGAGCAGAGCCCAGCCGACGGGGGCGAGCTCCCCCCCGGGGATCGCCTGCCGGAAGTGGACCGAGGCGATCGCCGCCCCGGCCACCAGCGCGATGCCGTCGAACAGCGTGACCCCCCCGGGTTCCGCTCGGGCCTGGTCGGCCAGTTCTCCCCCGCCCTGTGTCATCCGATCGGGTGCTCCCGGCGTTGTCCGGCCCCTGGAGTCGGTCTACAATGACGCAAGTCCCGAAGCGGCCCGTCGCCCCCCGAGGGGAGGCCGATGATCGCCCCATCGGATCGACCCGCCGCGACTCCCCCATTATAGAGGATCGCCCCGCGGCCGAGTCCCGCGGCCGGCCTCCCCGGCCGCCCCCTCGGCCGGGGAGCCCCACCGCCATGCCCCTGCCCCGCGTCGTCATCGTCGGCCGCCCGAACGTCGGCAAGTCGTCGCTGTTGAACTGGCTCGTCGGCCGCCGCATCGCCATCGTCGACGACGTCGCCGGCGTCACCCGCGACCGAGTCGCCGCGCTCGGTGAGATCCCCGACGGCAAGCAAACCCGGTTCGTCGAGCTGATCGACACCGGCGGCGTCGGGATCGTCGACCGCGACGACCTCAGCGAGCACGTCGAGCGTCAGATCGAAACCGCGCTGGGCGAGGCCGACGTGGTCGTCTTCGTCGTCGACGTCCGCGACGGCCTGATGCCGCTGGACGAGGAGGTCGCCCGCCGCCTCCGCTACGTCCACGCGCCGGTGATCCTCGCGATGAACAAGGCCGACGACCCGAAGTTCGACGAGCAGGGCCAGGAGTTCTACAAGCTCGGCCGAGGCAAGCGCCTGCCCATCTCAACACACCAGAACCGCAACAAGGACGAGCTCTTCCGGCTCATCGCCGAAGCCCTCCCGCCGGAGGAGGACGGCTCCCGGGTCGAGTCGGAGGCGATGAAGATCGCCGTCGTCGGCCGCCCGAACACGGGGAAGTCGACCTTCATCAACACCCTCGCCCACGCCGAGCGGATGATCGTCTCCGAGGTCGCCGGCACCACCCGAGACTCGGTCGACGTCCGCTTCGAGCTCGATGGCCTGCCGTTTGTCGCCATCGACACCGCCGGCGTCCGCCGCAAGGCGAAGATCCGGGACAACCTGGACTTTTACTCGATCCACCGGGCCGAGCGCTCCATCCGCCGTGCCGACCTCGTCCTCCTGTTCCTCGACCCGACCCAGGGGATCACCCGGCTCGACAAGCAACTGGCCGACTACATCGCCAAGCAGTACAAGCCCTGCGTCTTCGTCGTCAACAAGTGGGACCTGATCCTCTCCGACCTCTCCGGCCCCTCCCGGGGCGAGACGGGCCGCTACGCCACGTTCGTGCAGCACGCCTTCAAGGGGATGTCCTACGCCCCGATCGCCTTCATCACCGCCAAGACCGGCAAGAACGTCAAGGCGCTGATCAACCTCTGCCAGGCGATGTACAAGCGAGCCAACCGCCGCATCAGCACCGGCACACTCAACCGGGTCCTCCGAGAGGCGGTCGAGGCCCACGCTCCCCCTGTCCGAGAGAACCGAGTCCCGAAGATTTACTACGCCACCCAGGTCGGCGTCGCTCCTCCGACGATCGTGCTGTTCGTCAACCGCCCGGGCCTCTTCGAGCCCCCCTATCAGCGGTACCTGCTGAATGTCTTCCGGGAGCGCCTCCCCTTCTCCGACATCCCCCTGAAGCTCTACCTCCGAGCCCGCACCCAGACCGATCCCTCCCGCCCCCGCGTCGAGGCGGACGAGCCGCCGGAGATCGTCGAGCGCTTCACCGGCGAGGACTTCCACGTCGACGACCTGGACGAGGAGATCAACGAGATGCTCGGCGGCCGGGACGAGGGCTGAGCTCCGATCCCCCCGAGGCCCGGCCCCGATCTCGGGTCCCGGCTGGCAGACCGGGACGAATCATGCAATGATGGTTCGCGGATCGACCCCGGATGCAATTCGCCCAGCCAGCCACTTCTCGCCCTCGGGGGAATCATGCGCACGGTCCTCATCGCTGCCGTCGTGGTCCTCGGTGCGGGCATCGCCACGGCGGTGATCGTCGGCGCCCTGGATCGTCCCGATCAGGAAGCCCCCCTGGTCTCCGCCCCTGATCCGACTCCTCCTCCGGAATCGCCGCAGGCGCCGGCGCCTCCCCCCGGCCCGGATCGTCCGGCCAAGGCCCCGATGACGCTCCGCGATCCGGACCTCATCGTCATCCCGCAAGACGAGTCGAAGAGGGAGGAACGCAACCAGGGCATGATCGCCTGGACGCGCCGGACCCTGGCCGACCCGTACGATCGCGTCGGCTCCCGGGACCCGCGCTGGGATGACCAGGTCCACTCCCTCATGGAACTCGCGGCCAACCGGTTCAGCGGCCAGGCCGCGGACGGCGTCTCCTTCGCCGAGGTCTTCGAGGCCGCCAGGGCGGCCCTCGACGCCGGGTGCGACGACCCGATGGTTCGTTATCTGTATGCCCGCACGTCGATCGCGGAGAACGACCCCGGCCCCGTCGAATACCGCCGTCGGATGGACGACGCGGCGGACGCGCTCGAGGCGAGCGCGTATCCTCCGATCCGGAGGGCCTCGGCCCTGATCTACGCCGCCATCGAGAACGCCCGGGTCCAGGACGATCCCGAGGCGGCCGCCGAGGCGTCCCGGCAGGTTGACGCGGCCCTCGCGCTGCTCGGCGAGAGCGTCGAGCAGGACGGCTTCGGCCCGGAAGCCGCCACCACCTGGTTCTCGATCGTCTCGCAGGCGATCGCCCTCCGCCAGGCGATGCTGGGGGACAGCGCCCAGGGGTATCAGACGGTCGCCGATGCGATCGCCGATGTGCCGGGTGTCGATTCCCTTCGCCAGAAGGCCCGGGGCAGCTTCCTCATCGACCATGCCTGGGAAGCCCGGGGCAACGACTTCGCCCCCATGGTTTCCGAGGAGGCCTTCCGGGTCTTCCACGAGCGGCTCCAGCAGGCCAGGACCGCTCTGGAGGCCTCCTGGGAGGCCAGTCCCGGAGACTCGGTCACCGCCCAGAAGATGCTCTCGGTCGAGCTGGGCCTCGGCGAGGGGGACCGCGAGCGCGTCACCCTCTGGTTCCGCCGGGCGATGGAGGCCGACCCCGATAACTACGACGCCTGCATCGGCCTCCTCACCTGGCTCGAGCCCAAGTGGTACGGCTCCGCCGAGGAGATGATGACCTTCGCCCGAGCCTGCCGGGCCACGGACAACTGGGAGGGAAGGCTCCCCCTCGTCCTGGCCGAGGCCCACCTTCGCCTCATGTGCTACCTCGACTCGTTCAATCAGAGCCTCTACCTGCAAAAACCGGAGGTTCAGCAGGATCTCGGCGAGATCTATTCGGAGTATCTCGAACGGCAGCCCGACGACGTCGTCGCCCGCACCAACGCCGCCATGACCGCCGTCATGTGCGGCCAGTTCGTCGCCGCGGCGGAGCACTTCGACCGCCTGGGGCCGAACCTCGTGGCAACGCCCTACTTCACGATCGATTCCGTGCTCGAGGCCCGGGAGAAGGTGCGGGCGCACCTCGCCTTGTTCGAGTCGCTCGAAGACGAACCGGCTCCGGAGTGATGCGAGAGGCCCCGCCCCCGATCGGCCGCGATCCGGCGCGATCCAGGGCGGGGCCCCTTCGATCCCGGGAACCAGGAACACGTCAGGCGACGATCGCCAGCGCGTCCTCCTCCTCGTCCTCGGGCAGGTCGGACCACTCCTCCGGGTCGGCGGCGTCGGCCCGGAGCTGGGCCTTCAGCCGCTTGCGGGCGGTGTGGAGCCGACGCTTGACGGTGCCGATCGGGACCCCGAGATCCTCGGCGATCTCAACCAGCGACAGACCCCGGATGTAAAAGGCCACGAGGGCCTCGCGGTCCAGGGGCTTCAGGGTGTTCATGGCGTCCCAGAGCCGCCGGGCGCGCTCTCGGGCGATCAGCTCGTCGATCGGCTCGTCGCGATGGGCGGCGGCGCCGTCGAGCACCTCGTCCTCGATGCTGGCCGGCGGGACCCGGCGGGTGGCGCGGTTGATCGCCATCCGCACGGTGACCTGCCGCAGCCAGCCGGCGAACCGCTCAGGCTCCCGGAGCTGGTCGAGCCGGCCCATGACGTGGAGGAAGACCTCCTGGGTCAGCTCCATGGCCTCGCTCGCGTTGCCCAGTCGGGAAAGGGCCACGGCGTACACCGTGCGCTGGAACTGCTCGACCAGCTGGCCGAACGCCTCGCGGTCCCCCTCCCGGGCGCGGACCACGAGGGCCGCAACGTTCGACCAGCGGACGGAACGGACCTGCTCCTCCGAAACGGTGGCGATCACGATCGTGCGTCCCCATCCTCAGGGGTCTCACCCGCCCGCCCCGGCCGTTCGTGGTTCGGCTGGGCGCGAGGTCGGACGGGCGGCGTCGGTGGTCCACGGGTCCGGACACGGGCTCGGGGCGGCCTCGGCCTCGGGGTCCCGGGGCGGGGGAGCGGCTCGCGGGGAGACCGATCAGTCTCCCGTCGCGGCGCAATCCGGCCGGGAGTCGGAGGCGGGCCGGGCCCCGGAAACGATCCGGACCCGACGGTTGACGGCTCGGGCACGCGACACCAGCGCCGGTGCGGCCCCGATCGGCGAAAGCTCGCGATCGAGACGGCGGCGCGGTGTCCCGCGCGGGCCGACCACCCGCTCGGCTCTCAGGGCGTCGGCGACCGGAGGCGTCCAGGGGCCGAATCAGCCCGCTCCCGACGCTCGGTCGGGGCGGATCGGCCCGGGACGAGCTCCCGGCGCGACGGTTCCATCAAGGGATGAGCTGGGGGTCGACGTTCACCCCCCCGTCGGGGCGGGCCGTTTCGAAGCGGCCTTGACCTTCTCGGGGGCGAGGGCTCGGACAGGCTCGTCCGCTCGGGCGGCCGCGGCGGCGACTGCGGGTGCGGGGCGTGCAGGTACTCCTACGACGACCCCGACCGGGACGACTCGACATCCAAAAACGTCGCGTCGCCCCTCGCGCCGGACGCCCGAAGGCGACGGGCTCGAGGACCTCGAGCTCGACGGTTGGGACTGGCCAAACCTCAGCCAGTCGCCGCCGAGCGGCGAACCCGGGATGCGACCGCCCCCATCGATCCAAATCAAATCCGGATCGATCGGTTCGGACGGGATCCCGGCGGGCATCGACGGCCCGAAGTGGAGGATGGAGACAGGGCGGCGGCGCGCGGAGCGAGCCTGCAGCATGTTGACATCCACCACCGGGGCGAGCGCCCGCGTGCCGTTGGTCAGCAGGGTCTGCGTGGCCGAGCGGGTCAGGTTGGTGAGATTGGTCAACATCGCAGGGGCCCTCACAGCCGCCTCAACGAGGCGGGAAGATGGTGAGGCGACGTTCAGAGCGGCGGCGTTCGGCCGCCGTCGGATGGCCTCTCCCGGAAGAAAAAAAGGGAGGAGCCGTCGCGGGGGATAAGTCCTCGGACTGACTCGGACGAATGAGGAAACGGCGGTACCAGCTCCCCGCCCGATCTCCTCAAGGGATGGTCGGGACGAGGATTCCGACAGGACGGACGACGGCCCGGGGGTGCGAATCCCGGCCACCGCTCGCGACCCTAGACAGCGACCGCCACCAGGAGGTTCGCGCCTTGGGCGAGAATCTTCCGAAAAGGGTGATCGCGACGGCCGCCCATCCCTGATCGATATTCTAGCCGATTGGCCGACACCGGGCGACGTTTCCTCCGCCGATCGTCCCACCCCCCTTCCGGAGATCGAACCCCGGCGGCCGCTCCCCCGCTCCCCCGAGCCATCGGCCGGCGAAGCCATCGCGACCGATCCCGACCCGACCGGGCAGGTGGCGTTCGGCGACCTCCGCCATGCGGTCCCGGTACTCGATCGTCAGCGAGTCCGGATCGATCTGGGCCATCGCGGCTGGAAGCCCGGTCTGCAAGGTCCGGGAGCCGGCCGGGCTGCCGTCCCCGCCGATGAAATGGTCGAGCACGACGGCATCGGCGGCCTCGGCGACCCGGGAGAAGAAGCCGTCCGGGTCGGCGATCGGCAGGAGCGGGGCGACCGTAACCACCACGTGGAGCCCCGATCGCTTCAGGAGGGCCGCCGCCTCGAAGCGACGGGAGATCGGACTGGCATGACCCGGGAGGCCCGGAAGGCGGTCGCGATCGGTCTCGATGGACAGGTGCACCCGAAGCTCGCAGCGTCCCGCCAGGTCGACCAACAGCGGCGCCTCGGCCGAAACCCGGTGCGAGTGGGTCTGCACGATCAGCAGGTCGGGGGGCTCGTCCCTCAAGGCGCCCAGCACGCTTCGGGTGATCCCCAGCCGGTCCTCCTGGGGAGGGAAGGGCTCGGTCGCGCTGGAGAGGAAGATCCCGAAGCGTCCCCGAGATCGCCTCGCCCACCGGCGTTCGCGGTCGACCTGCTCCCGGTACGCCTCAGCGGCGTTGACTCGGGCGTCGAGGAACGTCCCCCAGACCCGTCCTCCCATCAGGTGGCGAGCGTGCCGCACATAGCAGCCAACGCCGCAGAGCGAGGTCCCGAACGGGCAGCCCCGGTACGGCTGCAACGAGTGCGAGGCGATCCCATCCAGGTAGCCGGACGCCCGGGTCAGGATCGACCGGACGGTCGTCGCTTCCACCCGCATCGGATCCCTCCCGCTCCGTCCCGAGGCGGCCCCTTCGACCGGGGCCCCAGCCATGATTATAGTGAGGGGGATCGGCGAGGGGTCGAGGACGAGCCGTCGGGTCGCCCCCAGCCGAGGGTTCGGACGGGGAGGTTCGCGTGAGGCTGGGCCGCGTCGCCATCTTCGGCGCCGGGGGGATGGGCACCGCGATGGCGGTCCTCCTGGCCCGATCCGGCCATGAGGTCTGGCTCTGGGCCCGCAGGCCGGAGTTCATCGCGGAGCTGGCCGGCTCTCGAGAGAACGCTCGCTACCTGCCCGGGGTCCCGCTCCCCGAGCCGATCCGGCTGACGAGCGACCCCGAGCAGGCCGCCCGGGGCTCAGACCTGATCGTCGCCGCGATCCCCTCGTCGTACCTCCGGGCCACGCTCCGAGCGGTCGCCGGTGCCATTCCCCCCGGGGTTCCTGCGCTGAGCGTCATTAAGGGGATTGAGCAGGGAAGCCTGCTCCGGCCCAGCCAGGTCATCCGGGAGGAGCTGGGGCCGAGGCCGATCACCGTCCTGAGCGGCCCGAGCCACGCTGAAGAGATCGCCCGGGGACTGCCGGCGTCGGTCGTGGTCGCCGGGGAGAGCCCGGAGCTGAACGTCCTGATCCGCGACGAGCTGACCACGGGGAGATTCCGGGTCTACAGCAATCCCGACGCGGTCGGGGTCGAGCTGGGAGGGGCCCTCAAGAACGTCATTGGCGTCGCCGCCGGCATTTGCGATGGCCTGGGCTTTGGCGATAATGCCAAGGCGGGTCTGCTCACCCGGGGCCTGGCGGAGATGACCCGGTTCGGCACCGCCCTGGGGGCGAGCCCGGCCACCTTCCTCGGCCTGGCCGGGGTCGGCGACCTGATCACCACCTGCTTCAGTCCCTTCGGCCGGAACCGGGCCCTCGGTGATCGGATCGGCCGGGGAGAGACGCTCGAGCAGATCGAGGCGTCCACTCCCAAGGTCGCCGAGGGCGTACCGACGTGTCGAGGAGTCGACGCGATGGCCCGGCAACTCGGGATCGAGATGCCGATCACCGCGGCGCTCCGCGAGATCCTGTTCGAGTCCAAGCCTCCGCTGGAGGCCGTCTCGGAGCTGATGGAACGACAGACGAAGGACGAGTGGCCGTGACCGCCGAGCAGCCCATCCCCCCCCCCTGCCCCATCGCCTTCAAGGAGTGGGCCGGCGTCTGCTCGGCACTGGCCGACGGCCGCCAGTCGCTCATCCTCCGCAAGGGGGGCATCGACGAGTCGGCCGGCGAGTTCCGCCCCGAGCATCCCGCCTTCTGGCTCTACCCGACCCACCTCCACGAGGCCCAGCAAGGGCTCCGGGACTCCTCGGTCCCCGAGCCGATCCCCGACGAGCCCGGTATGATCCCCCTGCCGGCCCTGGCCGTGGTGGAGGAGGTCGCCTGGGTCGACCGCGACGAGGTGCTGGAGGGTCTGGCCGACCAGCATGTCTGGACCGAGGAGACCGTCCGGAAGCGGTTCCATTACAAGCGTCCGGGGCTCTGGGTGCTTGGCGTCCGCGTCTGGCGGGCGGAGCCTCCTCCCCGGGTGGCGATCACCCCCGAGCATGCCGGCTGCAAGAGCTGGGTGCCGCTGGAGGAGCCTCCCCCGATGACCGGGCTGGTCCCGACGCTCGACCCGGCGACCCTCGCGTCCCGAATGGCCCGGATCC
The DNA here is from genome assembly GCF_003977685.1 of Tautonia sociabilis. Taxonomy (GTDB): domain Bacteria; phylum Planctomycetota; class Planctomycetia; order Isosphaerales; family Isosphaeraceae; genus Tautonia; species Tautonia sociabilis. Next base: position 149,513 of record NZ_RYZH01000001.1, on the reverse strand, counting down.
GAGCGATCGCCGCCCCGGAGGCGCCCTGATGCCCGTCGAGGAGCCCGACGGGGAGGTTCGGCCCGGCATCCTCCAGGCCCCGGCGACCCTGTCCCTCGCGATCGCCTGGGTGGTCGTCTTCCTGGCCCTGGCCGTCGTCCGGGGAGGACCGATCCCGATCCCGACCGCCCTTTACGGCGGCTACATCCCGACGAGCGTGAGCCACGCCTTCGGCGACGTCACTCCGGTGGCCATCTACGGCGGGCAGCTTTGGCGAGCCCTGACGGCCACCTTCATCCACTTCAACCTGCTGCACCTGACGCTCAACCTGATCGCCTTCGTCCAGCTCGGCCGGGTTGTCGAGGAGTGGTATGGCTCCTGGACGCTGCTGGCGATCTACCTGGTGCTCGGAGTGGGGGGGAACCTCCTCGCCAACCTGATCCGCCCGTGGATGTCCGGCCCCCCGGCGCTGCTGATGCACAGCGGCGGCGGCTCGACGGTGGTCCTGGGCCTGATCGGCCTGGTCACGGTGGTCGGCTGGCGGAACCGATCCGAGTTCCCCCGGCTGGCGCCGATCTGGATGGTCGTGATCCTGGGGGTCAACGCGCTGCTCGGCGTGCTCGTGCCGAACATCGACAACCTCGGCCACGCCAGCGGGGCGGCCGTTGGCGCGCTGGTCGGGCTGGCCGATCGTCGGCTGATCCGATGGGCCCGCTCCCGACCGTCGAGGCTGGCCGGCGCGATCGCCCTGGTCGCGTTGCTCGGATCGGTCGCCGTCCAGTTTGATCAGTCAAGGAGGGAGTCGCTGGCCGCCGGCCGGTTCGCCGTCCGGGACGCGGTGGTCAAGGCGCTGATTCAGCTTGACCTGAGCTATCATCAGCTCGCGGCCCGGGGGCCGCACCCGGCGTTCCTGATCCCCCCGAAGCCGCCGAACCCGCTCGGCCGGGGGCCGCTCGTCGTGCCGGAGGATCCGCGGGTCGCCCAGCTCTTCAAACTGGCGATCCGGTCGGCGCTGGGCCAGCTCGACGCACTGCCGGACGAGTTCAACACTCCGGAGATGGCCGAGGCGTACCGAACCGTCCGGAGGCTCGCCTGCCGGGCCTACTTCAAACCGCCGACGCCGGAGGAGCTGGCCGAGTTCGAGCAGCAGATGCCGAAGCTGACCGGGCCCTCCTGGGCCCGCTGGACCGCCGCGAGCCGGGAGCTGGAGCGCTTCCGACGCCCCGAGCCCCGGTTCGCCTCCGGGTTGCTCAAACGACTGGCCCGCCCACCAGCGCCACCCCCTGGCGATGCCTCGGCCGCCCGGATCGGGCCTTCAACGCCGAGACGAACTCCGCCAGCGTCCGGATCGAGCCCGGAAACTCCGTGAAGTAGCAGCCCACGGTCATCGGGTCGTGGGCGTCGCTGGAGCCGGTCGCCCCCATGCTCGGGAAGCGGCCGAGCATCGCCTCGATCTGCTCCCTCATGTCGGGGGTGACGTTGTTGCTCACCAGCTCCAGGGCGTCGAACACCGGACCATGCCGCGCGACGATCCCCTCGAAGTCCTGATCCCAACGGAAGGGGTGGGCCGCGACGATGGCCGCCCCCTGGGCCTCGACCACCTCCAGCAGGGTCTGCAGCCGGACTCCCGGCGGACACTCGTCGAGGTCGGTCAGCCCGTAGACGAGGAAATGCCCCTCCCGGGCCGAGACCTCGACGCCGGAGAGCACCGTCAACTCGCCGGCTCGGGCCTGCAACTCGGCCAGCTCGTCCGGCTCCCAGAGGCGGTCGTGCTCGGTGATGACGACGCCGTCGAGCCCGGCCTCCCGGGCGCGATCGATCAGGTCGTCGGGGTCAATGAAGCTGTCGGGCGAATGCCTGGTGGTGTGGATGTGGTGATCGATCCTGGCCATGAATCCGCTCGCGGAGGGTCCGAAGGAGGGAGCCGGGAGGAGGGTCGCCGGGGGTTCGAGGCCCGGTGCGCCGACTCGGTGGGAAGGAACGGGGGAGTTCGGAGGCAGGCGAAGGGAGTGCCGTCACCAGCCCCGATTGTAGCCCAAGGCGGGGTCCAGGGGGGAACGTCCTCACAAAACCGACAATGGCACCGTCGAAGCCAGCGGCCGATCGGCGACAAACTGGACGCCGGAATCGTCGATCCGGGCGTGGCTCGACCCGCCAATCCAGTCGCCGAGCACGATCATCCTGCCGGCTCCGATCGGCTCGTCGAAGACGTCGTGCACGTGGCCCAGGAGCACCAGGTCGGCGGCACCGGCGTCGATGAGGGAACGGGCATGGGAGCGGTATGTGACCAGGTGGCGGCGGTGCGTCCGTGCGAGCGACCGCGAGTTCGAGCGTTCCAGGCGGCCGGCCAGCCCCCGGGCGATCGGCCCGGGCAGTGCCCGGAAGCCCTGCAAAAACGCCCGGCCTTCCATCATCCCCTTCCACGGCGATCGGGCCCCGAGCCGGTGGCCGTGGACCGCCGAGAGCCGGACGCCGAAGCTCGATCGCTCCAGGGCCCCCTCGACCCACTCGGCCCCCAGCGCCTCCTGGTAGAACGGGCCGAGCCAGGCGTCGTGATTCCCTGTCAGGATCGTCAGCCGGCCCCCCCGATCCCGGAACCTCGCCAGCGAGCGCAGGCCGGGGCATCGCATCGGGTCGAGCCCGAGCTGCCGGCTGGCGAACCAGAAGTCGCAGAGGTCGCCGACGACCGTCAGCGAATCATCCGCCTCCAGACCGAGGACGAAGGCCGAGAACCGGGACGAGCGCTCGGGCCGGTCGAGCCTCAGGTGGACGTCGCTGACGAAGTAGTCGGGCACGGCCTCGGCCCCGGGGGGTCCCGATGGTGGATCCGTCTTGTCACGATTCCCAGGGGAAACCGGCGGGGGAGGGAGCCCTCGGCCTCCGGGCGGGTTTCACCCAGAGGTCCGACAGGGGGGCGGCCTGCGTCGCGGCGAAGACCGACGCCCGGCGCCCCGACGCCTTGAGGGCCTCCGTTGCCGTCTGGACGGCCAGTCCCGGCCGGTTGCAGTCCTCACTCAGATGCAGCAGGACGACCTGCCTCACCGCCCCCGGGCCCGACCGGGAGAGCACGGCCGACAGCAGCGCCGCCCCCTGATCGTTCGAGAGGTGGCCCCGATCCCCCAGGTTCCTCCAGATCAAGGCGGGCGACCGGCCGGAGTTGCGCTCCATCTGCTCGTCGTGGTTGAATTCGAGGCCGAGCAGGTCGACGTCGGCCAGGGCGTCGGCCACCCGGGAGTCCCAGCACCCCGTGTCGGTCAGGTAGCCGATCGAGGAGGGCCTCCCCGAACGGCCCAGTCGTCCCTGGAGCCGGAAGCCGAAGGTCGGGCCGCTGTGCTTCAGCTCGAACGGCTCGGCCCAGAGCCCGGGGCCGACGAGAAACGGCCGGTCGTCGAAGGTGCGGATCAGGCCGACCCGGGCCAGCTCCCGGAACCCGGGGCGGTGGCCGGCCTCGTCCAGGTGGGCGGGGTGGCAATGGAGCGGCACGCCGTGGCGGGCCATCCAGCGGAGGGTCAGGTCGTGCGCGTGGTCGCCGTGCGTGTGGGTCAGCATCACGCCGCCGAGGTGCCGACGGTCGGCGCCGACGCGCTGGAGGCGGGCGTCCAGCGTCCTGGGTCCGAGCCCGGCGTCGATGAGCACGCTCGCCCCTCCCAGGCGGATCAGGGTCGCGTTCCCCTTCGAGCCGCTGGCCAGGACCGAGAACCCGATCGCCATCGACGGCCTCCGAATCCTCCCTGACTCTCCCGACCAGGCGGCCGGGATGCCGCCCGATCGCGCCGCGCTCCGGTTGCCTTCCGGCGTCCTCATTGTAACCTGGTGGCCGGACCTGTCCACCCGGCCAGGGGGGACCAACCGACTCCTCGGCAACAACAAGGGGGAGCCTCGTGCCCTTGGTCTCCGAATCGACCCACCCGCTGGTCAAGCAGAAGCTCGCGATGCTGCGGGCGGCCGACACCCCTCCTTCGGTCTTCCGGCAGCTCGTCCGCTCGCTAGCGACCATCCTGGGGGTCGAAGCCACCGCGTCGTTGCCCACACGCCCGACCGTTGTCCGCACCCCGCTGGGCGACGCCCCCGGCGTCGAGCTGGACGGCCCGGTCGCCATCGTCCCCATCCTCCGGGCCGGCCTCGGCATGGCCGACGGCCTGCTCGACCTGATCCCCGAGGCCCAGGTCTGGCACATCGGCCTCTTTCGGGACGAGGCCACCCTTAAGCCGACCGAGTACTACAACAAGCTTCCCTCCCGCTGCCAGGCCCGCTGCGCCCTGGTCGTCGACCCGATGCTCGCCACCGGAGGATCGGCCGTCCGAGCCTGCGAGATCCTCCGGAACTCCGGCGTCCCGTCGCTCACCTTCGTCTGCCTGATCGCCGCCCCCGAGGGAATCGCCCGGCTCTCCGGGGCGATGCCCGACGTGCCGATCGTCGCCGGTGCGATCGACGAGCGCCTCACCGACATCGGGTTCATCTACCCCGGCCTCGGCGACGCCGGCGACCGCCAGTTCGCCACCGGCTGATCCCCCCTCCCGGACCCGGGCCCTGCGAGGCGTCCCCATGACCATCCGAGCCGTCGACCTGATCCGCCGCAAGCGCGAAGGCGGACGCCTCGAACCGCCGGAGATCCGGTGGCTCGTCCAGGGCCTCCTCTCCGGGGAGGTACCCGACTACCAGTGGACCGCGCTGCTCATGGCCGTCCTCTGGCGAGGCATGGACGCGGAGGAAACCGAGGCGCTCACCGCCTCCATGATGCGGTCGGGCGAGGTGGTCGACCTCTCGATGATCCCCGGCCGGAAGATCGACAAGCACAGCACCGGGGGAGTTGGAGACAAGACCTCGCTGATCCTCGCCCCGATCGCCGCCGCCTGCGGCGTCCCCGTGCCGATGGTCTCCGGCCGGGGCCTGGGCCACACCGGAGGAACGCTCGACAAGCTGGAGTCGATCCCCGGCTTCCGGATCGACCTCGACCTGGCAGGCTACCGCCGCGTGCTCGCCGACTGCGGAGTCGTCCTCATCGGACAGACCTCGGAGATCGCCCCGGCCGACAAGCGGCTCTACGCCCTCAGAGACGCGACCGCCACCGTCGAGTCGATCCCGCTGATCACCGCCTCGATCCTCTCCAAGAAGCTGGCCGAGGGGATCGACGGCCTGGTGCTCGACGTCAAGACCGGCGACGGCGCCTTCATGGAACGGCTCGACGACGCCCGAGCCCTCGCCGAGTCGATGTGCCGCATCGGCCGGGGCCTGGGAAAGGAGATCGTCGCCCTCATCACCCGGATGGACCAGCCGCTCGGCCGGGCCGTCGGCAACGCGGTCGAGGTCGCCGAGTGCGTCCGGGTCCTCCGAGGGGAGGGGCCCGACGACCTGAGGGACCTGTCGATCGCCCTGGCCTCCGAGATGCTCGTGCTCGGCGGCGTCGCCGCCTCCCGGGAGGAGGCCAGGGAACTTTGCTTCCGATCCATCTCGAACGGTCTGGCGCTGGACCGGTTCCGGCGGGTCATCGAGGCCCAGGGGGGCGACCCGAGGGTGGTCGACGACCTGACCCTGCTGCCGGTCCCGACGCTCCTCCGAGACGTCCCCTCCCCCCGGAAGGGGGTCGTAACCGCCGCCCGGGCCCGGCCGATCGGCCGGGCCGCCATGCTCCTGGGCGCCGGAAGAGCTCGGGCGGAGGACGGCATCGACCACGCCGTCGGGGTGCTCTTGCACAAGAAGGTCGGCGACCGGGTGGCCGAGGGAGAACCGCTCTGCACCGTGCTCGCCAACGCCGAGGGACCGGCGCTCGACCGGGCGCTCGCCGAGATTGCCTCGGCGTTCGAGGTCGGCGACGGGCCGGTCGTCGTGCCCGATCTGATCGTCGATCGCCTCTGAGCCGGCATGCCGACGGGCATCGGGGATGAGTCCCGGGGGCCCTCGGGTTAGACTGGCGGTCCGAATCATCCGGACGACCGCGGCGGAGCCCGGTCCTCCCGCGGCTCGGCCCCTCGGATGCCCCCGGCACCGACGACGGAGCGCCTTCGATGCCAACGACCACCGGCTCGTTCACCATGTTCGACGTACCCGAGGATCTCAAGGCTATCCTCGACGCCTGCCCCGGCTGGCAGGTCGCCGGCAGCGTCGCCGAGCTGACCGAGCTGGCCGTGGGCGACGCCGTCGACGGCTGGCATGAGGTCGCGTATGACGTCCCCGGCCGGGGCCCGGTCGTCGAGGCACGGGTCTGCCGGGTGAACAACGGGATCGCCGCCAACTACCTCGAACCCTACATGAGGCGGCGCGACCCCGACTGCATGGTCATCGGCGACGCCCGGCCCACCAACAAGCCTCGCTACGCGGAACGCTTCGGCGTCGGCTTCGAGCAGACCCGCGCCGAGACGTTCGACTGGCTGAAGACGCAGCCCCTGGCCCTCTTGCCGTTCATCTCCGGGGTGCCCGGCAAGGGGATCGACGCAATTGCCGTAGTGCCGGCCAACGCCGGCTTCTTCGCGCTCGGCCTCGCGCTGTTGCAGGGCATCCTCGGCCCCGACGAGATCCGCCCCGACTTCCACCCTCGGGCCGTCGTCTACGTCGCCCCGCCGTTCCGGCACACGCACTTCGACGGCAAGCAGGTCGTCGTGCACAACCGCCTGGAGCACCTGCACGAGCTGTTCAGCTACAACCTCTACCCCGGCCCGAGCGCGAAGAAGGGCATCTACGGCGTCTTGCTCGCCCTTGGCGAGCGCGAGCAGTGGGTGACGGCCCATTGCTCGACCGTCCGGATCATCACCCCCTACGGCAAACGCCTGACCGTGATGCACGAGGGGGCCAGCGGCGGCGGCAAGAGCGAGATGCTCGAGGAGATCCACCGCGAGCGCGACGGCCGCCTGCTGCTCGGTCGCCGCCTGGCCGACGGCGATGAGCGCCACCTCATCCTCCCCCGGGGCTGCCAGCTTCAGCCGGTCACCGACGACATGGCCCTCTGCCACCCCAGCCTCCAGGACGGCGACGGCCGCCTCAAGCTCATCGACGCCGAATCCGCCTGGTTCGTCCGCGTCAACCACATCGACCGCTACGGCGTCGACCCGCACCTGGAGGAGCAGACGATCAACGCCCGGGAGCCGCTGCTGTTCCTCAACATCCGCGCCGTCCCCGGGGCGACGGCCCTGATCTGGGAGCACATCGAGGACGAGCCTGGCAAGCCCTGCCCGAACCCCCGCGTCGTCATCCCTCGGCAGACGATCCCCGGCGTGGTCAACGGCCCGGTGCGGGTCGACGTGCGGTCGTTCGGTGTGCGGACGCCCCCCTGCTCCCGGCAGGCCCCCAGCTACGGCATCATCGGCCTGTTCCACGTCCTGCCGCCGGCCCTGTCGTGGCTCTGGAGGCTAGTCGCCCCGCGGGGGCATGCGAACCCGAGCATCGTGCAGACCGAGGGGATGAGCTCCGAGGGGGTCGGCTCCTACTGGCCCTTCGCCACCGGCCGCCGGGTCGACCAAGCGAACCTGCTGCTCACCCAGTTCCGGGAGGGCCGCCGGATGCGCCACGTGCTGATCCCTAACCAGCACATCGGCGGCTGGAAGGTCGGCTTCATGGGCCAGTGGATCGCCCGCGACTACCTCGCCCGCCGCGGCCCCGACCCGTTCGACCCCGATCAGATCACCCCGGCCCGCTGCCCGTTGCTGGGGTACGCGTTGAACAGCCTGGTGATCGAAGGCCAGGACATCCCCCCCATCTTCCTCCAGGTCGACCGCCAGAAGGAGGTCGGCGAGGACGGCTACGACGCCGGAGCCGCCATCCTCACCGACTTTTTCCGCAAGGAGCTGGCCAACTACCTCGTCCCCGACCTCGACCCGCTCGGCCGCCAGATCATCGAGTGCATGCTCGACGGCGGCACCGTCCGGGACTACGAGGCGCTGATCCCCGGCCTCGCCATCGTTGCTGACGAGGACCTCTGATGGCCCCCCGCCGCCCGGCCCGGGCCCCTGCCCCTCGCCCGAAGGAACGCCTATGCCCCGATCGTCGCTGCTGATCCTGCCGATGCTCGTCGCCCTGATCGCGGCGGGGGCCTCGGCCGGTCGACCCGCTCCGCAAGACGACCCCGAGGCGGGCGATCCCCCCGCGGCGGCCGGGACTCCTGCTGACCCGGTCCCCGAGCCCGATCCAATCGGCGCCGGCCGGTTCCGGAGCTTGCTGGGGATCGCCGCGATCCTCGGCGTGGCCGTGCTGTTTTCCGAGAATCGCCGGGCGATCTCCATCCGGACGGTCGCGCCCGGGCTGATGCTCCAGGTCGGGCTCGGGCTGCTGCTGATCCTCGTCCCGAGCGGACGCCAGGGGATGAAGGCGGCGTCGGAGTTCGTCGTGGTCGTGCTGAACTGCGCCATCGCCGGCGCCGAGTTCGTCTTCGGGCCGACCCTGGTCGACCCGGCAGGGCCGGCCGGCTTCGTGTTCGCCTTCCGGGTCCTGCCGACGGTCATCTTCGTGGCGGCGCTGTTCGCGGTGCTCTACCAGATCGGCCTAATGCAGCTTGTCGTCCGAGGCTTCGCCTGGGGAATGGCCCGGCTGCTTGGGTCGAGCGGGGCCGAGTCGCTCAATGTGGCCGCCTCGCTGTTCCTCGGCCAGACGGAGGCCCCGCTGACGATCCGACCGTTCCTGGCCGGTCTGACGAGATCGGAGTTGATGGTGGTGATGGTTTCCGGCATGGCGCTCGTCTCCGGAGGCGTGCTGGGTGCCTACATCGAGGCCGGTGCCGATCCCGGCGCGTTGCTCACGGCGATCCTGATGAACGCTCCCGCCTCGATCGTCCTGGCCAAGATCCTTGTCCCCGAGACCGGCCTGCCCGAGACGCTCGGCCGGGTCGACGCCGACGCGACCCCAAAGGACGCCAACGTCATTGACGCCGCCGCCCGGGGAACCCGGGAGGGGCTCCACCTGGCGCTGAACATCGCGGCGGTGCTGATCACCTTCATCGCGCTGATCACTCTGGTGGACGCCGGGCTCGGGGCATTTGGCCGAGCCGTGGCCGGGTGGTCCGGCGGCCGGCTGCCGCTGGAGGGGCTGTCGCTGGGGGGGATCCTGGGGGTGCTCCTGGCGCCGTCGGCCTGGCTGATGGGGGTGCCGTGGAGCGATTGCGTCGAGGTGGGCGGTCTACTGGGCGCTCGCCTGGTGCTCAATGAGCTGGTCGCCTACGGCCTGCTCGGCGAGGCGACCTCGCAATTGCATGCCCGATCGGCGACAATCGCCACGTTCGCCCTCTGCGGCTTCGCCAACCTCAGCTCCATCGGCATCCAGGTCGGCGGGATCGGGGCGTTGGTCCCCGAGCGTCGCACCGACCTGTCGAGGCTTGGGTTGAAGGCGCTGCTCGCGGCCACCCTGGCCAACTTCCTTTCCGCCAGCATCGCGGGGACGCTGCTCTCGTGAGGACGACGATGCTCTATACCCGGGCCTCCGAGGCCGCCAACGTCATCGCCGGCCGGGCCCCGGGTCCGATTGGCGCCGGCGTCGTGCTCGGCTCGGGGCTGGGAGGGCTGGCCGACCGCCTGTCGGATCCGGTCGCGATGCCCTATGCCGAGCTGCCCCACTTCCCCATGACCACGGTCGCCGGCCACCCCGGACGGCTGCTCATCGGCGGCATCGGCGGCCTGCGCGTCGCCATGTTCCAGGGCCGGTTCCACCACTACGAAGGGCACGACCTGGAATGCGTGACCTTCCCCATTCGGGTGTTGCACCGGCTGGGAGTTCCCCGGGTCATCCTGACGGCGGCGACCGGAGGGATCCGGGACGACCTCGGACCCGGCTCGATCGTCTGCCTGTCCGACCACCTGAACCTCATGGGGGTTTCCCCGTTGCGGGGCCGCAACGACGACCGGCTCGGCCCCCGCTTCCTGGACCTCTCCGAGGTCTACTCCTCCCGGCTCCGGTCGCTGGCCCGGGAGGAAGCCGCCCGGCTCGGCTTCGTTCTGCCCGAGGGGGTCTACGCCTGCATGCCCGGGCCGAACTACGAGACACCGGCCGAGATTCGGATGCTCCGAGCCCTCGGCGCCGATGTGGTCGGCATGTCCACGGTCCCCGAGGCGATCGTCGCCCGTCACAGCGGCCTGGAGGTGCTGGGCCTGGTCATCGTCACCAACTGGGCCGCCGGCATCAGCCCGGCTCCCCTCTCCCACGCCGAGGTGATCGAGGCGAGCCTCGCCGTCGGAGGCCGGCTCGCCGACCTGATCGACGCCGTCCTCCGCCGGCTCTCGACGGAACCGGACGCCGGTCGCTCCCCCGTCCCCGTCCCCGTCCCCTGAGCCGGCCGGGCGTTCCCTCTCTCCCCTGGAGACGACCCGATGCGTCGCCCGAACCTCCTCTTCACCCTGCCGATGCTCGCCCTGATGGGTTGCAGCAACGCCGCCGCCCCAGTCGAGGCCCCCGACCTCGACGCCGTTGCTCCCGGAGCCGGAGCCGGTGCTGGAGCCGGAGAGGGGAACGCCTCCTCCCCCCCAGTCGGGCCCGGGGCCGACGATTCCCGACCCGACGCCCCCGACCCTGCTTCCGGGGAGGCCAACGCCGCCGACGGCGCCGGCACCCCGTTCGGCACCGAGGACGGGCCCGTCCCCTTCAATCTCAGCCCTCCCCGAGACCTGGAGGACCTGCCTCCCGCGCCGGAACCCTTGGCCGAGCCGGAGGCCCCGGCCGAGGAGCCCGCTCCCCCCGTCATCGACGACCCCGAAGGTCCGGGAACCGGCCGGTCCTGAGGGCCGATGATCGGATCGAAGCGATGCGAGCGGGAGGACCGATCGGAGGGGGTCTTGCCGCCCTTGAGCCCGTCGCTGAGGGAACCGAGCGCCCGGGGTCCGGTCATTCACGCCGGGCTCGGGGGATCGCTTCCGGCTTTCCCTCCCTCAGCCAGTCCCCTTGTAGGCCCGGTCGAGCAGATCGATCGGGTGCTCCACCTGGATCGAGCTGCCGGCTTCCTTCGCCTTCCGGGCGATCTGGAGGATGCAGCCCACGTTGCCCGTGACGACCGCCTCGGCCCCTGAGGCGAGGATGTGCTCGATCTTCCGCCTCCCGAGCCGCTCGGACATCTCCGGCTCGGTCAGGTTGTACGTCCCGGCGGCTCCGCAGCAGATCTCCGTCTCCTCCAGGGGCACCAGCTCCAGGCCGGGGATCAGTTCCAGCAGTTGCCTCGGCTGCGACCGGATCTTCTGGGCGTGCGCCAGGTGGCAGGCGTCGTGGTAGGTGACTCGGGAATACGACACCGGGTGGGACGGCGGAATCGGCCCGAGCTGGACGAGGAACTCGGAGATGTCCTTCACCTTGGCGGCGAACTTCGCCCCGAGGGCGCGATCGGCCTCCGGGAGGAGGTGGCCGTAGTCCTTGAGCATCGCTCCGCAGCCGGCGGCGTTGACGATGATGGCGTCGACCGAGTCGAGGTCGAAGGCCCGGAGGTTGGCCCGGGCCAGGTCGAAGGCGGGCCCCTCGATGCCCGAGTGGTAGTGGATCGCCCCGCAGCAGGCCTGGGAGCGGGGGATGACCACCTCGCAGCCGTTGCGTTGCAGCACTCGGGCGGTCGCGGCGTTGGTGTCCGGGAACATCGCGTCGGCGACGCATCCGAGGAACAGCGCCACCCGGGCCCGCTTCGGCCCGATCGGCGGCAGGACCTCCGGCAGCTTCCTCCCTCGGCCGGAGAGCCGGGGGAGCATCGCCTGCATCCGGCGCAACGTCGGCGGTAGCAGCCTGGTCAGGCCAAGCGTCTCCGCCGCGTCCAGCGCGCCGACCCGCTGCAAGAGCCGGGCGGGGGCCAGGGCCAGCCGCACGCGATTGCTGTAGGGGAACAGGTGGCGGAGGATCATCGCTTGCAGCCAGCTCCTCCGTCCCGGAGGGGCCGTCTGCCGCAGGGCGACCTTGAACGGTTCGATCAATTGCCCGTACTTCACCCCGGAGGGGCAGGCCGACTCGCAGGCCCGGCAGTCGAGGCACAGGTCCAAATGCCGGCGGACCTGGTCGCTCGCCGCCATCCGGCCGTCGACCACCGACCGCATCAGGTAGATGCGTCCCCTGGGGCTGTCGTTCTCGTTGCCGGTTTCGACGTAGGTCGGGCAGCTTGCCGTGCAGAGCCCGCAGTGGACGCACTCCTGGAACCGGCGGTAGTTGATTTTCGAGGCAAGCCAGTCCAGGTCGACGCCAGCGTCGGTCGGCCGGGAGAGGCCGGAGGGGGCCGGGCCCGGTCCCGGCTCGGGGGCCGAGTCCGGCCGATTCGGAGAGGCGACGGTGGTCATGGCTCGGCTCGCAATCGGGAGGGTCGTGCGTTCGATCGGATCGGGTCCAATCCGGGCGGGGCGGGGCGGGAGTCGGCCGACGGTCAGGGGTCGATTGTATCAGAGGAAGCGGCCCGGGTTCATCGCCCCGGCCGGGTCGATCGCCCGCTTGACCATCCGGGCCAGCTCCCAGTCTCCCCGGGGTGCCCCCCAGATGCCCAGGGAAGGCTTCCGGTCGGTCGGGCAGCGGGGGAGGATCAGGTTCCCCCCGGCCGACACCGCCGCCTCCCGGAGGCGGGTCACATCCTCCGCCAGCCGGTCGACCTCGATCCCCGGGCGGCCCAACCCCCAGACAATCCCGTTGCCGGCGTGGCTCTGCACCTCCCATCGGCCCGGGTCGATCGACTCGACGAAGGCCACGACCGACGACGGCAGCAGATTCGCCTTGAAAGAGAGCGCCGAACTGGCCTCCCCCTCTCCTCCGAGGGCCAAGCCCCCCGCCGGGTGGTCGGTGAGGGCCCCCCAGAGCCGATCCGCGTCCGATCCCCGGACGGGGACGAGCCCCGACGCCCCTCCAAGCTCGGCCTCGAGGACGTCGAGCTGCCAGGAGACGAGCGTTTCGGTCCCCTCCAGCCCCACCGCGAGCACCACGCCGCCGGCCGGCAGGTCGAGCCCCGATCGTCGGGCGACCGCCTCCGCCGCCGGGCCGTTGAGCAGCTCCAGCGCGACCGGCCGCGTCCTCGAGGTGTTCAAGACGCCGAGCACTTCTTCCAGCGGCTCCATCCCCGGCCAGGTCGACCAGCAGAGCGCCGTCGCCTCGGGGCGGGGCCTCGTCTTGAGCGTCAGTTCAACGATCACGCCAAGACTCCCCATCGAGCCGGTGAGCAGCTTCGGCAAGTCGTAGCCGGCGACGTTCTTGACCACCCGGCCGCCCCCCTTGACCAGCTCCCCCTTCGAGGAGGCGAAGGCGACCCCGATGATCAGGTCCCTCGGCCGGCCGTTGCCGAATCGGCGAGGCCCGCTGGAGTCGGTGGCGAAGACGCCGCCGATCGTCGCGAGATCGGCGGCCGGCGCCTCCAGCGGCAGCCGCTGGCCCTGCGCCCCCAGGGTACGCTGCAACTCGGCCAGGGTGAGGCCGGCCTCGACGGTGATCGTCATGTCGGCGGCCGGGTAGTCGACCACCCGGGAGAGGCCGGTCACGTCGATGGCCACCCCGGGCCGGGCCGGGATGCCGCCGCACTCCAGCGCCGTCCGGCCTCCTTGCGGGTAGAGGCCGATGCCCTCGGCGGCCAGTCGGCCGAGGGCGTCGGCCAGCTCCTGGCGGTCGGTCGGGCGCTCGACGGCCGAGGCGAAGCGGCCGTCGCCGAGGGGAGTGTCGTTCGGGGAGTCGGGCCAGTTCATCGGGGCGATTCCGGAGGGGACGCGAGGGTCGGATGCGGGGAGGAGGCCGAGCCCGCCGGCTCCGCCGCCTTGAGGGAGGGCCGGGAGGGGGGCCGCAAGGGCAAGCGGATGGTGAAGCAGGACCCCTCCCCCGGCTGGGAGGAAACCTCGATCGTCCCGCCGTGGTCCTGGATGATGCCGTAGCTGATCGACAGCCCCAGCCCCGTGCCGATGCCGACCGGCTTGGTCGTGAAGAACGGGTCGAAGATCCGGTCCCGGATCGTCTCGTCGATGCCGCAGCCGTCGTCGATCACCTCGATGCGGACCCCCTCCTCCCCCGGACAGGAGCGGGAGCGGATGATGACCCGGCCCTCGGGCTCGCAGGCATCGATCGCGTTTACGATCAAGTTCATTAAAACTTGATTGATCTTCGCCGCGTGACACTGCACCGGCGGCAGCTCCCCCAGTTCCCGGATGATCTCGACCTGCTGCTTCTTGGCATATCCGAGGATGATGTTCACCGACGACTCGATCCCCGAGTTCAGGTCCACCTCGGTTAGTTCCCCCTCGTCGAGCCGGGCGAAGACGCGGAGGTCCTTGACGATGTCGTGGATCCGGCGGAGGCCGTCCCGGGTCCGCTGGAGCAGGCCGCCGAGATTCTCGAGCGTGTAATCGACGTCAATCTCTTCGCAGTAGCGCCGGATCTCCGCCGCCAGCTGAGGGGCGTGCTCATCGATCAGCCCGTCGGCCGTGCGATAGAGCCGCAGGAGTTGGTGCAGCTCCCCCAGGTCGCGCTGCAATACCGCGACGTTGTTGCCGACGAAGGCCAGCGGGTTGTTGATCTCGTGCGCCACCCCGGCGACGAGCTGCCCGAGCCCGGCGAGCTTGGCCGACTCGACCATCCGACTCTGGGCCTGCTCGCGCTCCTCTAGCGCCCGGCGCTCGGACTGGGCCATCTCCTGGAGCAACTGGTTCTGGGCCCGGAGCAGGTCCTCGGCCATCTTGCGGTCGTGGATGTCGCTGATCGAGCCGGCCATGCGGATCGGCCGGCCGCTCTCGTCCCAGACCGCCTGGCCCCGGGCGAGGAACCAGCGGTACGGCCCGGTCTTGGTCCGGAGGCGATACTCGACCACGAACGGCTCCCGGTCCTTCAGGTGCCGGGCCGCCGCCCGGCGCACCGGATGCCGATCCTCCGGGTGGAGGTACTCCAGGAAGGTCTCGATCCGGTGGGGGAATTCGTCCTCCCCGAAGCCGAGCAGTTCCTTGAAGCGGGGGGAGTAATACGTGTCGTTGGTGCGGAGATCCCAGTCCCAGAGGCCGTCGTTGGTCCCCCGGACGGCCAGCGCGAACCGCTCCTCGCTGGCGGCCAGCGCCTCCAGGGTGCGGTACTGCTCGGTCACGTCCCAGAAGATGCACTGAAGGCCAACGACCCGCCCGGAGGGGTCGCGCAGCGGCGACTTGGTCACCTGGACCCGGCGGATCTCCCCCTCGCTGGTGACGTGGGCCTCCACATCCTCCACGACTTCTCCGGTCCGCATGACCCGGAGGTCGTCCCGGCGGTACTTCTCGGCCAGCGCCTCGGGGTAGAAGTCGCGGTCGGTCTTCCCCTGGATCTCCTCCAGCGTGCGGCCGAGCGAGGCGCAGAACCGCCGGTTGGCGAAGGTGAACCGCCCCTGGGCATCCTTGCGGAAGATGTTCTGCGGCAGATTCTCGACGAGCGAGTGGTAGAACGCCTCGGAGGCCAGCCAGGCGTCCTCGGCTCGGTCCCGCTGCAACGACTGGGCGCGCAGCTCCTCGCGCAGGCGGCTGGCCCGCTGCCGGAGCATCCGGATCGCCAGCACCGCCCCCATCAGCAAGGCCGCCAGCAGCACGATGCTGGCCAGGGCCAACGGCTGCTCGTAATGCAGCGTCAACTGAGCCAGCAGCGGCAGCATCGGCATCGGCATCGGCATCGGCGACGCCGAGGCGGTGCGGGAGACGGCCGGTCGAGGGCGGGGGGCGGGGCGGCGGCGGTTCATGAAGAGGAATAGTACCGGATGTCCTGGCCCGAGAGGACCCGATCGACCCCCTCCTGGACCAGCCGAAGCAGATCCACCGTCTCCTCGTCCACGCTCACTCCCGCCTCGGTTGCCAGCACCTGCCCCTCGAAGGCGAGCTTATGCAGGGCGTAGGAGAGCCCGCGATCGAGGAGGGAGGCCCCCCGATGCTCGACCTCCAGGTCGACCAGTGCCCGCATCAGCTCGCGGCCGATCTCCGCCGGGATCGGCGCCCCGGCCCGCAGCAGCGTCAGGAAACCGCCGGGGGAGTCGCCGAGCAGGCCGGCGTGGTGGAAGATGACCTCGGCGGCCGGACGTTCCACGATCGCCTCCGGTGACGGCCTTCCCGCCTCAGCCTCAGCCTCGCCGTCTCTGTCGCTGTCGCCGTCGCCGGGAACCCTGGCGATTGGGGAGGGGGTCCCCCCGCCGGGAGGCCTCCGGAGCGAGGCGGTCCATTCGACCAGATAGTCCGGATCGTCGGCGATCGCCAGCAGGCGATCCAGCCGTCCCCGGCGGGACTGGTCGGACTGGTCGCGGTCCAGGGTATCCTGAGCCTCGATCGCCCTCATCAGCAGCGCCTCGCAGTAGCGTTGCACCGATTCGACCCCGGCGAGCATCGCCTGCCGCTCGGCCCGGTCCAGGGCGGCGATCGGCAGGTAGAGGACGATCCGCTGCTCCTCGGCCTTCGGATCCGGCCCCTTGCGCTCGAAGGGCCGGAACGTGCCGGGGACGTGCCTCCTCCTGGGGATCCTCGGACGCTTGCTCACGACGCCTCCTCGCCTGGAGGACACACCGGAGGCCCTGCCCGGTCAGGCCGGCGCGTGCCGGCCGGGGCTCTTGCGCTCGATGCAGCCAACACCGATCGGCAGCATTTTGCCGGGGCTACACCGCCCCTGGGGGTTGAACACCTCCCGCAGGGCGACCATCGCCGCCAGGTCGCTGGGAGAGAACAGCCTGGGCATGAACTCCATCTTCTCGACGCCGATGCCGTGCTCCCCCGTCACGCTGCCGCCGCAGGCGATGCACTCCTCCAGGATCTCGTGGCTGGCGTCGAGCACCCGGCGCACCTGGGCCGGGTCGCGCTCGTCGAACAGGAGGATCGGGTGGATGTTGCCATCGCCGGCGTGGAAGACATTGGCGATCCGCAGCCCGTTCTTCGCGCCAATCTCGGTGATCCGACGCAGGATGTGCGGCAGCTTCGTCCGAGGGACCACGCCGTCCTGCGTGCAGAAGGTCGGGCTCAGCCGGCCGATGGCCCCAAACGCCGACTTTCTCGCCTTCCAGATCGCGACGTACTCCGGCTCCTTGCGCGTCGTCCAGGCGATCGCGTTCTTCACCGACCCGCCGTTGCGGCGGACGACCTCGGCCACCGCCTCCGCCTCATGCTCCAGGCCGGCCTCGAGGCCGTCGACCTCGATGATCAGCACGGCGCCGGCGTCGGTCGGGAAGCCGAAGCCGAAGGCCTCTTCGAGGGCCTGGATCATCAGCGTGTCGAGCATCTCCAGCGCCGCCGGCACGATCCCCGCGGCGATCAGGCCGCTGACCGTCTCCGTCGCCTGGTCGACCGACTCGAAGACGCCCAGGAAGGTCCGGCCGGCCTCCGGGTCCCTCGTCAGGTTCACGATGACCTTGGTGACGACGCCGAAGGTCCCCTCGTTCCCCACGACCAGGCCGGCCAGGTCCAGCCCGGGAGTGTCCTCGGCCTTGCCGCCGATCTCGACTACGCGGCCATCCGGCAGGACGAGCTCCACCCCTCGGACGTGGTTGACCGTCACGCCGTACTTGAGCGTGTGCGGTCCTCCCGAGTTGGTCGCCACGTTGCCGCCGATCGTGCAGGCGGTCTGGCTCGACGGGTCCGGGGCGTAGTGGAACCCCGAGCCGGCCAGCGCCCGGGTCAGCCAGACGTTGACCACACCCGGCTCGACCACCGCGTAGCGGTCCCGGGTGTTGATCTCCAGGATCCGCTTCATGCGGGTCAGGCAGATCATCACCCCGCCGCCGACGGCCAGCGTGCCGCCGGCCAGGCTCGTGCCCGCCCCTCGGGGGACGAAGGGCACGTCGTACGTGTTGCAGAGCCGGACCACCGCGACGACCTGCTCCGTCGAGGTCGGGAAGACGACCACGTCGGGCACGTTCTTCTCGATGACGTAGCCATCGCACTCGTAGACGACCAGCTCGTCGCGGTGGTGCAGCAGGTTCTCCGGGCCGACGGCCCGGGCCAGCTCGGCTCGGAGGGATTCGGAGATGTCGACGGACTGGGCGACGGCCATGGCACTCGATCGGGGTGGGGCCGGCGGGGGTTCCGACAACCTCGGCTCCCCCCGGGGGTCGGGCCTCGCGGCAAGGTCCCCAGTCTACCACCGATCGCTCGGCCCGGGCCACAGCGCCCCTCCCCAATCCGGCTCGGGGCGGTCCCCTACGCCGGACCCGTCCCCTCGCAGCGGTCGCAGCGCCCGCAAGGCCCGCCCAGCACGTCCTCGTTGCCGAAGTAGTCCAGCAGGGTCCCCCACCGGCACGACCGGGACTCGGCGTACTCGGTCATCTGGTGCCGCTTCAGTATGCCCCGCTCCTCCCGCTCCCGGAACCGGGAGGCGATCCGGGTGGCCTCCCCCAGCGAGAGCTCGCGACGCGAGAGCCGATAGCGCCGGCCCGGCTCCCGACTCACCAGGCCGAACCGCTCCAGCAGGCCCAGGCAAACCCGGAGCCGGGTCTTCGAGAGCGGGCTGATCTTCAGGAGTTCCGAGAGGGTCGGCCCTCCTGGCTCGTCCTCCCATCGGGAGAGGGTGTGGTGGGCATTCACCAGGTCCTCGGCGTCGGGCATCCTCCCCCGGAAGAACGACTGCAAGGCGCGGTCGGCTGGGTCGTAGATCAGGATGCCTCGGGCCGGCTCGCCGTCCCGGCCGGCCCGGCCGAACTCCTGGTAGTACGCCTCGAGCGTCCCTGGCAGGTGATAATGGATCACGAACCGGATGTCCGGCTTGTCGATCCCCAGGCCGAAGGCGTTCGTGGCGACCATCGCCCGGACCTCCCCCCGCATGAATCGATCCTGCGCCTCGACCCGCTTCCGGAGCGGCATCCTCCCGTGGTACGACGCCACCGGCAGCCCGAGTCCTCCGAGGAATTCCGAGAGCTCGTCCACCGCCTTCACCGTCGCGCAATAGACGATCCCCACCCCCTCGGCCTCCTGGAGCAGGTGCAGCAGTGCGTTCTGCTTCGCCTCGGCCCCGGCGGCATTGATGACCGACAGTCCCAGGTTCGGCCGGTCGAAGCCGGTGTGGACCAGCTCCGCGTCGGGGATGCCCAGGGACTCGACGATGTCGTCGATCACCTCCGGGGTCGCCGTCGCCGTCATCGCCAGGACCGGGGGATGCCCGAGGTCGGCGATGGCGAGCCCGAGGTCGAGGTAGTCCGGCCGGAAGTCGTGCCCCCACTGGCTGATGCAATGCGCCTCGTCGATCACGAACAGATCGAGCCGCCGCCGCTTGAGCACGGCTCGGAACGCGGGGTCGGCCATCCGCTCGGGGGTCGTGAAGACGAACTCCGGCAGGCCGACCTCGATCGCCTCCTCGGCCAGTCGCGACTGCCGGTCGTTGAGCGAGCTGTTGACCTCGGCCACCGGGAAGCCTCGCCTCGCCAGCGCGTCGGCCTGGTCCTTCATCAGGGCCAGCAGCGGGCCGACGACGACGGTCGTCCCCTCCATCGCCAGCCCGGGGAGCTGGTAGCAGAGGCTCTTGCCCGACCCGGTGGGCATCACCACCACGGTGTCCTTGCCCTTCAGGGCCGAGGCGGCGGCCTCCTCCTGCCCGGCTCGGAACCTCCTGAAGCCGAAGTGCTCGCGGAGGTGACTACGGAGCGACCGACGCTCTTCCGGCGTGACGATGATCGACATGGAATGTCTCGGCCTGGACGGCAATCGACCCTCGGGGGCATCCCGCTCCCCGGTCTTGTGCCCGGCCCCGGTGCAAGTCGCGGGCCGCTCCGAGCCCTCACTGCTCGATCGCCGAGCGATCAAAGGCGACCGGCCCCTCCGGCACCAAGTCCGGTTCGAATCGCCGGAGGTACTCCGACGGCGACGCCGGCTCCCCGCTTCCCATCCCCAGCGTCTCTCCGATCCACCCGACCAGCCTCCTCGGGTCCATCCCCCCCTCGCGAAGGGTCGACAGCTTGATCGACTCGTCCCGCTTCGCCAGCCGACGGCCATCCGGCCCGAGGACCAGCGGAACATGCCCGAACCGGGGAGGCACCAGCTCGAGAGCCCGGTACAGCAGCAGTTGCCTCGGCGTGCTGGAGATCAGGTCGTCTCCCCGGATGACCTGCGTGACCCCCATCGCCGCGTCGTCGACCACCACCGCCAGTTGATATGACGGCGAGCCGTCGGAGCGGCCGACAACGAAATCCCCCTCAATGGCCGAGGGGACCATCTCCAGCCGGCCCCGGAACAGGTCGTCCCAGGCCACCGGCTCCTCCCCGGCTCGGAACCGCCAGGCGAACGGCCGGTCTCGGATCAACCGGGCGTCTCCCGCCGACCGCTCGGCGCAGGTCCCCGGGTAGACCGGCCCCTCCTCCCCGAGGTGAGGAGCGGAGGCGGCCCGACGGATCTCCGACCGGGAGCAGGTGCAGGGATAGACCAGCTCGGCCCGCTTCAGGAGGTCCAGCGCGGCCTCGAACCGATCGAACCGCTCCGACTGGAGATAGGGCCCGTGGGGCCCCCCCACGTCCGGACCCTCGTCCCAGTCGATCCCAAGCCAGCGCAGGTCGGCCATCGCCTGCTCGGCCATCCCGGGGCGGACCCGGGAGGCGTCGATGTCCTCGACCCGGAACACGACCCTCCCCCCGGCTCTCCTGGCCATCAGCCAGGCCACCAGGAACGTCCTCGAGTGGCCGACGTG
Organism: Tautonia sociabilis; assembly: GCF_003977685.1. Taxonomy (GTDB): domain Bacteria; phylum Planctomycetota; class Planctomycetia; order Isosphaerales; family Isosphaeraceae; genus Tautonia; species Tautonia sociabilis. The sequence continues at coordinate 129,032 of NZ_RYZH01000001.1, read as the reverse complement.
GAGCCCTCCCGTTGGCGACGGCGCCAGTCTTCCGACCTCGCCGGCACACCCGACCTGCCCCGTCTCTTCTCCCGGAGCCGACATGATCGCCACGGCCCCTCTCCCGGGCCAATCCCCCCTCCCCGATCGGCGGAACGGCCTCCTCGGCCAGTTCGCCTGTTCCCCTCCCGACCGGCGCCGTACAATCCTAACGTCGAGCCGACTCGGCGATCGACCCACACCACCAGCGAGCCCCCGGAGCGTCCCCCCGATGGATGCCGACCTGAAGCGCGAAGCCCGCCTCGTGATCGACCGGATCGTCCATCTGCGAGACTCTCTTTGACTTGGGCGACAAGCAAGCCCGGCGCGACGAGCTCGAGCAGCGGATGGGCCAGCCCGACTTCTGGAACGACCAGGAGAAGGCGCAGGCCGTCATCGGCGAGCTGAAGACGCTCAACTCCGTGATCAAGCCCTTCGAGGAGCTGATCGCCCAGGGGGATGACCTCGAGGCCATGATCGAGCTGGGCGAGGAGGCCGGCGACGACTCCTTCGACGAGGAGCTGAGGCAGGCCACCGAGCGCGCCCGCAAGGACTTCGACGCCTTCGAGCTCCGCTCGATGCTCTCCGGCCCCAACGACCACCGCAACGCTTACGTTACCATCCATGCCGGAGCCGGCGGCACCGAGGCCTGCGACTGGGCCGAGATGCTCCTGCGCATGTACATGATGTGGGCCGAGTCGCACGGCTACAAAGTCGAGATCACCGACCGCGAGGATGGCGGTTCGGCCGGGATCTCGATGGCCACGCTGCACATCATCGGCAACCTCGCCTACGGCTACCTTAAGAGCGAGGCCGGCGTGCACCGCCTGGTGCGCATCAGCCCGTTCGACGCCCAGGCCCGCCGCCAAACGTCGTTCGCCTCCGTCGACGTCCTGCCCGAGGTCGACGACACGATCACCGTCGAGATCCGCGACTGCGACCTCGAACGCGAGGTCTTCCGCTGCGGAGGCCCCGGCGGCCAGCACCAGAACAAGACCGAGTCGGGCGTCCGCTACCGGCACATCCCGACCGGCATCACCGCCGAGAGCCGATCGGAACGGTCGCAGTTCAAGAACGACGACAACGCCATGGCGCTACTCAAGGCCAAGCTCATCCGGATGGAGGAGATGAAGCGCGAGGCCGAGTACGCCAAGATGTACGACGAGAAGGGGGAGATCAGCTTCGGCAGCCAGATCCGCAACTACGTGTTGCAGCCCTACCAGCTCGTGAAGGACCTCCGCACCGGCTTCGAGGTCGGCAACCCCCGCGCCGTGCTCGACGGCGACCTCGACGGCTTCATCGAGGCCTACCTCCGCATGAAGCTCGAGCAGGGAGAGGCCGCCCCGACCTCCTGATCCCCTTCTCCGATCGCCCCGGAGGGCTCTTCCTCCGGGGCGATCGCTTCCCGCCTTCCCCGAATCCGCTGCCCACCCGCGATGCCCACGATCGACGAGTCCGAAGGCCGCCTCGCCCTGCTTGCCTCCGGGTTCCGGCTGGTCTTCCGATGGCTCGACGACCGCTGGACCCACGCCCTCGAGCTCGACGACGGCTCGTCGGAAACCTCGCTCGCCTCCTCCATCGAGGGAGCGGCCGACCCCTCCCGGCTCGTCAGCCCGGCCTTTCAGCAGATTCACGCCCTCCGCCCTGCCGACGATCCCGAGGCGGTTCGGGCCCTGCTCCTCGGCCAGGTCGGACCCCACCACACCTCGGCCGCCTTCACCCTCCGGGAGTCGAACTCGGGCGTCCTCGTCTCGGTCGAGGTCGCCGACCGCTGCCGATCCGAGATCGTCGCGCTCGCCAGCACCTACGCGGTTGACCTGCCTCCGGGGAACCTCCGAGCCGCCGACCCGTCCTCCATCCGCTGGGACCTTTCCCCGGGATCGCTCTCGCTCTGCTTCGAGGCCGCCCCCCCCGCCCGAGTCGGCCTCCGGGAGGCCGGCCGACGGGGGGTCCAGGTCCAGGCCGCCGCCCTCGTCTCGCCAGGAGAATCGACCTTCACCTGGTCCTATTCCTGGATGGCCGAGCGCTCCCGCTGACCACGATCGCCGCCGCCCCCAACCAACCCGGATCTCGCCCTCGCCCGGGATGCGACAGGACCGAGATCGGCCGACCGCATCCGCGCCTCCTAGCCAGCCGGAGACCCCGCATGTCCCGCACCCTCCCCGACCGCGACCCCGACGTCTTCGAGGCCATCACCGCCGAGGAGCGCCGCCAACGCGACGAGCTGGAGCTGATCGCCTCGGAGAACTACACGAGCCGAGCCGTCATGGAAGCGGTCGGGTCGGTCCTCACGAACAAGTACGCCGAGGGGCTCCCCGGCCGACGCTACTACGGCGGCTGCGAGCACGTCGACACCGTCGAGCGCCTCGCCATCGACCGCGCCAAGACCCTCTTCGGGGCCGACCACGCCAACGTCCAGCCCCACTCCGGTGCCTCGGCCAACATGGCGGTCTACTTCGCCAGCCTGGAGATCGGCGACACGGTGCTGGCGATGGACCTCGCCCACGGCGGCCACCTGACCCACGGCATGCCGCTGAACTACTCCGGCCGCTGGTACAACACGATCGGCTACGGCCTCGACCGCCAGACCGAGCGGATCGACTACGACGCCATCGCCCGCCTCGCCCGGGAGCACAAGCCCAAGCTGATCCTCGCCGGCGCCAGCGCCTACTCCCGGATCATCGAGTTCGACCGGATCGCCGAGGTCGCCCGCGAGGTCGGCGCCGTCTTCTTCGTCGACATGGCCCACATCGCCGGCCTCGTCGCCGCCGGCCTGCACCCGAACCCCGTCCCCGAAGCCGACTTCGTCACCACAACCACGCACAAGACCCTCCGAGGCCCCCGCGGCGGCATCGTCCTGTGCAAGTCCGATTGGGCGAAGAAGCTCGACTCCGCCGTCTTCCCCGGCCTCCAGGGAGGCCCGCTGGAGCACGTCATCGCCGGCAAAGCCGTCTGCTTCGGCGAGGCCCTCTCCGACGACTTCAAGGCCTACTGCTCCCAGGTGATCGCCAATGCCCGCACCCTCGGCGAGGAACTCACCCGGGCCGGCTTCCGCCTCATCTCCGGAGGCACCGACAACCACCTGATCCTCGTCGACGTCACCACCAAGGGCCTCACCGGGAAGATCGCCGAGGCCGCCCTCGGCCGGGCCGGAATCACGGTCAACAAGAACCTGATCCCCTTCGACCCCCGCAAGCCCCTGGACCCCAGCGGCATCCGCCTCGGCACCCCCGCCCTGACCACCCGCGGGATGAAGGAGGACGCCATCCGCCAGGTCGCCTCCTGGATCGTGACCATCCTCGACGCCCCCGACGACACGCCCCTCGCCGCCCGCGTCCGAGGCCAGATCGCCGAGTTCAGCCGAGACTACCCCGTCCCCGCCGACGCCTCCTCCCCGGCCGTCGCCTGACCCTCCCCGCCGGGGGCGAGGCGGAACCGCCTCGCCCCCCTCCCCTCGACTCCCCGGCGATCCTCCCCCCCGGTCGGGGCCGCCCTTCCCCCTTGTCCCCGGTCTGGCCGGTTGACCATCATCACGATGATGGCTAAGATTGCGACGATTCGCGATCCGACGAGCCGGGGAGGGAGGAGCCATGACGGTCGAGACCGCTTCGGGGCCGAGGATTGACCTGGAGGAGGCGAACCGTCGTCTGGACGGGGCCTCGGCCTGGGATATTCTGCGCTGGTCGGTCGAGACGTTCGGCCCGAGGCTGACGATGGCCACCGCCTTCGGCCCGGAGGGCTGCGCGATCCTGCACATGCTCTCGCACGTCGACCCCGATCGGCAGGTCCGCGTCTTCAACCTCGACACGGGCTACCAGTTCCCCGAGACCCTGGCCCTCCGAGACCGGATCGCCGAGCGCTACGGCATCGAAGTCGAGCTGGTCCGGGCCGACACTACGGTCGAGCAGTTCGAGGAGAGCAACGGCGGGCCCGTCTACGCGACCGATCCGGATCGCTGCTGCTTCGAGCGGAAGATCGTCCCCCTGCGCCGGGCGGTCGTCGGCTACGATGCCTGGATCTCCTCCATCCGGGCCGACCAGTCCGAGCACCGGGCCCGGGCGAGCCTCGTCGGCTGGGACCGGAAGTTCGACCTGGTGAAGGTCAACCCGCTGCTCCGCTGGTCCCGACGCGACGTCTGGGCGTTCGTCGTCGCCAACAAGGTGCCGTACAATCCCCTGCACGATCAGGGGTATCCTTCGATCGGATGCTGGCCGTGCACCCGGCCCGTCGCCGAGGGGGAGACCGACGAACGCGCCGGCCGATGGGCCGGCCAGGCCAAGACCGAGTGCGGCCTCCACTCCCTCGACAGCAGCCAGCTCTGACGGGGCGTTTCCGTTCGTGACGGGCTGGCGGCATCAGGGCATGGCTCCTCCCCGGCCCGCCACGCCGGATCGGGGAGGCCGCCTCAGGAGGCGGCCCCGAACGCAACCTGATCCTTCGCCTCCCCACCGCCGGTTGTTGGTTGCTCTCTGATCTCCTCCGCCCTCATGAAGCGCTCCGCCAAGGCCGAATACGCCTGCCTCGCCATGCTCGCCCTGGCCCGACACCGGCCAGAAGAGCCGCCGATGCGCATCCGGGAGATCTCCGAGGCGCAGGGGATCCCCGAACGGTACCTCGTGCAGATCCTGCTTTATCTGAAGGGTGCGGGACTCGTCTCCAGCGTCCGGGGGGCCTCGGGAGGCTACCGCCTGACCCGTCCTCCGGACCGGATCTCGATCGCCGAGGTCCTGATGGCGATTGACGGGCCCGAGGAGCACCCGAGGGAGCCCCAGAACCCCGAGGCGAGGGCCCTGACGTCGGTCTGGGAGGAGGTCCGCCGCGCCGAGCAGGCCGTGCTTGACCGCATCAGCCTGGCGGACCTCACGGAGCGGGCCGCTCCCCGAGACTGGGTGATCTGAGGGGCCGTCGATTCTGGTCATCGGCCGGGATCCGGCGTCGCCCCCGCTCGCTTGTATCTGTTATCATACGCAACAACGTGTGCGAACGACCGACCGCCGCCACCACCCCGAACGAAGGAGACCCTGACGATTCCTGCCTCAACCCCCGTCGCCGGTCCGAACACCCCCTACGGCGGATCGCTGGTCAACCTGATCGTCGACGACGCCCGAGCCGCCGAGATGCGGGCGACCGCCAAGGATTATCCCAGCCTGACCCTCGACGAGCGGGGCCTCTGCGACCTCGAGCTGCTCGCCACCGGCGGCTTCTCCCCGCTGACCACCTTCATGGGCAAGGCCGACTACGACCGAGTGGTCGCCGAGATGCGGCTGGCCGACGGCACGCTCTGGCCGCTCCCGGTGACCCTCCCGGTCGACCCCTCGCAGGTCGTCGAGGGGAAGCCGCTGGCCCTCCGAGACGTCTACGGCAACCTGCTGGCCTTCCTCCACGTCGAGGAGGTCTTCGCCTGCGACAAGGAGGCCGAGGCCAAGGGGGCTTACGGCACCACCGACGCCAAGCACCCCTCCGTCGCCTATCTGGCCAAGCTGCCCGGCCATTACGCCTCCGGCAAGCTCGAGGTCATTCGCGTCCCGCCGCACTACGACTTCGTCGAACTCCGCCAGACTCCCGCCGAGCTCCGCAAGGTCTTCGCCGAGAAGGGCTGGTCCAAGGTCGTCGCCTTCCAGACCCGCAATCCCCTGCACCGCGCCCACGAGGAGCTGACCAAGCGCGCCGCCGCTCAGGTCGGCGGCGGCCTGCTGATCCACCCGGTCGTCGGCGTGACCAAGCCCGGAGACGTCGACCACTTCACCCGGGTCCGCTGCTACCGAGCCCTGGTCGACGACTACTACGACCCCAACACCGCCGTCCTCAGCCTCCTGCCGCTGGCCATGCGCATGGCCGGCCCTCGCGAGGCGCTCTTCCACGCCATCATCCGCCGCAACTTCGGCTGCACCCACCTGATCGTCGGCCGGGACCACGCCGGCCCCGGCAACGACTCCTCGGGCAAGCCCTTCTACGGGCCGTATGACGCCCAGGAGTACATGCAGAAGTACGGCGACGAGATCGGCATGGGCATGGTTGACTTCAAGTTGATGGTCTACCTGCCCGACGAGGACCGCTACTGCGCCGTCGACGAGGTCCCCCAGGGCGCTCGGACCGCCAACATCTCCGGCACCCAGGTCCGCGACGACTACCTCGCCAAAGGGATCCCCCTGCCCGAGTGGTTCAGCCGCCCCGAGGTCGCCGAGATCCTCCGCGAGACCAACCCGCCGAAGTTCGCCCAGGGCTTGACGATCTGGTTCACCGGCCTCTCCGGCTCGGGCAAGAGCACCATCGCCCACGCCCTGACCGAGCGGCTGGCCGAGTACGGCCGCAACGCCTCGATGCTCGACGGCGACGAGATCCGCACCCACCTCTCCAAGGGGCTCGGCTTCTCCAAGGAGGACCGGGACACCAACATCCGTCGCGTCGGCTACGTCGCCGGCCTGGTCGCCAAGCACGGCGGCACGATCCTCTGCTCGGTCATCAGCCCGTACCGGAGCACCCGAGACGAGGCCCGAGCGATGTCCCAGGGGAACTTCGTCGAGGTCTTCTGCGACACCCCGATCGAGGTCTGCGAGCAGCGCGACGTCAAGGGGCTCTACGCCAAGGCCCGCAACGCCGTCGCCGAAGGCAAGGGGATGGGCTTCACCGGCGTCGACGACCCGTACGAGGCCCCGCTCAACCCCGAGGTCACCCTCGACACCAGCAAGCTCTCGGTCAGCGAATGCGCCGACCGGATCATCGACAAATTGCTCGAACTCGGGTACATTCAACCTCACGGCCACCGCTGATCCCCTCCCGGGTCGGCGGCCGGACCCCCGCAAACAGGAAGGGACGCCGACGAGGACCACGGAGGGTCCGACATGCCTCATCCCACCCGATCCCACGGACGGGCCCCGGATCCGGCCTCTCCGGCCGAGTCTGGGGTCCGTGTCGATTCCCCCCCCTCCCCCGACTCCCGCACCGACCTCGACCGCTGCGCCGCCCTCGCTGCCGATCGCCTGGTGCCGATCGCCACCGCCGGGCTCTGCCTGCTCATGCTCGCCTGCTGGGTCCCCCACTATCTGACCTGGCCCTGGTGGCCCGATCTCGACACCTTCGCCGCCGCGGCCATCTGCTGGGCACAGGGGATCCGGCCCTACCGCGACATCCTCGGCTATTCCTTCCCCGGGCCGATCTACCTCTTCTACGGACTCGATGCCACCCTCGGCGCCGGCTCCACCTGGCCGATCTACGCCCTCGACGCCGCCATGGTCGCCGGCCTCGGCCTGATGCTCGCCCTCTGGTCCCGGCGCCGGTTCGGCCGGTGGTGGCCGGGGCTGATCGGCGCGGCATCGATCTTGAATCATTACACGAACTTGAATTTCTCGCTGGTCGCCCAGCGCGACTGGCAGACGATCTGGTTCGTGGTCCTCGCCCTGCTCTCGCCCTCGGTCTGGCCCGGCCGACCCGGCCGGATCGCCTCGGCGCTGGCGACCGCCGCCGCCCTCGCCTTCCGGCCGCATGCCGTCCTGTTCGTGCCGGCCCTCTTGCTCGCGGTCGCCCAGGGGGCCGGGGATCAGGACCGAGGGGAACACCGCCGACGTCTCCGCGCGCTGCTGGAGTGGGCGACCGCGGCGGCCCTCGCCACCGCCCTGGCGTTCTCCCCTCTGATCGCTCAGGGGCTGCTCGACGACCTGGTCCGCAACCTCCGACTCGCCTCCTACGGCAGCCACTACAGCCGGGCCACGCCGGCCGGGATGCTCGGGGAGGTCGTCCGCCAGCTCTCCGCGCTCGGCTGGGTTGCCGTGCCCGCGGCGGTGGCCCTGCTCGCCGGGGGAGTCGGCGAGCCGATCCGACGCGAGGCCCGCACCTGGCTCCTTGCCGCCTCCTGCGTGCTCCTGTACAAGCCGCTCCACCCCCGGTCGCACGACTACCTGGACCAGCCCCGCTGGGTCGTCTGGTCCGTCCTGCTCGCGATGCTCTCGGCGATCGTCTGCTCGCTGCCGATCCGATCGAGCCGCCTCCGCCTGGCCGCGGCGATCGCCCTGCTGGCCGTCGCCGTGCCCTCGAAGCCCACCTTCTGCAACCCAGGAGCCTCGCTCGCCGCCCTCTCCTCCCTGATCGGGGGCCCGCTTCCCTCGGGGCCGGCCGAGGCCCCTCCCGGGTATCTCCATCACGGCACGCCCTACGACGCCGCCCTCTACCCCTGGGACGACTATCGCCGAGCCCTGGACCACCTCCGGCACGAGGTCCCCCGCTCGACCGCGGTCGCCAACCTGATGGGCTACCAGCTCGCCGCCGTTGGGGCCACGGGCCATCGTCCCGTCTTCCGGAACGAGTCGGGCCTGCTCTGGAAGAGTCAGGTCGGGCTCGACGACTCCTATTTCATCGCCCAGCTCGAGGAGGAGCCCGACTCCGTCGTCCTCTGGACCCCCTCCGCCGAAGGGCCTGAGCCCGGCCTCGTCTCCCCGGCTCTGTCCTCCGCGGTCGAACGGCTCTACGAGCCGGCCGAGCGGTTCGGGGTCATCGAAGTCTGGCGGAGGAAGCCGAGTCTCCCCTGAGTCGATGCCCGATCAACCGAGCAGCATCGCCCGGATCCCCTCGGTCGAGACGGGGGCGATCACCCCCTTCTCGGTGATGATCCCCGAGATCAGGCGAGCGGGGGTCACGTCGAAGGCCGGGTTGTAGACGTCGACGCCGTCGGGCACCGTCTGCCGGCCGAAGCCGTGAGTGACCTCCCGGGGGTCGCGCTCCTCGATCGGGATGAGGGAGCCGTCCGGCAGCGCCAGATCGAACGTGCTCGAGGGGGCCGCCACGTAGAACGGGATCTCGTGGGCCCGGGCCGCCAGGGCGACGCCGTAAGTGCCGATCTTGTTCGCCGAGTCGCCGTTGGCCGCGATCCGGTCGGCCCCAACGACGACCGCCTGGACCCTCCCCTCCTTCATCACCTGAGCAGCCATGCTGTCGCAGATCACGGTCACCGGGATGTTCCGGCGTTGCAGCTCCCAGGCGGTGAGCCGAGCCCCCTGGAGCAGGGGCCGGGTTTCATCGGCGTACACGTGAACGCTCTTACCCTGTTCGGCCGCCGAGAAGATCACGGCCAGGGCCGTACCGTAATCGGACGTCGCCAGGCCTCCGGCGTTGCAGTGGGTCAGCACCCCCTGCCCCTGCCCGATCAGCTCGGCGCCGTGGCGGCCGATCGCCCGGCACATCGCCCGGTCTTCCTGCTCGATCGTCTTTGCTTCGAGCAGCAGCCGATCGAGCAGGGCCGCCGGGGAATCGGCGAGGGCCGCTTCGGCCTCGCCGACTCGGTCCATCCGGTCGAGCGCCCAGAACAGGTTGACCGCCGTCGGTCGGCTGGTCCGGAGGCGAGCGGTCGATGCTCGGAGGGCGTCCCGCACCGTCTCGATCGACGCCAGGCCCCGCCTTCTCGCCCCGAGCACCGCCCCGAAGGCCGCGGCGACGCCGATGGCCGGCGCGCCGCGGACCCGGAGCATCGTGATCGCCTCCCAGACCGTCTCCACGTCCGGGCAGTCGATCTGAAGAAACTCGGAAGGCAATCGGGTCTGGTCGATCAGCCGGACGACGCCCTCGCCGGCCGATCCGACCCAGCCGACGGTCTCCAGCGTCGGCCCGACGGTGGGACCGGTCGTCGGCTCGACGCTCATTCGTCCTCGTCCTCGTCGTCCTCCTCGATCTCCTCGGGGTCGATCCAGGAGTAGAACTCGGAGTACAGCTTCCAGATCGTCCGCATCGCCTTCTCGGACTCGTCCCCCTTCAGGGGGGCGTGCTCTCCCGAGTAGCCGGCGACCCGGGAGGCGAGGTCGAGCAGCTCGAGGTTCTGCTGCCGCATCGACAGGAAGATCTGGGTGCGAGACTCGGCGCCGAGTTCCTGGAGCAGCTCGCTGGGGTCGATCTCTTCGTGGTCGTGGTGCTCGTGCTCGTGGCCGTTATCCATGGGGGGCTCCGGGGAGGAGAGGGTCAGAGAGGGGCGGGTGGCTCGGGTCGATCAGGCCGCGTCGGTCCAGGGAACGAACGGCAGGCCAAAGGTCTCGGCGACGGGCAGGTTGGTGACCCGTCCTTCGATCACGTTGATGCCCCGGGCGATGCCCGGGGACTGCTCCGCGACGGCTCGCCAGCCCCGGTCCGCCAGCTTCATCGCGTAGGGAAGCGTGACGTTGCAGAGGGCGTAGGTGCTGGTTCGGCCGACGGCGCCGGGCATGTTCGTCACGCAGTAGTGGACCACGTCCTCGACGACGAAGGTCGGGTGCCGGTGGGTCGTCGGCTTGCTCGTCTCGAAGCAGCCGCCCTGGTCGATGGCGACGTCGACGATCACCGCCCCCGGCTTCATCCGCCTCAGGTCGTCCCGGGTGACGAGCCGGGGGGCTCGGGCTCCGGCGATGAGCACGGCGCCGATGACCAGATCGGCCCGCTCGATCGACTCCCGGATCGTGTGCCGGTCGGAATAGAGCGTGGTCACGTTCGGGGGCATGATGTCGTCGAGGTAGCGCAGGCGGTCGAGGTTGATGTCCAGGATCCGGACGTTCGCCCCCAGGCCCGCGGCCACCTTCGCGGCGTTCGAGCCGACGATGCCGCCCCCCAGGATCGCCACCTCCGCCGGGGCCACGCCGGGAACGCCCGCCAGCAAGATCCCGCGCCCTTCCTGCGGCCGTTCCAGGAACTTGGCCCCTTGCTGGATGCTCATCCGGCCGGCGACCTCGCTCATCGGCGTCAGCAGCGGCAGGTGCCCGCGGTTGTCGGCGATCGTCTCGTAGGCGATGGCGACGATCTTGCTGTCGATGACCGCCCGGGTCAGGGCCTCGTCGGCGGCGAAGTGGAAGTAGGTGAAGACCACCTGGCCGGGACGCATCATCGGCCATTCGGCCGGCTGCGGCTCCTTGACCTTCACCACCAGGTCGGCCTTCGACCAGATCTCGGCCCGATCGGCGACCACCGTCGCGCCGACGGCCTCATAATCCGAATCGAACAGCCCGCTGCCCGAGCCGGCGCCCGACTCGACCAGCACCGAATGCCCGGCGGCGGTCAGCTCCTCGGCCCCAACCGGCAGCAGCCCGACCCGGTACTCGTCCTCCTTGACCTCCCGGGGCACCCCGACGATCATGGCTCGGCTCCGAACGCGAGACGGGCGAGAAGGTGATTCCCTATTCGACCAGAGCGCAGGGCATCACCGCAAGCCGGGCCTCGAACCGGCCCGGCGAACCGACCGAACCGCTTCGGGACGCGCCTCGAGACCCGGCGCTGTGGAGAGCGAGGCGGGGGGGACAATCCCCCCTTCCCGCCTCGATCGGCCGGGAGACGATCGGTCTCCCAGCCTTCGAGTTGATCGAGGCCCCGGGGACCGGCCCTCTCGGCGCGGGGGGGATCAAGCCTGGGCCGCCGCCTTCGGATTCTTCCGGCGCGCCTGGTCGGCCCGCCAGTCGTCGAGCAGCGCCTTCAGCTCCTCGAAGGTGACGCCGCCGTGGTCATCCCCCGACTCCCACCGCTTGAGCAGCTCTCGGTGCCGCTCTCGGAGCGGCCCCTTGGGCAGAAACTTCCCCCGGAACTTCTTGAGCACCTTCAGCCGGGGGTCAGGCGCGGGGCGTTCGGCGTTCTCTTGCGCGGCCATCGGGATCGTGTCCGTTTCGGTGGATCGACGAACGAGGCCGCGCAGGCGCGCGGCCGCTGAAGCGAATCACTATACCGGGAGGAAGCCGCCCGCTTCAAGGTGAACCCAGGAGGCCAGGAGGAGACGCGGTAACGGATTCTGGTCGTCCGGAGGACGGTCTGGCCGAATCGCCTGGGATTCTCAACGGATCGGTCTTCGGCCCTACCGAGGAGGCAAGAATCGGGGTGCTCCCTCCAGGAGCACGCACGGTCGCCGGAACCCGGGTGCCTGGGATCGGCTGGGAACTCAAGTCGTGGTCCGGTGTCGCCAGACGGCGATGGCCCCGGCCCCTCGGGCGAGAAGCCGACCGATCACCGCGATGCGCCTCGCAACCAGCCCCCGAGGAGACGGCCTCAGCCCAATCCTACGGTGGTTCCACCGACCGGGAGCTTCAGGAGATCGGATCAGCGGCTCAACACGATCGTCAACAAGATCGAGGAGTCGCTGATGCTCCGAACCGAATGAGGCTCCCCGGCATTGAGATACAGCATTTGTCCCGCCTGAAGCACGCGAGTTGTTCCCAACACGGTCAAGGCGATCTCTCCTTCAAGACAGTGCACCGTGATCTCGCCGGGGGCTCTGTGTTCCGCGATCTCCTTCCCCGCCGCCATCACCAGCCGAACGACTTCGATGGCCTGGGTTTTGAACAGCGTCTTGGTTCTCTCTGTGGTCAAAGACGTTCCCAGGGGGCGCAGGTCAATCACCTCGCCGGGAGCCGCATGGGGAATCGCCATCACTCACCTCCTTCGGATTCCGCCATCAGAGTTTCCTCTCAATTGTCAGAAGCCGATACAAGCGATTCAACACCATTCTCTCATCCAGCCCCCGTTCCTGGCACGCATAAGCCAACGACTTGCCGCCGCAGCAGTAATCAATCCCCAATGCTCGGAACACCGCCAAGGTTTCGGGATGCTCGATGACCCAATCGGGGACCGACGTATCGAGATCGCACGAAGTCATTCCGTTTCCACCTTGCGGAACGAATGGCCGGTCTTCAACCCGGCCACGAAGACGACGAGGGCCACGGCTCCCAGGAAAAAGAGTGTGTCTCCCGGCACTCGCATCCAACGAAGCCATTGCATGAGGTCCGTCTGCATGAACTCCGGGCTTCGGGCATACCAGTAACCATGCTCGACCGAGGCCCACGTCTGCATCAGGCCGACCGGTAAGAGGCTTAAGACACACATCGCCATCAGTCCCCCGTTCATCGCCCAGAACGAGAACCTGAGCGTTCCGTCCTTCCACTCCCTTCCGGGGATCAAGGCGCGCAAGCAGACGAGCATCAAGCCGATGCCGAGCATCCCGTAGACCCCGAACAGCGCCGCATGACCGTGGACGGGGGTCGTGTTCAGCCCTTGCATATAATACAAGGCGATCGGCGGATTAATCATGAACCCAAACAATCCGGCCCCGATCATATTCCAGAAGGCCACCGCCACGAAGAAGTAGATTGGCCACTTGTACCGTTGGACCCACGGTGTCAAATGGGACCGCCGCAGGTCTTCCATCGCGTCGAATCCCACCAGCGCCAACGGCACCACCTCAAGAGCGCTAAAAACCGACCCCCATGCCAGGGCTACCGTGGGTGTCCCGGAAAAATACAAATGATGGCACGTTCCGATGATCCCTCCCGCTAGAAAGATCGTCGCCGAGAGCAGCGCGGCCGCCGCCGCAACGCCAGGCCGGATCAAGCCGAGCCTCATGAAGAAGAAGGCGATGACAGTCGTGGCGAACACCTCGAAGAAGCCCTCGACCCACAGGTGCACAACCCACCACCGCCAGTATTCGACCATCGACAGATGAGAATGTCGTCCCCATGTGAGTCCAGCCCCATAAAAAAGGGCGATGGCGGCAGTCGCCACGGCCAGCAGTGTCACGAGTTGCTTCTGCTCCCCCCCGCGTCGGAGCGCTGGCAGCAGCGCCCGCACCATGAGAATCAGCCAAAACAAGAGGCCGAGAAAGAGTGCGATCTGCCAGGCTCGCCCCAAATCAACGTATTCGTACCCCTGATGACCAAAGTAGAATGAGGTGCGATCGGTGAGCTGATTCCGCACGCTCAGCCATTGACCGGTCAACGACCCGCCCACCACCAGCAACAAAGCCAGGAAGAGTAGGTCGACGCCAAGGCGTTGTCCTCTTGGCTCGTGCTCGCTCACCAGCGGGCCGATGAAAAGTCCCGCCGCCAACCAAGCGGTCGCGATCCAGAACAAGCCCGTCTGCACATGCCAGGTTCGAGTGACACTGTACGGCAACCATTTCGAGAGCGGGATGCCGTAGAATCCATCGCCTTCGACTCCGTAGTGCGCGGTGACTACTCCCAGCAACATTTGCACGAGAACCAGCGCCGCGACAACCCAGAAATATTTGATTGTAGCCCGTTGCGATGGCGTGGCGACCCATTGGCCGAGCGGGTCCGAGTCGGGTAATGACGAAGACACATTCTCTGACTTACGGGCGGCGTACCACCAGACCATCGCCGAGATGCCCGCCAGGAGCATGATGATGCTCACGCCGGTCCAGACCACGGTTTCGCCCGTGGCTCGATTGCCCACCAGGGGTTCGTAGGGCCAGTTTTGCGTATAGGTGACGTCGGAACCGGGACGATTTGTGGACGCCGCCCACGAGGTCCAGAAGAAAAACGCCGACAGCGTCTTCATCCGGTCGGCGTTAGTCACGGTGTCTTTGGGGATGGCATACTCGGCTCTGCCGTTGGCGAACACGTCCGAATAGTGTTCGAGATTGGCCTCGAATGCCTCGGCCCGAATGCTGGGCAGAGAGATGGTTCTTGAGTCGGGGTCGAACGTGTTGCTCCTCATGACCTCCGCCAAGCGGCCCTGAAGCTGGGCCTGCCGCTCTTCATCCAGTCTGGCATACTCCGCGCCAAACTCATCGGTCGCCCAGCGGTCGAGAATGAACGTCGCCTCCCGATGCAGCCAATCCGCTGTCCAGTCCGGAGCGACGTAGCTGCCGTGTCCCCAGACGGAGCCGACCTCCATCCCTCCCAGCGATTGCCAGACGTTCTGACCTGCCAGAATCTCCCCTTCATCCGTGAGCATCTTCCCATCGTTCGACACGACTTTGGCGGGGATTGGCGGCATCTCCTGGTAGATCCGTGTGCCGATCCAGCCCAGGACAAGGAACGATGCGCCCATGACAATGATGAAGGCAATCCAAAGTCGCCGCATCGAATCTCCTCCGCGATCTCGTGTCGACCTCTTGGGCCGATTCCTCGACCTGCGAACGAGCAGGCAATCCTCGATCAGACGGTTGCAGTGAGGCCCCCGCGTTCGAGATCGCTCGATCCCGATGTCACATTATGGAACAACCAAACCATGACATGAGCTTGTTCCTTTTCTTGTGGGAGGACCGGCGTCGGATCGTGGTTCATCCAGGCGAGACGGTCGTCGAGGGTCCGTTCGATCCGCTCGAGGATGGAGTGGACGCCCCTCTTTCGAGGCCCGCTTGCATCTGGCCGACATCTCAGTACGACTCTAGGGTGTCCTTGCCGTACCTCAGGACTCTCCTCGGCTGCTCGACGAACTCGTGATCCAGGACCCGTCCGCGACCTTCCATCCGGATCGCTCCCCGTTTCGGCGTCCTGCCGACTGAGGAACGCCCTGGCCGAGATCCGACAGCCCTGGGTGGCGTCGAAGATCTCGGGTCGCCCTCCCTTCAACGGGTCGTCGTCGAGAGCCCGCGAGCGGGAGCGGCTGTCACTGACGTTTGACCACGTCCAACAGAAGGTGACGGGGCCGGTCGTGTCAAGGACCACGGCCCGGAACGATCTCACCGCGCTCCCCTGGCAGATCGGTCGCACTCGGAGGCCAGTCCTGATCGAGCCGGTCGTTCGCCACCGCTGAGGGCAGGTCTGGACGGCCCTCATGGTCGGGGTTGCTGGTTGTGGTGTGCCCCAAACCCTGACGAGCCGTTGAGCAGCGTCTGGAATCGGGAAACGAGCGTCCTCAGGTCGATTCCATCCGGACATCGCACCGAATCGGTCTGCCGACCTTAAGAAAAGAAGGCCGAGGCGATCAAGCCCGGCGAGCCCCGTTTACCTGGCCCAGTTGTCGCTGATGACCATGGTCAGAGCGGCGAGATGTCCTCGATCGCGTCAAGACGAATCTCGCTGGTTCTTAACGCGTCGTCCAATGAAGGCTGCCGATCGTCCGGCTGCCCCATCACGGGTGCCGAAACGAGACACCGAGCCGATCCGCCAGCTCGACGAGCTTGGCCCAGTGGCCTTCGGAGAGCGGAATGCCGTCCCGGGAGCGGGCCTCCAACACCGAGCGTTCCGGGTCGCCGGGCAGGGTGATGGCGTCGACCCCCTCGGCCGTCGGGGTGTTGCGGACGAACCGGCAGACGCCGGTCGACTCCCGCAGCATCGCCTCGGTCCCGGCGAACCGGGCCGGGTCGAGCAGCAGGAACAGCACGTTGTTCCCCCGGGCCGGCGGGGCCCCCTCGTGGCAGGCCCTCCCGCCGGAGAAGCCGGCCGAGAGCATGTCCAGCACCAACGCCAGGCCAAACCCCTTGTAGGCCTGGGCGCCCCCCATCGGCCGGATCGACCCGGAGGGCTGGGTATAGAGCACGCTCGGATCGGTCGTCGGCTGGCCCTGGGAATCGAGCAACCAGCCCTCGGGCACGGGCTGGTTGTTGATGTGGTAGACGCGGACCTTCCCCTCGGCCGCCACGCTGGTGCCGAAGTCGAGCACCACGGGGCCGTCCTCGGTGGGGACGGCGGCGCAGAGCGGGTTGGTCCCCAGCCTCGGCTCCAGGCCGCCAGGGGGAGCGACGCGCTGCCCGGCCCCGTTGTTGTTGACGGTCGCGATCAGCACCATTCCCTGCGCCGCCGCCCGCTCGGCGTACTCCCCAAGCCGGCCGATGTGCCCGCAGTCCTTCGCCGCTCCGGCGGCGACTCCGAGCTGCCGGGCCTTGGGGATCAGCAGGTCGAGCAGCCGGTGCGCCTGCACCTGCCCGAACCCCCATTGCGCATCCGCAACGACCGTTGCCGGTCCCTCGGACTCGACCTTCAGCCCCGCCCCCGGCCGATACACCCCCTCCTCGACGAACCCGACATACTGCGGCACCCGCATCACACCGTGCGAGTCGTGCCCCCTCAGGTTGGCCCCGACCAGTCCGTCGGCGACCACCTTCGCCTCCTCGGCCGGCACGCCGCAGGCCTCGAAGATTCGCACGGTGAAGTCGGTCAGGTCCTCGGCTCGGATGACGGGCACGGCGGGAGGCTCCGGCTCGGGTGGAGGGGGTTTTTCGGGCCCCCCGATGATACGATGGCCCTCCCCGATTGCAACCAGCGGGACGGGCCGCCGCCCCTCAGCAGAGCTCCCCTCGCAGCACCGTGACCGCCGAGCCGGCCAGCTCGACCCGGTCCCCGGCGACCCGGACCCGGACCGTCCCGCCCCGGGCGGAAACCTGCTCGCCGACCAGCTCCGATCGGCCCAGGCGATCCGCCCAGAACGGCCCGAGCGCGCAGTGCGCCGAGCCCGTCACCGGATCCTCGTCCACACCCGCCGCCGGGGCGAAGAAGCGGGAGACGAAGTCAACACCGGGCCGCTCGCATCGGGACGTGACGATCACCCCCCGGGTCGGGATCCGGCGCAGGAGGCCCGGGTCCGGGGCGAGCGATCGGACCTCCTCCTCGTCCTGGAGCAGCACCAGCAGATCCATCCGATTCCGGAAGGCGGGCCGGTCCGACTCCCCGATCGCCTCCAGGAGCCCGGCCACAGGCGGGCACCCGGCCACCGGCTCGGCCGGGAAGTCCAGGGCGATCAGACCGCCCGACCGGGTCGCGGAGAGCCGGCCGGAGCGCGTCTGGAAGGAGATCGGCGCGCCGATGGGCCGGTGGCCGTCCTCCCAGAGCACATGGGCGGCGGCCAGCGTGGCGTGCCCGCAAAGGTCGACCTCGACGGTCGGCGTGAACCAGCGAAGGCGGTAGGAGTCGGGAGCGTCCGGCCGAGGCTCGGGATGGAGGAAGGCCGTCTCCGAGAGGTTCATCTCCCGGGCGACCGCCTGCATCCAGCCCTCGTCCGCCGGCTGTTCGAGCACGCAAACCGCCGCCGGGTTCCCGGCGAACGGGCGATCGGTGAAGGCGTCGACCTGGATGATGCGCTGACCCATTGGCTCGGCTCCCCGGCAATCGGGACGGCCCCCTCGGGATCAATCGGGGGGCGGCGGTCCATCGGGCGATCGAGATCGAAGTCCAATCCCCACCTCCCCGAGCCGGACGGCGGCCCTCGGGTTCGCGGCGAGGCGCTCAGGCCGGCCAGCGGCCAAGGATCAAGAGGAGGCCAGCATCTCGGCGATCTCTCGCATCGAGATCGTCCGGCGGGCCGGGTCGGGAGCCAGCGCCCGGAGAAGGATCGGGGCGAATCGCGGGGGCACCTGCGCGGCGAGGTCCTCGGGGCGAATGGTGCGGATCGCCTCGAACACCTGGAGCACGTTCTTGCCCCCAACCGTGCGCCGGCCGGTGAGCAGCTCGAAGAGGATGCACCCCAGGGCGAAGACGTCGGAGGCCATCGACGACGGCTCCCCCCTCGTCTGCTCCGGGGCCATGTAGCCCGGCGTCCCGGTCAGGCCGGAGCCGTGAGCCCCCCAGCCGTCGGCCGTCTCCATCGGGTCGACGGTCGGCCGGATGCGCCGGGCCAGGCCGAAGTCAACGATCTTGGCCCGATCGGCGTCGTCCACCAGGATGTTCTGCGGCTTCAGGTCGCCGTGCACCACCCCCGCCTCGTGCGCCGCCGCCATCCCCGAGGCAACCTGTCCGGCGATCGCCGCCGCCCGGGGAACCGGCAGCCCCCCGGCGGCCATCAGGCGGTCGAGCCGGGTGCCGTCGAGGTACTCCATGGCGATGATCGGCACCCCCTCGGCATCATCAACACTGTAAATAATGCAAATATTGGGATGATTCAGCGCCGCGGCGGTCCTCGCCTCGTCGAGCACCGCCCGGGGCCTCGCCGCGGCCCGGGGGCGGAGCACCTTTAGCGCCACCCGGCGTTGCAGCGTGGTGTCCAAGGCGAGGAAGACCGAGGAGAAGGAGCCCTCCCCCAGCCTCCCCTCGATCCGGTAGTGCCCCACCACCCGGCCGGGCCCGAGCACCCGGGTCGGGTCGAGCACCTCGTCGCCGGGGGCCCACGACGACGGGCACATGCCGCCACTCCGTAACGCCCCCAGCACCCGGAGCACCTCCTCGGCGTTGCGCCCCACGCCGAGCGCGTGCACCACCTGGTACTGGATCCTCCCCTCCGGGTCGACCAGGAACAGCCCGCGCAGCGCCACCCCCGGCGGATCCTGGTAGACCCCCAGCGCCCGGCTCAGCTCCCCGCCCTCGTCGCTGGCCAGCGGGAAGGGCAACGGGCCGATCCCCCCCCGAGCCGGGTCCGACTCCAGCCAGCGGCGGTGCGACTCGAGATCGTCGCAACTGACCGCCAGCACCTCACAGCCCAGCCGGCGGAACTCGTCGAAGCGGTCGGCGAGGGCCGTCAGCTCGGTCGGGCAGACCAGCGAGAAGTCCCGGGGATAGAAGACCAGCGCCAGCCATCGGCCGCGGTAGTCCGCCAAACGAGCCCGACACGCCTCTCCCCCCGAGACGGCGGCGGGCAGGTCGAATTCCGGGACCGGCTCGCCAATCGTCGCTCCCCCCGCCACCGTCACCCCCCGGCCCCGCCCCCAACCGCCACCTCACACCGCTCCCCGGCCGACCGCCTCGGCCCGACACCACTCTACCATCCCCCCCCACCCGCTCGCACGGCCTGGACCCGAACCACTGGCGGAACCATCTTGACCAGACAATACCATCGATGGTACCATGCAATATCAGCATCGATCCTCCGGGCGACGCATTGGACTTCGACCGCCCCGAGGACGATACAGAGGGTAAGATGTACCTGGTGCGAGGGCGCCAGCCCGGCGGAGCCCGCAGGCCAGGGCGTGCGATCGCGAATCACAGCTAGCTCCCCGGAGAGGACCCATGAGCAGCCTCCCCCTAGGCCGCCGCGCGGGTGATCGTTACCGCCCCTCGAAGCATCGCCCGACGGTTGAGTCGCTGGAGCGGAAAGCCCTGCTGGCGACCTTTACCGTGACGAGCAACGCGGACACGGGGGACAATAACAATCCCGGCACCGGCACGCTCCGCGCCGCGATCCTGGCGGCCAACAACAACGCCGGCCTGGATACAATCGCCTTCAATCTGCCTGGCGGTCAGACGACGATCACGATGGCCTCCCAGCTCCCGGCCATCACCGACCCGCTGACGATCGACGGCACGACACAGCCCGGCTTTCAGCCGGGCCGGCCGCTTGTCGAAATCGCCGGCGGCACCGGCACGCAGACCGGGGCCGGCGACGGATTGGTGATCACCGGCGGGGCCTCCGGATCCACGATCCGAGGACTGGCCATCAATCGCTTCAGCGGCAATGGCGTCTCGATCGTCGGGGCGGGGAACAACCGCCTGGAGAGCAATTTCATCGGCGTCGGGACCGACGGCGTCACCGATCTGGGGAATGAGGGACACGGCGTCCTGATCCAGTCCTCCAGCGGGAATGTCATCGGCGGCGACCCGACCCGCAGCAACACCATCTACTTCAACGGCCGCGACACCTCGTTCAACGGCATCACGATCATCGCCGTCAACAACCCGGCGATCAATAACCGGATCGTTTACAACGCGATCGCCTTCAACGGCGGCCTGGGGATCGACCTGGGTAACGACGGTGTCACGCCCAACGATCCGGTCCCCGACAGCGACTCCGGCCCCAACCGCCTGCAGAACTTCCCGATCATCACCCAGGCCGTACGGATCGAGCCGCTCAACGGCCAGCCCAGCTCGACGATCTCCGGCACCTTGAGGGCGGCGCCGAATACCTCCTACACCATCGAGTACTATGAGAGCTCCGGCGCCGACGCCAGCGGCTTCGGCGAGGGGGAGCAGCCCCTGTTCATCCGGCAGGTCAGCACCGACGCCAACGGCTTCGCCTCCTTCACCGATACCCCGTCCCGGCTGCTGACCGCCAATGCCTTCCTCACCGCCACCGCCACCGACCCCCAGGGGAACACCTCCGAGTTCTCTCCCGCCCAGCCGATCGAGCTCCGATCCGGCCGGGTCGACCTGGCGATCCTCGAGGTCAAGGATTCCCCCGACCCGGTCGAGGCCGGGCAGGTGCTCACCTACGAAGTCACCATCGCCAACCTGAACTTCTCCAATCCCTCCGGCCCGGCGGAGCTTCAGGTCCGGCTCCCCCAATCGGTTTCTCCGGTCACTCCACTGCCCCCCAACTTCACCCAGGACCCGAACGACCCAACCCTGCTGATCGCCGACCTTGGCCTGCTCACCGGTGGTCAGCGCCTCACGGTCACCCTGCCGGTCATCCCCTCCCAGGCCGGGATCGTCCAGAGCACCTTCTCGGTCACTGGCGGCATCGCCGACCCCAACACCCAGAACGACCGGGCCACGGCCGACACCCAGGTCACCCTCAGCCCCGACACGTCCATCGTCAGCTTCCGCATCCGGGACTTCTCGGTCAGCGAGGCCGGCGGCCTGGCCACCATCGAGGTCGAGCGGTCCAATTCCCTCGTTGGCACCGTCGACGTCGACTACACCACCACCGACGGCTCGGCCACTGCCGGGACCAACTACCAGGCCACATCCGGCACCCTCTCCTTCGGGAACAACGAGCGGACCAAAACCTTCACCATCCCGATCCTCGACAACGACACCATCGACCCGAACCGCACCGTCAACCTCATCCTCAGCAACGCCCGACGCACCGACGACCCGAGCGGCACAGCGCTGGTGGGCGTGCCCAGCCGGGCCACGCTGACCATCTACGACGACGACCCGGTTCCCGCCCAGCCGCAATTCCTCTCCTTCTCCGCCGCCAACGTCTCGGTTCAGGAGAACGGCGGCCAGGCCTCCATCGTCGTCCGGCGCAGCGGAGGAACCGCCGGGGTCGTCTCGATCCCCTACACCACCGCCTCCGGCTCGGCCGTCGCCGGCGCCGACTTCGTCTCGACCTCCGGAACCCTGACCTTCGGGAGCGGGGAGCTGGAGAAGACGATCACCGTGCCGATCATCGACAACTCCCAGCGCGACGGGAATCGCTCCTTCACCGTCTCCCTTGGCAATGGCACCGGCGCCGCCCCGGGCCAGCCGAGCACCACCACCGTCACCATCATCGACGACGAGACGCCGCCGGCCGGCTTCTTCCAGTTCTCGATGGCCGACTACACCGCCAACGAGGCCGACGGCAAGGCGACCATCCGAGTCACCCGGACCGACGGCTCCGGATCGGCGACCGTCTCCTATGCGACGACGCCGGGCTCGGCCCAGCCGGGCGTCCGCTATCAGCCCACCTCCGGCACCCTGACCTTCGGCGAGGGCGAGACCGAGAAGACCTTCGACATCCCGCTGATCGACACCGGCACGTTCGAGGGTCCCCAGACGGTCAATCTTCAGCTCGGCATCGGAGCCGGAGCCGGAGCCGGGCCGATCACCCAGGCGACGCTGACGATCACCGACGACGAGACGCCCCCCCAGAGCGTCTTCCAGTTCTCCTCGAGGCTGGTCGACGTCGAGGAGTCGGCCGGGGTCGTCCGCCTGACGATCAACCGGACCGGGGGCACCCTCGCCACTTCCGAGATCAGCGTGGCCACCTTCGGCGGCGACGCGGTCCCCGGCGTGGACTATCAGCCCCTGGCCACCCGCGTCACCTTCGCCCCCGGCGAGACGCAGAAGACCATCGACATCCCGATCCTCGACAACGCCGTCTTCGATGGCGACCGCGGCTTCGCCGTCTTCCTCGGGTATCCGGACGAGAACTCCGTCATCGGCGACCCGGCCGGTGTGATCGTGTCGATCCGGAACGACGACCCCGATCCCGTCACCCCGCTGGTCCTCGACGTCCGCTCGGTCAGCCCCGGCGCGGCGACCTCGGTCGTGGCCATCAACTTCAGCAAGGCGATGGACCCCGCCACCACCCTCTCGACGGCCAACTACACCGCCGTCGCCCTGGGACGGGACGGCCTCCTCGGCACCGCCGACGACCGTGCCGTGCCGATCGCCGGCGTCGAACAGTCGGCCGACGGCACGATCGTCGCCCTGACCCTCGCCGTTCCGGTGCCTGCGGGTGAATTCGTCTCCATCCGCCTCAACGGCGAACCCGGCGGCCTGAAGGACATCACCGGCAACCTGCTCGACGGCGACGCCGACGGCGTGGCCGGCGGCACCTTCGCCACCACGCTGGCCCGGGCCTCCCGGCTCTCGTATCGCGATACCGATGGCGACATGATCACTTACGCCTCCACCGGAGGAGGCCTGGTCGAGGTCGTCCGAGGCGCCCCCGGGGCCGGCGACCTCATCCGGATGGTCAATTCCATCCCCGGCCGGACCGTCCTCCGGGGTCAGGTCGTCCGCCAGCGGGGAGGCGACGGGCTCGCCCGGATCTCCCACATCGAGGGGATCGACCCCTTCGGCCGAGTCCGGTCCGCTCTCCGGACTCCCCCCTTCCTCGACCTCAGCCAGCTCTCGCCGGCCGCGGTTGACGCCCTGCTCGCCTCGGCCACTCGACGAGCCCGGCGCTGACCCCTCCCTGGGACCTCGACCACCGAGGCCCCCCTCGACTCCCCCGCACCGCCCCCCCGACCGGCGCCGACCCCTCGGCATCGATCGAGGGGGCGGGCTTCGTTCGGGCCCACTCGCTCCCGAATCCCGGATCACCGGAGAGCCGGCCCCTCGGGCGTCGCCGAGCCAGGGCGGATTGCTCGGGTCCCGGTCAGTCCGATCGACCGGGGCCGGAGTCCTGCCGGGATCGGAGCGACGGCCCCGGGGTCTGGCCGTCTCGCGGGGCGATCGAACCAGTCGTCCGGGATCCAGACCCGACGGCCCGCGTCCAATCGATTGCCAAGGAGCAGGCCAGGAAGACCGGCCCGGCCACAAGCCCGGCGCGCCCTCCCGCGAACGCGCCGAGAGCCGCCAGGTCGAGGAGCCCGATCGCCAGTTCCGATGGCGTGGTCGTCCAGAGGCCGTCCCGGAAGAGAATCGGGGAGGCCGCTGCGATCGAGCCGCCGGCGCCCCCTCCCCAGAGGATTCCCCGCACCACCCCGCCGGTCCCCCGTCACCTCGATCGAGAGACGCCGATCGCGATCGCCCCGAGCACGACCCGGACCGGATCGAGCTGACTTGCCGGAATCCCCCACTCCTCGATCAGAAGGGAGAGCCCGAGGCGATCATCGCCACGAGGACCATCATCCTTCCAATCGTGAACCTCCTCCCGCCGGCCTGTTGCTCTTGGCTCAATCGCATCGCATGATCCCTCCAGCATCCCGATCGAAGGCGTCGAGGCCGCGTCACCCATGTCGACTCCATCCCAGAGCGAGGTTGCCAGCCTCTGGACCTTCGTCCCCTACGTCTCCCCGATGCTGGCGTACGTCCTGCTGACTCAGGCTGAGGCGTACATCCCGGAGGATCGGCAAGCGACCTGGTACCCGGTCGCCTACGCGATCAAGGCGGTCCTCGTCCTCGCGATCCTCGTTCTCCTCGGCCGGAGGTCCTTCGCCGACCTGAAGCCGATGCCCGGCCCCGGGGGATGGGCGCTGGCGGTCGGGATCGGCCTGGCGGTGACGGCGGTCTGGGTGGGAATCGACGGGCACTATCCTCCCCTCCCCTTCGTGGGGGGAACTCGAGAGGCCTTCGACCCGAGCGTGCTCCCCCCGGCGGGCCGCTGGGCGTTTCTCGCCGTCCGGTTGTTCGGGCTGGTCCTGCTGGTGCCGGTCTTCGAGGAGCTGTTCTGGCGGTCCTTCCTGATGCGAGTGGTCATCGATCCCGACGACTTTCGTCGAGTGCCGATCGGCCGGGTCACACCCCTGGCGGCGGTGATCACCTCGGTCGGTTTCATGCTCGTCCACCCGGAATGGCTACCGGCCCTGCTGACCGGACTGGCCTGGGCCTGGCTGTTGCACCGGACCAGGAGCGTCTCGGCCTGCGTCGCCAGCCACCTCGTCGCGAACCTGGCGTTGGGGATCTACGTGATGGCGACCGGATCGTATCAATTCTGGTGACAGACCGGCACACCGGGCTCGCGTCCGAGGGGGTTGGATCCCCGTGGCGCCCCTTCCCCCGGGACATGCGATCGGCATAATAGATCTGTCGGGCCACGCCGCGACCGATCGTCCCCGGGGCCGCTCCGCACGCCCCCCCCTCCGACGGCCCGCGCCCCCCTTCCCTTACTCCTGCCGGAGGACGAACACCCATGAGGCGCCTCTTCGCGACGCGGACCGGAGTCCCGGTCGCCGCCCTCGCCCTGCTGTTGGCCGGTTGCGGCGGCGGTTCGGGCGGAGGGGACGAATCCCTGGTCGTCGACCTGCGGGATCCCTCGTTCGCCGGCCCCCAGGGCGGCGGCCCGGCGGCCCCCGCGGCCGCTCCGCCGCAGGCCCCGGCCGCCGCGGCGGAGGCCCCGGTCGAGGGAGCTCCCGTCTTCTCTCCCATCGCCCAGGGATCGGCCCCCGCAGGAAACGCCTCCGGCCCGGTGGCCGCTCCCGGTTCGCCGGTCGCCTCCGGTTCTCCGATCGCCGCGGGCCCGTTCGGCGTGACCTCCGGCCCCGCGGCCGAAGGGGCCCCGGCCGGGCCGTCCTCCTCGCCGACCGCGGCCGGCCCGGCCGGCGACCTGGCCCTGAATGAGATGCTCGCCGCCGCCACCGCCGCCAGCGACCCGTCCGCCTCCCGAGGCCGATCCGACGCCGTCGCTCCCGCCTCGGGCGGCCCGGGGGGCTCCTCCTCCTCCGGCATGCCCCGAGGCGGCATGAACGAGGAGATGATGGAGATGATGGCCGCGCAGGGCATGGGCCCCGGCGGCTACGGCGGTCCCGGAGGCTACGGCGGTCCTGGAGGCCGCCCCGGAGCCCCGACCGGCCCCGGCATGGAAGGCTTCGAGGGGATGGAAGGCTACTACCAGGGGAACCCGGGTGGCGGGCTCCAGCCCGGCATGGAAGGCGGTTTCGGCCCCCAGGCCGGTTTCCCCGGCGCCGGCGGCTCCAACGAACCGGCCGACTTCACCTCCCCCCAGGGGGCCGTCGAGGCCTTCCTCAACGCGGTGAAGGCGAAGGATCTCCAGCTCCTTCAGGAGGCCACCGCCCTCCGCGCTCCCCGAGAGGCCGAAACCGCCGCCCGCCGCAAGGTCTTCCAGGCGATCCGGGAGATGAGCCTCACCGACCAGGAACTCGCCGACATCGCCGAGGGCCTTGACGGCTTCCAGATCGCCCAGATGGCCCCGATCACCGAGCGAGGGATCGTCACCTTCATCCTGCGCAAACAGGGCGAATACGGCAGCATTCTCCAGCGGACCATCGACGTCCGCAAGGAGCGAGCCGGCTGGAAGGTCAACGACGTCAGCGGCGTGTCCGAGATCAAGCAGGTCGGCGGCCGGGCGATGCAGCAGCGATACGGTCGGGACCGGAACACGTCGGGCAACAACACCCCCTGACCGCACCTTCTCGATTGACCAGACGAACCCTTTCTATCGCGCCGGTCGCCGCGATTGAAACAATGTCGTCTCCCTTCTTACGTCAAACCGCCCGCCGACCCGAAAAAATCCGGGTCGGCGGGCGGTTTTCCTTCAAGTTCTCGGGTTGAACTGCCGAAGAATGGCGTTTTTCCTCGGTTTGGCATTCGGGGTGCACGGGACCCCGGCATCACCTCTCGCCATTCCGACGCAGGACGCGATGGAATCGGATCCCGGAACCCAACCCGGCCCCGACCGGCGAAGCTTTCCGGTCGTCGACCGCCGCCCAAGGAGGGAGCGCGCATGGACTGGACTCTCGTCCGCTTCGGCATCGTCCTCGATTCGATGGTCATTCTCTTCCAGGTCTTCGGTGTGTTGGCACTGTGCCTGACCCGCTTGTTCGCCGCCCCGCGCTGGGCCCAGCGCGGCCAGTGGGCCTTCGTGGTCGCGGTCGTCGGCCTCGGAGTGGCCGGCGCTCTCTGCGGCCACCAGGACTCCGAGTTCGGTCTCTTCGCGGGAATGACCATGACCGGCCTGCTGATCGCCATGACTCTGGGAGGCGGACACGACTACTCCGAGCCGCCGGCCGTCTTGTCCGCCCCCGAAGGCCCGGCCTCCCCCTAATCCCTCCGCGATCGGGTTAAGGGACCCGGACAGGTTTCCCTGACCCGTTCCATCCTCATCGGGGCCGCAAGGCCCCGTTTTTTTTTCCGCCGACGCGGTTTGCCGCGCACCGATCAGACCACCAGCGTTCGCTCATCGGCCCGGAGGGAGGCGATCGGCCTCGGGCGTTCCCTGGCCGCGATCGGCCAGGAGGAGGCCGGGGCTGGGGGCCTCGGGGACCTCGACCTCGGCGCGGGGCGGTTGGCCTCGGCCGCGGGTCCGGGTCCGGAGGGACCGGGACGGCGAGCGATCCGGGACGGGCGTCCTCCCGCTGGACGCCCGGGCCGGCGGACGGTCGGCATCGGCGGGAAAGGATGGATCTCATGATCGCGATGCAGAAACGGATTTCGATCGCATCCGGCGTGCTGGCCGCGGTCGTCGCCGCGGCGAGCCCGGCCCTGGCCGGGGACCGCTTCTCGAATCAGCAGACGGCCGACTCCGTCGCCGCGGCCCTGCGCTCCGTGCCGGCCCTCTGGGGCCAGCAGATCTCGATCGAGGCCCGGGACGGCGTGGTCACGCTCTCCGGCGTCGTCGCCGAGGACGGCCAGCGCACCGCGGCGATCGAGCGGGCCCGGAACCTGGCCGGTGTCTCGGCCGTCGTCGACGCCATCCGAGTCGGCGCCGACGCCGGGCTCGACCAGACCCAGTACCAGATCGCCCGCGGCGGCCACCTCCCCGGGACCGTCATGGACGGCTCGTACCTCGGGGGCGCCCCGGCGATGGACGGCGCCACCTACGTCGGCGATGCCGGCATGGGTGGCCCGATGCCCGAGGGCCCGGCTGGCTTCGGCGGCGCCACCCAGGCGTCGACCCCCGGCTACCCCAACTACGCGTGGCCCAGCTACGCCCCTTACCCCAACTTCTCGGCCGTTGGCTACCCGACGGCCTACCCCTGGCAGGCGTGGCCGAACATCGGCCCGTTCTATCCGTACCCGGAAGTCCCCCTCGACTGGCGCGCGGTGACGCTGCGGTGGGATGACGGCATCTGGTTCCTCGACTTCAAGAAGCACTACACTCGGCCGTTCTTCACGCCCTACCCGTTCGGCCTGTTCGCCTACTGAGATCGGACCCCGGCCCCCGGGAACCGGCGAGAGCGGCCACCGGAGCGTTTTCCCGACGCCCCCAAATGGCCCCCGCCCCCGGGGACGGACCGATCGGCCGACGGGGCCCCGCGCAATGGCGGGGGGAGGCACTTCCGAGGCCCGGGGTCGGGCGTCGCTTCGGCGGCGTCCCGGCCCCGGGCCACTTTTCGTCCCCGCCTCCCCGACCCCCTCCTCCCCGACAGGACGCTCCTCCAGGCGCCTCCAGCCTCCCTCCGGGGCTCCTCCTCGATCGATCGCTTCGGGAACCGAGCGATGATGGCGTCGCTCCTCTCACCGATCGCTCGACAGGGGATCGCTCGACCCGCTTCGATGCTCGCCCCGGTCCTCGAGGCTCTCCCCGTGTCGGATCGCGAGGGAGGGCCTTCCACAAACGGAACGACCCCGGCCGAGCGCCGTCGGGGCGGCTCGCGGCCGGGGTCGAGCAGCAACATCGGGGGCGTCTGCCTCGGGGCCCGACGCCTTAAGGATTAATACTGGTCGGCGCTAACAACCTCGCCGCCGTCCCGGCTGCCCAGGGACATCCAAACCTGCTGGCTGACCGTGTCCTTGACGAACCGGACCGAGCCGTCGCCGAACATGACGTTGACGCCGCCCGGGTGGATGCTGGAGGGGACGAACAGGTGGCCGAAGTCGGTGCCGCAGCCGGAGCTGCAATCCCATCGGCAGGCGCTGAAGGGGAATTGCTTCGAGTTCGGCGTGAGGATGATGTTCGTCAGGGTCAGGCCCGGCGAGCCGGTCTGCCAGCGAGCACCCCGGTTGGAGTTCGAGCCGGGGGTGGACAGCATGGTCTGCAGACACTGCTGCGCCTGCTGGATGATCAGCGGCATGTTCGAACGCGCGTCGTACATGCTCCAGCCCCCAGGCTGACCGATGCCGGAGGCCATCATGCGGTACTTCTTCTGCAACTGCTTATAATCGCCGGTGAGAGCCTCGACGTAGGCAATTGTGTTCGACGAGCCGTCGAGGATGTCCTGGATGCCGTAGGCGTTGTACCTGGGGGCGTAGATGCCGTTGGTGTCGGTCGCCCAGGGATCGGTGCCGGTGCCGAAGGAGCCGTGATAGCTGTTGAAGTGGTCCTTGCCGGCGTTCGGGTCGGAGGGGCAGAGGAAGCTCGCCACCTTGATGTTCCAGACCGTCCGATTGACGATGTTGCCGTAGTCGTACCAGACCGTCCAGTCAAAATTGCAGGCGTTGTAGACCTGCGTCTGCTCCAAAAACGGGAGCATCATGGCGTGGGCGCTGAAGGTGCCCCAGTCGGTGGCCACACCCGGATTGGAATAGGCGCGGGCGTTCCCCATGGCGAACGTGCCAACGGCCTGGTGATAGTTGTGCATCGCCAGGCCCATTTGCTTCAGGTTGTTGACACACTGCGAGCGCCTGGCAGCCTCACGGGCCGATTGGACCGCGGGAAGGAGCAGGGCGATAAGGACGCCGATGATCGCGATGACCACCAACAGCTCGATCAGCGTGAACCCGCGACGATGGCGGATATGCATTCGAAAGTCTCCGAGCAGCATGGGTGGGAATGAAGGCGGTTCAACGCTGAGGGCCGCCACTCTTCATGTACTCTTCCATGGCCTTCTGACCGGCGTCATCGGCGGCCTCGGCTTCCGGAGAGATCTGGACTTCGCCATCGTCCCCGCCACCGCCGCACCCCGGCAGGGACGAAAGGCCAATGGACACCGCGAGCAGCAGGGCGATCGATACGAGGCGACTCATGAACGAATGAACTCCACCTGGATGCATACATGAAGTAGCCGACCCATCCCCCGTGAGGTGTCCACTGGCCCGATTCCCGGCAAATCGAAGCGGATCGATCTGCGGACGGATATCGCACGGAAGAGAAAAGGGAACGTACCCCAGAACGGGATAGGTCATTAGGAAGTCTACTCGAAACCATAGGGGTCTTTCCACTGGAGTCCAACCGTTTTCCAACACATGCAGGGCGGCGCCATCCCACGCGCGATGGCCTGGCGGGGGAGTGCGCACCGCTCCCGACTCGCCTTCGAGAGCCCGGGAGCGCTTTAATCCGAGCGGAGCGGGGCCTGATGGCTCCGGCGAGGCGACGTGGGTCATCCGGGCGACGAGCCCTCGCCTAGCGGGGGGAGTGCCTCGGCCTCGAGCAGCCCGCTCCGGGCCTCGTCGTCGAGCGGGTCTTCGCCGAGCGCCAGCTGGAACCAGGAGCGGGCCTCGGGCCGAAGCCCGGCGGCCAGACACGCCGAGCCGAGCCGCTTGTAGAGGGTGGCGTCGTCCCCTGAGCGATCGGTCCCCAGGGCCTGGCCAACCAGCTCGTAGAGCCGTCGGAGCGCATCGGCCCGCTCCCCGGCCTGGTCGGCGCGATCGTCCTCGCCCAGTCGGCGAAGGGCGAGGGCGAGGTTCCTGAGGACCTTCTCCTCGTCGACCGGGCCCGCCTTCAGGGCCGATTCCAGCGCCTGTTTCGCCTCGGGGTATTGGCCTCGAGCCAGGGCCAGCCGGCCCCGGACGTAGTCGAGTTGCGGGTGCCCCTCGGGGGCGTCGGCGAGCATCGCCTCGGCCTCCTCGATGTCCTGGCGTTCCAGCGCCAGTTCCACGCGAAGGGCGATCGCCTCCGGGTCCGACGTCGGCAGCGGCTCCAGCAGCCGGGCCGCCTCGTCGAGCCGGACCAGGGTGATCAGGTTCCGGACGAGGGCCACCCGGGACCAGCGGTCCTCCGGGTCGGCCTCGACGGCCTTCGCCAGGGTGGCCGCCGCCTCCTCCGGATTCCAGCTCGTCCGGTGGAGCAGGCACCAGACGAGCACCTCCGACGGCAGCAGCCGCATCGGGTCGGCCAGGGCGAGGAACTGCTCGCGCGCCGCCGACCGGCGGAGCTGGTAGCCGTAGATGTAGATCAGTTCACGGCGAGCCGTGTCGATGCTCGGGTCCAGCCGCAGGGACTCGAGCAGGGCAAGCTCGGCCTGCCGGAAGCGGTGCCGGCGCAGCTCGATCTGCCCGGTCCGCAGCCAGGCGACCCCGATGCTCGGGAAATCGTCCGGCACCCGATGCAGCAGCGTCCTTGCTCGCTCCGACTCCCCCCTCCCCAGGGCGACCCGGGCCCGGAGGATCAGATCCTCGGGGGCCGGCGGACCGGCCGCCTCGATCCGGTCCAGCAGCCGATCGGCCCGGTCGTACTGTTCCCCCTGGATCAGCCGCTCGGCCTCGGCGCGGAGCGCGCCCGGATCCCTCCGCGACCCGACGGCGAGGGCCGTCGCGATGGAGACAATGGCCAGCGCGACGACCACCGCCCGGGCGATCGCCCGGCGCCTCACCCCCCGTCGGGGATCGGAGACTCCGGGATCGGCGGGGGTTGGTCGTCCCTGGGTCGGGTCCATTGGCCCTCCGATCGATCGGTCGGGGCGGGGCGGGGCGGGCGGTGTGGGTGGGATCGGTTCAGAGCACGCCGGCGGTCATCTCGGTCAGCGCCCGCAGCAGGGTCTCGATGTCCTCGGTCGTGTTGAACGGCCCGGGGCTGACCCGCAGCGTACCGTCGGGAAAGGTGCCGAGCGCCTGGTGGATGTACGGTGCGCAGTGCAGGCCCGCCCGCACGGCGATGCCGTGTCCCGAATCGAGCGCCAGCGCCAGATCCTGAGACGGGAAGACCTCCGGGTCGGGCGGGATGAGCGACAGCGCGCCGACGTGAGCATCCCGGTCCCAACGCCCGGCGAACCGCCAGCCGTCGCCGTTCCCCTCGACCCAGTCGACGACCCGCTGCAAGAGGTCGACCTCGTGCGTCCGATTCGTCTCGACCCCCCGCTCGGCCACCCAGCGGACCCCCTCCGCCAGCCCGGCCACGCCGAGGACGTTCGGCGTTCCCCCCTCGAGCCGGTATGGCAGCTCCTCCGGCTGGACGGGGTGCTTGGAGTCCCCTCCCGTCCCCCCCTCGCGCCAGACCCGCAGCTCGGCCCGAGGACCGACGTACAGGGCTCCGGTGCCGGTCGGGCCGTACAGCGCCTTGTGCCCGGGGAAGGCGAGCAGGTCGATCGGCGTCCGCTTCAGGTCGATCGGCACCACACCCGCCGACTGCGCCGCGTCGACAAGCATCAGCGCCTCCGCCTCCCGGACGATCCGGGCGATGGCCTCGATCGGCTGCACCGTGCCCAGCACATTGGCCGCGTGCGTCACGGCCACGAGGCGGGTCTTCGGCGTCAGCGCCGCCCGCAGTTCGTCCGGGTCGAGGTAGCCCTCGTGCGACGCCAGGCGGGTCAGCGAAATGGCTCCGGCCCGCTCCATCGCCACAAGCGGCCGGCTGATCGAGTTATGCTCCAGATCCGACGTGATCACGTGATCGCCTGGCCGGATCGCCCCCTTGATGGCGATGTTCAGCGCGTCGGTGCAATTCAGGGTGAAGACCCAGCGCTCAGGAGCCTCTCCGTTGAAGAATTGGTTAAGCGTGTGTCGGGCCCGGTCGAGCTCCCGCTCCGCCTCGGTCGCCATCCGGTGTCCCGAGCGGCCCGGGTTGGCCAGTTGAGTCCGGGCGAAGCGGTCCAGCGCCTGATAGACAGGCTCGGGCTTGGGGAAGCTGGTGGCGGCGTTGTCGAGGTAGATCATGGGAACGGTGTCCGGGACGTTAGATTCGATGAGTCAGGCTGTCTGGTTCGAGGGGCGGGTGGTCACGGGCACGATTCGAGCGGCAAGAGAACGCGGTGTGGAGGACGGGGGGCAGAGGGCAGAGGCAAAAAGCACGAAGACAGAAAGCAGAAGGCAGAGGCAGAGGCAGAGGCAGAAGGCAGAGGCAGAAGGCAGAGGCAGAAGGCGGAAGGGGAGGATCGAGCGGACGGGTTCAGCGATTCGGATCGGACTGGGAATCAGGATCGGGAGGGCAATCGGAGGAGGATCGCAGCTGAGATTCCCAGGACCGGCGAGCGGCCTCCTGGAGTTCATTCAGCTGGGCCAGAAACTCGATCCGACGGGCATCCCTCGTCCGACGGTCGCGCGTGGCCTCATTCTCGAAGCGATTCCCCTTCCAGTCGGAGTTCTTCACCGCCTCGATCCAGGCTCCCAGTTGCCTGGAGATACTGAGTGCCCTCTGCCGCAGACGCTCGACCTCCTCCCGGATGGCGGACCACTCCGTCCCCCGCTCGAGAATCGCGAGCATCGACCGGACCTCACCCGCGGACCCTCTCGCGTAATACAGGAACGTCAGCAACTCCGCCGTCGAGCCCCGCTCGTACCCCTCTGCGATGTTGTTCGAGATCGACACCGCCGCCCGCTCCAGCTGATCCCTCAGCCCCGCATGAGGCCCGAGCCCTCCCCTGTTCGTCAGATCGAAGACCCCGACCGCCAGCTCGAGCGCCGCGTTCCAGACGGGGAGTTCTTCGATCGTCCTGTATGCCATGACCCCCTCCCTCGCCTCGAATATCTCCGATCCGCTCTCCGCGATTCACCGTCGCTCCGATCCGCTCTCCGCGATTCTCCAGTTTTCCGCTTCTCCGTCTCTCCGATCCACTCTCCGCGATTCACCGTCGCTCCGATCTTCTCTCTGTGATTCCCCGTCTCTCTCCGATCTGCTCTCCGCGATTCTCCGCCGCTCCGATCTGCTCTCCGCGATTCTCCGCCGCTCCGATCTGCTCTCCGCGATTCTCCGCCGCTCCGATCTGCTCTCTGTGATTCCCCGTCTCTCTCCGATCTGCTCTCCGCGATTCTCCGCCGCTCCGATCTGCTCTCCGCGATTCTCCGCCGCTCCGATCTGCTCTCCGCGATTCTCCGCCGCTCCGATCTGCTCTCCGCGATTCTCCGCCGCTCCGATCTGCTCTCCGCGATTCTCCGTCTCTCTCCGATCTGCTCTCTGATCTCCGCTCCTTCGCTCCCGCTCCCCCTCCTTAACTCCCCACGAACTGGGCGTACAGCGTCCTCGCCTTGGCGATATCGTTGGTCCCCTTGATGATCGCCCGACCGTCGGGAAAAACGGTGAATTCGTGCCCCTCGGTGGCGAAGCGGAGCATGTACTGATTATGGCGAACCTGGCCGAGCGGGGCGAGCCGTCCGGCGAGTTCGGCGAAGTCGAGCGGCTGGTCGCGGCGGACGGCCACCTGCACGGCGTTTCGGCCGCAGAGGGCGGTGGTGTGCGATCCCATCCGGCCCTCCAGCCACTCGAACTCGCGACGGCCGCAGCAGGGGCAGTCGACCTTCCCCTTGAGCGAGGCGATCTTCAGGCGGCGGAAGGACCAGTCCCACAGGTCCACCATGAGGAGTTCTCGGTTGATCGCCTCGTGCTTGCCGGCGAGGATCTTGATCGCCTCGACCGCCTCGAACGACGCGACCACCGCCACCGCCGGCCCGAGCACACCGGCCGTCTCGCAGGTCGGGGTCATGCCCGGCGGAGGGCTGGTCTCGATCACGCAGCGGAGGCACGGCGTCTGGCCGGGCAGGATGGTCATCGTCTGCCCCTCGCTGCCGATCACGCCGCCGAAGACCCAGGGCTTGCCCAGCTTCACGGCCGCGTCGTTGATCAGGTAGCGCGTCTCGAAGTTGTCGGTGCCGTCGAGGATCAGGTCCGCGTCGCCGACCAGGTCCAGGATGTTCGTGTGGTCGATGTCCGTGACGACCGGCTCGATGGTCACCTGGCTGTTGATCGCTCGGAGCTTCCGAGCGGCGGCCTCGGCCTTGGGCAGGTTCTCGGCGACGTCCGTTTCGTCGAAGAGGATCTGGCGCTGGAGATTGTGCGTCTCGATGAAGTCGCGGTCCACCACCCGGACGAAGCCGACGCCGGCCCGAACCAGGTGGTTGGCCAGCACCGTGCCCAGGGCGCCGCAGCCGCAGATGGTCACGCGGCTCCTCACGAGATTCCGCTGGCCGTCCTCCCCCAGATTCTGAAAGCGGATCTGGCGGCTGTAGCGCTCGAGTTCGGCGGGGACGTCGGCGAAGGGTTGCATGGTCGGTCCGGATCTCGATCCAGGGGTAAGGTTCGATCGGTCGATTGTCCGTCAGGGGGAGGCCGACGTCGCGGCCCGCGCCCGATCCGAGCGCGGGTGCCCGGCCACAGCGCGGGCCGCCAGGACGATCAGGGCGCCCAGCGTCCCGAGCAGCAGGGCCACCAGATGATGGCCGACGACAAGGAACGAGACGACCTGCCTCGTGAAGCCGGCGACCTGGTCGGGGGTCAGCGCGACCGGCGGGCCGATCAGCCGGTCGTAGGCCGCCGCGAGCCATCGCGTCGTCACCAGCCCGCTCGGCCTCCCGGCGTTCGAGGCGATGAAGTACGCCCAGGCCGGCACCGCGAAGCCCGAGGCCAGCGCCCGGGCCCGTCCTCGGGTCGCGATCGGCGCGACCGCCGCGACGGCCAGGATCGCCAGCGTCATCCCCGAGACGACCCGGGCCTCCAGCCGGGCCGCCGCCGCGAGGTACGCGCACGCGACGCCGGCCGCGGCCACGGCCGCCAGCAGCCTCCGAAGCGAGTAGCGGGGACGAGCCATCGGGCGATCATTCCTCGGCCCTCGGCCGGCTCAGCCCCCGGCGATCGCCGGGATGATGCCGACCTCGTCGGTCTCCTTGACGGGGGTGTCCAGATCATCCATGAACCGGATATCCTCGTCATTCACGAACACGTTCACATACTGGTGCAACTGGCCCTCGCCCGCGAAGAGGCGCTTCTGCAGGTCCGGGTGCTGTCGGGTGAGGTCGGCCAGGACCTCGCCGACGGTGGAGCCGGCGGCCTCGACGGTCGCCTGGCCGCCGGCGCTGGGACGGAGGGGGGTGGGGATGCTGACCTTGGCCATGTTCGGGCAGTGCCTCGCTGCGGAAAGGGGGGGGATCGGCCGGAGGGCGAAGGACTGATGCCGGGTGATCGGACGCGAATCGGGGGCTCCCCGATCGCCCGGCGTCGGCCGTCCGGCCTCGAACACCGGCTCAGGCGCCGGCGGGAGCCAGCTCGGCCTCCGCCGGGGAGGCGCCGATGAGCGACTCGAACTCGGCGAGCGTCGGCCTGATGACCGGAGGCCGAGCGATGCGATCGATCACCGCCTCCTGGGTCTTCAGGCCGTTGCCGGTGATGCAGACGACGGTGGAGCCGTCGCGGTCGATCTTGCCCTGCTCGATGAGCGTTCGGGTGACGGCCAGGGTCACGCCGCCGGCGGTCTCGGCCCAGATCCCCTCGGTCTCGGCCAGCAGCTTCATGGCGTCGATGATCGCCTCGTCGTCCACGTCCTCGCCCCAGCCGCCGGTCTCTTTCATGAGCTTCGAGGCGAAGAAGCCGTCGGCCGGGTCGCCGATGGCCAGGCTCTTGGCGATCGTCCGCGGGTCGCGCACCGGCTTGATGCGTTTCGCGTCGGTCTTCACCGCGTTGGTGATCGGGTTGCAGCCCGTGGCCTGGGCGCCGAACATCCGGGTGCACACCGGGTCGATCCAGCCGAGCCCCTCCAGTTCCTTGAACGCCTTGTGGATCTTGCCGATCAGGCTGCCGCCGGCCATCGGGACGACGATGTGATCGGGAGCCCGCCAGCCCAGGTCCTCGGCGATCTCGAAGCCCATCGACTTCGACCCCTCGGCGTAGAACGGCCGGAGGTTGACGTTCACGAAGCCCCAGCCGAAGCGGAAGGCGATCTGAGAGCAGAGGCGGTTGACGTGATCATAGTTGCCGCTGATCGCCACCACCTTGGCGCCGTAGATCGTGGCGCCGAGCACCTTGCCCTGCTCCAGGTTGTCCGGGATCAGGACGTAGGCCTCCAGCCCCGCCGCCGCCGCGTTGGCGGCCACCGAGCCGGCCAGGTTCCCCGTCGAGGCGCAGCCGACGGTGTCGAAGCCCAGCTCCACCGCCTTCGACAGCGCCACGGCGACCACGCGGTCCTTGAACGAGAGGCTCGGATAATTGACCGCGTCGTTCTTAATGTACAGCTCGCGCACCCCCAGCGCCTCGGCCAGACGGTTGGCCTTCACCAGGGGGGTACCGCCGACCTGCAGACCGACGGTCGGCTCCCCGTCGATCGGCAGCAGTTCCCGATAGCGCCACATCGTCCGGGGCCGGCGTTCGAGCGTCTCGCGGCGGAGGGACCGGCCGATCGCCTCGTAGTCGTACTCGACCTCGAGCGGGCCGAAGTCCTCGGTGCAGAAATTCAGCGCCTCCTTCGGGTAACGCTTGCCGCAGAGGCGACACGTCAGGCCGCGGACGAATTCGGAACTCACCGATGGTCCTCCCCAGGTCGGCTCGGCCCGCCGGGCAGCCGATTGTGCCGCTCGATCCGGGGAGGATCGAGGGGGATCGGGCCGGGAGGGCCGGCTCGGGTCCGGGCGCCCGGACGGCCATCGGGACGTCCCCGAGGCGGGCCGAGAGGCTGGGCGCCGTGGTCCGGTCCGGATCCGGGGCGCATCGCTCCGAGCGGCCTCGGGGGCGGGGGCGATCGAGCGGGATGGATGATGCGGCGGGGCCGGCTCGGTTCACCCGTCGGGGCGAACCGAGCGGACAGGAGGCCATCTCATCTCCCCCAAGGATCAGCCGATCGTGATGCCAGCGGCGTTGTCCGCGCCGGCCGGCACCGATCAGTTGGGCGGGAATTAGCACCAGCATCCGCCCCGTTGGCGGATCGGTTGCTGTGGCGTCACAGGGCCCGTCCCTCAGCCACTCTGGATAAGATGCGCGCCGGATTGAGAAAGTTGAACGAGGATACCCCGGGGAGACTCCCCGAGTCAAGGGGCCGACACGCCCGCCACCCGGCCTCGGCCCCGGCCGACCGCCTCTCGGGACCGGCCGGGCTCCGACCGGTCGGCGGGGCGCTGCTCGTCCCCGGGCCTCGGCCAGGTGAACAGGTAGCGGAAGCCGACGGCCCGAGTGATCGCCACCAGCAGCAGCGGTCCCGCCAGCCCGGCGGCCGTCCCCAGCAGGATATGCACCGGCAGCGCCTCCACCCCCATTCCCCGCTGCAGCATCAACCGGGTGGCCACCGAGGCGTGGCCGGCGGCCACGTAGAGTTGCAGCGAGTGCCGGCCGAAGTGCCGCAGCGCCTCGGCCGCCGCCAGGCGGTCCAGCAGCATCGCCGCGCCGAACATGCCGAGCGTCCCGCACAGCGCCGGCACGACGTCCAGCACCGGGTGGTCGGCCCACCCCAGCATCACCGCCCCCTTCATCATCGCGAAGGCCGTCGGCACCAGTAGCGCCAGCCTTCCGGGAGAGAGCCGCTCCCCGATCCCCCGGACGTGCTCGGCCAGCACCAGGCCCAGCCCGAAATACACCGAGAACCGGCCGACCTGCACCAGCATCGACGGCGCCCCGGCCCACATCGGCACCGCGGCGTGCAGCACCGCCCCGACCGCCAGGAAGCCCGCCGCCCCCCCTCCGATCGCCGACCAGAGGCCGAAGCAGGTCATCACCACGAACAAGACATAGAGGAACCAGACCCCCATCATCGGGTCGTACAGCATCTTCAGCGGCGCCATCGGGTCGGCCTGGTTGTTGGCCATCCCGGCGGCGAGTGACAGGCCCCCCCAGCTGATCAGGGACCAGATCAGGTACGGATAGGCCAGCGTCCTCGCCTTGTCCCCCAGGAACCTCGGCAGCCCCCGCTTCAGCGACCGGGCCGCGAACAGCCCCGAAGCCAGGAATAGCGCCGGCATGCGGAAGGTGTAGAGCAAGTCATAGGCGAACCAGAGCCGCTCCTTGGCCGGCTCGGGCACGAAGGCCGCGAAGGCCAGGCCCCCCAGGACGTGCCCGAGCACGACCATCGCGATCGACAGTCCTCGGAAGGTATCCAGCCAGGTCAGCCGGGCCGTCGGCGCGGGCACAGCCGCTGGATTGGGAGGGGCGACGGGTTCCGAGGCGGTGCTCATCGGGACGACCTCCGTGTCGGGCGATCGAGCGGGCGGGCGGGAGGGCGACTCGGATCGAGGCCGCCCGGTCCTCCGGCGCGGCCCCGTCGAGGGGCGTCTTCGGCGTCGCAAAGGGCGTCGCGACTCGGGTTATCGCGCCGACCTCCCCGACCGTCAAGGCCAGTCGCGGCCCGACGGCTCGGCCGGCCGGCGTCCCCGCCCCGGGGGCCGGACCGGGTCGCGGGC
Organism: Tautonia sociabilis; assembly: GCF_003977685.1. Lineage (GTDB taxonomy): Bacteria > Planctomycetota > Planctomycetia > Isosphaerales > Isosphaeraceae > Tautonia > Tautonia sociabilis. The sequence goes on along the minus strand of NZ_RYZH01000001.1, from coordinate 90,123 downwards.
CGATCCCGGGCCTTCCGCTGGTCGTACAATGGAGGAGGACGCGCATGGGGAGGACGAACCCCCGGGAGGGTGCTGTCATGGCGACGACCATCGGACCGCTCGCGGCGACGGGAGGCCGGGCCGTCGAGGAGCGGACACTCGAGATCGGCCGCGGCCTGTTCCGAGCGATCGGCCGGGGGGGATCGCCGCTGGACCGGTCCTGGTGGGACGACCAGTTGTTGGGCCTGACCATGGACGACCCCGAGGTCAAGGTCCAACTCTTCCGCTTCATCGACGCGCTGCCCATGCTCATCGAGCCGTCCTCGGTTCGCCGGCATCTCCTCGAGTACCTCGCCGAGGCCGGGGCCCGCCTGCCGACGATCGTCGCCATGCCCCTGGCGATGGCCCCTCCCGGCCCGATCGGAGACAAGATGCTCGCCGGCATGGCCCGAGCCGCCGCCACCCGGATGGCCCGGCGGTTCATCGCCGGCAGCACGCCGGAGGAAGCCTTCCGCACGGTACTCGCCCTGCGCCGCCAGCGTGTCGCCTTCACCGCCGACCTGCTCGGCGAGGCCGTCATCACCGAGGACGAGGCCGACTCCTACCGAGACACCTGCATCGCCCTGATCCGGGGGCTCTCCGGCCCGCTCGCCGAGGAGCCCGAGATCCGCCAGATCGACCGAGACGACCGGGGCCCCATCCCCCGCGTCAACCTCTCGCTGAAGCTGACCAGCCTCACCGCCCGCTTCGACCCGACCGCCGCCGAGGCGACCTCCGATCGCGTCCTCTCCCGTCTTCGCCCCATCCTGCGTGAAGCGATCGACCGGGGAGCGTTCGTCAACATCGACATGGAGCAATATGCCTACAAAGATCTGACCTACTCCATCTTCCGCCGAGCGCTCGACGAGCCCGAGTTCCACGCCTACCCCCACTTCGGCATCGTCTGCCAGGCCTACCTCCGGGACGCCGAGGCCGACCTTCGCTCCCTCCGAGACTGGGTCGAGCGGCGCGGTACCCCGGTCACGATCCGGCTGGTCAAGGGGGCCTACTGGGACTTCGAGGTCCTCCACGCCCGACAGCTCGGCTGGCCCGTGCCCGTCTTCACCCGGAAGTGGGAGACCGACGCCTGCTTCGAGCGCTGCTCCGACTTCCTGCTCGACCACCGCCAGTGGCTCCGCCCCGCCTTCGGCAGCCATAACGTCCGCAGCCTCGCGCACGCGATGGCCGCCGCCGAGGTCCGATCCATCCCGATCGACGCCTTCGAGGTCCAGATCCTCCACGGCATGGGAGATCCGATCCGACGCGCCCTGCTCGGCCGAGGGCACCGAGTCCGGGTCTATACCCCCTACGGGGCGATGCTCCCCGGCATGGCCTATCTCGTCCGCCGCCTTCTGGAGAATACCTCGAACGAATCGTTCCTCAAGGCCAGCGCTCACGGCGATCTCCCCATCGACGAACTGCTCCGCAGCCCCCAGGAGGTCGGCACCATGCGATCCGCCGTCGTCCGGCCCCGGGTCGAGCCCGAGCCCGAGCCCGGCACGCTCCCCCCCTTCGCCAACCAGCCTCCGGTCGACTTCTCCCGGTCGGAGAACCGAGACCGCATGAGGGCCGCCCTCGGCTCGGTCCGCGAACAGCTCGGCCTCGACCTGCCGCTGCTGATCGGCGCCGAGCAGGTCAGGACCGACGATCGGATCGTCTCCGAGAACCCCAGCAACTCCCAGGTCGTCGTCGCTCTCGCCTCGAAGGCGTCCCGGGAGCACGCCGACCGCGCCCTGGCGATCGCCGAGAAGGCCGCTCCCTCCTGGTCGTCCCGACCGGCCCGGGAGCGGGCCGACGTGCTGCTTAGGGCCGCCGAGATCCTGCGCGGCCGCCTCTTCGAGCTGGCCGCCTGGGAGGTCTTCGAGTGCGCCAAGCCCTGGCCCGAGGCGACCGCCGACGTCGACGAGGCGATCGACTTCTGCGAGTTCTACGCCCGTCGCATGATCGAGCTGGCCTCCCCCCGACGCCGAGACGTGCCCGGCGAGACGAACCGGCTCGAATACTTCGGCCGGGGAGTCGCCGCCGTCATCCCCCCTTGGAACTTCCCCCTGGCCATCCCCTGCGGCATGACCGTCGCCGCCCTGGTCGCCGGCTGCCCGGTCGTGCTCAAGCCGGCCGAGCAGTCGCCGGCGATGGCCTGGCACCTCGTTCGGATCCTCCGGGAGGCCGGCGCGCCCCCCGAGGTCGTCCAGTACCTCCCCGGCGAGGGAGAGGAGGCCGGCGCCGCTCTGGTCGAGGACCCGAGGACCGCCATCATCGCCTTCACCGGCTCGAAGGCCGTCGGCCTGGCGATCAACCGGACCGCCGCCGAGGTGCGGCCCGGTCAGCCTCACGTCAAGCGAGTGATCGCCGAGATGGGCGGCAAGAACGCCGTGATCATCGACGACGACGCCGACCTGGATGAGGCCGTCGTGGGGGTGCTCTCCTCCGCCTTCGGCTACGCCGGACAGAAGTGCTCGGCCGCCTCGCGGGCGATCGTGCTCGAGGGGGTCTACGACACCTTCGTCTCCCGACTGGCCGCCGCCCTCCCCTCCTGGACCGTCGGCCCGGCCGACGACCCGGACACCGCCGTCCCCCCCGTCATCAACCGGGAGGCCCTCGATCGCGTCGAGCGGTACAAGCAGATCGCCCGGGCAGAGGGGCGCGTCGTCGCCGAGGCCGTCCTCGGCCCGCTCCGAGACCGAGGCCACTACGTCGGGCCGTTGATCGTCGCCGACGTCTCCCCCCACGCCCGGATCGCCCAGGAGGAGATCTTCGGCCCCGTGCTCGCCGTGATCCGGGCCCGGGACCTCGACGAGGCCCTCCAGATCGCCAACGGCGTCGAGTACGCCCTGGTCGGCGGCCTCTACTCGCGGAGCCCGGCCCACATCGAGACGGTCAGACGCCGCTTCCTCGTCGGCAACCTGTACATCAACCGCCCCTGCACCGGAGCCCTGGTCGACCGCCAACCCTTCGGCGGCTTCAAGATGTCCGGCATCGGCACCAAGGCCGGCGGTCCCGACTACCTGCTCGAATTCCTCCTGGCCCGCTCGATCACCGAGAACACCATGCGCCGCGGCTTCGCCCCCGACCTCGACGAGTTCACCGACGACGGGGCCGAGGCAGAAACCAAAGCCGGCCGCTGACGGCCCCCGAGCCCTGGCTCCCCGGGACCTCAGGCCCCGGCCTCCCGGCCTCCCGCCCCGGTCGTCCGAGTCCGGCTTCCGGGGCCGGGAACCGTCCCTCAGCCCGCTCTCCTGCCCAGCGTCCTCCCCTTTCTCGGGACAATCGGCCTCGCGAACCGGGCCCGGATCGGCCCCTCGATCGCCTCGAAATCGCGGTAGCGGAGCCGAAGATCCTCGTGCCGGAGGTTGGCCTCCACCACGATCTCCGCCCACGCCGCCAGGCTCGAGTCCACCACGGTGGTCAGGCCGTAAACGCTCCCGAACGGCGGCACGGCCCCGCGCTCGCAATCGGTGAAGATGCCGGCCAGCTCGTCCTCCGTCGCCAGGCGGACCCGATCGGCCTCCAGCACCGCCGCCAGGCGATCCAGCTCGACCCGGTGCGTGCTCGGCAAGACCGCCAGCACGAAGCGATCATCGGCCCGGACCAGCACCGACTTGGCCACCTGGTCGCCAGGCACGTGGACGCTCTTCGCCCGGCGCGAGGCCGTCGCCGCCGGCCGGTGAAGCATCGCCTCGAATCGCACCCGATGTTCCAGCAAGTACCCCCGGATGCACATCGCACGACCCTCCCAATCGGTGTGACTATCCCTTGTCAGTATAGCCGATCTGGGAAAAATGGGTAACATTTCCCGCGCCAGCGGGCGCGGCGAAGCGGCCGATCGGATCCTCTGGCTGAGAGGGATCCTCCGCCGGGAAGTCATGATCCGGGGGGAGTCCCGTACAGACTCCCCTTCTTCGGTCCGGTACAATTGGGGTGTGGTTCGTGGCGGGCGGATGACCGCCTCGGGGCCCAAGGCCGAGCGATCGGCTGTCGGGAACGTCCTGGGGAGGAAAGTCCGGACTCCGTAGGGCGCGATGGTGGGTAACGCCCACCGCCCGGCCCGGCGACGGGTCGGGTAGGGAAAGTGCAACAGAAAGTAAACCGCCTCCCTGGCCTCCCGGCTGGGGAGGTAAGGGTGAAACGGTGAGGTAAGAGCTCACCAGCAGGCCGGGCGACCGGCCTGGCTCGGCAAACCCCATCGGGAGCAAGACCAAATAAGGGGGCAGCGTTTTTGCCGATTCGTCGGCCGGAACCGCGGGTCGGCCCGGCCCGCCACCGACTCCCGGGTAGGTCGCTTGAGGCGCCGGGCAACCGGCGTCCTAGAGAAATGGTCATCCGAGGGCCACTCGGCCCCTCGACAGAATCCGGCTTATCGCCCGCCACGAACCCCGTCCCCGCCCCGTCGTGCCCGCGATCGACCGACCCGATACCCGGTGAACCGGGTGGATCGGGCCGCCTCGACGCCTTGGATCGCAGCGATCAATCCCGGGTTCTGGCCCAGGCTCTCCTGCCGGTTCGCCGGCCCCCGGTCGTCCTGGCCCGCCGCGTCGCCCCCTCCCTCCGGGAACCGCCCCGGCCCGGGACGGCGCCTCCTCGCCCCGCTCCCTCGATTCTCCTCGAATTCAACTTGTCGATCGTTCGCGGGCGCACTATGATGGATGCATCAGGGATCGATGATCCCGGACCGAAGACCGGTCCTCCCGCGATCCGTCGCGATCAGCAAGGAGTGAGGTGGATGAACGCCCTGGCCCCCAGCCCCGCGGAGCGAGCCTGTCGGGCCGCGATGGACCCGCCGGTTGACCTGGATGAAATCGCCGTCTCGGGCACCATCGTCGATTCTTGGGTTGAGCCGGCGGGTTCCTGCGACTGGGACTCAACGCTGGTCCTCCAGGTTGTCACCCGGGACCGCCCCCGAGAGCTGGTGACCGTCGAGGCGGAGGCGGTCCTTGTGCCCGACCTCGGCTGGCTGGCCGACCTCGGCGAGAACCTCTGTCACGGCAGCCCGGTCCGGCTCCGGGCGCAGCGCGGCCTGGGCGGGGAACTCGTGGTGACGTTCCTGGTCCTCGACCGCTGACTCCTCCCTCCTCATCCCTCCGACCCGATCGGCCTGGCGATCCGGGTCCCCCTCCGCGCTCGATTCCCTCCGCAGGATACCGATAACGAGGGTGAACCGAGTCCACCGTCATCGACGGGGGCGACGGGAACCCTCGCGTCCCCCCTCGTCCCCGATCCGCCCCGCCGGCCTCCCAGGGCCCCGCCCGCCGGCGCATCCGGCGATGGCATTGCCCTCCACATCGGTCTACAATAGTTCGGGCTCCGTCCCCTCGTCCCGGTCGCCCTCACTCCCGCCCGCACCGGGGCCGACGACGGCCCCGCGTTGGCTCCCGTTCCGGGGGCTCCCGACCCGGCCCGCCACCCGGCGCCCGGCCGAGATCGTTACGATCTTGGACTTCTCCCCCAGTAGGGTCCTGGCATGCTCCCCTCATCGATCGCCAAGAAGGCCGTCGTCGCCGTCACCGGCCTGTTGCTGTTCGGCTTCGTCGTCGTCCACATGATCGGCAACCTGCAGGTCTTCCTCGGCCGAGAGACGCTCAACAACTACGCCGAGTTCCTGCACTCGATGCCCGAGCTGCTCTGGGCCGCCCGCATCGGCCTGCTGACGGCCATCGTGCTGCATGTGGTCTTCACCGTCTGGGTCTGGCGAGAGAACCGCGCCTCCCGGCCGCAGCGCTACGCGGTCGAGCGCACCATCCGGGCCTCCCGAGCCTCCCGGACCATGATCCTGTCCGGGCTGCTGGTCCTCTCGTTCATCATCTACCACCTGCTTCACTTCACCGTGCAGGTGACCAACCCCGACTACCGGCAGTTCTACGAGCATCAGGGCCGACCCGTCACGCTGGTCAGCTACGAGCCGCCCCCTCAGCCCTCCTCCTCCCGCCCCGAGGCCGTCAACGGCGCTGAGGACGCTCCGGAAACGATCGCGTCCGAGGCCTCCCCCCGCATCGAGACCATCCCGGCCGAATCGGTCCCCGTCGAGGCCCGCCGGGACGTCTACCGCATGGTCGTCCTCGGCTTCCGCTCCCCTCTGATCGCGCTGACCTACATCATCGCCCAGCTCCTGCTCGGCCTGCACCTGAGCCACGGCGCCAGTGCGATGTTCCAGACCCTCGGTCTGACGACACCGAAATACCGCAAGGCGCAGTTCCTCTTCGGCCCGGCGGCCGCCGCGCTGATCGTCCTGGGCAACGTCTCGATCCCGCTGGTGATCCTGCTCGACCACTGGGCCGGCCTCGGCCTGTTCGACGTTTGAGCGAACCGGCTCGCCCCGCCCCCTCGGGCCGATCCCTCCTCGCCCCCGTCCGACCGACCAGGAAAGGCACGTTCATGAAGGTCCTCGAAGAGACGCTCAACGCCCGGATCCCCAGCGGGCCGCTCGACCAGAAGTGGACGCGGCACCAGGGCGAGCTGAAGCTCGTCTCGCCGAACAACAAGCGCAAGTACACCGTCATCGTCGTTGGCACCGGCCTGGCCGGCGGCTCGGCCGCCGCCACCCTGGCCGAGCTCGGCTACAACGTCCGGTCCTTCTGCTACCAGGACAGCGCCCGACGCGCCCACTCGATCGCCGCCCAGGGCGGCATCAACGCCTGCAAGAATTACCAGAACGACGGCGACTCGGTCCGCCGCTTCTTCTACGACACCATCAAGGGAGGCGACTTCCGCTCCCGAGAGGCCAACGTCTACCGCCTCACCGAGCTGTCCACCAACATCATCGACCAGTGCGTCGCCCAGGGCGTCCCCTTCGCCCGGGAATACGGCGGCACGCTGGCCAACCGCTCCTTCGGTGGCGCCCAGGTTTCCCGCACCTTCTACGCCCGAGGCCAGACGGGCCAACAATTGCTGCTCGGCTGCTACCAGGCGATGATGCGTCAGGTCAACGCCGGCAAAATCACCCTGCACCCCCGCACCGAGATGCTCGATCTGGTCGTCGCCAACGGCCGGGCCATCGGCATCATCACCCGGAACTTGGTCACCGGCCAGATCGAGAAGCACTGCGCCGACGCCGTCGTGCTCGCCACCGGAGGCTACGGCAACGTCTTCTACCTCTCGACCAACGCCAAGGGCTGCAACGTCACCGCCACCTTCCGGGCGTATCGCCAAGGGGCCTACTTCGCCAACCCCTGCTACACCCAGATCCACCCCACCTGCATCCCCCCCCACGGTGAGCACCAGTCGAAGCTCACCCTGATGAGCGAGTCGCTGCGCAACGACGGCCGCGTCTGGGTCCCCAAGAAGCCCGGCGACCGAAGGCCCCCCGACCAGATCCCCGATGAGGAACGCGACTACTACCTCGAGCGCCTCTACCCCTCCTACGGCAACCTCGCCCCCCGAGACATCGCCAGCCGGGCCGCCAAGCGCGTCGTCGACGAGGGCCGCGGCGTCGGCCCCACCGGCGTCGGCGTCTACCTCGACTTCCGCGACGCCATCCGCCGCCTCGGCGAACAGAACATCGCCGCCAGGTACGGCAACCTCTTCGATATGTACCAGCGCATCACCGACGAGAACCCCTACAAGGTTCCCATGCGCATCTACCCGGCCAGCCACTACACCATGGGCGGGCTCTGGGTCGACTACAACCTGATGAGCAACATCCCCGGCCTGTTCGTCATCGGCGAGGCGAACTTCTCCGACCACGGCGCCAATCGCCTCGGCGCCAGCGCCCTGCTCCAAGGCCTGGTCGACGGCTACTTCGTCCTGCCCTACACCATCGGCGACTACTTCGCCCGCTTCAAGAAACTCGACGCCACCACCGACCATCCCGAGTTCGACCAGGCCGAGGCCCGCGTCAAGGACCGCATCCGCACCCTGCTGTCCATCAACGGCCGGCGCACCCCCGACTCCTTCCACCGCCAGCTTGGCCAGCTCGTCTGGGACAAGTGCGGCATGTCCCGCAACGCCGACGGCCTCCGCGAAGCCATCGCCAAGATCCCCGAGATCCGCCAGGAGTTCTGGGAGAACGTCAAGGTCGTCGGCACCGGCGAAGACCTGAACATCTCCCTCGAACAGGCCGGCCGCGTCGCCGACTTCATCGAGCTGGCCGAGCTGATGTGCCGCGACGCCCTGGCCCGTGAGGAATCCTGCGGCGGCCACTTCCGCGAGGAACACCAGACCGAGGACGGCGAGGCCCTCCGCGACGACGAGCGCTTCTGCCACGTCTCCTGCTGGAAGTCCAACGGCCCCGACGCCGACCCCGACCTAATCATCGAGCCCCTGGCGTTCGAGAACGTCCAGCTTGTGACCCGGAGCTACAAGTAATCCCATGAACCTCACGCTTCACGTCTGGCGCCAGCAGGGCCCCTCCGCCCCGGGCCGCTTGGTCACCTACCAGGCCAAGGACGTCAGCCCCGACCAGTCGTTCCTGGAGATGCTCGACGGCCTCAACGAGGAGCTCATCTCCCGAGGAGAGGAACCCGTCGCCTTCGACCACGACTGTCGAGAGGGGATCTGCGGCTCCTGCGGCGTGGTCATCAACGGCGTCGCCCACGGCCCCGAGCAGACCACCACCTGCCAGCTCCACATGCGCAGCTTCAAGGACGGCGATGAGATCGTCATCGAGCCCTGGCGCGCCGACCCCTTCCCCGTCATCCGGGACCTGATGGTCGACCGCTCCGCCTTCGACCGCATCATCGCCGCCGGCGGCTACGTCTCCATCAACACCGGCTCCGCCCCGGAGGCCAACGGCATCCCCGTCCGCAAGGAGGACGCGGACATGGCCTTCGACTCCGCCACCTGCATCGGCTGCGGCGCCTGCGTCGCCGCCTGCAAGAACGCCTCCGCCATGCTCTTCACCTCGGCCAAGGTCGCCCAACTCGCCCGACTCCCCCAGGGACAGGTCGAGCGCAAGCGACGGGTCTTGAACATGGTCGAGCAGATGGACAAGGAGGGCTTCGGCAACTGCTCCAACTACCAGGAGTGCGAGGCCGTCTGCCCCAAGCAGATCAGCACTCAGAACATCGCCGTCATGAACCGAGAGTACCTCCGCGCCTCTCTCTCCGGTGCCTGAGCCCCGACCGATCCCTCCGACGACGTGGCCGAACCGGCCCCGCTCCTCAAGCGGGGCCGGCCCGTCTCCCCTCCCGGGCGATCAGCCCGCCGCCGGACCCCTCGGCTGGTCCCTCGTCAGGCAGTGCAGCGTCCCCAGCCCCCAGACCAGATCCACCGCGTGGATCCCCACCACCGTCCGCCCCGGGAACAGCCCGGCCAAGATCCCCAACGCCTCCCGGTCCTTCGGGTCGTTGAAGGTCGGAACAAGCACGACCGAATTCGCGATGTAAAAGTTCGCATAGCTTGCCGGGACCCGCTGGCCGTCGAACACGACCGGAGCCGGCATCGGCAGCTCCACCACACGCAACGGCCGGTTGTCCTGGTCGGTCGCCTCCCGCAGCCGCTCCAGGTTCTCCCGCAGCGGAGCGTGGTTCGGGTCCCCCTGGTTCTCCTCCACGCAGGCCACGACCGTCGTCGGGTCCACAAACCGGGCGATGTCGTCCACGTGACCGTGCGTGTCGTCGCCGACGATCCCCCGGCCCAGCCAGATCACCTTCGAGACGCCGAGGTATTCCGCCATCAATTGTTCATAGCCCGAGCGGTTGAGCCCCGGGTTGCGTTCTTGCTCGTGAGAAAGCAGGCACTCCTCCGTCGTGATCAGCGTCCCCAAGCCGTTCACATCGACCGCCCCGCCTTCGAGCACCACCCGCCGCTGTTGCCCGTCGATGGGCACCCTCGGCGACCAGCGGTCCATCCCCAGGCGATCGGCCACGAATTTCGGCAGCCGGTTGTCCCGTCGCCAGTTGTCGTACTTGGCCCAGGCGTTGAACTTCCAGTCGATCAGCGCCACCGGCGGCGGCTCCCCCTCGGCGCCGATCGACCGATCCCGCACCACGAACATCGGCCCCGAGTCGCGCAGCCACCCCCGATCGGTCCGGAACCGAACGAACTCGATCCGATCCAGGTCCACTCCCGACTTCTCCAGCGAGTCGCTCGCCTTCCGCTCCGCCTTCCCCGAGCCCACCAGCACCCGCACGCGCTCCGACCGGCTCAGGCAGCGCACAATCTCGGCGTACACCCACCGGATCGGCCCGAACTTCCCCGGCCAGTCCTCCTTGTTCCGCGGCCAGGCGATCCACGTCGCCTCGTGCGGCTCCCACTCGGCGGGCAGCCGGTAGCCCAGCGCCCCGGGAGTCGGACGGGGCGACGGCGGCGGTTCGTCGGTCGAGGACATCATTCGTCCTGCCCATTCCTGGAAGGTCGGAAGCGGTTCCACATCGTGACGGCCTCTCATCCTAGCCGATCGCGAGCGATCCGGACACGGACCGAGAGCAGGGCCGCAGCGCCGATCACAAGGCCCCCCCTGCCCCCCCTCCTCCTCCGATCCTCGACCCCGAGGCCCCCGACGAGGTCCCGTCCACCTCCCCTTGCCACCAATCGCCATCGGGCTAGACTGGACCCCCGACACTCGGTCCCACAGGCCCCGGGAGCACGGAGGCACCCTCTTGGACGACCTGCTCACCCCCTCCCAGCGCTCCTGGTTCGACGCCGCTGTCTCCTTCGCGAAGTCGGAGCTGCTCGACGACGTCGCCGCCCGGGACCAGGCCGGCACCTTCCACCGCGAGGGCTACCGCAAGTGCGGCTCCCTCGGTCTGCTCGGGCTCCCCGTCCCCCGAGACTACGGCGGCCAGGGGGATGACCTCGTCTCGGCCGTCGCCGCCGTCGAGGGCCTCGGCTACGGCTGTCCCGACACCGGCCTCGTGTTCGCCCTCGGCGCCTCGCTCTGGACGGTCACCATGCCGATCCTCGCCTTCGGCACCGAGGAGCAAAAGCGCCGATGGCTCCCCGGCCTCTGCGACGGCTCCCTCTTCGGCGCCAACGCCGCCAGCGAGCCCGAGGCCGGCTCCGACATCTTCAGCATGACCACCAGGGCCATTCGCCGAGCAGACCGCTGGGTCCTCAACGGCCGCAAGATCTGGATCACCGGCGGCGCCATCGCCGACGTGCTCGTCGTCTTCGCCACCGTCGACCCCGCCAAGGGGGCCCTCGGCCTCACCTCCTTCATCGTCCCGAAGGACACCCCCGGCCTCCGGGTCGTCCGGGAGATCCCCAAGCTCGGCATGCGCACCGCCCCGATGGCCGAGCTGGCCTTCGAGGACTGCGAGCTTCCCCTCGACGCCATCCTCGAACGCGAGGGGCGCGGGGCCCGCGTCTTCAACGCCGCCCTGGAATGGGAACGCGGCGCGATCCTCGCCGGCACCCTCGGCACCATGCGCCGACAGCTCGAACGCTGCGTCAACCACGCCCGCCAGCGCAAGCAGTTCGGCCAGGCCATCTCCAAGTTCCAGGCCGTCTCCCACCGCATCGTCGACATGAAGCTCCGGCTGGAAACCTGCCGACCCCTCGTCTACAACTTCGCCCGCACCAAGGCCCGGGGCGAAGACGCCACGCTCGAAGCCGCGATGGCCAAGCTCCACGTCTCCGAATGCTTCGTCGCCAACAGCCTCGACGCCGTCCGACTCTTCGGCGCCCAGGGCTACGTCGCCGAGAACGGGATCGAGCGCGACCTGAGAGACAGCGTCGGCGGCGTCATCTTCTCCGGCACGAACGACATCCAGCGCAATATCATCGCGGCCCGGATGCGGCTCTGATCCCGACGCTCGAGGGACGAGGGACAACGGCCGCTCGGGGAGGCCGGAGCCGCCCCGCTCCCGAGTCGTCGGCCAAGCGCCCGGCTCAGGACAGGAACCGCTCCACGATCGGAGCGTAGGCGTCGATCCGTCGATCCCTCAGAAACGGCCAGTGTCTCCGGGTCGTCTCCACAAGCTTCGGGTCGCACTCGACGACAAGCACCTCTTCCGAGTCGTGCCCCGCCTTCGCCAGGATGCGGCCGAAGGGGTCGGCGAGGAAGGTGCCTCCCCAGAACTCGAGGCCGCCGGCCGGGTCCCCCTCGTGGCCGATGCGGTTGACGCCAGCGACGTAGACGCCGTTGGCGATCGCGTGGGCGCGCTGCATCGTCATCCAGGCGTCGGCCTGGGCCTCGCCGAACTCGGCCTTCTCGCTGGGGTGCCACCCGATGGCGGTGGGATAGAACAGGATCTCGGCCCCTCGAAGGGCGGTCAGGCGGGCGGCCTCGGGATACCATTGGTCCCAGCAGACCAGGATTCCGACGTTCGCCTTGCTCGTCTCGAACGACTGAAAGCCCAGGTCGCCGGGCGTGAAGTAGAACTTCTCGAAATAGAGCGGATCGTCTGGGATGTGCATCTTTCGATACTTCCCCGTGATCGAGCCGTCCGAGTCCAGCACGACCGCCGTGTTGTGGTAGAGCCCCGCCGCCCTTCGCTCGAACAGCGAGGCGACGATCACCATGCCCGTCTCCCTCGCCACGGCGCCGATCGCCTCGGTCGATGGCCCCGGAATCGGCTCGGCCAGGTCGAACTTCGAGTGATCCTCGACCTGGCAGAAGTACTGCGAGCGGAACAGCTCCGGCAGGCAGGCCACCTGCGCCCCCTTATCCGCGGCCTGCCGGAGGAAGTCGCAGGCGCGTCGGAGGTTCTCGTCCGGGTCGGTCGAGCAGCGCATCTGCACGAGTCCGACGGTGAACGTCCTGGGAGATCGGCTCATCGCGAGGCTCCAAAAGAGGGGGCCAAACCTCGATCATCGTAGCATGGCAGGGAAGCCCCCGGGGCGATCCTCGGCCTCGGCTCCCGATGGCGTCCTCGCGTCCCTCGTCGCTCGCCGCTTCTCACCGCTGCGACCCTTCCCGAGAGCCGCCCTCCGTCCCTGCCAGGACCGAGGCCAGCGCCAGCAGGTCTCGGAAGACGCCTGGCCTCGGCTCCATCCGGCCGGAGCGGTCGATCAGCGCCGCGGCCAGCCCCGCCCGGAGGGCGCCGGCCTCGTCGTTCTCGGGATCGTCGCCGATCGAGAGCACTCGGCCCGGAGGCAGCTCCAGCCGCTCGCAGGCGGCGAGATAAAACGAGGGGTGCGGCTTGCGGTAGCCGACCTCCGAGGAGATGACCGCCGAATCGGCCAGCTCGGCCAGCTCGGGAAGGCCGAGCAGGACCTTGCGCAGCCGGCCGTCGAAGTTCGAGCCGACCCGGATCGCCAGCCCCGCCCCCCGCAGCAGGCGGACCGCCGGCGCCACGTCCTCGAAGCATCGCCAGGCCTCGGGGCGGCCGAAGTGCTCCCAGAGCTCCAGGAACGCCCGGTCCGGCTCGGGGAGCCCGGGCAGGACCGCTTCTACGATCCGACGCCAGCGCCGGTGCTCGATCTCCTCGTCGGTGATCATCGGCCCGCGCAGGTCGTCCACCTCGTCTCGGCGAACATGCTCCGAGAACCGAAGACGGACCTCCCCCGGGTCGAACACGACCCCCTGCCTCCTCGCCGCCTCGGCGTAGGCCTCGGCCACCGATGGCCTCGGGTCGATCAGCGTGCCGACCGCGTCCAGCACGACGCCACGGACCCCCTCGAACCCCCTCTCCTTGCGTCCCATCCCGCCCCCTCGTCCCCGATCGCTCGAGCCGCTCCCCTCCTCGGGGCGGCCAGGAGGGATCATTGTGGGCATTCCTCGACGGTTCGGGAAGGGTCGACGAATCGGAGGGTGGTTCCGGGGGTGATTCCGACGAGCCCTCCCCGTCCCGACGACGCACCCGGCAGACTTCGAGCGCCGACGACCGCCGGCTCGATCACCGCGTCGGGGGCCGGACCAGGCCCGGCGTCACGTCGATCTCCGGGTCGGCCACCTGCCCGGCGGCGAGCTTGGCGAAGGCCACGCCGAGCATCGCCGCGTTGTCGGTGCAAAGCGACAGCGGAGGGATGAACAGCTCGACCCCCTCCTCCGCCGCCATGGCCGAGACTCGCTCCCGGAGCCGGCCGTTCGCGGCCACCCCGCCGCCGATCCCCAGCCTCCGCAGCCCGGTCCGACGCAGCGCCTGGCGGCACTTGGCGACGAGCACGTCGACCACCGCCTCCTGGAAGCTCGCCGCCAGGTCGGCCGCCACTTGAGGGGGAGGTGGGCCGGGGTCGGCCCCGGCGCGTCCCCGCTGGTCCTGCCCTCGGAGGGCGTAGAGCACGGCGGTTTTCAGCCCCGAGAAGCTGAAGTCGAGCCGGTCGTCGCGCAGGAAGGCCCTCGGCAGGTCGTAGGCCGCCGGGTCCCCCGACCGAGCCGCCCGCTCCACGACCGGCCCCCCCGGATATCCCAGGCCGAGCAGGCTGGCGACTTTGTCGAACGCCTCCCCCGCCGCGTCGTCGATCGTCCCCCCCAGCGGCTCCGCCTCGATCGGCCCCCGGCAGCGGAACAGGCTGGTGTGCCCCCCTGACACGACCAGCCCGACGCTCGGGTAGACCTCCCGATCCGGGTAGGCGAGCTGGCACGCATAGAGATGCGCCTCCAGGTGGTCCACCGCCACCAGCGGCAGGCCCCTCGCCATCGCCATCGCCTTGGCCGCCGTCAGGCCAACCACCAGCGAGCCGACCAGCCCCGGCCTGGTCGCCACGGCGATCGCGCCGATCCGGTCCAGCCCCACGCCAGCCCTCCTCAGGGCCTCGTCGATCATCGGCAGCAGTTGCCGGACGTGCTCCCGAGACGCGATCTCCGGCACCACCCCACCGAACCGATCGTGCAGGTCGACCTGGCTCGCCACCACGCTCGACCGCACGACCGGCACCCCCTCGGCCGGCGGCCTCGGCCCTTCCAGCACGGCGGCGCCGGTCTCGTCGCAGGTCGTCTCGATGGCCAGCAGCAAGAGCGAATCGGTCACGGTCCCGGTCCCGGCGGTGACATCCAGGCGGCATCGCCCGGCGACCGGGCCAATCGTCCCCCGGCCTCAGCGATCTTGATCGAACTGCAACCCGTTCCCGTCCGGGTCGAACACGTGAAATTCCCGGGTGCCCCAGGGGGTCTCGCGGACCTCGGCGTGATCCGGCAGCACGCCGACCCCCTGGAACTCCTGGAGCAGGGCGTCCACGTCGTCGACCAGGAACCGATAGGTCGGCCGGTCGCCGGGGTGCGACCACTGCTCGGCGTCGTGCCATTGCAGGTGCAGCTCGACCCCTCCCCGGCGCACTCCGGCGTACTTCGGGTCGTCTTCCGAGTCGGCGAAGGCGAGAGCGAAGCCAATCCTCCCGAAGAAGAGAATCGAGGCCGCCACGTTGCTCGACATCAGCACAGGATGCACCGACTCAATCCGGGCGGCCATCGCGCTGCCTCCCCTGCCCTGTCAGAAGGGTCCGGCCCGTCAGGCCGCGGCGGCCTGATTCCCCTCGCCCTCGGGCCCCGGATCGCCCTCGCTCTCGCCCTGATCCTTGTCCTCAGGCTCGCCCTTGTCCTCGGGATTGCCCTGGTCCTGGCCATCCTCCCGAGTGGACAGCTCGGAGCGAAGCGCCTCCAGCGCCGAGTCGAGCTGCCGGTCGGGGGGCAGGTCGGCGGCCTGGTCGTCGTGCTCCTCCCCCTCGACGGCCCGACGGGCGATCCGGGAGGTGATGTCCCGGCGTCGGCGGGAGAGTTCCCAGCGGGCGTACTCCTCGGGGTCCAGCTCGACGGCGAGCCCCTCATCCGGAGAGACGCCCCACTCGTCCTCGTCCGTCATGTCCGGGAACTTGTGGATATTCCCCCCCGAGGGGCGGTAGTAGCTCTCGACGGTCAGCTTCAGGAAGCTGGCGCCCCCCTCCAGCGGGATGATGTTCTGCACCGACCCCTTGCCGAACGACCGCTCTCCCGCCACCTTCGCCCGGCCCGAGTCCTGCAGGCAGGCCGAGACGATCTCGGCCGCCGAGGCGGAGTGCTGGTTGACCAGCACGATCATCGGGAAGCCGGTGTAGGTGCCCGGCCCGTTGGCCAGGAACCGCCGCTCCCGGGTGTTCCTCCCCTTGGTGCTGACGATCAGGCCGCCGTCCACGAACAGGTCCGACACCTCCACCGCCGCCGAGAGCAAGCCGCCGGGGTTGGTGCGCAGGTCCAGGATCAGCCCGCGCATCCCCTCGGACTGGAGCTGCTCCAGCGCGCGGCGGACGTCCTCCGCCGTGGTCTGATAGAAGCTGCTGATGCGGATGTAGCCGATCTTGGCGTCCGGATCGAGGAAGTACTCCCACGAGTCGTCCGGCCGGCGCTCGACGCCCAGAACGCTCTCCGACTCGATCACCTCCCGGGTCACCTCCAGCGTCTCGGCCTTCTCGCTGCCCGGGTGCAGGACCGTCAGCGTCACCGAGGTGCCGGGGCGGCCCTGGAGCATCTCGACCGCCTTGTCCTGGTTGATCCCCTCGGTCGACTCGCCGTCGACCTCCAGGATCAGGTCGCCGGCCAGCACGCCCGCCTCATACGCCGGGGTGCCGATCAGCGGGGCCAGCACCTTCAGACGCTTGCTCCTGGGATCGATCTCGACCTGGATCCCGATGCCGCTGAAGCTCCCCTCGAAGGTGCGCTGGAACTGCTTCCACTGGGCCTCGCTGTAATAGGTCGAGTGCGGGTCGAGGCTCTGGAGCATTCCCTGCAACGCCGCCTCCAGCAGCTCTCGGCGAGAAACCTCGCGGACGTAGTTCGACTCGACCTGCTCCACCGCGTCGACGAAGACGCCGTAGAGTTCCATCATCTCGTCCTTCGAGTCACCCCGGCTGCTCTGCCAGCAGAGGACCGAGGCGAGTCCGACGGCGGCGATGGCCGCGAGGTTCCGTTGCGGCATGGTCCGGGATCCTCCTGGCGGGTCGGGACGAGTCGGGGAGGAAGGGGGAGCAGGCCCTTCGGGCCCGAGGGCCCCGGGCTTCCGACGAATCGGCGGCTGGGGCGGTGTCCGAGCGGCAAGCACCTCGTTATAATCGTAGCCTCGTGACGGTAAGGCGGGCAAGCGGTCGCGCCAAGGCGGGGAGCGTCATGGAGGAGCGACACGACCGGGGGACCCCCCGACCGATCGGAGGCATCGACGAAGCCGACGTCGATCGGCTGCGCCGCGCCATCAGCGGCTCGACCGAGGGGCTGTGGGAGTGGGACGTGCCGACCGGGATGGTCTGGTTCTCCCCCCAAGCGATCGCCCTGCTGTCTGATCAGGATGCCGACTCCCCCCCCCTCGACTGGGGGGCCGTGCGCCGCCGGCTCCACCCCGACGACGCCGACGACTTCAACGCCGCCCTCGACCAGGCCGCCGACCAGGGCGAGCTCGACGTCTCCTTCCGCCTCCGACTGGCCGACGGCGACCGCTGGTTCCGGGCCCGGGGCGCCATCCCCGAGGCCGCCGGCAAGGCCCCCCCCGTCACCCTGGCCGGCTCGATCCAGGACGTCGACGAGCTTCACCGTGCCCTGGACCGCAACGCCTACCTCGCCGCCATCGTCGACGCCGCCGACGAGGCCATCATCGGCCTGGACCGAGACGCCGCCATCGTCTCCTGGAACGGCGGCGCCTCCCGCCTCTTCGGCCGGCCCGCCGCCGAAGTGCTCGGCCAGCCCGCCGCCCTGCTCGCCCCCTGGGTCCGCCTCGACCTGCTCCCCGACCTCTTCCCCCGCGCCCTCCGGGGAGAAACCGTCACCGGCCAGTTCGTCGAGCACCGCCGCGACGACGCCACCCGACTGGACCTGGCCCTCACCCTCGGCCCCGTCCGGAACGCCCGGGGGACCATCGTCGGTGCCTCGATCATCGCCCGGGACGTGACCAGCCGCCGCGCCATGGAACGCCGCCTCATCGCCGCCGGCCGAGACCTCCGCCGCCGCAGCGACGAACTCGAGCAGTTCGTCTACACCGTCTCCCACGACCTGAAAAGCCCCCTGGTCACCTGCACCGGCTACGTCGGCCTGCTCGAGGAGGACCTCAAGGCCGGCGACTCCGACGCCGCCGTCGACTCCTGCCGGCGCGTCCGGAACGCCGTCTCCCGGATGAGCCAGCTCATCGACGACCTGCTCTCCCTCAGCCGCATCGGCCGCCCCGACAGCCCCCCCCGCCGGCTCGACCTCCCCCGCCTGCTCTCCGACCTGGCCGACACCTTCGGCCCCCGCTTCCAGGAACGCTCCGCCCGCCTCGAACTCGGCCCCAACCTCCCCCCGGCCGTCTTCGCCGCCGAACGCGACCTCGCCCGGGCCCTCGAAAACCTGCTTGAGAATGCCCTGAAATACGCCTGCGACACCCCCGGTACCCTCGTCACCCTCGGCGCCCTTGCCGAAGACGGTCAGACCCGGATCTTCGTCCGGGACACCGGCCCCGGCATCGACCCCGACTACCACCAGAAAATCTTCGGCCTCTTCCAGCGGCTCGACGCCAGCAAGCCGGGCACCGGCGTCGGTCTCGCCTCCGTCGCCAAGGTCGCCTCCGTGCTCGGCGGCCGAGCCTGGGTCGAGTCCGAGCCCGGCCTCGGCGCCACCTTCTGGATCGCCCTCCCCGACCCCTCCGATCCCGAAGACTCCCCGCACTGACCCCCTAGGGTCGCTCCCCCCTCCCCCTCGGCTCCTGGACCGCCTCCCCCGGCCTCCGTTCTCCGCCCTCCTCCCCTTTTTCCTGGAATCTCGAAGCCCGACTCTGAGATCATATCTCCACCCCCTTCCCTCCCCGACCACAACTCCAACCCTGACCCTGACCTCGACTCTGACCCTGATTTCGACCCCGAACCCGACCCCGACCCCGAACCCCGACCGACAAGGATCTCTCCGATGAGCCGACTGGTCAGGTTCCTGCTCGTGGAAGACGACGAGGACCACGCCGAACTCGTCAAGCGGAACCTCCGACGCGCCCGGGTGGCCAACTCGGTCTCCCACGTCCTCGACGGCGCCGAGGCCCTCGCCTTCCTCCGCCGCCAGGAGCCCTACACCGACGCGGAGCGCCCCGACGTCGTCCTGCTCGACCTGAAGCTGCCGAAGCTCGACGGCCTGGAGGTGCTCGCCGCCATCCGAACCGACGAGGACCTCCGCGACCTCCCCGTCGTCATCCTGACCACCTCCGACGCCGAGGCCGACCGCGAGCGCGCCTACCAGCACCATGTCAACAGCTACCTTGTCAAGCCGGTCGACTTCGAGAAGTTCCGCCAGATGGTCAACGACCTAAGCCTCTACTGGGGCGTCTGGAATGTATTGCCGCCCCGGACCGACGAGTGAGCCCCGCCATGCCCCTGACCCCGCTGCGCGTCCTGCTCGTCGAGGACGACCCCGATCACGCCGAGCTGATCCGGCGACACCTCGACCGCTCCCGGGCCAAGGGGCCGGCCATCCTCCTGGAGCGGGTCGATCGCCTTCAGGCCGCGCTCGATCTCCTAGCCCATCGCGACTTCGACGCCCTACTGCTCGATCTGGTCCTACCCGACGGCGGCCTCGAATCCACCCTCGACGCCGTCCTCCAAGCTCGTCCCGAACTGCCCGTCGTTGTCCTCACCTCGCTCGACGACCTGGACTTCGCCGCCGTCGCCGTCCAGCGCGGCGCGCAGGACTACCTGGTCAAGTCCGAGATCACCGGAGAGATCCTCAGCCGCTCCCTCCGCTACGCCGTCGAGCGCAAGGCCTCCCAGCGGCAGCTCCGCGCCTACGCCGCCCTGCTCGAACGCCGCAATGAGGAACTCCGCCGCTTCGCCCACCTGATGGCCCACGAAGTCCGCAACCCGCTCAATGTCGTCTCCATGAACCTCACCCTGGCGCGTCGATGCTTCGATCGGCCGGAGATCGTCTCCGAGGCAATCGAGCAAGCCGAGGGCTCGGTCAAGGGACTGGCCTCCCTCGTCGTCGACCTGCTCCACTTCGCCGACGCCGAGGCCGACCCGGCGGCCGGCGAGGTCGTCCCCATGAACGAGGTCCTCGACCACTGCCTGCTGGTCCTCCGCGAAACCCTCCGCGAAGGGCACGCCCGCGTCGAGCGCTCCCCGCTGCCCGCCGTCCTCGGTCAGCGCACGCAGCTCGACCACCTGCTGCAGAACCTCATCTGCAACGCCGTCAAGTACCGAGGCGACACTCCCCCCGTCATCCGGGTCGAGGCCGATTCCCCCGGCGACGGCTGGGCCACCTTCCGCGTCATCGACAACGGCCGGGGCATCGCCCCCGCCGACCGCGAGCGCGTCTTCGACATGTTCTGCCGCCTCCACGACCCCCGCCGCATCCCCGGCACCGGCATCGGACTGGCCTTCTGCAAACGCGTCGTCGAGGCCCACGGCGGCCGCATCTGGGTCGAATCCGCCCCCTCCGGCCCCGGCAGCGCCTTCTGCTTCACCCTCCCCACCGCCGACCCACCCACCGTGACCTCCTCGTAACCTTTTCTGTACAATATTCCCTGCAATCGGTCGCCTCCCTCCCTCCCAGAGAGGTTTCGGGATCACCTCCTGAGGGAGATGACCGATGCGAGACGGCTTCGACTCCCTGGACCACGACCACCGCTGGGCCGACCGCCTCGTCCTCGACACCCGCCGGGGTGCCTGCCCCGAATCGGGGGGCACGTGATCGATCCCAGCCGCTCCGACCGCCCCTCCGGATCGGGGGATCATCCCCCTCCCAGGGCCTCCGCCAGCCGATCCACGAAGACCGGCTCCTGGCACGTGAAGTTCTCGCACACGTAGATCGTTGCCCGTCCCTGCTTCGCCGGGCGATCGATCAGCAGCGGCACCAGCCGAGCCGCCTCGGCCTGGTCGTCCGGCTCCGGAGGCGTCGGCGCCACGACCGCGAGCGGCAGGAACCGCGACCGGATCGCCCGCAGCGCGGCGACCTGCTCGTCCCGATCCTCCCCGCCGATGACCGCGATCTCCCGAGAGGGCCCGATCAGGAAGTCCAGCGCGATCAGGCTTTGCCCCGCCGCCATCGGCGCCTGCTCCAGCACCAGTCGGACAGATCGGAGCGTGCGCCGGGCCTGCTCCTCCAGGTCCGATCGGCCCGAGAGCCGAGCCAGCCGGGCCAGCGCCGTCGCCGCCATCGCGTTGCCCGAGGGGGTGGCGTTGTCGTAGACGTCCTTGGGCCTCGTGATCAGCGCCTCGTGGTCGACCCCCGTGTAGAAGAACCCCCCTTGCTCGGCATCGAGGAACTGCGCAACCATCACATCGGCCAGCGCCAGCGCCGAGGCGACCCACCTCGGCCTTCCGGTCGCCTCGAACAGCCGGGTCAGCCCGTCGATCAGGTTCGCGTAGTCGTCCAGGTAGGCGTTGAACCGCGCCTTCCCGTCCTTGTAACAGTGCAGCAGACGGCCGTCCGACGTCCGGAGCCGGTCCAGGATGAACCCGGCCGCCCGCTCGGCCGCGTCGAGGTAGCGTTCCTCTCCCAGCGCGTGGGCCCCGTCGGCCAGCGCGGCGATCATCAATCCGTTCCAGGATGTGAGAATCTTCGTATCCTTCCCCGGCGGAACGCGCCGCGCTCTCGCCTCGAGCAACCGCGCCCGGTCCTCCGCCAGCTCCCGACGCAGGTCCTCGGCATCCTTCCCCAGCGCCGCCGCCGCCTCGTCCAGCGGTTTCGGCAGGCGCAGAATCGTCTTCCCCTCCCAGTTCCCCCGAGCGGTCACGTCGTACACCGAGGCGAACACGTCGGCCCGATCCGGCCCCAGCACCGACCGGATCTCGTCCAGCGTCCAGACGTAATACTTCCCTTCCTCCCCCTCGCTGTCGGCGTCCTCGGTCGCATGAAAGCCCCCTTCGGGATCGGTCATCCGGCCGATCACGTAGTCGAAGACCTCCCGAGCCACCCGGGAGAACTCGGCATCCCCGGTCAGCTGGAACGCCTCGACGTAGGTCGATCCGAGCAGGGCGTTGTCATACAGCATCTTCTCGAAGTGAGGGACCAGCCACTCGTCGTCGGTCGAGTACCGCGAGAAGCCGCCGCCGAGGTGGTCGTAGATGCCTCCCCGGGCCATTGCGTCCAGCGAGAAGCGGACCATGTGCAGGGCGTGCTCGTCCCCGGAGCGGGCGTGCGCTCGGAGCAACACGCGGAGGTCCATCGGGTGCGGGAACTTCGGCGCGGGGCCGAACCCGCCGTGCCTGGGATCGAACGCCCGGGTCAAGTGCCGGGTCGCGTTGTCGAGCAGCGAGGCGTCCAGCTCCCCGTCCGAGGCTGGGATCTGGCCGATCGAGCCCAGGTGTCCGGTCAGCTCCCCCGCCGCGTTCAGGATCGATTCCTTCCGATCGGTCCAGGCCTCGTGGATGCTCCGCAAGACCCTGGGGAACCCGGGTCGGCCCGGGATGTCTCGCGGGGGGAAATAGGTACCTCCCCAGAAGGGCCGGCCGTCGGGCGTGAGGAAGACCGACATCGGCCAGCCCCCCTGGCCGCTCATCGCCTGCACCGCGGCCATGTAGATCTGGTCCACGTCGGGCCGCTCCTCGCGGTCGACCTTCACATTGATGAAGAAGTCATTCATCAGCCGGGCGATGTCGTCGTTCTCGAAGCATTCCCGCTCCATCACGTGGCACCAGTGGCAGGCCGAGTAGCCCACCGACAGGAAGATCGGGCGGTCCTCGGCCCTCGCCCGGGCGAAGGCCTCCTCTCCCCAGGGATACCAGTCAACCGGGTTGTGCCGGTGCTGGAGCAGGTACGGGCTCGTCTCGGAGGCGAGGCGGTTGGTCGGCCGGTCGGTCGGGTGGTTCATCTCGGGTCGCCTTGGTGCGGATCGCGGCGGGGAGGGCTCGGGCCGTCCGGTCGGGGAGCGGCAGGCGGAGCGACAATTCGAGCCGGGACGCTGGACGGGGCCCCGGTTCGACCGATTATAATCCCCGGTCGAGCCCTGCCGGTCCCCGCAATGGCCCCCCCGACGCGGGCCATCCCCTCGGGGATCCCGGCCGAGGCCCGACTCCCTTCGGATTCCCTCCCTCGCGAGCGGGGAGGGCCGGACGCCGATCGCCCTCCCCCCACGACGGGGAGCCCATCCGGGCGACGGTCCTCGATCCCCGTTGCCGACCGCGAGCGGTCCGAGCGCGCCCATGTCGTTCCGCGGTGTCTTCGTCGCCGTGTTCCTTGGCACGGCCTTGATCGTGGCCGCCTTCCTGCTCAACGCCCGGAGGCCCGAGTCCGAGGTCCGCCGCCCGACCCCCGCCCTCGTCAAGGCGAACGGCCGCTGCGCCCAGTGCCACGAGCACGAAACCGGCGCCGTCATCCACGAGTTCGAGATGAGCGCCCACGCCGCCGCCGGCCTGAACTGCCTGGACTGCCACACCCCCCTCGAAGGTCAGGAGATCCTGCCGCACAAGGGCTTCGAGATCGCCCGGCAGGTCACCGCGCTGAACTGCGCCGGCTGCCACAAGGACCAGTACGACCAGTACCTCCGCTCCCGACACGCCGCCCCCTCCTGGGCCGCCGTCACCGGCTCGACGGACTTCACCGCCGAGCAGATCGCCTTCGCCGAGGAGCACCACCCCGGCTGGGTCGACCGCGATCCCAACGCCCTGGCGCAGCTGGAAGGCCCCGCGGCCATCACCAAGGGGTGCCAGAAGTGCCACGACATCGGCAAGCCGAACGCCGACGGCTCGATCGGCTCCTGCACCTCCTGCCACGCCCGCCACGTCGCCTCCGTCGAGCTGGCCCGCACCCCCCAGACTTGCGGCCAGTGCCACATGGGGCCGGATCACTCCCAGCTCGAAATCTACAATGAGTCCAAGCACGGCGTCCTCTTCACCGCCCAGCATGCCCAGATGAACCTCAAGGCCGACCCCGAAACCCTCTCGGCCGCCGACATGCCCGTCCCCACCTGCTCCACTTGCCACATGAGCGGCATCGGCGAGCGCCTCGATCCCACCCACGACCCCGGCGAGCGCCTCTCCTACTTCCTCTTCGCCGACGTCTCCGACCGCCGAGACGACTTCCGCAGGGCCCAGCAGAACATGAAGGCCGCCTGCCTGGAGTGCCACACGAATAACCGCATCGGCTCGTTCTACCGAGAGGCCGAGTCCGTCGTGAAGTCGACCAACTCCCTCGTCAAGCAAGCCCGCGAGGTGATCGACGGCCTCCGCCAGGACGGCCTGCTCACCCCCGCCCCCTTCGACGAGCCGATCGAGTTCGCCTACTTCGACCTCTGGCACTACTACGGCCGCACCGCCAAGCACGGCGCCTTCATGGGGGGAGCCGACTTCGTCCAGTGGCACGGGTTCTATGAACTCGTGAACAAGCTCGCCGAAATCAAGCACCAGGCCGCCGAGCTGCGCGGGGAGGTTGCCGCGGATGACGCCCCATCCGACGCCGACACCGACACCGACACCGACACCGAGTGAGCCCGCCTCGCCCCCCGACGCCGAACCCCGCTGGTGGGCCCTCCCCGCCTGCTGGGTCGAGCTGTTCGCCGCCGGGAACCTCGGGTTCCTGACCCTCGACATCGCCCTGGCCCACTCGATGAACGCCTTCGAGCGCCCCGCCGAGTGGATCCCGGTCGCCTATTCCCTGGCGGCTCCCCTGCTGCTGGTGCTCTGCTGGCTGCTCCAGGGCCGGCTCCTCCCGGTCCTCGAGGGGGCTCCCGCCCCCAATCCCGGCCGCCCCGGCTGGCGGCGCGTGCTTGCCCGCCAGGTCGGGCTGCTCGTCGGCTGGGCCGGCGTGATCGTCGGCGTCTCCGGGGTGATCTTCCACCTCCAGAGCCACTTCTTCCGAGCGCAGACGCTGCACAACCTCGTCTACACCGCTCCCTTCGCCGCCCCCCTGGCCTACACCGGGCTCGGCCTGCTGGTGATCCTCAACCGCCTGGAACGCCCGACGACCCTCGAATGGGCCCGATGGGTCCTCCTCCTGGCGATGGGAGGCTTCCTCGGCAACTTCACGCTGAGCCTGGCCGACCACGCCCAGAACGGCTTCTTCCACCCCATCGAGTGGCTCCCGGTGGTGTCCGCCTCCTACGCCGTCGGCGCCCTGATCGCCGTCTCGATCTTCCCCGGCAGCCGATCCACCTGGTTCCTCGCCGCGGCGGTGCTGCTGCTCCAGGTGGCCGTCGGCCTGATCGGGTTCATCGACCACCTTGTCCCGAACGTCCGGGGCCCCATGCCGACGCTCTGGGACGCATTCGTCTTCGGCGCTCCGCTCTTCGCCCCGCTCCTGTTCGTCGACCTCGCCCTCCTCGCCGCCCTGGGCCTCCGGTCGGTCGCCCTCGTCCGCCCGGACGTCCTCCCCCGCCGCTGCCCCTCGGGTTCCCTAACGCGGGGGACCACACCTTGATCCCCCGGGAACATCGACAGGACGTCCGAGTCCGTCGCCGATCAGTCCCGAGTTCCGACCGCCGAGGGCAACTCGATCAGGAAGCAGGCCCCGGGCTCCCCGGCCGGAGAGCGGACCAGCCGGAGCGTCCCCCCTTGCGACCGGATCGAGTCCCGGGCGATCACCAGTCCCCGGCCCCGGCCCCTCCCCTTGGTCGAGAACCCGGGCTCGAAGACCCGAGCGGCGACCCCCTCCGGGATCCCCGGCCCGTTGTCCCGCACCCCGATCCGGACGATCGCCCCGGCCTCCTCGACCGAGAGGGCGATCCTCGGCCGATCGCCGGCCGGCGCTCTCGCGGTCGCCTCCAGCGCGTTCTTCAGCAGGTTGACCAGCGCGTGCACCAGCAAGCGACGGTCGGCCAGCACGGACACGACCTCCGCCCCCTCCCCCGGCCGATCGACCTCCGCCATCGCCGACTCGATCCTCGGCCCCAGCAGCGTCAGCGCCTCGTCGATCGCCTCCAGCACCCGGGTCGGCGTCGGCTCGACCGGCATGGTGGACTGCTTCAGGAACCCGTCCAGCTCCCGGACCGTCAGCGCGATGTACTGCGAGCAGACGTCGATCTGCCGGGCCACGTCCCGGGCGATCCGAGCCCCGTTGCGCAGCTCGACCTCGGGGTCGAGCCCCTCCTCCGCCAGCCTCCGATCCAGCGCCCGGAGGGCCCGGGACGCTGCTCCCGGCTCCAGGCCGGCGTCGGCCAGCGCTGTCCGGACGGCGACGGGAAGGCGGTCGAGCAGCAGCTCGAACTGGTCGAGGTGCTCGGCCAGGTTCCTCCGCTCGTTGGCCAGCACGAAGACAACGTTCCCCAGCTCGTGGCAGGTCCGGTCGGCCAGGTCCAGCGTCGCCACCTGGGCCGACTCCCGAGCGGCGCGGTCACTGAGGATCCGGGCCTGGACCACCATCGCCCCCAGGCAGAGCAACGAGTACCCCGACAGCCCCAGCACCGCCAGCAAAAGCCTCCGGTACGAGGTCTCCAGGCGAGCCAGCGCCTCCTCCACCATCGCCCCCGGCCGGTACCCGGCGATCAGGACCAAAGGCGCCTCGGCCCCCCCGTCGAGCAGCAGGAACCGATGCTCCCGCTCCGGGATCCCCGGGGGTGCCGGCGCCGGGCTGAACCAAGAGGCGACCGGAGCGCCCCCGGGCCGGGAAACCTCCAGGCGAGCGACCGAGACGACCGCGAACCGGCGGTCCTGCCGCTCCCCGGCCACCCCCAGCGCCGCCAGCGCCCCCCGAAGCAGCTCGACCCGGGCCGAGTCCCCCTCGGCCGACCGCCAGGAGTCAGCATAGTCCACCACCGTCCGGCCGACCTCGTCCACCGCCGTCGACCGGACCCAGTCCTCGATCGCCCGCTCCGAGAGCTCCCTCCCGGTTCGGCGCAGGAGGTCGTATTCCCGGGCCTGCACGATGAGGCTGAACCCCAAGGCCGCCACCGAGACGACCCCCACGATCATCCCCGGCGCCCCGAGGATCTCCATCGGCCGCTCGGCGGCCCCGATCAGGCGGCGGGCGAGGCTCATCGGGAGGGTCCGTCGTCGGCGAGGGGTCCGCGGCTCATGAGGAGGGAGCCCGTTGGAGGGTGGGCAAGATCGCTCGACCGACCGATGATACCGTCATCGGCCTCCTCGCTCCGCTCCGTCCGGGATTCCGGCGGTTCGACGCCGGGTCCTCAATCGGGAACCGCTCCTCACCGATGAGCCAGCGTTCCCTCGATCTCCCCGGCCTCCCGAAGCCTCCCGACCTCCCCCGGGGAGACCGGCCCGAAGGCGAGCACCCCCTCCTGACCCGGCAGGATCGCCAGAACGTGGCCAAGGTCGGCCGCCCGACGCTCGCCGGAGGGGTCGAAGGCGAGCGATCGGCCGAAGGCGAAGGGGTGGTCGGCCGGCAGGTCGATCGCCGCCAGCGCGGCGGCCAGGTCGGGGACCTCCTCCCCCGGGCGGTCGAGCACCAGGGCGATCGCCGAGACGATCTCCGCCAGCACCTGCGCCCCCCCCAGCTCGTCGGCAGCGCCGGCATCGTCCTCCGGCAAGGCGCTGCCCGAGACGCACCAGACCGGCAGCGTGCACCGGCCGGCCAGCTCGGAGAGGGTCGTCCGGCCGATGCCGTCGCCGCAGAGCACCTGGAGCCGGCCGAGCACCCGGGGGCCGATCGGCCCGGAGCGGTCGACCAGCGCCCGGATCATCCGCCGGGCCGGCGTCCCCTGCAACGGCAAGACGGCCCAGACCGGCCCGTCTCCAGGAACCTCCTCGGCGAACCGCCAGATGCGGTCGGCCTCGGCCAGCTCCGCCGGCCCTGGGCGGTCGTCGGGGCCGATGGCGCCGGGCCCCGACAGGTCGAGCCTCCGCAGCACCAGCTTCGCTTCGGGGGCCGTCTCCGCCATCGCCGCCTCGAAGCCGGCGGCCAGGTCCCG
Organism: Tautonia sociabilis; assembly: GCF_003977685.1. Lineage (GTDB taxonomy): Bacteria > Planctomycetota > Planctomycetia > Isosphaerales > Isosphaeraceae > Tautonia > Tautonia sociabilis. Next base: position 62,575 of record NZ_RYZH01000001.1, on the reverse strand, counting down.
GGAGTACGGGTCGTTGCCGTCGATCACGACCACCGCCCCCCCCGGCACCCCCTCCCGGTCGGCCGCGACCCGGGCCACCAGCGCCGCCTCCTGCCGGTTGTTCGGGCAGAACCGGAAGGTCCGGCCCGGATACAGGCCCAGCAGCGGCACCGAGGCCGCCCCCGGCCGGTCCACCTTCACCGAGGTCGCCCAGGGGACCAGCAGCACCGGCCCGGCCCCCCCCGAGGCGCTCCGGCCCCCCCGTCGCCCGACCTCCTGGTCCAGCGCCTCGGCCAGGGCGGCCGTCAATACCGTGTTGTTCGACCCCACCACCGCCGCCGGGCCCCCCGGCCGGCCGACCAGCCGGGTCACCCGATCTCGGGTCGCCACCACTCCCCCTCCCGGGACCCAGGACAGCCGCACCCTCCGGCCAGACCGCTCGGTCCGGAAGGAGATCCCGTCCGGCCGCTCGACCACCTCCCGGATCAGTCCCCGGCGCCGGCAGGCCGAGACCCCTTCCCGGACGTCGTCCCAGTCCCCTGGCTCGGGCAGGAACACCGCCACTTCGACCGCTCCGGCCGGCGCCCGGTCGTCTCCGGTCCCCCCGACGCCGTAGGTCAGGGCGAACCCCATCCAGCCGACCAGGGCCAGGCCCCCGATCAGCAACAGGATGGTCCCGGCTCGTCTGGGCAACGGCATCGCTTCGCTCCTCGTCGGGAGTCGGGTCGGACGATCTCGGGACCGGCGCCTCGTCGCGACGGCCGAAGGCCCTGGCCTCGATCGCCCGGCCTCCAGGCACGAGACATGCCGAAGCGCTCCCCGTCTGGCCGGCGGGAGGGTGGATCGGACGTGCAAGATCCCTCCATTTCTTGAGGATACAACGCGATCCGGGCGATGATCTTCCTGGAAGCCACCGCCCCTGGCCGACCACCGGGCGCGAGGATCCTGGCGGAGCCGCCGGGAAGCTCACGCCAGGCCTCCCCACTCCGGGGGGCGATCCCCCGACGATCGGCTTGCCCGTCCGGCGGGACCGTCATAGAGTCTGGGGATCGGATCGAATCAGCGGCAGTCGGGGCGATCTCCCGCAATCGCATCGGGGACGGGGAGCGACGATGGGGACTCGGATCGCCAGCATCTCGGGGCTTCGCGGCATCATCGGCGACGGGCTCGACCCGGTCGACGTGACCGCCTTCGCCGCCTCCTACGCCGCCGAGGTCGCCTCCCGATCCGGCAAGGACGCCCCCGGAATCCTCGTCGGCCACGACGCCCGCCGATCGGCCGAGATGATGACCGCCGCCGTGCTCGCCGGCCTCTCGGCCTCGGGATGCAACGCCGTCGCCCTCGGCCCGACGGCCACCCCCACGCTCGGCTTCCTCGTCAAGGAACGCGGCGCCGACGGCGGCATTCAGATCTCCGCCTCGCACAATCCGGCCGAGTACAACGGGTTGAAGTTCTTCCGGGCCTCCGGCTCGGTGCTCGGGCCCGACGAGGGCCGCGCCGTGCTCGACCGCTTCGAGCGCCGGGCCTTCCGCTGGGCCCCGGCCGACCGCCTGGGGACGATCTCCCAGGACCATTCCCTGCCCGTCTCCCACGGGCTTCGAATCCTCGGCCTCGTCGACCCGGAAGCGGTCCCCCGCCGCAGGTTCCGCGTGGTGCTCGACGCCGGCCACGGCGCCGGCGGCCGGCTGGCGGTGTGGATGCTCCGCCAACTGGGGTGCTCCGTCCGAGTGCTCGGCGGAGAGCCGGACGGGCGCTACGACCACCCCCCCGAGCCGACCGAGGAGAACCTCGGGGAGCTGTCGGCCGTCGTCCCCGCCCTCGACGCCGACGTCGGCTTCGCCCAGGACCCCGACGCCGACCGCCTCGCCATCGTCGACGAGACGGGCCGATACATCGGCGAGGAGCTGACCCTCGCGCTGGCCGTCCGCCGCCGCCTGGCCCAGCAGCCCGGCCCGGTGGCGATGAACCTCTCCACCTCCCGGGTCGCCGAGGAGGTGGCCAGGGGGCTCGGCGGCGAGGTCGTCCGCACCCCGGTCGGCGAGATCAACGTCGTCGAGGCCATGCGGGAGCACGACGCCGTGATCGGCGGCGAGGGGAACGGCGGCGTGATCGACCCTCGCGTCGGCTGGGTCCGGGACAGCTTCGTCGGCATCGCCCTGGTGCTCGACCTGATGGCCGCAACCGGCAAGAGGCTCTCCGAGCTGGTCGACGAGCTGCCGAGCTTCGCCATGGTGAAGGCCAAGTTCCCCGCCGGCCCGGAGCCGATCGCGGCGACCCTCGACCGGATCGCCGCCGCCCACCCCGAGGCAGCCGCCGACCGCCGCGACGGGCTCCGGCTCGACTGGCCCGACGCCTGGGCGCACGTCCGGGCCAGCAACACCGAGCCAATCGTCCGAGTGATCGCCGAGGCCCGAGCCGCCGACCGCGCCCGGTCCCTGGCCGAGGCGCTCGGCCGCCTGGCCGGCGGAGGAGGCCCCTCGTGACCTGGCCGAACTTCGACGAGCCCCCCTCGGTCGCCTTCCTCGACGTCGACGGCACGCTGCTCGCGGAAACGACCTCGTACCTCTACGCCAAGCTCCTCCGGCGCCGGGGGATGATCGACCAGTCCATCCTCCTCCGCGCCGCCCTGCACGGCTTCCGCCACAAGTTCGGCCGGCTCGACTACGGCCGGCTGCTGGAATACGGCTTCCGCCTCATCCGGGATATCCCCCTCGTCGAGCTGGAACGCGCCGCCTACGAGAACTTCAAAGACCACGTCCGCCCCCGGCTGTACGAGGGAGTCGTCGACCACCTCAACCGGCTCCGGGCCGGCGGCACGCCGCTGGTCCTCGTTTCCTCGTCGCCGGCCGCCGTCATCTCGCCGCTGGGGATCTACCTTGGTTGCAGCGACCTGATCACCACCCCGATCCGGGTCGAGGACGGTCGCATCGCCGGGCTGGGGCCTGGACCTCCCTGTTATGGCGAAGGTAAGCTTTATTGGGCCAGCCGTTGGGCCGAGGAGCGTGGGATCGCGATGGACGCGGCGGTCGCCTATGCGGATAATTGGAGCGACCGGGCGTTGCTGGAACGGGTCGGCCGGGCGGTGGTGGTCGGCCCCGGGAGGAGGCTTCGGAAACTGGCGATGCTGCGTGGGTGGACGATCGTCACCCCGCGCAGCCCCCGGATCGGTCGCCGGGCCTCCCCGGGAGAATGACGAAGAAGACAAGGCCCCCCGGAGCCGAGGCCGAGACGGATCAGATCAGATCAGATCGGATCGGTACGAAAATCCCGAGCAACCCCGGCCAGAACGGGCGGCCGGGCCGTCCGATGGTCCGGGACGGCCCGCTGCCAAACGGGTCGCACGACGCGGCCCCGGCCGCTTCGAGGCGGAGTCCAGAGCCTATGACCGACGATCCTCGCACCCCATCCCCCCCGAAGCCGGGCCCTCCCGCCAAAGGAGGAGCCCGGCGCACCTCCGCTCCGGCGGTCACCGCCCTGGTCATCGGCCTGGCGGCGTTCACGGCCTCGGCCCGCGAGTCGGAGCTGGTCCGCGACATCCAGCGGTACTGCACCGTCTGCTGGAAGAACGCCCACCTCGACCCCAGCCTCTGGGACGACTGCACGCAGGAGGTCTGCTGCCGCCTGCTGACCAAGGCCCGCGCCGGAGAGCTCGACCTGAACCTCGTGCTGGCCGACGACACGCCCGAGCGCCGCGAGCTCGTCCGCGCCATCGACATGGTCCGCAAGCGCGTCCAACGCTCGCGAAAGTACCAGCCGCTCGATGAGTCCTCCCCGAGCTTCGCCGCCGGGGAGTTACGCGACCGCGACCGCCTGGAACTGGGGGAGATCCTCGAGGCCGCCCGGCGCGCCGTGCTCTCTCCCCGCCAGGACCGGATCGTCGAGCTCTGGACCCGAGGGTGGACCGTCCCCGAGATCGCCGAGGCCCTCGACCTGAACCCCGCCCGGGTCAGCGACGAGAAGTACAAGGCCCTCCGCAAGCTCGAACGGCACCTCGCCGGCCGCAGAGACGAACTGGACCTGCCCACCCCCCCGGGACTCGAAGTCAAAAGCCAGGACGAGTTCCGCCGCGTCGGCTGACCGACCCGCCGCAACCACTGACCCCTCACCCCCGGCCATCCCAGCCCAAGCGGAAGCACCCCACGGAGTCACTCCGATCCGATTCCCTCGAGGCCCGGCCTCGAGAGATCGTGGCCCGACTCCCCGAGGGCTCCGGCCCCGACCTCGCTCGCGAGCACGAGCCGACAATCGCCCCCCCTGCCCCGGCTCCGGTACGCTCGGGATCGCTCCGGGGGAGGGCTTCCCGATCGGGCCCGCCAAAGAGATCGACCAGGACGGCCCCGATCGGCCAAAGCCCCCCGGCCCGGGCGATCCCCTCCGCTCCCGGAGGACGGACCCCGGCATCGCCTTCCGGCGCTCAGAGGGACCGAAGAGCCTCCAGCACCTCGGCGACGTGACCCTGAACCCTGACCTTCGGAAAGACCTTGCGGACGATGCCGTCCGAGTCGATCAGGAACGTGGTCCGCACCACCCCCATCGACCTCTTCCCGTACAGGGTCTTCTCCTGCCAGACGCCATACCGTTGACAGACCTCCTTCTCGGCGTCCGCCAGGAGTGAGAACGGCAGGCCAAGCTTGCCGGCGAATTTCTGATGCGAGGAGACGCCGTCCGGGCTCACGCCGAGGACGATCGCCCCGGCCTTCTCGTACTCGGCGATCGCGTCCCGAAAGTCGCAGGCCTCGGTGGTGCACCCCGGGGTCGCGTCCCGGGGATAGAAGTAGAGCACAACGGGCTTCCCCTTGAGCTCCTTCAGCGACACGGCCTTGCCGTGCTGATCCAGCAGAGAGAAGTCCGGTGCGGGCGTACCTGCTTCGATCATGGGAGGGTCCCCTCCGTGGTCCGGGCGCCCCGAGACGGCCGCCTTGGCCGATCTCGGGAGTCGCGGTTACTCTAGGCGGTCGGACGGCGGCCGGGAAGGCCGGGGATCTCCCCGGGAGCCCGGCCGGCAGGAGGACGTTCCTCGACCCGAGCGGAGGCCGCGGCGATGGGCAGCGTGGAATACTTCGAGCACACCGCCGACGTCGGCCTTCGCGTCCGAGCGGGGGACCTGGACGAGCTGTTCCGACTGGCCGCCGAGGGGCTGTTCGACTACATCGTGGTCAACCGCGCCGAGGTCCGTCCCGAGGTGTCGGAGACGGTCTCGCTGCGGGCCGACTCGCCGTCGGAACTGCTGGTCGACTGGCTCAACGAGCTGATCTTCCGCCTGGAGACGACCCACCGGCTGTTCGCTCGCTTCGAGGTCCAGCTCTCCGGCGAGGGGACGGCCCTGGAGGCGGCCATCGCCGGAGAGCCGATCGACCGCGACCGGCACGTGCTCGACCACGAGGTCAAGGCCGTCACCCGCCACGAGGCGACGCTCCGCCGGGAAGGCAACGGCTGGCTGGCGGAGCTGATCCTCGACATCTGATCCGGGTCGGCTCGGATGGCCCTCGGCCCGAGGATCGAGTGAAGGGCCGGGGGCCGGTTAGAGGAGATCGACGGGCAGGTCGTGCTCGGCGATGAAGCGATCGGCCTCGGCCCGGGAGAAGATGCCGGCGGTGGTGCCGACGGCCCGAACACAACTGGCCCCCAGGGCGCTGGCCAGCTTCAGGCAGCCGGGCTCGTCGAGCCCGGAGATCAGGCCGGCGATGTAGCCGGCGTCGAAGGCGTCTCCGCTGCCGGTGCCGTCCACGAAGTCGACCGGGTAGACGCCCAGGCGGAAGCGGTGGGCGTCGGAGACGGAGATCGAGCCGTGCTCCCCCCGGGTGATGACCACCCGCGAGGCCCCCAGGGACCGAAACGCCTCGGCCTGTCGAATCGGGTCGGTCTCCCCGTCGAGGATCAGGGCGGCCTCGTCGGCGTTCGGCAGGAAGACGTCGGTGTGGGGCAGCACCGGCCGGAGCGGCCCGAGGTAGTCGGCCGGGCCGGGGCAGGCGACGTCGAGCACGGTGGTGATCCCCCGCTGCCGGGCCCTCGCGAAGCGATCGGCCAGCGCCTCGGGGTCGAGGCCCGGCAAGATCAGGTAGCCGCCGACGTAGAGCACCCGGGAATCGGGAGCGAGGGCCGCGTCGAGGTCGGCGGCCGACAGGGCCGCGTTGGCCCCGAAGCTGTGGATGAACCGGCGATCCTGGCCCTTGACGTTCACAATCAGCGTCTGGCTGGTCGCCCGATCGCGGTCGACGACCAGGCCGCTGGTGTCCACCCCCTCGCGCTCCAGCGTCCCGGCGACGAAGCGGCCGAAGGCGTCATCGCCGACCCGGCAGCAGATCCGGGCCCCCACCCCCAGCCGGGAGAGCACCACGGCCACGTTGGCCGCCAGACCGCCGATGTTCAGGACCAGGTCGTCCACCTTGACCAGCTCCCCAGGGCCGGGGAGGCGGTCGATCGGCGGGGTCAGGTGATCGGCGACAATCACCCCGGCGCAGACGACCGGGGCGCCGTGGGAGTGGGTAGCGGACATCGTGTCGGGGGCCTCGCACGCTTTCCAATCGATCCCGGCAGCAGACGCTCCAGGCTACCGCGCCCCGGCGGAGGGGTGAAGCGGCCCCCCCTCTCTCTCTCCGGCCGGCGCCCCAGCCATCGCCCCGGCCCCCGGGCCTCCCGAGGCGGCGGCCCGCATCCGCACGATGTTTCGGAAAATCAACCCGTGATGATCCTGCGGAGCCCCCCGCTTCGACGCCCCCCCATTTCTCTTGTGCCGATTCGAAACCACCGTCTAAAGTTGTCCTATCTTCCACACCCCTCCGAAAACGGCACATCCCCACGGAGATCGCTCCTCTCCGACGACCTTCGCCCCGATCGATCACGCATGCAAGGAATCACGCTTGCAATGCACGGGCGGGAGATGCAAGATGAGGGAGGAGGCGCAGGGGCCCGGGTCCCGGGCCAGGGCCTCGGGCGGCCGATCGGAGGTCGGCCCGAGGGTGGGACGGGAGGGCGACGGGGACCGGACCGCGGCCCGATTGAGTGTTGCGACCCGAGAGAGACACCGAACGATGACCAATCTGCCTGACGGGCCCTGGCACCGGAGCGACCGCCGCGGAGCGAGGGTGGAGCGGCGACGGAGAGTCCGGCGGCCGGGCTTCGGACTCGAGCCGCTGGAGCAGCGCCGCCTGATGGTGGCGTCGCTGACAATCGCGGACGCTTCGGGGATCGAGGGGCCGAACACGCCGGTCAACTTCATCGTCCGGCTGTCGGAGCCCAGCGCCACTCCGGTGCAGGTCCAGTACCAGACGTCGGACATCACCGCGAAGGCCGGCACCGACTACGTGCCCGCCAGCGGGACGCTGACGATCCCCCCGGGTCAGGTGGAGGCCGTGATCACCGTCCTGCTGTTGGACGGGCCGGTCTACGGCGGCACCCAGACCTGGCGCGTGACTCTCAGCGACGCCTTCGGCGCGGTGATCCAAGACGGGACGGCCATCGGCACCGTGATCGACGACGAGCCGCTTCCGAGCCTCTCGGTCGATCCGGTCCAGGTGGTCGAGGGGGATGATGGCTCTCCTCAGGCGGTCTTCACCGTGCGCTTGCAGCCCCGGTCCTTCTTCGACACCTCCTTCTCCTTCGCCACCAGCGACGGATCGGCGACCGCCGGCTCGGACTACCAGGCCGTTCAAGGCTCGATCACGTTCAAGGCGGGAGAGATGGAGAAGACCATCTCGGTCCCGATCCTCCCCGACCAGGCGATCGAGGCGGACGAAACCTTCCGCCTGGTCTTCACCCCCACCGGGGGCCCGTCACAGCAACCGCCGGCCGAGGGATTCCCGGCGACCATCCTGGACGATGATCAGGAGTTCCGCTTCTCCAAGTCGAGCTATTCGGTCGCCGAGGGCGACTCGGTCGAGGTCGTCATCTTCCGGAACGCCGGAGGAGCGCTCGCCCGAGCCGCCTCGGTCGACCTGGCGGCCGGCGGCGGCTCGGCGACCATCCCCGGCGACCTGCCCGCCTTCGCCCAGACCGTCCAATTCGCCCCCGGGACCAATCGGGTCGCGGTCGTGATCTCGACCGTTGATGACTCCGAGCCCGAGGAAGCCGAGACGGTCGACCTGCTGCTCCAAAATCCGACCGCCGGCGCCTCGATCGGCATCCCAGGGACCGCCTCGCTCACCATCGCCGCCAACGATCAGCCAACCCCGGGCCCGGGTCCGGGGCCTGGTCCGGGGCCTGGTCCTGGTCCTGGTCCCGAACCCGACCCCGGCCTGATCTCTGCTGGCCTCAGGGGGGATTACGACGGCGACGGGAGAACCGACCTGGCCCTCTACCGCTACGACGCCGCGACCGGATCGGCTGTGTTCGAGATCCGGATGTCCAACAACGGCAACCCGTTCGACACCTCGATCGTCATCACCAACGTCGGCCCGAACGTGATCCCCGTCTCCGGCGACTTCGACGGCGACGGCAAGACCGATGCGGCGGTGGTCGATCCGCAGGGCAAGCTGTTCGGCTCGACCGTGCCGAATGCGAGCATCTGGATCTTCCTGCTCTCCGGCTCGAACAATGCCCGCCGCGAGGTCCCCTTCGGCGGCGCCGGCGTGCTCGACCGGCCGGCTCCGGCCGATTATGACGGCGACGGCCGGACGGAGATCGCCACCTTCCGGGCGACCAGCGACATCACCCCAGGAGCCGCCGAGTGGTTCATCCTCCCCTCTCGGCCGAACCCGAACTACGAAACCAACACCGGGGCCTTCCGCGTCGTCTTCGGCGCCCCGGGGGGAGATGATCTCCCCGCTCCGGCCGACTTCGACGGCGACGGCCGGGCCGACATCGCCACCTTCCGCCCGATCCCGACCCCCGACGACCTGAAGCGGGGGGTCAGCCCGTTCGTGGCCCAGTGGTTCATCCTGCCCTCGCTGCGCAACGACCTGACCTTCTCGGGCAAGGTGGGCGGCTACCCCGTCACCTTCGGCGCCGCCGGCAACGCCGACCAGCCGGCGATGGACGATTTCAACGGCGACGGCCGGGCGGAGATCACCGCCTTCCGCTCCATCAGCGACCTGGTGGACGGCCGAGCCCAGTTCTTCGTTCTGCCCAGCGCCGGGGAGGCGCCGAACTACGGCGGCGGCTTCCCGGTGACGTTCGGCCAGGCCGGCGACCAGGCCGCCATCGGCGACTACGACGGCGACGGTCGGCCGGAATACGCCGTGTACAACCCCGGCAACGGGGTCTGGCTGATCGACCCGGCCGGGCTCCCCTCGGGGCAGCCCTCGAATTCGCCGATGGCCCAGACCTTCCGCCCCAACGGTGGCGGGGTGCCGGTGCTGGCTCCGCTGTACTTCCGCCTGCTGGCGACGAACAACATCCCGGCGATCACCTGATCGCCGGGCCCGGAGCGATCCCGAGCCGGTCGATCGACCGGGGGGAGTCCGCCCCGCTCGGGTGCCGGCCTCCCCCCGGTCGGTCGGTTCCGGATCCGGTCCCTGGCGTTGGCGTTGTCGGGTGGGGAGCGATCGCCTCAGCGGGGCCGGTCATCCATCCGAGCGGTGGTCGACGGAGACGACGACCTCGTCGGGCCGGGGTTCGTCCCGGGAGCGGACGCGCTGGCCGATCAGCTCCTCGATCTCGACGTCGGAGATGACCTCCCGCTCGATCAGGGCGTCGGCCAGGCGGTCGAGCTGCGCTCGGTGCTCTTCCAGCAGGCGGTAGGAGCGCTGGTCGGCCTCTCGGAGGATGCGGGCGACCTCCTCGTCGATGACCTGCTGGGTGTGCTCGGAGTGGTCGCGGGGCTCGGTCATCTCTCGGCCGAGGAAGGGGTGCTCCTCGGACCCCTGGACGTAGACCGGGCCGACCCGGGGGCTCATGCCCCACTGGGTGACCATCATCCGGGCGAGCCGGGTGGCCTGCTTCAGGTCCTCGGCGGCGCCGGTGGAAAGATCGTCGTAGACGAGCTTCTCGGCCGCTCGGCCGCCGAGCAGCACGTCGAGCCGGGCCCGGATCTGGCTCTCGGAATAGCCCAGGCGGTCCTCCTCGGGGAGGAACTGGGTGACGCCCAGCGACCGCCCTCGGGGGATGATCGTCACCTTGTGCACCGGGTCGGTCTTGGGGGTCATCCAGGCGACCAGGGCGTGGCCGGCCTCGTGGTAGGCGGTGGCGCGCTTGTCCTTCTGGGTGATGAACTCCTCACGCTTGGCCCCCATGATCACCTTGTCTCGGGCGGCGTCGAAGTCCTTCATGTCGACCTTGTCCTTGTTCTCGCGCGTGGCGATCAGCGCCGCCTCGTTCACGAGATTGGCCAGGTCGGCCCCGGACATGCCGACGGTGGACCGGGCGATGGCGTCGAGGTCCACCTCGTCGGCTAGGGGAACGTGCCTGGTGTGGACCTTGAGAATCTCCAGGCGTCCCTTGCGGGTCGGCCGGTCGACGGTGACGTGGCGGTCGAAGCGGCCGGGCCGGAGCAAGGCCGGGTCGAGCACGTCGGGGCGGTTGGTGGCGGCCAGAACGATGACCGTCTCGCTCGGCGTGAAGCCGTCCATCTCCGTCAGGATCTGGTTGAGCGTCTGCTCCCGCTCGTCATGGCCGCCGCCCAGGCCGGCTCCCCGGACGCGCCCCACGGCGTCGATCTCGTCGATGAACAGAATGCAGGGGGAGTTCTCCTTGGCCGTCTTGAACATGTCGCGGACCCGGCTGGCGCCGACGCCGACGAACATCTGGATGAACTCCGACCCGGAGATCGAGAAAAACGGCACACCCGCCTCTCCGGCCACGGCTCGGGCCATCAGCGTCTTGCCCGAGCCCGGGGGGCCGATCAGCAGGACCCCCTTGGGAATGCGCCCGCCCAGGCGCTGGAACTTCTCGGGGGTCTTGAGGAACTCGACGATCTCCTGAAGCTCGGCCTTGGCGTTCTCCAGGCCGGCAACCTCGTCGAAGGTGGTGCGCTGCTTGGACTTGTCGTGCCGCTTGGCCGGGCTCTTGACGAAATTGCCGAGGATCCCCCCGTCGAACTGGTCCCGGGCCCGACGCATCATGAAAAAGATCAGGCCGCCGATGAGCACCATCGGCAGCAGGAAGCTGACCCACAGCAGCGTGGTCGGCGTCGAGGGCTCCAGCACCGTGACCTCGGGCTTGTTCCGGGGGGTGTCGGTGCCGGGGATGGTGTCGCTCTCCAGCGCCTCGAGGATCTCGTCGAGCGCCTTCTCGGTGGGGATCGTGGTGACGAAATGCGACACCGTCGTCGCGGCGGCGTTGGGGGAGGCCTTGTAGTCCGTGTCGGGCTGGCGGAGCTTCCCCCGCGCCTCGCTCCCCTGGATCGTGATCGATTCGATGTTGTCGGAAGCCACCTGGTCGAGGAACCAGGGGGAATAATTGACGCGAACCTCGGCCCGGAAGGGGTTCCACATCAGGAACACCAGGACCATCGCGGCAATCAAGAACAGCAGCGACCACGGGGGCGTGGGAGTGCCGGACGAGCCGCCTCCCGAGCCGCCGCCGTTGCCGGCCTTGCGCCGCTCGGGAGCGCGGCTTCGGGTGGTGCTGTCGCCGTCTTGGGGCGCTCGCTGATTCTCCATCGGCTCGTCATTCCGTCCTGAAAAGGGTAGCCCGAGGGGGACACTCCGGCTCCTGGTTGTTCGGCGCGTGCCGGCCGGTCCTCGACAGAAGGAGTGTAGAATCGGGGTCGATCCGAGGCGACCGCGGCCGCTCGGGAGCCGAGGCCCGGCCCGGCCCGGTCCGGCTTAGTGGCCGGCGCCTCCCTGCTCCAGCCACTTCTCGCAGTCCAGGGCGGCGGCGCAGCCGGAGCCGGCGGCGGTGATGGCCTGGCGGTAATGGGTGTCCACCACGTCGCCGCAGGCGAAGACCCCGGCCACGTCGGTGGCGGTGGCGAAGTTCGCCATCCGCTCCCGGAGCCCGGCGGGGGCCTCGACGTCGTCCCAGGCCAGCGCGGCCCGGGTCAGCAGATACCCCTCGGGGGTCATGGCCAGCTGCCCCCGGAAAATCTGGGTGTTCGGCACGTGGCCGATGGCCAAAAACAGGCCGGAAACCTTCAGATCCTTGACGATCTCGCCGGTCTGGGTCGAGCGGAGCCGGATCCCCTGAAGCTTTGGCCGCGGGTCGGTCTCGCCGTAGACTTCGTCGACCACGGCGTTCCAGGCGTAGTCGATCTTCGGGTTGGCGAACAGCTTCTCCTGCATGATCTTGGAGGCGCGGAGCCGGTCGCGCCGGTGGATCAGTGTGACCTTCGAGGCGAACCGGGTGAGGAAGGTCGCCTCCTCGGCGGCCGAGTCGCCCCCGCCCACCACGGCGATCTCCTTGCCCTTGTAGAAGTGGCCGTCGCAGGTGGCGCAGGTGCTCACGCCGGCCCCCTTGAACGGCCCTTCGTTGCCCAGCCATCGCGCGGCGGCTCCGGTGGCGACGATCAGGGAGTCGGCGGTGTACTCGGTCCGGGTCCCGCTCTCGGGGTCGCCGGAGGGGTCGTCGGTGGTCGAGACGACGAAGGGCCGCTTCGAGAGGTCGACGGCGATGGCGGTTTCCCAGCGGGTGTCGGCGCCGAAGCGCTGGGCCTGCTCCCGCATCCGGTTCATCAGGTCGGGGCCGTTGATCCCCTCGGGGAAGCCGGGGAAGTTCTCGACGTCGGTCGTCAGGGTGAGCTGACCGCCGGGCTCTCGGCCCTCGAAGACCAGGGGGGCGAGGTTGGCCCGGGCGGCGTAAATGGCGGCCGTCAGGCCGGCGGAACCCGAGCCAATGACGATCACGGCGGCGTGCTGGGACATCGTTCCCTCACCAAGGTCGACCGAACGAAGCGATCCGGGGGCCCTCGGCGGCCGGCCGGGGCGGGGACCCGACATGGTACCAGGATTGGCCCCGGGGATCGGCCCCGAATCCGGTCCCGGCGGCCTTCGGCGCCCAGGGGCCCTCGAGCCTCCCCAAAGCGGAGGGGGCGCAACCGGCCCATTATACGAACCGCGACCGGCCTCCGCCCAGGGAGCCGCCGGCGCCGAGCCCCGACCGGACGTCGGAGCGTAAGCTAGGGTTCCCTCGGCAGGACGGGGACGAGGAACCCCGCCAGCGCCCCCCCGCCGACCGCCCCGCCCCCCGGGGACGTCGCGAGGACCGAGGACCAGGAGCGTGCGACCGATGCTCGTACTGACCCGCAAGCGAATGGAAAAGCTCTACATCGGCGGAAACATCTGCGTCACCGTCGTGCGGCTGGAAGGGGGCCAGGTCCGGCTGGGAATCGAGGCACCCCGGGATGTCCCGGTCGTCCGCGCCGAGCTGCGCGACCGAGACCGCGCCGAGGCCCTGGCCCGGAACCCCGGCTCACCCCCCCGGGCCTCCTCGGCCTCGGCCTCGGCCTCGGCCTCGGCCTCGGCGGCAGCGGCGGCGGCGTCCCCGCCCAGCTGGCCGGTCCGCTCCGGACCGCTCACCGGCCGGGCTTCCTCGGTCCGGGGGCCCGGGGCGACGCTTCAGGATTGCTGAACCAGGTCCGGCTCCCGGAACCGGTAGCCCACGCCCCGGACCGTCTCGATCAGCTCGGAGCCCGCCCCCAGCTTCTTGCGCAGGCTCTTGATGTGGACATCGATCGTCCGCTCCAGGACCATCGCGTCCTCGCCGATGGCGGCGTCCATCAACTCGTGCCGGGTAAAGGCGCGGCCGGCCTGCCGGAGCAACACCTCCAGCAGCCGGAACTCGGTGGGGGTCAGCGGCAGCTCGACCCCCTCGAACAACGCGCGGTGCCGGTGCTTGTCCACCGTCACCCCCTGGACCTCGATCACCTCGCCGGTCGCCGGCTCCCGGCGGCCCGATCTCCGGCGGAGCACCGCCTTGATCTTCCCCACGAGCACCTTGATGCTGTACGGCTTGGTGATGTAATCATCGGCCCCCACCGCCAGGCCGATCAACTGGTCGCTCTCCTCGGACTTGGCCGTCACCATCAGGATCGGGATCTCCCTCGTGCGGGGCCCCGACCGCAGCTCCCGGCAGACCTCCAGGCCCGGCTTGACCGGCAGCATCAGGTCGAGCACGATCAGGTCGGGCAGGCGGAGCTGGGCCTGCCGCAGGCCGTCCTGGCCGTCCCAGGCGGTGAGGACCTCGTACCCCTCTCGCCTCAGGTTCATCGCCAGCGTCTCGGCGAGGTGACGCTCGTCTTCGACGATCAGGATTCGAGTGGTGGCCATGAGCGTTGCCGTCAGGGGGTGCGCGCCGGAAGTCTCCAGGACGATCGTACCCGACCCAGCTCGGGCTCGTTGTGAAGGATCCGCGAGGATTTCATGAAGCCGACGCCGGCTCGAACGGCCGGCGTTCGAGCAGCTGGCGGACGACCGCGACGGGGTCGCCGGTCTGCTCGAAGATGGCGACCTGGCGCTCCGAGCCGGTGGGCTGCTCGGCCAGGTCGAGCACCGTCTCAATCTCCCGGAGGCAGCCCAGCTCCTCGGGCACCCCGCGGCGGAGCAGCGTCTCGACCAGCTCCCGCACCACGCGGCGGGCCGGGCGCGGCTCGGCGGTGAACGGGTCGACCAGCTCGGCGGCCATCCCGTAGCGGCAGGCCCGCCACTTGTTCTGGCGGTTCATGAACGGGTGGCCGTCGGGCAGGTAGGTCCCCTCATCGATCTGCCGGGACAGATCCCGGACGAGGCACTGCACCAGCGCCGCGATCGCCACCACCGAGGGCAAATCCGGCGGCATGTCGCACACGCGCACCTCGACCGTCCCAAAGTTGTGGTGCGGGCGGATGTCCCACCAGATCTCCCGGAGCGACCGGATGAAGTTCGTCTCGACCAGATGGTTGAGCAGCCAGACGTACTCGCTCCAGTTGCGCATCACCGGAGGCATCCCGGCGGTGGGGAGGTCCTCCATCACCTTGCTGCGCTGCGAGTGCAACCCCGTGTTCCGGCCCGACCAGAACGGGCTGTTGGCCGACAGCGCCAGCAGGGTCGGCAGATGCCGGAGCATCCGGTCGCAGATCATGATCGCCTTGTCGCCGGAGTCGACCCCCACGTGCACGTGCAGCCCGAAGGTGACCAGCCGTCGGGCGGTGTCCTGCAACAGGTCGACCAGCCCGTAATACCGCTCGTCGGGGGTCACGCGCTGCTCGTACCACCTGGAGAAGGGGTGGGTCCCGGCCCAAAACAGCCGGAGGCCGTGGCGGCCGACAATCTCCTCGACCACCCGGAGCTTGCCGGCCAGGTCCTCGCCCACCTCGGCGGCGGTCTGGCAGATCTCGGTGTTGATCTCCAGGTACGACTGCATGATCTCCGGCTTCACCCGCCCCGACAGCGCGGCGGGGATCTCCGGCAGAATGTCGTTGATCGCGTTGCGCAGGGCGAAGGTTCCCTCGTCGACCAGCTGCAGCTCGATCTCCACCCCCAGGCTCGGCCAGGTGTTGCGGACGAATTCGAGGCGCTCATGCATGGCCGGAGCCTCCCTCGGAGAGCAGGACGACGGATCGGGCCAGGATCTTGGCGCCGATGACCAGGGCGCGCTCGTCGATGTCGAAGCGGGGGGAGTGCAGGGCCGGCCAGCCGGCCGCACCGGCGACCCCCAGCCGAAGCATCGCACCGGGAGCCAGGCGGAGGTACGCGGCGAAGTCCTCACCGCCCAGGCTCGGGTGCGGGATCTCCCCCACCTTGTCCGGCCCAACGACCTCCGCCGCGGCCCGGGACAGAGCATCCATCACCCCCGGATCGTTGATCACCGGGTCGACCCCCTGGAGGAACTCGACCTGAATCTCCGCCCCGGTGGCCGCGTTCACCCCCCGGGCGATCGCCTGGATCGCGGCGCAGGCGCGCTCCCGAGCGGCCTGGCTCAACGACCGAAGCGTCCCCTCCAGGCAGACGGTATCGGGAATCACGTTGTTCGCCTGCCCGCCGTGGAACATGCCAAAGGTGACCACCACCGGCTCCCGGACGTCGACCGACCTCGGCACCTCCTGATAGACGGCCGAGACAAACCGCACCGCCGCCGCGATCGGGTCGATCGCCTGGTGAGGACGGGCCGCATGCCCCCCCCGGCCCCGGACCTCGACCTTCAGATCCCGGCAGTCGGCCGTCAGCACCCCGGCCCGACGGGCGACTCGGCCAACCCCCAGCTCCGGGTCGACATGCAACGCGACGATCGCCGACACCCCCTCCATCGCCCCGGCCCGGATCATCTCCAGCGCCCCGTCCCCCGTCTCCTCGGCCGGCTGGAAGATCGCCCGCCAGGGAATCGCCCGGGGCAAGTGCTCCCGGCAGCGATGCAAGGCCAGCGCCGCCCCCAACGCCATCGCGGTGTGCGCGTCGTGCCCACACGCATGCATCACCCCCGCGCAGGTCGACCGGTACGGCACGGCGAGCTTGGCGTCCTGCATCCGCAGCGCGTCGATGTCGGCCCGCAAGGCGACCCGAGGCGGGCCGTCGGACCCCGGTTCCGGTTCCGGCCCGGCGATGAGCCCCCGGCCGGTCGGGGCGATCCGAATGAGGATCCCGGCGTCCCCGAGGATCCGGGCCAGCTCCTCGGTGGTCCGGTATTCCTCCAGACTCGGCTCGGGATGGGCGTGCAAGTGCCGTCTGACCGACCGGAGCAGGTCGGCCATCTCGTCGATGCAGGCGTCGATCGCCTCGGCGAAGGTCATGACCATCGTTCCATCTTATCCCGGCGCGCGGCGAGGGCGAAAGCGAACGGCGAGGCGACCTCCCCGCGAAACCGCGCCGATGCTTGTCATCGGATCGTCCCCCGGCGATCATCGACGCTGAGGGATGGGCGCGAGGGCTCCCCCCGGCCGATCCGATCTCCAACGGGCCTCCCCCCCAGCCGGGCGGCCCGGCGACCGGAATCCGCTCCGACCGACCGACCGACCGGCCGACCCGAGCCCTCCCCGAGACGCGACGATGACCGAGACGACCTACTTCGAGGAAGTCCGCTGCGAGCTCTCCGCCGGCCTTCGAGACGACCACCTGACGGCCAGCGTGGTCGACGACGAGGGACGGGTCCAGTACCTCGACGTGACCCCCGGCCTGATCAACCGGCACGACGGGATCCCGTTCTTGCCGGTCGGGTTCGTCCAGATCGACCGAGAGCGGCGCCGGGTGCTGGTCGAGTTCCCCTGCGAGGCGTATTCCGGGGCCAACAGGGCCTGGATCCCCTTCGAGACGCTGCGGCACGAGGACAGGCCGATCCCATGATCCTCTCGGACCGGGAAATCGCCGCCGCCATCCGGGAGGGCTCGCTCCGGATCGACCCGGTCCCCGCCGATCATCTCTGGACCTCGACGGCCGTCGACCTGACCCTCGACGCCACCCTGGTCCGCTGGAAGACCGGCGGCCTGGTCGTCCGGCCGGGGGTCTCGGGCTTCAACGTCCGCCGTCTGCTGGCCGATCCCGACCTGGCCGATCGGGTGCCGATCCCCCCCGAGGGCTTCCCCCTGGGCCCCGGCCAGTTCGTGCTCGGCTACACCGAGCAGGCGATCCATCTCCCCCGATCGGCCCGCCTGGCCGCCCGGGTCGAGGGCAAGAGCAGCCTGGCCCGGCTGGGAGTCGGCGTCCACGTCACCGCCCCCACCATCCACGCCGGCTTCGGCGACAACCCGGAACGCATTGACGAGCCCGGCCTGCCGATCCAGCTCGAAATCTTCAACCTCGGCCCCCTGACCGTGGCCCTCGACGCCGGCATGCCCATCTGCCAGCTCATCCTCGAGGAGGTCGGCCAGGAGCCGAACAAGGGCTACGCCGGCCAGTTCTCCGCGCAGCGGAGCTTCACCGAGCTTCGGCCCTGAGCCGAACCGCCTCCCAAAAGCTCGTGGTCGGCGTTCGTTGTGACCGCCAGACCCCCGAATCGCGATCCTCTTACCAGAGGGACGCCAACCGTCCGGGGACGTCCCCCGTCCGCCTCGATCCTTGGCAACTCGATCACCCCGACCGCGGCGCTCGCTCACCTCCCGCGAAGGGCCGAAGGGAATCCGACCACGGAACGAGACAACCTTGCCCCCCTCCACGCCGCACGGCCTCCCCTCGTCCCGAACCGGTTCGCCCGGAGCCGGCGGCTCCGGCCTCCCCTCCTCGACCGCGTGTCCTGCTCGAATTCCGCGATCGTTCCCCATCATCCCGGCGCGGAACGAACCCATTCCGGGCCCCGTCCCGGAAGGGGCCTCCGAACGGAATCCCATGTTAAGCAAGAAGTTACAGCATGGAACTGGAGCCTCATCCTCGGGCGCTCCGGAGCGCACCGAGCGCGTGCCGTCCCGAATCGGCCCCGCACCGACCGGCGTCGGGAAGCGACCGAGGGGTCGGTGGCGACGAGGACGAGCGACCTCGATCCTCATCCCGGTGCTCCCGGCGCCGAACGAACCCATTCCAGGCCGTCCCCCCGGCGGCCTCATCCGACACAAGCCGCACAGGGCCAACCACTTACGCTATCACTCCCAGCACGCTCCGGGGAGCGCACCACCGCGCACCGATCGGTGTTCCCCACGCTCCCGGACGGTGTTGCGAGGAGGGCCGCCTGGTCCCGGTGTCCGAGGGGGAACGGCCTCGCACGGCCCCGGGGCGGGACGGGGCTTCCGCGACCGAGCCCGACGCGGTCCGGGGCCCCCGGACGGACCCGTCGGGACGCCTCCCCCCGGTCGATCCGGTCAGCCGATCCGGCCGGTGATGTAGGCCTCGGTCCTTGGGTCCTTGGGGGTGGTGAAGAGGACGTCGGTAGGGCTGAACTCGGCGAGGACGCCGGGGCGGTGGCCGTTCCCCCGGGCCTCGTCGAGCATCAGGCAGGCGGTCATGTCGCTGACCCGACGGGCCTGCTGCATGTTGTGGGTGACGATGACGATGGTGTACTCGGCCTTAAGGTCCTCCATCAGGTCCTCGACCCGGGCGGTGGAGATGGGGTCGAGGGCCGAGCAGGGCTCGTCCATGAGGATGACCTCGGGCTCGACGGCCAGCGTTCGGGCGATGCAGAGCCGCTGCTGCTGGCCTCCGGAGAGGTCCAGGCCGGAGCGGTTGAGCTTGTCCTTCACCTCGTCCCAGAGGGCGGCTCGGCGGAGGGAGCGCTCGACCAGCTCGTCCAGGTCTCCAGTGTAGCCGTTGATCCGGGCCCCCCAGGCGACGTTGTGGTAGACGGTCTTCGGGAAGGGGTTGGGCTTCTGGAAGACCATGCCGACGCGGCGGCGGAGGGTGACGGGGTCGACCTCGGGCCCGGCGACCGGATCGCCGTCGAAGCCCAGCTGCCCCTCCATGCGGAAGCCGGGGATCAGATCGTTCATCCGGTTGAAGCAGCGCAGCAGCGTGCTCTTGCCGCAGCCCGAGGGGCCGATCAGCGCGGTGATCCGGTTCCGGGGGATGGCGATGGAAACGCCCCGCAGGGCCTGGGTCGAACCGTACCAGACCGAGAGGTCTCGGGCGACGAGGACGGCATCGGCGCCGGGCGCCGGGGGAGCCGCCGGGGAGGGATTCCGGGAGACGATCGGCTGCTGGTCGAGGCTCATCACGACTCGGCTCCCCCCTGGTCGGTGGGTTGGGCGACTTCGGAGTCGGGTCCGGACGCGCCGGGCCCCGGGACGACGACGGCGGAGGCGAGGCCCGTGCGAGAGCGGCCGGCCCGGCGGCCCGACCAACCGAGGCGGCCAAGCTGAGCGATCGCCCGGCTGGCGGCCCGCTGGCCGGTCGGGGTCCGGAGGAAGATCGCCACCGCGTTCATCGACAGCAGGATCCCCAGCAGGATCAGGATTCCCCCGGCGGCGACCGAGCGGAACTCCTCCCGAGGGAGGGTGGCGAAGTTGTAGATCTCCACCGGCAGGGCGGTGTAGTAATCGGACGGGCCGCTCGGCGGGAAGAGGATCGAGTTGGCGGCGCCGACCATCAGCAATGGCGCCGTCTCGCCGATGGCCCGGGACAGCGCCAGGATCGTTCCCGTGAGGATTCCCGGCAGGGCCGAGGGCAGGACGTGGTCCCGAATGACCTGCCAGCGGGTCGCCCCCAGGGCCAGCGCGGCCTGCCGCAGCGACGGCGGCACGGCCCGAAGCGCCTCCTGGGTGGCGATGACCACGATCGGCAGGACCAGCAGGCTGAGCGTCAGCGCCCCGGCCCAGAGCATCTTCCCCAGCGCCAGCGCCTGGAACCCGAACGCCCGGCTGAAGACCACCAGGCCAAGGATGCCGTAGACGATCGACGGCACGCCGGCGAGGTTGGCGATGTTCGTCTGGATCGCCCGGCGCAGCCGGCCCGCAGGAGCGTACTCCTCCAGGTACAAGCCCGCCCCGACCCCGACCGGTATGGCGATCAGCGCCACCAGCAGCAGCAGCCACAGGCTGCCGATGATCCCGGCCTTGAACCCGGCGAGCTCCGGATTGGGGCTGTTGGTCGAGGAGGCGATCCGGGAGAGGAAGGCGGCCAGCTCCCGAAGCTGCTCCCCGACGGCGAACCACGGCGGGTTCGGCGGCAGGGCCAGCGCCTTGACCAGCACCGCGCCGAGAAGCACCACGAGCACGACCACACCGCTGAGCGTCGCCGCCAGGCAAAGCCCGGCGAAGCCGGCGCCCAGCGCCCGGCGCAGTCCCCGGCGAGGCCGGTACAGGGCGTCGCTGGCCCGGCTCACTCGTATTCCTCCCGGAAGTGCTTGAGGATGATCCCCGAGACGATGTTCATCGCCAGGGTGATGGCGAACAGCGCCATGCCGACGGCGTAGAGCGACAGGTGCTCGGCCGAGCCGACCGCCGCCTCTCCCTTCATCACGTTGACGATGTAGGCGGTCATCGTCTCGACCGACCGCAGCGGGTTGAGCACGATCTGAGGCTTCACTCCCGCGGCCAGGAGCACCGCCATCGTCTCCCCCACCGCCCGGCTGATCGCCAGGAGGAACGAGGCCAGCACCCCCGACAGCCCCGCCGGCAGGACGACCCTCGTGGCGACCTCGAACTTCGTCGCCCCCAGGCCGTAGGCCGCCTCCCGAAGCCCCCGGGGGACGGCCGAGAGCACGTCCTCCGACAGGGAGGAAACCATCGGGATGATCATCACCCCGACCACGATGCAGGCGCTCAGGGCGTTGTAGAACTCGACCCGGATCGCCGGCTCCAGCACCGCCTTGAGCACCGGGGTGACCAGCAGCAGGGCAAGGTAGCCGTAGACGATCGTCGGGATGCCGGCCAGCAGCTCCAGCGCCGGCTTGAGCACGGCGCGGAGCCCCCGGGGGGCGTACTCGCTCAGGAAGATGGCGCTGAGCAGCCCGATCGGCAGGGCGATCAGCGACGAGCCGAAGGCGATGACGAACGTCCCCCAGAGCAGCGGCAGGATGCCGTACCTCGGCGGATCGGCCTTGGGGTTGAGCGTCGCGCCGCCGAGGAACTCGAACAGGCCGATCCCGGCGACCCGGAAGAAGCGGACCGTCTCCAGCCCCAGCACGAAGACGATGCCAACGGTCGTCAGCACGGTGATCAAGGCGCAGACGAAGATCAGCGGGGGGACGACGAACTCCTGAGCCGACTGGAGCCGGGACCGGCCGGCCCAGGATCGCCTCGGGGGCGGCTCGGGGGAGATCGGCGTGGTCTGGGGAGACTGGGTCACGATCGACCTTGCCGGGAGGCGGCTCGGGAAGCGTCCGGGAGGGGCGTCCCGGCCGTCTCCCTCGACGGCCGGGGTGGGGATTGGCTCACTCGGCCTCGGCGGTGCGGCCGCCTTGGAGCCGCGCCAGCGCGGCGAGGTTCTCGGCCCGCTCCTCCTCGGTCGGAGCGACGTAGCCGGCCGTCTCGGCGAGCTCGGCGACATGCTCCAGGTAGTAGGTCACGAAGTCGGCGACCTCGGAGCGGGCCAGCGCGGCGTCCTTGACGTAGATGAACAGCGGGCGGGAGAGCGGAGCGTAGGAACCGTCGTAGATCGTCTCGATCGCGGGAGCGACCGGCTCGGCGTCGTCTCCGTTCTTGATCGGGACGGCTCGGAGCTTGTCCCGGTTGGCGGCGAAGTAGGCGAAGCCGAAGTAGCCGATGGCTCCCCGATCGCCGGCGATGCCGCTGATCAGGACGTTGTCATCGGCGCTGGGCTGGACGTCCTCGCGCTGGCCTTCGAGCTTCAGGGCGTCCTTGACGAAGAACTCGAAGGTGCCCGAGTCGTCATCGGGGGTATAGAGGGAGATCGGCTGGTCGGGCCACTCCGGGTTGAGATCCCTCCAGGAGGAGACCGTGCTGCCCGGCTTGAAGAGCTCGGTCAGCTGGGAGACGCTCAGGGCGTCGACGAAGGTGTTCTCCGGGTTGACGGCGACGGTGATGCCGTCGTGGCCGACGACGAAGCGCGTCCAGTCGAGGCCGTTGGCCCGGGCCTTCTCCTCCTCCTCGGGCTTGGCGGGGCGGGAGGCGTCAACGATGTCGACCTCGCCCGCGAGGTAACGGCCGAAGCCTCCTCCGGTGCCGTGGTAGTCGACAATGATGCGCGGGGTGCCCTCGACGGAGGCGGTGTACGCCTCCTGGGCGGCGAGGCTAATCGGGTAGACGGTGCTCGACCCGTCGATCACAACCGGGGACGGCCCGCCACAGCCGGCCAGTGCCAAGGAAGCCAGCAGGACCAGGGCAAAAGGGGAGAGGAAACGGAGCATGAGAGGGGATGGTTCCTGGGTCTGAGGGCGTCCGGCGGGCCCGGCCGACGACCGAGGGCCAACGACCGGGACCGACGTCCGATCGGGTGGGCGGCAGGGTCGATCCGAGGGGACACCGGCCCTATCCTAGAAGCCGATCGTACCTCAGATCGGTGAAATTCTTGTGAAGACCTGGGCCGACCCTTCCTCAGAGGATCCCGAAGGCGGCTCGGGAGGAGCGACGCCCTGGCTTGCCAAGCTCGGACGGCTGGGGATAATCGGGACGGGAGCCGGGGAGGCCCTCGGCCGGGGAGAATGATTCCCGACCTCAGGCCCGATCGCCCCGGCGACGGTGGCGATGGCGATGGCGAGACCGACGAGCAGGGAGGTGGTCGCGTGCGCGTCGAAGACCGATCGCCCGGCCGGGAGCCCACGGGATCGACCCCAAGGGCCCTGCTGCTGGTCGCCCTGATCGTCCTGGGGGCGGCGGCCGAGGGAGCCGGCCAGGGAACCGCGAACCGTCCGATCGGCGACGGGCCCGTCCCGGAGGGCCTGAACTTCGCCAACGGGCTGTTCCGCGCACGGCGATTCGACCTGGCCGTCCAGGAGTACGATCGGTTCCTGAACTCCGCCCCCGCCGACTCCCCCCACCGGGTCGAGGCGATCTTCGGCAAGGCGAACGCCCACCACTTCCTCCAGGAGTACGAGGAGGCCCGGACGGCGTTCGAGGAGTTCCTTCGGGTTGCCCCGGCCGACCACCCGAACGCCCCGACGGCGCTGTACCGGATCGGGGAGCTGGCGTATGTTCTCGGCGACCTGCCGGCGGCCCGGAGGGCGCTGGAGGCCTATACGAGCGGCCCTCCCGCCCACCGGTACCAGGATCTCGCCTGGCCCTACCTGGGCGACGTGAGGTTCCGGGAAGGGGACCTCGACGGGGCGAAAGCCGCCTATGAGCGGGCCCTGACCGCGTTCCCCGACGGCCGGCTCGCCGACCGTTCCCGGCTCAACCTGGCCCGGGTCCTGGCGCGGCTGGGGGACCGGGAGGGAGCCCTGGCCCGGTTCCGGGAGCTGATCGACCGGCCCGGGGCGGAGGGGAGGGACGAGGCGCTCGACCAGGTCGCCCGCATGGAGCTGGAGGCCGGGCGGTTCGATCGGGCGCTGGAGGCGTTCGAGGCCCTGGAGCGCGACGTGCCGCAGAGCGTCTACGCCCCCCGAGCCCGGCTGGGGAAGGCCGAGGCCCTGGCGGCGATGGGGAAGCCGGACGAGGCCGCCGCGGTGCTCTCGGCATTGCGGGACGACCCGTCCGCCGAACTGGGCGCCCGGGCGTCGTACCAACTGGGGATGCTGGAGCGGGATCGCGGCCGGGTCGCCGAGGCAAAGGCGATCTTCGACGAGGCGATCGACCGGTTCCCGGACACCTCGACCACCCCCGCCCTGCGCTACCGGGCCGCCGAGACCGTCGAACTGGCGGGGAATCCGGCGGAAGCCTTGGCTCGGTTCGAGCGGCTGGCGGAAGCGCATCCCAATCACTCCTGGGCCGACGACGCCCTGCTCCAGGCCGCCTCGATCGCCCTGGAGTCGGATCAGCCCGATCGGGCCGCCGAGCTGGCCCGCCGCGCCCGAGGACCGCAAGGAAACGGCCCGCTGGCGGCCCCCGCCCTGCTGATCGAGGCGAGGGCGGCCCTCGACCGGGGGCAGGCGGACGAGGCCGTCGGCCTGCTCCAGACCTTGCTCGACTCCTCCGCTCCGGACGCGGGGACCGCAGAGGCGGCTCGCTACTATCTCGGGCTCGCCCTGCGGGCCTCGGGGCGGCAGGAGGAGGCGATCGCGCAGCTCGAATCGCTGGCGGAGGCGGCGGGTTCCCGGTTCTCGGCCGACGCGCTCTACCTGGTCGGCCAGCACCGGTTCGACGAGGGCCGCTTCGACGAGGCGGCCGACGCGCTGGCCCGCTACCTCGACGCCCGGCCCGATGGCGACGTGGCCGATCACGCCCTGGCCCGGCTGGCGCTGGCGCTCGACGCCCAGGGGCGAGACGACGAGGCGGACGACGCCCTCGACCGGCTCTCGGAGGGCTTCCCCTCGAGCGTCGTGCTGGGGCCGACCCGGCTTCGGATCGCCGAGCAGGCGATGGCCGAGGAGCGTTGGGACCGGGCCGAATCCCTCTTCCGGGCCGTGGCCGAGGATGAGGACGCCGAGCCGGCGCTGCGGGCGAGGGCCTGGTCGGGCCTCGGCTGGTCGCTCCGGGGCAAGGGGAGGCTCGAGGAGGCGGCCGAGGCGTTCGCCCTTCTGATCGACCTGGCCCCCGACGACCCGATGGCCGAGGAGGCGGGGCTCGCCCGGGGCCAGGCGCTCCGGGAGCTGGGAAAGACCGACGAGGCGCTGGCCGCGTTCTCCTGGGTCGTGGAGCACGCCCCGGACTCCGGATCGGCCCCGAAGGCCGACCTGGAGCGGGCCCGCCTGCTGGTCGACGCCGGCCGTCCCGGGGAGGCGGCGGCGATCTATTCCCGCCTCGTCGATCGAGGGGCCGAGGGGACCGGAGCGCCGGTGGACCGGCTCCTGAGCGAGCTGGGCTGGGCCTGGATCGACTCGGCAGCGGAGAGCGAGGCCGATCGGGCCTTCTCCCGGCTGCTGGACGAGCACCCGGACTCCCCCTTCGCCGGAGACGCCCGGCTGAACCTGGCCGAGTCGGCATACCGCAGGGGAGAGCTGGACCGGGTTGTCGCGGTGCTCGGCCCGCTGGCGGCCGAGGGCGCCGAGGTGGACCCGAGGTTGCGGCAGGCGGCCCTGTACCGGATGGGGAGGACCCGGGCGGATCTCGGGGAGTGGGACGAGGCGGGATCGCTCTTCGACCGGCTGGTTTCGGAGTTCCCCGCGGGGCTCTACGTCCGGGAGGCGCGGTTCTGGGCCGCGGAAGTCGCCTTCCGATCGGGCAACGCCCAGGAGGCCGAGCAACGGTTCACCGCGCTGATCGAGGAATCGCCGGCCGACCAGGAGCCGGAGCCCTGGCTGGCGACGGCCCTCCTGAGGCGCATCCAGGCGCTGGTGCAACTGGAGCGCTGGAGCGATGTGCTCGCCCTGGCCGACGCCCTGAAGGCGGAGCGGCCCGACTTCCCCCAGATGGCCGAGCTCGACTACGCCCGGGGCCGAGCCCTGCAAGGCAAGGCCCCTCCCCAGTTCGACGAGGCGAGGAGGGCCTACCAGGCGGTCATCGACGCCCGCAAGGGGGGAGAGCTGGCGGCGATGGCGCAATTCATGAGGGGAGAGACGTATTTCCACGAGAAAAACTACGACGAGGCGATCCGGGAATTCCTCCGGGTCGTCTACCTTCCCTCCTACAATGACGCGAGGAAGTGGCAGGCGCTCTCCCTGCTGGAGGCGGGAAAAGCGTTTGAACAACTCGACCGCTGGGCCGACGCCGCCGATCTCTACGAAGAGTTGCGCTCCCAGTTCCCCGACGAGCCGGCCTCGGAGGAGGCGGCTCGGCGGCTCGCGGTCGCCCGGAGGCGGGCGTCCGACGGGGCGGTTGGCCCGGGATCGCCCCCCGGCCGTCGCGGATGAGGTCGGCGGTCGCGACGGGATCCGGCCCGGCCGGATCGATCACGGCTCCCCTGCGAAAAGGACGTTCGCCATGCCTCGATCCTCATTCGGATTCGCTCGCCTCCCGGGGCCGGCCCGAGGGCTCCGGCCGGCGGTCGTCGTGCTGGTGCTGGTCGCCTCGAGCGTCGGGGCGGACCGCCCGTCGAACTGGGAGCGGGCCACGGGCGTCGTCTCCGAGCAGGCCCAGGTCCTCTCTCGGGCCGCCTCCGACTGGTACCGCCGCACTCCCCCGGCCGACCGTGTCACCTGGGGGGGACTGGCGGCCTGCGCCCTGCTGGGGCTGAGCGTGCTGGCCGAGCGATCGAGGCGGCTGAGGCACGGCGAGGCGCTGCCTCCCCGGTTCGTGGACCGCTTCCTGGACCGCGTGCGAGACGGTCAGCTCGACCGGACCAAGGGGATCGACCTGTGCGAGTCGCACCCGAGCCCCGCCTCCCGGGTCGCGCTGGCGGCCCTGAGACGCTGGGGAAGGCCGGCGAGCGACCTGGACCGAGCGGTCGCCCTGGCGAAGCAGGTCGAGGTGGACCGGATGCGGCGGAACGTGGGGACGCTGCGCCGGATCGCGGCGCTGGCGCCGCTGATCGGGCTGCTCGGGACCCTGCTGGCCGCCGGCCGGGCGCTGTCGGCGTTGGGAGAGACGGCGGGGGCGACCGCCTGGGGACCGGCGCTGGCCGGGGCGCTGGCGCCGTTGACGGCGGGGGTCGCGGTGGCGATCCTGGCACTGGTGGCCTATGACGGGTTGATGGGCCGGGTCGAGGCGATTTCCGGGGCCCTGGACCGGCTCGGGGCCGAGACGGCCGAGGCGATCGCCCAGCTCTCCGCCGCTCCGGCCGGGCGATCCCCCGGAGGAATTGGCCGGGCCGCCGCTCCCAGGCCCCATTTCGACCGGGGAGGGTCCCCCTCCTCTCGGCCCGCCGGGCCGATCCGGGTCGAGATCCCAGATGCCCTGAGGGACTTCTGACTCGGATCGACCGGCCGGAGTCGGGGCCCGGCAGTGACCTCCGGGCCCCCTCCCCGACGACCCGCCAACCAACCGCACCGGACGGATGGACACCAGTCGAGGATCGGCCGAGCGTCGCCCCGGGCTCCCCCCGGATCGGGACCCCAGCCGGGGGGGCGGAGCGGCGAGAACGGCCCGGAGGCGCGATGACCGGCCTGAACCTGGAACCGTTCCTCCGGCTGCTCCGGGCCGACGTGGGGGCCTGGGCGTCCCTCGGGGCGATCGCCTTCCTGCTGGCCCTGGCGGTCTGGACCGGGTGGGGATCGCGTCGCGTCCTGCGCAAGGGCCTGGTGCTCTCGGTGCTGGCGCACGTCGGTCTGGTCCTCTTCGGGGGAGAGGACCTGGCCCGATGGATGTCGCCGGGGCTCCCGGGGGGGATGACCGCCCCGGACGAGGGGATTCGATCGATCCGGCTTTCCTCGGTCGGGTCCCTCGGCGGCGTCGAGGCCGGACAGCCCCTCGGGGGCCTTGGGAGCGGCAGGGGGGCGGCGGCCGACCTCGACCTGGCCGGGCTCGACCTCCCGGCGCCGGCCGACCCGATCCTGCGGGCCAGCCGCCCGGCGCCGGTCGAGGGCCCGGAGGCCGGGCCGACCGTTCCGATCCGGCCCGACTCCCCGGCACTCGCCGAGGCGGCTCCGAGCCCGATGCCGGAGGTGCCGGGCCTGGCCGAGGAGCGTCCCCCGCAACTCGTGCCCGAGGCCGACCCGGTCTCGGAGGTCGTCCCCGCCGAGGTCGATCTGTCGGAGGTTGCGGCGCCGGCCCCGGCCGAACGCGCCCCGGAGGGGGTTGCGCCTCCGCCGCTCCCTGAGCCCGACCGCCTGGCCTCCCGTCCCCCCGGCCAGCGATCGGGGAGAGAGGACGAGACATCCCCCCGGGTCGGTCCGGCCGAGCCCCTGCCCCGGCTGGACGAGCCCGAGCCTCCTGCTCTGACAGTGCCCGATCCCCCGAGATTCCGGCCCGAGGCGGAGCCCGATCGCCGCTTCGCCAGCGGCGGCCCGGAGCCGACGGTCGGGAGGCCAAGGACCGAACCGATCGCCCCGGACTCGGACGCCGTGCCCGCCCCGAGGGGGCTCGAGCAGAGGAACGAGCCTCCTCCGCTCGGCCTGCCGGAGGCCGACCTGCGCGCGATGGCCCGCCCGAGGGCGCGGCCGGAGCCGGGACCGGCGTCGGAAACCGAAGCCGGGAGGGCCTCCCCGGGATTGGTGCCGGAGCTCGATCGGGTCGTCCCGGGGGCGGTGCCCGACCGGCCGGGGCTCGAGGGGCCTGGCGGCGGTCGCGCGCTGCTGGAGGTGCCGGAGGTCTACCGATCGAGGCTCGACCCGAACCGATCGGACCTGGCCCGGAGGGCCGGCGCCAGCTCGGCCAGCGAGGAGGCCGTGGAGCGGGCCCTCGACTGGCTCGCCCGCCATCAGGACGAGGACGGCCGATGGGACGCCGGCACGGCCCGCTACCGGGACGGCTCGGCCGCCCCAGGGGAGGACAGCTTCACCACGCACTGCCCCCCGGGGGACATCTGCCCCGGGGAATGCTACTACTGGGAGGCCGACACGGCGCTGACCGGCCTGGCGCTGCTGGCGTTCCTCGGGTCGGGCTACACGCAGACCGAGGGGAAGTACGCCCCGGTGGTCGGCCGGGGGATCGACTTCCTCGTCCGGTCCCAGAAGCCCGACGGCGACCTGAGGGGCACGAGCAAGGCCGTGGGGATGTACTGCCACACGATGGCGGCCCTGGCGCTGTCGGAAGCGTACGCGATGAGCGGCGACCCCGAGCTGCGGGGGCCGGTTGAGCGGGCGGTCGCCTTTCTCGAGGAAGCGCAGTACCCCGGCCGGATGGGCTGGCGCTACGCCCCGGGAGGAGAGATCGCCCAATTGCCCGCCGAGGACGGCCGGGGGCTGGTGTACGCGCCGCACCCTCCGGTCGGAGATACGAGCGTCCTGGGCTGG
Organism: Tautonia sociabilis; assembly: GCF_003977685.1. Taxonomy (GTDB): domain Bacteria; phylum Planctomycetota; class Planctomycetia; order Isosphaerales; family Isosphaeraceae; genus Tautonia; species Tautonia sociabilis. The sequence goes on along the minus strand of NZ_RYZH01000001.1, from coordinate 33,568 downwards.
GTGGTGATGGTGCTCAAGTCGGCCTCGGAGGTGGGCGTGCCGGTCTCTCCGGCGAGCCTCCGATCGGCCCGGGACTGGCTGTCCCGAGTCGCCGACGGCCATTCCGGGGGCCTGGCCCGCTATCAACCCACCCGGCCCCCCGACCCGGTGATGACCGCCGAGGCCTGGGCCTGCCGCCAGTTCCTCGGCCTGGGAGGTCCCGGCCCGGCCAGCTCGGAGGCGGCCGCCGAGCTGCTCGGCAACTTGCCCACGGCCAAATCCTATAATAGTTACTTCTGGTATTATGCCACGCTGGCGATGTATCAGCACGGCGGCCCGTCCTGGGAGCGCTGGAATGCGTCGATCCGAGACACCCTCGTCGGCCTCCAGCGCCGGGATGGCCACCGCTCCGGGAGCTGGGACCCCGACCCGACCCGATACGGCACGCACGGCGGCCGGGTGTATGCGACCGCTCTGGCGACGCTAACCCTGGAAGTGTATTACCGCTACCTCCGCCTCTACGCCCCCGAGGGGGGCGCGGTCGGGATCGCGGACCCGCTCCGGCCGGGGGGAGGCGTGGAGCGGGCGGGGGCGGACGCGGTTCGTTGAGAGGGAGGGATCGGATCGGGCGAAGGGTGGAGGGTGAGGGGAGCCGGGAGAGCAGAACGCGAAGAGGGGAAGAGGGGAGAGCGGAACGCGAAGAGGAGAAGAGGGGAGAGCAGAACGCGAAGAGGGGAGAAGGGAGAGCGGAACGCGAAGAGGGGGAGACAGGCGAGCAGAAAGCAAAACCAAAGAGAGGGGAGAGCAGAACGCGAAGAGGGGAAGAGGGGAGTGCAGAACGCGAAGAGGGGAAGAGGGGAGAGCAGAACGCGAAGGGGGAGGAGGGATCGCAGAACGCGAAGAGGGGAAGAGGGGAGAGCAGAACGCGAAGAGGGGAGCCGGGAGAGCGGAACGCGAAGAGGGGAAGAGGGGAGAGCGGAACGCGAAGAGGGGAAGACAGGCGAGCAGAAAGCAAAACCAAAAAGAGGGGAGAGCGGAAGAGGGAAGGGGGCGGTCGGATCGAAGATCGGGGGGCTCCCCCGGTGTCGGTTCGGCGCGGGTCCGTTACAATTGTCGTCGCCTGGGCGAGCCGCCGAGATCCGGGAGGGTCCGGGAGGGGGCGCCTCGGGGCCGGACGGGGGGGAGGATGCCTTGGACCGCCTGCTCTCGATGCCGATGTGCTGGGCCCAGACGGCTCCGGACCAGTCACGGTTTCCGCTGCTGGCCCTCCGGCGCTGGTTCTGGGGGCAGACCCTGTCGTCTCCCCGGGCCGAGCCGGGCTCCGAAGGGCTGGTGGCCTGGGTGCTCGGCCTGCTCGTGCTGCTGGCCGTCGCGATGGCGGCCCAGGGGCCGGGGAAGGCGCTCCGGCAACTGTTCGACCTGCCGGGGCACGTGCGGCTGATCGGGGAGGCGACGGCTCGGCTCCGGACGTCGGCCCGGCTGGTGATGATCCTGCTGGGGGTGGCGGTGCTGTCGTGGACCAGCGCCCTGGTGGCGCGGTACAACCGGCCGGAGGGCCTGGCCGATCTGGCGCTGCTGACCGGAAGCCGGTCGGCCGTGGAACTGGCGATCGAGCAGGCGGGCCTCGCCGCGTTGACCCCGCTGCGCGACCTGTTCAGCCTGGCCGACCTGATCGTCTTGCTGGGCGTGGGGGCGTTCGTGTCGTTCAAGTTCGCGGCCGACCGCTGGGGAGATCCCGAGGCGGAGCCGATGGGCAAGCCGCTGCCGCTCTGGGGGACCGTCGCCTGGGTGAGTGCGGCCCTGTACGGGCTCTACCGGCTGGCGCAGATGATGGCGACCGGGGGAGACCTGCCGATCGGGGGGGGCCTGTTGGTGGAGCCCCTGGTGGTGCCGGCCCTGATGCTGGTGGCCGACGGGCTGCTGGCGTCCTGGGTGCTGGTCGAGCTGGCTCGGGCCGAGCGGTCGAGCGATGTTGAGCCGTTCCGGACGGCGGCCGTGCTGTCGGTGCTGCCGGCGGCGGCGCTGGCGTGCCTGCTGGTGTTGCCGGCTCGCTACGCGGCGGTCGCGGCCTACCTCAGCCTGCCCTACGTGCCGGTGGAAGTCGCCCGGGCGGCGATCGGGCCGGTGCTCGGGGGCTGGGGCCTGGTGTCCTTGCAGGGGGCGGCCGTGGTGACGGCGGGCCTGGCGGGAGCGGTCCCGTGGTGCAGGGGAGGACCGGGCTCGGCGCTTCGGGGCTTCGGTCGACTGCTTCGGGCCGAGGGGGGGCACCTGGTGGCGGCGTTGGCCGTCGGGGGAATCGCGGCCGGCTTCCCGGCCGGTCTGGCCTACCTCGTGATGCTGTCGCTGCCGGCGCAGCCCTGGGTGCTGCCGGCGGCCGAGAGCTATGCCCATTACGCCACGATCATGGTGGGGCTCGGGCTGCTGGCGGCGCTGGTGGAGCTGGGGGGCCGATCGGTGCTCCCGGCCAGGCAGGGGGAGCGCGAAGCGGTGGCGGAGGCGGCCGGGGCCGCAAGCTGACGTCCCCGGAGAGGCGCGCCGGGGCGGGTCGACCTCGCCGTTCCGCTTGACATGAACCCGCCCCGGTGTGAGGATAGTCATAGTCGATCAGGCCCGGAGAACGCATGCGAGCGGCGGATCAGGATACCGCCCTCGCGGCCTGGAAGCGCCCGCCACCGTGGCCAGCCTACTGCATCGTCCTCGCTCGTCGACCGCGTCCCGGGCCGGGCCCATCCCCACGACACGTTGACAATTCGGCACTCGCCTCATTCCGAGGTTCATCGCCCCCTGCGCGGGCGACGGCCGCCGGCCGAGGGAGCGGGCACGCCGCGCCGTCCCCTCCCGTTGCGTCCGCGCGCCGTCGCGACCGACCCACGCGCCCGCCGTCGCGTCCGGAGGCACCGAGCAGTCAGGAGGGACACCGCATGTCGGCCGGATCGGACTTGATCGCCAAGCTCGCCCGCCGCCAGAACCTGGCGGACTACCAGAAGAAGCACTGGACCGGGACCTTCACCGAGTATCTCGACATCGTCTCCCGAGACCCCAAGGTCACGCGGAACGCGTACCAGCGGGTCTATGACATGATTCTCAGCTTCGGCACCGAAGAGATCGTCGTCCACAAGGAGAAGCTCGTCCGCTACAAGTTCTTCGACGACCCGATCGACGACGGGCACGACGCGATCTTCGGCCTGGAGAAGCCGTTGATGAATCTGGTCAACGTGCTCAAGAGCGCCGCGTTGGGCTACGGCACCGAGCGTCGCGTGCTGTTGCTGCACGGGCCGGTCGGCAGCTCCAAGAGCACGATCGCCCGGCTCTTGAAGAAGGGGCTGGAGTACTACTCCCAGACGGACGAGGGAGCGCTGTACACCTTCGACTGGAAGGAAGAGGGCCCGGAGGGCGAGACGCACTGGGTCCCCTGCCCGATGCACGAGGAGCCGCTCCGGCTGGTGCCCCAGGAGCACCGGGCCGATCTGCTGGCGGAGCTGAACGAGGGGCGAGGGCCGGACGACTTCCAGGTGAAGATCGTCGGGGATCTCGACCCTTACTGCCGCCAGATGTTCAAGGAGCGCCTGGAGCTGCATGGCGGCGACTGGGCCCGGGTGCTGGAGGACGTCCGCGTCCGTCGCGTCATCCTCTCGGAGCAGGACCGCATCGGCATCGGCACCTTCCAGCCCAAGGACGAGAAGAACCAGGACGCCACCGAGCTGACCGGGGATATCAACTACCGGAAGATCGCCGAGTACGGCTCGGACTCGGATCCGCGCGCGTTCAACTTCGACGGCGAGTTCAACATCGCCAACCGCGGCATCATCGAGTTCATCGAGGTGCTCAAGCTGGACGTGGCCTTCCTGTACGACCTGCTCGGGGCCAGCCAGGAGCACAAGATCAAGCCGAAGAAGTTCGCGCAGACGGACATCGACGAGGTGATCATCGGCCACACCAACGAGCCGGAATACCGCAAGCTCCAGTCCAACGAGTTCATGGAGGCGCTGCGCGACCGGACGGTGAAGATCGACGTGCCGTACGTCACCAAGCTGTCGGACGAGATCAAAATCTACGAGAAGGATTACAACAGCCGGCGCGTCACGGGGAAGCGGATCGCACCGCATACGCTGGAAGTGGCCGCGATGTGGGCCGTCCTCACCCGGCTGGAGGAACCCAAGAACGCCGGCCTGACGCTCATGCAAAAACTGAAGCTCTACAACGGCAAGACGCTGCCGGGCTTCACCGAGGACAACATCAAGGAGCTGAAGGAGGAGGCCGAGCGCGAGGGAATGCACGGCATCAGCCCGCGCTACGTGCAGGACAAGATCTCCAACGCCCTGGTCGCGCACGCCGAGGAACGCTCCGTCAATCCGTTCATGGTGCTCAACGAGCTGGAAGCCGGGCTGAAGCACCACTCCCTGATCAACAACGACGAGGTGCGCAAACACTACAAGCATCTGCTCGCGGTGGTGAAGGAAGAGTACGAGGACATCGTCAAGAACGAGGTCCAGCGCGCCATCGCCGCCGACGACGAGGCCCTGACGCGGCTCTGCGGCAACTACATCGACAACGTGAAGGCCTACACCCAGCGGGAGAAGGTCAAGAACAAGTACACCGGCCAGCCCGAGGAACCCGACGAGCGGCTGATGCGGTCGATCGAGGAGAAGATCGACATCCCGGAGAGCCGCAAAGACGACTTCCGCCGGGAGATCATGAACTACATCGGCGCGCTGGCCATCGACGGCAAGAAGTTCGACTACCGCACCAACGAGCGGCTGCAAAAGGCCCTGGAGCTGAAGCTCTTCCAGGACCAGAAGGACACGATCAAGCTGACGAGCCTCGTCTCCAGCGTGGTCGACCAGGACACGCAGGAGAAGATCGACATCGTCAAGGGCCGGCTGATCCGCGACTACGGCTACGACGAGGACTCGGCGACCGACGTGCTGAACTACGTCGCCAGCATCTTCGCCCGGGGCGACGTGAAGCGCGGGGGGGGCTAACCCGCTCGGGGAGTCGGGGAGGGTCCCCCGGCCCCTCCCATCGGGGATCGGACGCGGTTCCCCCGTTCTTTCGAATCGAGCAGGCAGGGCGGGCCGGCCCGACGCGGGCGGCTCCCTCCGCGCCGACGGGCGTCGCCGCGCCCGGGCCGGCCCGCCCGATCTCCCAGCGTGGGGAGGGGCGAGGGCCTTGGTGCGAAAAATCGAGCGGGACCAGAACCGCTTCCGGCAAATCGTCCGCGGCAAGATCAAGGCGGACCTGAAGAAGTACATCACCCACGGCGAGATGATCGGCAAAACCGGCGGGGAGCTGGTCTCGATCCCGATGCCGTCGATCGACCTGCCCGAGTTCCGCTACGGAACCAAGGGCTCCGGCGGCGTCGGCCAGGGCCCCGGCGACATCGGCCAGCCGATCGGCCGCTCCGGGGACGGCGAGGAAGGGACCGGCCAGGCCGGCGACCGTCCCGGGCAGCACATCCTCGAGGTCGAGCTCACCATGGACGAGCTCGCCCAGATCCTCGGCGAGGAACTGGAGCTGCCCCGCATCCAGCCCAAGGGGCAAGCCAACATCATCGAGGAGAAAGACAAATATACCGGCATCCGCCAGGCCGGCCCCGAAAGCCTCCGCCACTTCAAGCGGACTTACAAGAAGGCCCTGAAGCGTCAGATCGCTTCGAACACCTACAACCCGGACGACCCCGTGGTCATCCCGGTCCGCGAGGACAAGCTCTACCGCTCCTGGAGCCCCATCTACCTGCCGCAGACCAACGCCGTCGTCTTCTACCTGATGGACGTCTCCGGCAGCATGACCGACGACCAGAAGGAGATCGTCCGGATCGAAGCCTTCTGGATCGACACATGGCTCCGCAGCCAGTACGACGGTGTCACCACCCGCTACATCATCCACGACGCCGCCGCCAAGGAGGTCGACGAGCACACCTTCTACCACACCCGGGAAAGCGGCGGCACCCGAATCAGCTCCGCCTACCGCCTGGCGCACAAGATCATCGACGCCGAGCATCCGCCCGCCGACTGGAACATCTACGTCCTCCACTTCTCCGACGGCGACAACTGGGGAGAGGACAACCGCCACTGCGTCGAACTGCTCCGCAACGACCTGCTGCCCAAGTGCAACCTCTTCGGCTACGGCCAGGTCGAGAGTCCCTACGGCTCCGGCGAGTTCATCCGAGAGCTGGAGGACGCCTTCGAGGATGAGCCGAACCTGGCGCTGTCGGAGATCCGAGACAAAGAGGGAATCTACGACTCGATCAAGGAATTCCTCGGCCGAGGCCGCTGAGGCGGGACCGGCGAGCCCTGGAGCAATCGGAGCCAGCCGCGATGCCGACCGAACCCACCCGAGATCGGACGACGACGCCGGGGCCCTCGCCCGACCGGGTCCCGGTGCGCCAGCCCGAGCCGGGTCGCGACCGATCGGAGCGGACAAGCGGTGCCGCCAGCCGCCCGATCGCCTGGATCGTCGGCCTCCCGGCTAGGGGCGTCGAAGCCTGCTCCGAGCCTGCCGGCCAGGGCCACGCGGGCGAGCAGTCTCGGCGCCCGAGCGGATCTCGGGGGCCAGGACGTCCGAACCAAGCTCGATGGCGAGGAAGTCGGCCTGAGTCCCGAGGCCGACCGGTTCCCCGCAGTCATCAGATGCCTCGCGGCGACGGGCGGCCAAGCGATCTCGGCCGGCCGGTCGGCCGGAGGGACGGGCCCCCAGCGGAGGAGAGCCGATGAGCTTCGTCAGCACCCAGCACGACCTGCCGGCCGACCTGAGGGCCCTCCAGGCGGAGATCGAGGAGCACGCGCGCTCCTTCGGCCTGGATTTCTTCGACACCATCTTCGAGGTGCTCGACTACGACGAGCTCTCCGAGATCGCCGCCCTGGGGGGGTTTCCCACCCGGTATCCGCACTGGCGGTTCGGCATGGAGTACGAGCAGCTCTCCAAGGGGTACCGCTACGGGTTGCAGAAGATCTACGAGATGGTGATCAACACCGACCCGTGCTACGCCTACCTGCTGCGCTGCAACATGCCGGTCGACCAGAAGCTGGTGATGGCGCACGTTTACGGCCACAACGACTTCTTCAAGAACAATATCTGCTTCGCGCCGACGAATCGGAAGATGATGGATGAGATGGCCAACCACGGCAGCCGGATCCGCTCCTACATGGAGCGGTTCGGCGAGGAGACCGTGGAGGACTTCATCGACAGCTGCCTCTGCCTGGACAACCTGATCGACATCCACTCGCCGTTCATCAAGCGCCGGGACGCCCCCAACCGCTACGACTTCTCGACCGAGGGGGACGACGCCCCCCCGTCGGACAAGTTCCGCAGCAAGGACTACATGGACCGCTTCGTCAACCCGCCGGAGGCGCTCAAGGAGGCCGCCCGCCGGCGCGAGGAGGAGAAGGCCAAGGCCCGGAAGTTCCCGGAGTCCCCCGAGCGCGACGTGCTGCTCTTTTTGCTGGAGAACGCCCCGCTCAACTCCTGGCAGCTCGACGTGCTGGCGATCATCCGAGAGGAGGCGTACTACTTCGCCCCCCAGGGCCAGACGAAGATCATGAACGAGGGCTGGGCCTCGTACTGGCACTCGACGATGATGACCACCCGGCTGCTCGACGGCTCGGAGCTGGTCGACTACGCCGACCACCACTCCGGCACGATGGCCACCCAGCCCGGCCGGCTGAACCCGTACAAGCTGGGGATCGAGCTGTTCCGCGACATCGAGGAGCGCTGGAACAAGGGGCAGTTCGGCCCCGAATACGAGGCCTGCGACGACTACGAGACCCGGCGCACGTGGGACACCGGCGCCGGCCTGGGCCGCCAGAAAATCTTCGAGGTCCGCCGGATCCACAGCGACGTGACCTTCATCGACACCTTCCTCACCCCGGACTTTTGCCGCCGACATCAGCTCTTTAGCTTTCGGCACAACGACCAGGCCGAGCTGTACGAGATCGAGAGCCGGGAATTCAAGAAGATCAAGGAACGGCTGCTGTTTGGCCTGACCAACTTCGGCCGGCCGATCATCCGGGTCCGGGACGGGAACTACCGGAACCGAGGGGAGATGTACCTGGAGCAGGAATACTTCGGCGTTGACCTGAAGCTGGACTACGCGCAAGACACGCTCCGGCACCTGCATCGCCTCTGGACGAGGCCGGTCCACCTGGAGACCTGCGTCGAGGGGAGGCCGACGCTCCTGTCGTTCGACGGGTCCGACCACACGATCCGACCATTGGGAGGCCAGTCCCATGAGCCTGAGCACCGCGATCGCCGCCGCGCTTGACGCGTGGCCCGACCAGCCCGGCATCGTCTCGGCCCAGGACGGGCCGGACCGCCTCGAGCTGACCCTCTCCTCCAACGCCCCCGTCGGGGTGATGCTGGAACACCTCGACTTCGCCGTCTCCGACCCCTCCCGATCTCCCTGGACGATCGACGAGCTGCGCGGCTGGGCGGATCGGCTGGCGAAACACGTCACCTACCTGATGGAGCCCCTCGTGGTGCTCGAAGTCGACGCCCAGGGGGGGGAAGTGGAGCTTCGGAGCCAGTCCCCGACACCCAGGGGGCAACTCCGGTCGTACTACGAAGTCCGCCTGAACGTGGCCGGAACGCTCCGGCTGCATCGGGTCGCCTTCGACGCGACCGACCGGAAGCGACGGCCGACGCCGTTCCAGCTCAGCCGAGAGGTCCTGGAGCGTCTGGCCGACGACCTGGCCGACACCGCCCACGGCCGATGACGGGGGGATCCTCCGGATCGGCGACGGTGAAGAGGCTCCCGGTCGCCATCCGGGCGAGGCGGCGCGCCATCGCCCGGGACGACCGGGCCCGGCTTCTGGTATAGTGGGCCGATCAGATCGGGCCGAGGAGCCCGATCGCACGCCCCGACCACCGGAGGCCCCCCCCGCCGATGCTCCATCCCTGGCACGACGTGACCCCGGGCGAAGACCTGCCCATGGTCTTCAACGCCATCGTCGAGATCCCGACGGGGGCGAACATCAAGTACGAACTCGACAAGCGCACCGGCCTGCTCCGCATGGACCGGGTGCTTTACTCCGCCGTCTACTACCCGGCCAACTACGGCTTCATCCCCCAGACCTACGCCGAGGACGACGACCCGCTCGACGTGCTCGTGCTCTGCCAGGAACCCCTGGCGCCGATGACGCTGGTCACCGCCCGGGCCATCGGCCTGATGACGATGATCGACTCGGGCAAGAAGGACCACAAGATCCTCGCCGTCGCCTGCGGCGACCCGGAGTTCAACAGCTTCCGGGAGGCCGACGAATTGCCCCCGCACCGGCTCCAGATGCTCCGGCGGTTCTTCCAGGACTACAAATACCTGGAGGGCAAGGCGGTGGAGGTCGACGAGTTCCAGCCGTCGTCCTCGACGTCTCCGATCATCGAAGACGCGCTGCAACGTTATAGCCACTTGCGGCGAAAGGGGTTCCGATCGTGACCGTGACGCGGGCCATCGTCATCGGCGGCTCCGGCCAGATCGGCGGCTGGCTGCTCCGGCACCTGTGGGATCGGGGGCATGAGGCGGTCGGCACGTATGCCACCGTCCCCTACCCCGGGCTGCATCCGCTCCAGGCCTCGGACCGAGAGGCGGCCGCGCGATGGCTCCGGGACCAGCGGCCCGACGTGGTCTTCTACCCGGCCGGCTTCACCTTCGTCGACGGCTGCGAGCGCGACCCGGAGAAGGCGAGGGCCTCCAACCTCGAGGAGCCGCTGAACCTGGCCCGGGTCGCCGGCGACCTCGGTGCCCGGTTCGTCTACTTCTCGACCGATTACGTCTTTTCGGGCCGAGACGGCCCGGACGACGAGAACGCCCCCCCCGATCCTCCCAACGTCTACGGCCGAGCGAAGCTCGAGGCCGAGCGGGCGATCGCCGACCTGCTCGGCGACCGAGCGCTGATCGCCCGGACGAGCTGGGTCTACGGTCCCGAACGCCAGGGGAAGAACTTCGCCTACCAGGTGGTCCGCCGGCTCATCGGCGGAGAGCCGGTGATGGTCCCCTCCGACCAGGTGTCCAGCCCTAGCTACGGCCCCGACGTGGCGCTGGCCGCCGTCCGGCTCGTCGAGGACGGGCACTCCGGCCTGTTCCACGTTGCCGGGCCGGAGGTGATCAGCCGACTTGAGTTCGCCAGGGGGATCGCCGTCGGCTTCGGGCTCGACCCGTCCCCGATCGGATCGAAGCCGACGGCCGAACTGAGTCAGGGGGCCCCCCGCCCCTTGCGGGGAGGCCTGGCGACCTCGAAGCTCGCCCAGGCGCTGCCCGGCCTGATGCGTCCGCTGTCTTCGAGCCTCCAGGACTTCCTCCAACGGCTGGAGGCCGGAGAGGGCTGGAGCGACCCCCGGGTCCGGCCGTCGGGGCCCTGATCGGGGTCGGGAACGGTGCGACGTTCCTGCTCATCGAGGGAGCGGGCGAGTTCGCGACTCCTGGAGCGTGTCGGGACAAAGCTCGCCTATCGCCCCCGGGCGAGGCCGGCTAGGATGAACACCGGTCGGAGAGGATTGCATTGGGAGGCCCGGGGCAGGGAGGCTCGGATGACGCCCTACGACGTGTCGATGGTGGCGGTGATCATCGCCGGGATGATCTGGGGGGCGTGGCGGGGGATCACCTGGCAGCTGGCGAGCATCCTCTCGCTGGTGCTGGGGTATGCGGTCGCCGTGCCGATGTCGGCCCAGGTCGCGCCGTACTTCCCCGGGCAGCCGATCGTGGCGCGGAGCCTGGCGATGCTGGCGCTCTACGTTGCCGTGTCGGCGAGCGTCTTCGGGGTCGCCTGGGCGATCCGGACCACGCTGCGCAAGATGAGGTTCGAGGCGTATGACCGGCACCTGGGGATGATTCTCGGCGGGCTGGAGGGGGCGCTGCTGGGCGTCGTCGCGACGGTGTTCATCATCAGCCTCGCCCCGCAGAGCCGGACGCCGATTCTGACGAGCAAGGCCGGCACGGCGGTTGATCACGCCTTGAAGCTGGTGCAGCCGGCGCTGCCGGCGGAGATCCGTCGGATGCTCGAGCCGTTCTGGAAGGACCTGGAAGCCGGCCCCGATCCCGAAGGCGAGGCGGACCTTGGGCCGATCGCGGCGGAGTCGGGCGGCGGTCTGACCGAGGGGACCGAGCCGAAGGCCGACCCGGACCTGTTCCGGAGCGCCTTCGAGCGCGGCGGGGCGGAGGCCGGGAGGGCCATCGCGGATCAGTTGCAGGGCGGCTGGATCGGGCAATCGGGCGTCCGCGATGATCGAACTTCCCGTCGGTGACCGGCCGATCAACCTGACGCAGGTGCTCAAGCTCGCCGGCTGGGCCGACAACGGCGGCATGGCCAAGGCGATGATCGCCGACGGTCTGGTGCGGGTGAACGGCGAGGTCGAGCTTCGGAAGCGCCGGCAGATGGCCGCTGGCGACACGGTCCAGCTCGACATCGAGGATGGCCCCCCCGCGCTACGGCTGGTCTGATCCCGGGAGGCTTCCCCGAACCGGCCGGGCGCCGGGTTCGGGAGTCGCATCGATCGGAAGCCGTCCGAATTGATACAATCGCCCGGCCGGCAATCGCCGGTGAGAGGGCCAAGGTCGCCTCCCCGACGCTGGTCTGGCCGGAGCGTTCTGAACTCCTTCGCCGCGCCCGGGACGGAATCATGAAGCGGATCGGGATCCTGACCGCGGGGGGAGACACCCCCGCGCTAAACGCGACCATCGCCGGTGCCGTCGAGCGGGCCAATCAGCTCCGGATCGAGGTCATCGGCCTGATCAAGGGCTACAGCGGCCTGCTCAACCCCGAGGTGCCTCATGTGCATCTCAATCCTCTGTTTCAGAGCATCCCCGAGCTGGACGCGGCCCGGGGCGGGACGATTCTGGGCGCCTCGCGAGACTACGTCTCGGCCGACGATCGGGAGACGATCGAGCGGGTCGTCTCCCGGCTCAACCGCCTGGGGGTGGAGGGCCTGATCTGCATTGGCGGCGACGGCACGCTCAACGGCATGCAGGCGATCTGCGAGTCCCTGCCCACGGTGCTCGCCCCCAAGACGATCGACAACGACCTCGGCCTGAACTACGCCGACGAGCCCTCCGAATTCTCCCGGGTGCCGGACGAGCAGTCTCCCAAGGGGTACCGCTACACCAAGGCCGAGGAGCGGCGGTTCGAGCTGGAGGAGATGGTCAACTTCGCCACCCCCGGCTACGCGACCTCGGTCTTCGTCGCCGCCCAGAACGTCCAGCGGATCCGGACGACGGCGGAGAGCCACCGCCGGATCGCGGTCATCGAGGTGATGGGCCGGGATTGCGGCATGATCGCCCTGGGGACGGCCTTCGGCCAGCCGGACATGATCCTCGTGCCCGAGGTGCCGGTCGACCCGGAGGCCGTCGTGACCCGGGTCCTGGAGATCCTCGATTGTCAGAAGCACGCCGTGATCTGCGTCTCGGAGGGGATCAAGGACGCCCAGGGGCACAATTTCGGCGCCGTGAGAACGGTGAAGGATCCGGCCGGCAACATCCAGTACTCCGGGGCGGCGGAGGCGGTGAAGCAGATCCTCGTGGAGCAGATCGGCGACGCCTTCTTCACCCGAAAGCGGCGCAACGAGAGCGCCGACGCCGCGATCTTCTGCCGGAAGATCGGCCACACCCAGCGCGGCGGCCGACCGATCCGGTTCGACCGCTTCCAGGCCTCGCAACTGGGGGGCGAGGCGGTCGACCTGCTCGTCGAGGGTCGGCATAACTACGTGGCCACGCTTCAGTACCGCGACGGCGGGTTTGTGCACGAGGGGATCGACGCGAGCCGGCTCCGCGACCGCTGGGGAGTGATCCACGCCCGCCCCCTGTCTCGCAGCTTCTACGACGAGGCGAGGTTCCGCCCCTCGGCCAAGGGGGTGGCCTACCTGCAGGCGATCTTCTCCGACGCGCTGGGGTCGGAGGACCTGGAAGCCCAGCGGCCGATCTTCGATTCGGGGAACCTCATCCGCCCTTACGATTCGGTCAATTTCCACATCAGCAAGCGGATCCGGCGCCTCTGCCCCGACGCCGGCTGAGGCCGGGGGGTTGTCGAGCATGGTTCGATCGCCTACAGTCCCCCGACACCTTCTCGCCACGGAACGGGGGCTGATCGGATTGCGCCGAGGTGGGTCGGCTCGGACGGAATCGGGCCCACAGGCCCCCTCGAACGGCCACAATGAGGCTACCTTGCAGATTCGAACCACCGGCCGAGCACGTGACCGCCTTGAGATCATCCGCCCGGAGGCCAGCGAGGAGGACGGGACCGACTCGCTCGCCTCGGTCGTGCGCCGGGGGCTGATGCACGCTCCGAAGTTCATGCCCTGCCGCTTCCTCTACGACGCGATCGGCTCGGAATTGTTCGAGCGGATCTGCTCGCTGCCGGAGTACTACCCGACCCGGACCGAGGACGCCATCCTCCGCGATTGGGCGGCGGAGATGGTCGTCGGGTGGGCCGAAGCGACGACGATGATCGAGCTGGGCAGCGGCAGCTCGACCAAGACCCGACGGCTGATCGAGGCGGCGCTCCAGGAGTACGGCCGGCTGCACTACGTGCCGATCGACGTCTCGGAGATAATCCTCGAGCAGTCGGCCCGGGCGCTGATCCAGGCCTACCCCCGGCTGTCGGTCACGGGGGTCGTGGCGGATTATGACACCGCGCTTCGGGCGATCGCCGGGCGGTTCCCGGGCCCGAAGCTGGTGGTCTTCCTCGGATCGAGCCTGGGCAACTTTGACGACGAGGATGCCGTCGGCCTGCTCCGGAACCTCTCCGAGACGATCGGTCCGGAGGACCGCCTACTCGTCGGGCTCGATCTGATCAAGGACGCCGCGGTCCTGGAGGCCGCCTACGACGACGCCGAGGGGATCACCGCGCAGTTCGGCAAGAATCTCCTCCGTCGGATCAACCGCGAGCTCGGAGCCGACTTCGACCTCGACCGATTCGGCTATCGGGCCCGGTTCGAGGCGGCTCGGCACCGGGTGGAGATTCACCTGGTCAGCCTTCGGGACCAGGTCGTGACGATCCCCGGCGCCGAGATGGTCGCCTCCTTCGCGGAGGGGGAGACGATCCACATCGAAAATTCGCACAAGTACACTCCCGAATTGATCAGGGAGCTTGCGAGTCGTTCTGGGTTCATTGAGGAGGAATCCTGGACGGATCCGGGCAACCTCTTCCGGGTCCAGCGTTGGCGTCCCCGGGATTGAGCCGGGGCCGCTCCGCGGTGCCGCCGGCCAAAGCGCATCGGCCGGCGACCGCGAACCCGGTCGGATCGCGTCCGAGGGCGGAGCGGGCTCTGATAGGTTTCCCGCTGGAGCCCGGCCCGCCCTCGCACCGGCCGACCGCCCGAGTTCCCGGATCGAGCCACGACGCCCCTGGGATCAGGCATCCCGGCAGAGGCGGAGCCCGGAGAACTGCCAGCGGGCGTCGGGGTGGAAGAAATTGCGGTAGGTGGGCCGCATGTGGCTGGCCGGGGTGGCGCAGGAGCCTCCGCGGAGAACGTGCTGGTTGCACATGAATTTGCCGTTGTATTCCCCGACGGCGCCGGCGGAGGGCCGGAAGCCGGGATAGGGGAGGTAGGCGCTGGCGGTCCACTCCCAAACGTCGCCGAAGAGCTGTGCCGGCTCGTCGTTGGGGGCGAGAGAGGGAGCGGGGGCGGGGTGGAATCTCCCGGAGTCGGCGAAATTGCCGGCGATGGCGACGTCGGCGGCAGTCTCCCACTCGGCCTCGGTGGGCAGTCGGGCGCCGGCCCATCGAGCGAAGGCGTCGGCCTCGTAGTAGCTGAGGTGGCAGACCGGCTCGGCGGGGTTGACCGGGAGCATGCCGGCCAGGGTGAAGGTGCACCAGCTCCCGTCGACTCGTTCCCAGTACAGGGGAGCCTCCCAGCCGAGTTGCTGGACAGCCGCCCAGCCGTCGGAGAGCCAGTGGTTCGGGCGGGAATAGCCGCCGTCGGCGATGAACTCGAGGAACTCGCCGTTGGTCACCGGACGGGAGGCGATCCGGAAGGCCGGGACGAACTGGCGATGACGAGGCCCTTCGTTGTCGTAGGAGAAGCCCCCTTCGGCGTGGCCGATCCACCGGATCCCCTCCGGGTAGGAGATCCAGCGCAGCGGAGGGGCCTCGGAGGGGGGATCGGAAAGCCGATCGGCGAACGCCGGGCGCAGCGGGTTGTGCCAGAAGGCGTGCTTCAGGTCGGTCAGCAGGAGTTCCTGGTGCTGTTGCTCGTGATTCAGCCCGAGGGTCAAGATCGGCGCGATGCGGCGGATTGCCTCGGGGTCGGCGGCTCTGAGCAGTTCCTCGACGCGGGAATCGACTTGTTCCCGGTAGGAGAGGACCTGCCGGGCGGTCGGCCGGGTGAGCATCCCCCGGCGGTCTCGGGAGATGCGGGCGCCGACGGCGTTGTAGTAGGAATTGAACAGGAAAGCGAATTGGGGGTGGAATGGCCGGAAGACCGGCTCGTGGGGAGCGAGGACGAACTCCTCGAAGAACCAGGTCGTGTGCGCCAGGTGCCACTTGACGGGGCTGGCTTCGGGCATCGACTGGACGACGAAGTCCTCGGGTTCGAGCCGATCGCAGAGGGCGGCGGAGGCCTGTCGCACCCCCCGGTAGGCGATCGCCAGCGCCTCGGCCGGGGAGCTCGACTGAGGGCACGGCGGGTCGTCGACGGCGGCCGGGGGAGGGGTCGATCGCGACATCGAGCGGCTCCGATGCGGGAAAGCGGTTCGGGGGACCTCGAGAGGCGAGGGGATGGCCCTGTTCTAGGAGCGCCCGGGGGGGCCGTCAAGCGATCACGGCGTCTTCACCCGATGACGGGGAACACTCGGGAAAAAAACTTGGGGAAATGCGCGATTCCACCCCGGCAAAGTCGCGATGATCAAGGAGACGAGAGCGACGTCCCCCTCCGACTGGGGAGGCCGAGCCGCTCCCGGGACACGAGGCATCGAGCCTGACGCCCCGGGGCTCCCCGCGACGACGACCGCCGCGGGCCCGGCCGCCGGGACGATTGTCCCGAAGGGCCCGAGCTGAGGACCATCCCGAACCGATCGCCCGAGGGAGCCGGTTCACGCCGGCGTCCTTCCGCCCGCCCGATGCCCGCACTTCGAGGCGACGGAAGCCTCGCCGCGCCCCGGTGATCTTCCCGGCCGACCGCCGCGACGGCCCGTCGCCGCGGTCCGGGCCGTCGAGTCCGACCAGCCGCGATCCCGAATCGCGGAGAAGGTCTAAGGAAATCGTCTCGTACGACACCGAGAGCGACCGACCCGCCCCCGAGCCGACGGCTCTCGGGGCACGACGATCCCACGACGGCCCGGCTGGCCACCCGAGGGGTATCGCCGACCGGCCCGAGGCCCGATCATGCCGAAGCGACCACGAGCAACGACCATCCCGATCGCCCCGGCCCTGGAGGCTCGCCCCGACTCGGAGCGAAGCCTCCGGCGTTGGGTTCGGGCCCATGCCGGCCTTCACATCCCGCACAAGGCCGTTTGCCGGGGGCACCAGGCCCCCTGGCGGTTTTTCGCCGACGCCTTCCTGGAGCGGCCCCCCGTCATATTGGTCCTCGGCCCCCGGGGAGGGGGGAAATCGTACCTTTCGGCCCTGGAGACCCACCTCGTCAGCCGGTTCGACCCGGGACACGGCACCCGGCTGCTCGGAGGGAGCCTGGCGCAGTCGCAGCAGGCACACCAGGCGTTGGCGGAGCTCGCCCGGGACGACCCGGCCCTGGAGAAGCTCACCGAGTCGAGGGCGGTGTACACCAACGGGTCCGAGGTGCGCGTGCTCGCCGCCTCTCCCACGAGCGTGAGGGGGCCGCACGTCCCAAGCCTGAAGCTGGACGAGGTCGACGAGATCGACCCCGATTGCCGGGACGCGGCGCTGGGCATGTGCATGAACCGGGGGGACACCCCGGCCTCGGTCCTGATGACCTCGACCTGGCATCGGGTCGACGGCCCGATGTCGAACCTGATCGAGCGGGCCCGGGGGAACGAGTTTCCGCTTTACTCCTTCTGCATCTTCGAGGTGCTTCAGCGCTGTCCTGAGGAGAGAAGCGGGCCGAACCTGGAGAAGTGCCCGGAGTGCCCGATCGTTTCCTGGTGCCACGAGGATCGCGACTCCGATCCGCTCGGCCGGCCGAAGGCCAAGCGGGCGTCGGGGCACTACGGGATCGACGCCCTGATTCAGAAGGCCCGGGTCGTCAGCCGTCGGGCCTTCGAGGCGGACTACCTCTGCCGGGGGCCGAAGGCCGACGGGCTCTGGTTCTCGGGGTTCGACCCCGTCGCCAACGTCAGCGAAGCGGCCGAGTTCGACCCGAGCCGGCCGGTGCTGCTGGCGGTGGACTCGGGGGTCTTCACCGGGGCGGTCTTCTTCCAGGTCGTCGGCGTATCGACCCCGATGGGCACGGTCGATCAGGTGCACGTCTTCGCCGAGTACCTGGAGGAAGGCCGTTCGGCCGAGCACAACGCCCGGGCGATCCTGGAGGTGGCTCGGGAGCGTTGCCTGGGGCGGATCGACGTCGCCTCGACCGACCCGGCCGGCAACGCCCGTACGGCGGTCGGGCCGACGGTGCTCGGCGAGTACGAGCGGGCTGGGCTGAGGAACCTGAAGTTCTGGCCGGGGGGGGCGTCGGTCACCGACGGCCTGGCGCTGGTCGAGTCGTTCCTCCGCCCGGCCGACGGCGGCACCCGACTGCTCATCCACCCGCGCTGTGAACACACGATCCGAGCCTTCCAGCACTACCGAAGGGCCAGAAGAGCCGGCCAGTGGGCCGACCACCCCGAGGACCCGCAGCACCCGCATGAGGACCTGATGGACGCCCTCCGCGGGGGGCTCCGGACCCGGTTCCCTGACGGCCGCGCCCCGGCCCCGGCCCTCGGCCGGGTGCCCGCCCGCAGCGTCTTCTAAGGCGAGCCCCGCTGGCCGGCGTGGAGCCGGCGCCGATGCTTCCCCCTTGACGACTCCCAGGAACGACCATGCCGACCAATCGCGACACCCTCGAACTGCTCGGCCGCCGGCATCCGGAATGGCAAGAGCACGCCCAGCGGTGGCGGTGGCTGCTCGACTCACTCGAGGGCGGCGAGCGCTACCGCCAGGCCGTCTACGGCTTCGACCGTCGCGGCCTCCCCGTCCGCAACCTGATCCGCCACAAGCGGGAGTACCCCGACCCGAGAGAGGCCGGCTCCTCCTCGCCGATCCCCGGGGCCGACCCGTTCTCCCCGTCGGTGATCTCCCCCGACCCGGCGACCTTCGCCACCGACGACGACTACGAGCTCCGCCGCGCCCGGACTCCCGTGCCGACCTTCCTGGCCGAGGCGATCGAGACGCACCTGGCGCGGATCTACGCCCGGGAGATCAAGCGCTCCGGCCCCAAGGCGCTGGAGGCCTGGTGGCAGAACATCGACGGCTGCGGGACCACGATCGACCAGTGGATGGCCGAGACGGTCGCCCCGCTCCTGCTGACCCTCGGCCAGCTTGACCTCTGCTTCGACCACCCGCCCGCCCCCGCCGGCGAGGAGATCGAGACCAGGGCGGACCTCGTCCGGCTGGGGCTCGATGCCTGCGTCGCCTCGGTCATCCTGCCGGAGAACATGCTCTGGTGGCGGCTCGATCCCACCGGCCAGCGCTACGAGGAATGCCTCGTGCTGGAACGGCACGAGACGGCCGACGGCCCCGAGACGCGCTACCGCCAATGGACGGCCGAAGGCTCCACGCTCTACGACGAGTCCGGCACGGTGCTCGCCGAAACACCGCACCCGTTCGGCCGTGTGCCGATCGTCCGGGTCTTCGACCGGAAGAAGCCGCGATGCCGGAACATCGGCCAGTCACGATATGAGGGGATCGCCGAACGTCAGCGCGAGTACTATAACCGCGACTCGGAGCTGATCCTCTCCGACACGACCCAGGCCCACCCGCTGCTTCAGGGGCCGGAGGATTACATCCAGCCCGACGGCACGGTGCCGATCGGTCCGGGATGGCTCCTGCCGAAGAAGAAGAACGTCCAGGGCGGGCAGGCAACCTACGAGGGGTTCGACGTCGTCGAGTTCCCGAAGGAAAGCGCCGAGTCCATCCGCCGGAACAAGGCCGACATCCGGGACGACGTGGACCGCGACGCCTCGCTCGTCCGCACCCCGGTGCGGGAGGCGGTCGCGCAGTCGGGCCTGGCGAAGCTGATCGACCAGGCCGACGGGAACAACCGCCTGGCGAAGATCGCCCGGGTGCTGGCCCAGGCGGAGCGCGTGGCGGCCGAGTTCGCCCTGATGGTCCTTGGCGACGGCCCTCCCGCCGCCGAACTGCTCGCCGGGATCGAGATCCTCTACCCGGCCGAGTTCGACCTGTACACGGCCGACGCGGTCGCCCGCGCCGCGGCCGACTTCCAGGCCATCGCCGGCCGGGCCGGAGCCCTGCCAACCTGCGAGGCCCTGATGCTCTCCCGGCTGCTCCGTCTCTGCCTACCCGGGCTGGCCGACCCCCAGTACTCGGAGTGCGAGCGCGAGATCGCCTCGTATGTGGAGGAAAGGTCGCGGGCCCGGAAGAGGGACGGAACGGCCCCCTACGACGAAGTCGCCCGACGTGATGTCTTCCAGGACATCAACGTGATCTGACGTGATTAGCCGGGGAAGGCCCCTCGGCTCCCCCCTTCGAACGAATCGACCAGATCGTGTTCCCCCATCCATTCGAAACAGCGCCGGTGTCGCCCCCCGGGCGGCCGGCGCGCATCAGGGCGGCCGGGGCGACGCGCCGGGATCGACGGCGAGGGCGGTCCGGCTGCCGGAGGACGAAGACGTGATGAATCCTGAATTGGTGACCAAGCTCGTCTCGGCCATCTCCGTCGGTCTCTTCGGGGTGACGGTGATCGTGACCCTGGTGCTCCCACTGGCCTTCGGCCTGATCGAGCGCCGCCCCTGAGCTGCCCCGCGACCCTGAGTCTCACCGTCACGAACCGACCCGAATCGACCGCCGAGGACGGACCATGACCCCGCACCGCATCCTGCTGAACCCCGAGGCCGGCGAGGGGGGCGCAACCGCCGGCGCCGCGACCGCCCGCGAGGCCGGGCCGGGACCGGAGGCCCCCGACCCGGGCTCGGCCTCCGACCCCAGCCCGGCCGACGCGAGCCGCGCCGCCGAGGAGCGGCTCCGGACGCTGGAACGCCGGTTCGACGAGGAGCGGAGCCGGCTGGCCCGCAAGGCCGAGGACTGGGAGCGCGCCTGCAAGACGGCCCTCAAGGAAAAGGAGCTGGCGGCGGCCCTGGCCGGTCGGCCGCTTGTCCGGGGGGCCGCCGCGCAGCTGATCGCGCTCTGGAGGGATGAGCTGGAGGTCGTCGACGAGGCCGATCGGCTCCGGGTCCGCTCCCGGGACGGCCGGTCCGTCGAGGACGCGGTCGCCTCCTGGCTCGCCGGTCCGGACTACTCCCACTTCGTCCGGCCGGCGTCTCGAGGGGGGACGGCGCCCCCCGGAGACTCGCGATCGGCCTCCAGCGCTCCGGCGGCCTCCCCGCCCAGGACCCTGGGGGAGACCGTGCTCCAGCAATGGCGAGAGGCCGTTCAGGCCTCCCGGCGGGAGCTGGGCGTCCCCATCGGACTCGGACGGCGCCGGGTCTGAGGACGAACCGACCGATTCGCTTGGATTTGCTTTTTCTTGAATTGAACCATCGGAATTCCCATGCCTACCACGTTCCTGCAAGGCATCCAGAAGGCCTCGGACCACCAGGCCCAGATCCGCAACGACATCCACGTCGTGGCCGCGAACTGGTTCGTCAACCGCTGCCCGTTGGTCACCCGGCTGCCTCGGCTGCCGGTCGGCTCGACCACCTTCTCGATGATCAACCGGGCCTTCCGCAAGCGGACGGCCACGCTGGCCGCGGCGGTCGCCGCGGGAGACGGTCAGATTACCCTGGATGACGCCGGCTCGTTCATGGTCGGCGATGTGCTCGAGCTCCCCTCGGGCGAGCGGATCGAGGTCCTGGCCGACCCGAACCTGACCACCGGCGTCGTGCAGGTCCGCCGCGCCGCCGAGGGCACCACCGCCGGCTCCGCCTCGGTCGGCGGGGTCGTCCGCCTGATCGGCAACAGCCGGACCGGCGCCGAGGTGAACCAAAGCGGCGTCGCGCTGGCCCCGACCGGCGTCGTCCAGTACTGCCAGACCTTCCAGCACCCGGTGCAGATCGGCGGCTCGCTCCAGGCGAGCCTCGGCTACCAGACGTCTCCCGGCATCCAGACGCCGTTCGACCAGCACAAGATGGACGCGCTCCAGAACCTGATGGACGACATGGAGGTCTCCTCCTACTACGGCCTGGGCGAGGCCCCGACCGTCGCCGGGCGGCCGAAGCAGCGCGGCCTGCGGTCGCTGCTGTCGACCAACCGGGTCTCGACGCCGACCAACGCCGGCGCCTACAAGCCGAGCGACCTGATCCGGGACACCCTGGAGCGCTGCCGGGCCAACGGCGGCTCGCCGGACGTGATGCTCGTCTCGTCGAACTTCATGACCGGCCTGGCCATCTGGGGGCACGCCGCCCAGCGGATCGACGCGGGCGTGAATGTCTTCGGCCTGCCGATTGACGTCTTCGAGGCCCCCTTCCTCGGCGGCATCTCGCTGATCGAGGCCCCGCTGCTCCGCCCGTTCACCGCGATCGCGCTGACCAGCAGCGAGATCCGGCTGCGGATGAAGCGCAATGAGTACTGGAGCCCCCGCGGCAGCCGGGGAGACGCCTTCGAGGGCGACTGGATCGCCGAGGGTGCCATCGAGGTCGAGAACGAGTCGCACCACGCCTGGCTCGAGGGGATCACCGCCTTCTCGGCGAGCTGATTCCGGCCCAGGTCGGCACCTGTTGCCGACGGAGCAGGACCGCCCGGGGGGCCCGGATCTCGATCCGGGCCCCCTCCCCCCACATCTCCCTCCTCCACCGGGGCCACCCCGGAGGACGCGACCCGTGAGCCGACTTGAGTTTCACTTCCGAGGCGTCCCCGAGTTCGTCGACGCCGAGTCCGAGAAGGCGGGCCGTCCCGAGCTGGCCGGGGCGGCCCGCCGCGTGCCGGCGCTGGGAGCGCTGGCGACCCTCTGCGCCCAGGCGGTCGAGGCCGCCGCCGACGGCCGACCGGCCTCCGACATCCTCCGACAGGCGGCCGATTTCCGCGACCAGTTGCGGATCGCCGCCGATGCCGCCGATGCGATGCTCTCGGCCGTCTCCCGGGGCTGCGACGCCGATTGGTCCCTCGAACACGGGCCCCGGCCCGCCGGGGCCTCGAGCCGGGGCACTCCCCGGCGCCGCCGGCCGGAGCCGGGCTCGGGAGCGAACGACGAATCATGAGCATGAACCTCGATGCCTACGCCACCGACGAGGACGTCGCCCTGACGGCGAGCGACGACCTCGGTACCCTCTTCCCGGCCGACCAGGTGCTCGCCTCCGGGCTCGACGGCGCGTTCAGCCCAGCGGACCGACGGACCCTGACCTCGGCCTCCGTCGACTTCGCCGCCGCCGGGATCGCCTCCGGGCACGTCGTCCGGTTGGTCGGCCCCCCCGAGTTCTTCCGGACGCCTGGGACGCTGCTCGGCGTCTCGGCCTCCTCCTCGGGATCGCTGACACTCCGGAGGCTCGGCCTGGAGGCCGGGGCTCCGATTGCTCCTCCCGAGGGGCTGACCGGTGTGGAGTTCGTCTCGACGACTCTGGCACCACAGCTCTCCCAGGCGAGTCGGGAGCTTGATCGGATCCTCGGTCTCGACCCGCCCTCCCCAGGCTCGCCTCCCCTCGACGCCGACGCCTCGGAGGCACTCCGGGACGCGGTCGTCCTGCTCGTTCTCGCCCGTCGGTACGCGGCGATGGCCCGCGAGGAGGGGGACACCTTCGCCACGAGGGCGAGGCTCTTCCGGGAAGAGTTCGAGGCCCTGGTGACTCGGCTGTCGTCCATCGGCTCGATCCTCGGCCCTGGCCGGGCACCCCGACCGGGCACTCGACTGATTCGGTGAACATCCTTCGGCGAGAGATGGGCGCCCCTCCCCGGACGCCGAGAATGAGGATCTCCCGACGTGATCGCTTGATCGTCCGGCGATTTGATCCCCGGCCGCTCGGGGCGGCTGGCGCTCTCCTCGACACCTTCGCCCCCGAGGGCCACTCCCGTCCCCGGGCGGGGCTCTCCGGCCTGTTACCGAGGACCAGGGGCATCGGCCCCGCCCCCATCCCTGCCCGACGACCTCGCGGAGCCTCTCCATGAGTTATTCTGACCGAGATGCCTACGACGCGATCGTCTCCGCCCTGGCATCGAGCCGGGCCTTCCGCGCCGTCCGGCTCGACGACGCTCCGAGGGGAGCGGCCGGCGTCGGCCCGTCCCCAATGGCCGTCGTCTCGCCGGGAGGATGGGAGGATTCGCCCACCGACGATCCGGACACCACCCTGCGACGAGTCTCCTACCGGGTGACGATCTCCGTCCGGGGAGACGACGCCCGCTCCCGGTTCCGAGAGGCCGACCGCCTGGCCGGGCTGGCAATGGACTTGCTCGACGGCGCCGATCTCGGCGGAGGATGCGTCCCCTCCCTCTCGAAGGTCGAAAAGGGGGAGTGCCGCCCCTCGGTCGCCGACGGGGAGGCGACCTGCGAGCTGCGGGGGACCTTCTCCTACCTCTCCCCCTCCTCCCTCGGGTTCGTCGCCGACCGACCTCCCGGACTGAGGCCGGAGGATCTGGCGCTGGTCGGCGAGACGAACCGATTCACCGAGCCTCAGGTCATGCTGGCCTCGCTTCAGGTCGGGATCGACTCCGATCCGGCCGCCGGGCAGCTCCATGTCTCCTCGGCCGACCCGGCCCGGCCGGCCCTGGTGGTCGACGGGGCCGCCGGTCAGACGGCCGGGGTGTTGCTGGTCCGGGCCGGCGACGGCTCGGTGCGACTGACCGTCTCTCCGGCCGGTGAGCTGGGAATCGGCACGGCGCCGAGCAGCCCGCTGCACGTCGCCGCCAACGCTCACGGTCTGGCCCTGGACATCGCGCAGGCGAACGCCGACCCGGCGATGGTCAGCCGGATCGCCGGGCGGTTCGTCACCTCGGGCCCGGGGGGGGCGGGCGTCTTCAATTACGCGACGTTCCACGTCGCCTCCGGAGCCAAGAACAACCGCTGCATCTTCGCGCAGGCGACGAGCGGGGCGGGAAGCCCGGATGTCAACATCGGCCTGTACGCCCTGGCCGACGGCGGCTCGGTGCAGAACTCCGCGGTGTTCGCCCAGGGCGGGACCGACGCGGTCGACTTCGCGATCCTGGCGATCAACCGGACGGCCCTCCGCTCCCAGAACGCGGGGATCCCGGCGCTGGAGGTCCGGGGAGTCTCCGGGATGACCGCCCCGCTGGTCGCGATCCAGGACCCGGCCGGCGCGACGATCGCCGGGATCCTCGGCGACGGCGGCCTGCGGCCGGCGTCACTCCCGGACGCCTCGGCCTCCAACCACTCGATCTACTTCAGCAGCACCCTCGGGAAGCTGGCCTACAAGGACGCCGCCGGCACGGTCCATCCCCTCTACTGACCTGGGAGCGAGGGACAGCACTCCCCACGGTCCCCGGGAGCGATTTCCGATGAACCTGATCCGGGTTGGCCCGATCTTTGTGAACTTCGACCGCGTGACGACGGTCCGAGACCTGACTCCGGAGGCCGGCACCGGCCCCCGCCTGGTCCGGATCGAATTCGATGAGGGCCACACCGTCGACATCACCGCCCAGGCACAGTGGCTGCTGGACTGGATGATCTCGCAGGCGACCGACGTGACGCCGACCGCCCCCTAGCCGGGGCTCGACCGCGTTCCGTTCAGGTCGGGTCGACCTTGGCGTCCCCCGAGCGAACGCACTCGAGGTCGGCCAGGGAGTGGCACCCCTCAGGCAGCTCGGCCTCCTCGACGAGCATGTTGGGGATGTCGTCCTGGACGGCGAACCGAAGCCCGCACCGCGAGCAGACTAGGGCCCCGTCCTCCAGCCTCAGCGGCGCCTTCCCCATCGGGCAGACGAGCAGGGATAGCAGTTCCTCGCTGATCATCGGCTCCTCGGTCTTCGAGTCCGGCGGCCCCGCCCCGGCGGTCAAGGGTTCCCCGGGGCGGCATCCGGTCGTCATTATGGGAGACGCGGCCGGGGGACGGAAGGCGAATCCGGTCGCCTCTCGGCTCCCTCCCCCCCGGCTCCGGACCGACCGCCCAGGCCAAGGTGACGACCGAGGACCGATGCGCTACGAGCCGATCCGCAGGGTGGCGGTCACCGGCCTGGGGGCGCTGAGCCCCAACGGCCTCGACCGGGACTCCTACCGAGAGGCCCTCCGCGACGGGCGCAGCGGCGTGTCTGCCATCGAGGAGTTCGACGCCTCTGGGCTGGGCAGCCGGGTCGCCGGCGCCATCCGGGGGGTCGACCTGGGGAGGGCCCTCGAGCCGAAGCAACTCAGAGTCGTGCCCCGCACCGCTCCGCTGGCGATCCTCGCCGGCCTGGAGGCGATGGCCGACGCCGGGCTCGATCCCGAAGGGCTCGACCTGGAGACCCGGAGACAGGTCGGCGTCATCCTGGGCACCGGCGGGGGCGGCATCGCGTTCGTCGAGGAGCTGTACGGCTACTACTACCGGGGGCAGCTCGAGAAGGCCACGGCCCTGGCCGTGCCGGCCGGCACGCCGGGGAACATCTCCTCGGAGCTGTCGATCCGGCTGGGACTGCGGGGGCCGTCGCACGTCGTCTCGACCGGTTGTACGTCGAGCACCGACGCCATCGGCCTGGCCTTCCGCCGCATCCAGCACGGCGAGACGCCCGTGATGCTCACCGGAGGGGCCGACGCGCCGATCGCGCCGGCGATTCTGCTCGGCTTCGACGTCATGGGGATCATCTCCCGCAACTGGAACGACCAGCCCGCTCGGGCCTGCCGTCCGTTCAGCCGAGACCGAGACGGGTTCGTCCTGGCCGAGGGCTCCTGGATGCTCCTCCTGGAAGAGCGCGAGCACGCCCTCGCCCGGGGGGCACACATCTACGGCGAGCTGCTCGGCTACGCCAGCACCTGCGACGCCTGGCACCGGGTTTCCATGTCGAGCGACCTGGACGAGCCGGTCCGAGCCATCCGCCTCGCCCTGCAGGATGCGGGATTGACCGCCGACGACGTCGAGTACGCCAACCTTCACGGGACCGGCACGCCGCTGAACGACCGAGTCGAGACCGCCGCGCTGAAGCGGGCGCTCGGCCCGAGGGCGGCCTCGGTGCCGATGTCGAGCACCAAGAGCATGATCGGCCACCCGCAGGGCGCCTGCGGCGCCGCCGGCCTCGTCGCCACGCTGCTCGCCCTGGAGGCCGGCTTCCTGCCCCCGACGATCAACCTTGATGAGCCCGATCCCGAGTGCGACCTCGACTACGTCCCCCACCGCTCCCGCCCCGCTGGCGGTGCCCGGATCGCCCTGTGCAACTGCATGGGATTCGGCTCGAAGAACTCGGCGCTGGTCGTCCGCCTGGGAGACGAGCCGTGACCGCCTTCCGGGGCCAGACGGCGGACGACCGTCGGCGGCGATCGCCGCGGTCGTCTCGGCCCGGGGAGGGATCGAGTTCGGCAACGGAGGGCGGTTGGGCCGGGCGTTCTCGGGCGGGAACGCTGGTCGGGGAAGCGGGCGAATCGCCCGGGGGCGGCTCGCCTGCACGCTCCAGGCGGCTCCTGATACAATGGAGCTCATCGCCGAGTTGTCGATCCGGTTCGAGACGGAGGGGGGACCAGACCATGAGCCTTCGCGAGGCGCTGGCCGGCGCGGTCGCTCGAGATCCCCGCTACTCGGTCGAGGCCTACGAGTTCATCTTCGCGGCGCTCGACCTCGCGAAGGTCCGCAAGCGGAAGGCCCGCCGGGCGAAGGGGAGGGCCGGCAAGCCCCGGAGCAAGGCCGCCGAATCCAGGCACGTCTCCGGCCGGGAACTGTCCGAGGCCGCCCGAGACCTCGCCCTCGACCTGTACGGCCTGCTGGCCTTGCCAATCCTTCAGGGCTGGGGCATCCGGTCGACTTCCGACCTCGGCGAGATCGTCTACAACCTGATCGCCTCGGGGGACCTCGAACGCTCCCCCGAAGACGAGCGGAGCGACTTTGACGAGGTCTTCGACTTCGAGGCCGCCCTCGGCAGCTCGTACGTCATCCCGATCGAGGACCCGGAGGAGCGATGACCGCCGATCCCGCGCATTCCCCGACGATCCCGGCCGACCCCATCGGCGCGACCCCCGCCCAGCGGCGGCGGTTCGCGGTGGCGCTGGGCGTCTTCGGCCTCTGGGTCGCCGCCCTCGCCCTGCTCGCGACCCGGGCCGAACCCCCCGACCCAACGCCGGAGACGAACCCCGGGGCCGCCCCCCCCTCGGCCGTCCCCGACGGAGCGGCCGACGAGGACGACCGCCCCCGATGAGCCCCGACGGCGGCCGACGCCCCCGCCTGGTCCCCCCTCGGCGCTCCGATCCGGAGCTGATGGACGCCCCCGGGCTCCCCGAAGCCGAGGTCGCCGAGGCCTACGCCGTCCTCCGACGGGTCAACCGCCACCTGGGCAACAACCTCGTCATCGATCGAGAGGTCGCGCGCTTCCTGATCGAGGACCGTCCCGAATCGCCCGTTTCGGTCCTTGACGTCGGCTCGGGCTCCGGCGACATCCCCCGCCGAATCGCCCGCCGGTTCGAGTCGAAGGGGGCCCGAGCGGCCCTCGCCGTGGCCCTCGACCGCGATCCAACCGCCTCGGCCCTCTCCCGATCGGGAACCGGCGCGCCGATGGTCGTCCGGGCCGACGCGCTCCGGCTGCCGATGCCCGATCGCTCGGTCGACCTCGTCTCGGCCGTCAAGTTCGCCCACCACTTCGAGGGCCCGGCGCTGGCCCGATTGCTCTCGGAAATGGCCCGAGTCGCCCGGCGTCGCGTCCTCGTGCTCGACATCCGGCGGCACTGGGCCGCCTACTGGGGCTTCGTCGCCTGGAGCCGAGTCTTCACCCGGAACCGACTCGTCCGGCACGACGGCCCGCTCTCCGTCCTCCGAGGCTTCTCCCCTGAGGAGCTGACCGCGCTCGCCTCCCTGATCGCCGGCTTCCACTGGACCGTCCGGCGCTATCCCGGGTTCCAGATCGCACTGGTCGGACGCCGGAGCGACACCGGGGCGTCGCCGAGACTCGCGATGGAATCGGAGCAGAGCACCGAACACAAGCAATAGAGAACAAAAGCACAAAAAAAAACATCAAGAACAGATCCGTCTGCATCTTTGTTCTTTTGTTTCCTTCAGACCGAGTGATCCCCTCGGCGCCCCGCCCTCGGACGGGGAGGTCCATCAGCTCGGCAGCCTGGCCCGGTCGCGAGTCGACGCGAAGCCGAGCGACAGCAACGCGTCTCCCCACCGGCCGAGCATCGAGGCGGCGTCGATCAGCGACGGCCGGATGAGCGCGTGGTGGAAGGCCCGGCAGAGGGCGATGCGGCGATCGAACCGGGAGTGCCAGGCCCGGATGGCCTCTCGCACGACGGTCAGGTCGGCGGCCCCCTGGGCAATCGACTGGAGCACGAAGGGAGCGAGCAGTTCGGACCCAAGCAGCGCCATCGTCAGGCCCTGGCCCCCCAGCGGGTCGATGGTCCCCCGGGCATCCCCAGCGTAGAAGATGCCGGGCAGGAGGGGAGAGGAGGCCTCGATCCGGACTCCCGCGACCGTCTTCCACGGCCCGGCCGGCTCCGCGGCATGCCAGAGGGCGGCCAGGGTCGGATTGCTCAGGAAGGCGGCGTCGGCCAGTGCGTCGAGGTCTCCCCGATGCTCCCGGGAGAGCCGTTCCGGCAGCAGGCCGCAGAGGTTCGTCCGGCTCCCCTCGACCCGACAGGAGCCGACGTATCCTCCGGGCAACAGGTGGAGCCCGACCGTGCCGGGAGGCTCGTCGCACGCCGGGTCCCGGACGACAAGATGCCGCTTCAGGCCGAACAGTCGAGGACGCAGGCCGGGCACGCTGCGGGGGAGGGTCGAACCGGTCCGTCGGGCGAGGCTCGAATGGCGACCGTCGGCCGCGACGACAACCCGGGCCCGCAAGGAGAACGGGGAGCCCCCGACTCCCCGGCCAGCGACCCCGACGACCCGATCCCCCTCGAGGATCGGGCCCGACACCCGGGTCCCCTCGAAGACGATGACGCCAAGCCGGCGGGCCTCGCCGAGCAGGATCGCGTCCAGCGCCGATCGGCTCAGGCCGAGGCCGGCCCGGCCGTCGGGACCGACGACCTCGGCCTCAAGCCTTCGACCCCGAGGGGTCGTCAGCCGGGCGGCCCGGATCGGCCGGGCCCCGGATCGGGCGATCGCGTCGGCCAGACCGAGCCCTTCGAGCGCCAGGGCGCCCTCGGGGCTGAGGTACTCGCCGCAGAGTTTGTCCCGGGGGAACCGGCCGGCGTCGATCAGGGCGATCCGGGCCCCGGCCCTCGCCAGCCGGATCGCCAGCGAAGAACCCGCCGGCCCGGCGCCGACGATCGCCGCGTCGATCGGCCAGAGGTCGTCGGGGGAATCGGGCGGATCGGCTCGACTGGACATCGCGGGAGCTCCGGAGCGGTCGACGCCCCCTGATGTCGCCCTCCGCGCGTCGCTGGAGAGGCCCGATCGGCCGCCGAGCGGGGGGCGTCCGGGTGGCTCGGGAGCCGTCTCGCCGGTGGCGGGCCCATCGCCCCTTGGAACCGTCTTCGAGATCGGTCCCCGATCGCCCGACCCTCCGAGATGACCAGCGAATCCGGCCGGACCCCAATGATCGGCTTATCTCGACTCCCTCGGGATGATCAGCTCCCGGATCCGCTGGTGCACGCCCAGCCCCCGGGCTTTCAGCTCCCGGCGAAGCTGATTGAATGCATCATAGCAGGCCTGCGCTGAAGGGTAGCTCAGCCATCCCCGGAACGAGGACGAGCCCTCGTCCTTCCACGAGCTGGTCGGCCGGGATCCCGAGGCGGTCGCCGCGAAGGCCGCCTCGACCTGAGCCAGGATCCGCCCGGGATCCGGTCCGCCCTCCCCGTCTCCCCACAGGGCCGAGGGCCAGGCGACGTCCAGGTTGCAGCTCAGGTTCCGGTCGGACGAGGCCATGCCGATGACCTCGTAGGGATTCTCCACCTCGAGGCGGAGCAGCAGCAGTTCGACGTCGATCAGTTGGATCGGATGGTCGACCCGATCCTTCACGCCCGACCGGACCGAGGCCCCCTCGGCATCCCGCTCCGCACGGGGGACCACCGGATCGACGACCGGCATCGAGGGCTCCTGGCGGACGGCCTCGGCGGCGCAACGGCCGGCGACCCGGGCCCGGCACAAGATCTCATACGACCGGGACAAGATCCGGAAGGCCCACTCGTCTCCGCCGAGGTCGGGGTGATACTTCTTGCTCCTCGACCGGTATGCGTCCCGGATCTGCTCCATGCTCGCGTCGGGGGGCAGCCCGAGGACGACGAGCGGGTCGATGTCGAAGGTGTAGGTCATTGCGAAGTCAAGGCGTCAGGGCGTCGCGGGGACGATCCAGGGCCCTCCGTCTCACCGGATCAGTTTAAGGCCCCCGGAATCGCCCGGCGAGTCCGATCCTCCCCGATCGCCCCGGCGAGGTTGCCGAGCCGCCACCGCCCCGCCCGTCCCCTGGCATCGGGAGCACGCGGAGCGGCGTCTGATCCCCGACCGGGGCTCGGCCGTCAGGCGCTCTCTTTCTTGCGCTCCGAGGTGTCGGGATCTTCCTCGGAATCGGCCTCCTTCTTGGCCTTCTTCGAAGACTTCGACGAGGAGAGCGCCGCCGGCGACTCGAACAGGCTCCGCTCCTTGCGGACGACCTCCGGCGTGACGGTGTAGCGCGACTTCTCGGAGATGTCGGGCAGCTCGAACATGATGTCGAGCATGATCTCCTCGACGATCGACCGCAGGCCGCGAGCGCCGGTGTCCTTCTCCTTGGCCCGACGGGCGATCTCGGCCAGGGCCTCCTCGGTGAACTCGACCTCGGCCCCCTCCATCTCGAAGAGCTTCTGGTACTGCTTGACCAGCGCGTTGCGCGGCTCGGTGAGGATCTGGACCAGGGCCGGCACGTCCAGGGGCTGCAGGGGGCAGATCACCGGCAGTCGGCCGACGAACTCGGGGATCATGCCGAATTCGAGGATGTCGTCGCTGGTGACCTTGTCCAGCAGGCTGCCGATCTCGCTGTCGTGCTCGGTCTTGGTCTGGCCGCCGAAGCCGATCGTCTTGCGGCCGACGCGGCGGGCGATAATGTTGTCCAGCCCGACGAACGTGCCGCCGCAGATGAACAGGATGTTCGAGGTGTCCATCTGGATGTACTGCTGCTCGGGGTGCTTGCGGCCCCCTTGCGGCGGGACGTTGGCGATCGTCCCCTCGAGCATCTTCAACAGCGCCTGCTGCACCCCCTCGCCGGAGACGTCTCGGGTGATGGAGACGTTGTGCGAGGTCTTGCCGATCTTGTCGATCTCGTCGATGTAGATGATACCGCGCTGGGCGGCCTCCAGGTCGAAGTCGGCCGCGTGCAGGAGCTTCAGGAGGATGTTCTCGACGTCCTCGCCGACGTAGCCGGCCTCGGTCAGGGTGGTGGCGTCGCCGATGGCGAAGGGGACGTTGAGGATCCGGGCCAGGGTCCGGGCCAGCAGCGTCTTGCCGCAGCCGGTCGGGCCGATGAGCAGGATGTTCGACTTGTCCAGCTCGACCTCGCCGCCCCCTTCCTCGCCGTGGACCAGACGCTTGTAGTGGTTGTGCACGGCGACGGAGAGGACCTTCTTGGCGCGGTCCTGGCCGATGACGTACTGGTCCAGCTGCTCCTTGATCTCCCGGGGGGCGGGGATGTCGGTGAACAGCGCCTTGGGGACTCCCCGACGCTTGCGTTCCTGGTCGAGGATCGACTGGCAGAGCTCGATGCACTCGCCGCAGATGTAGACGTCGCCGGGGCCTTCGACGAGCGGGCCGACATCCCGGTAGCTTTTTCGGCAGAAGGAGCAGTAGGCGTTCCTGCGGTTGCCGCCGCCGTTGCCGGCGCCGCCCGGGCCGGTCAGATTGCCGCCGGCCCCGCCGGCCCCCCCGCCGCGACGCCCGCCGCCGTTGCCCCCGGTGCCGCCGCCGCTGTCCTTACCCGTGGGCATACTCGGTCCTTTCGTCGCAATCGCAACAGGGGATGAGAACGCGCGGCCGACCCGCCGTCGGGGGAAGGGCGGTCGGTCGATCGGAGACGGCGCCGGTCACGAGGCCCGGTCGCGATCCGACGCGTGCCGGGGCGATCTGAAGGCGAAGGGCATCCCGCCGAGAGAGAATCGGGAGGGGGTCGCTCCGTCCGCTTGATGTCCGATCGACGCCGCGCCCGGCCGGCCGCCCGCCCGACGCGACTCCCGCCGCTCGCCAACTGAGCCATTCTAGAGCATGCTCGGGGGTGAAGCAAGCGACGCCGAAGGCCGACGCGAGAGGCCCTGACCGGATCGCCTTCCTGTGACGTCGCTGGCGCCCGTCCCTGGAGCTAGATCCGACCCGATCCGCCCGAGCCGTCACCCAGGCTGGGACGGACCATCGGCACCGTTCTCGGGAGCGGTCTGCCCGTGAGGAGGTTGCGGCCCGGCATCATCGGCCCCGAGATCCGGCCAGCGGCGAGCAGGATTCGTGAGAGGCGGTTCGAGCATCCGAGGCTCCGGATCGCCGGTCCCTAATCCGGGGGACGACTTCGGGCAGGATCGCGGCACCTCCCCGCTGGGACCGGCCAGGACACGGCACGATGCCCCCCCCGGAAGATCCCCGATCGGGGATCGCGCGGGACCAACGCAAACCCAAATCCACACTTTTCATTTTTCTAATTCGTCGAATTGAAATGTGATCCGTCGGTTGATCCTTGCGTCGTGCGCCGGGCTTGAGTACGCAATTGAGGAGTCGTGCCCCAAATGTCCGGCCAATTCGGGCCGGCGGGGCCGCGTCTCGGAGGGTAACGAATGTCACACCGCCTGCGCACCGGAGGCGGCCGCGCCTCAGCCCCAGTCCTCTTGGTCGCCTCATCCTTCCTGTTTGGATGTGGGGAGAAGACGCTCCCCGTCGTGCCCGACGAGGCTCCCCCCTCGGCCGAGGCGGGAGCTGGCTCTTCCCCAACCGCGACCGTTGAGACGGACCCCATCAACGCCGCTCTCCAGGGGGGCGACCCTTCGCTCCCCCCCGGTCGCAAGGAATAAGTCGTCGGCCCACCAACCACGGCGGGCCCGCTGGCCCGATTCCGACGCTCAAACCACCGACAGCCCTCACGGACCCGCCATCGATCGGCGGGCCCGCATCCTCCCTATCTTTACATCCCCAGGTACCTTGCCGAGGCTTCCCAGAATGTCGACATCGGCTTCCCCACCCCTCCCCCGCCGAGGATTCACGCTGATCGAGTTGCTGGTGGTGATCGCCATCATCGGTGTCCTGATCTCGCTGCTGCTGCCGGCCGTACAATCGGCACGGGAGGCCGCCCGGCGCGCCCAGTGCACCAACAACCTCAAGCAACTCGGCCTCGCCGTGCACAACTACATCGACCAGAATGGCTCGATGCCCATCGGCGCATACAAGGCCCGCGAGCGCTACAACGTCACTGTATGGCCTTTGGGTTCTCTGGACGGGAACTTGATGGTACTCACGCCGCCGCCGGGACGCCAGCGAGGAGGTCACGTCGCACCTGGTCGGGCGACCGGTGGGCGTGACGGAGGATCAGCCATCGTT
>NZ_RYZH01000019.1 GCF_003977685.1 Tautonia sociabilis | reverse complement strand
AAGCTGCGTCGGGCGACGACCTTGAGCTGATCGTCGAGGACGCACAGGACGATGGTCTTCTTGTGGAGGTCGATGCCGACGTGGTGCACGGGAGTCCTCCGGTTCGGTGGGGCAGGAGTTCGGTTCTGCACCTCCAGTCTTCCACCGGCTCGGGGCCCCGGGCCCCGTCGGCTCGACCTCCCCTCTCATAGTTTCAACGAGGCGGCGCAACGTGTTGCGCCGCCTCGTGTTCTCGATTCGATCCGGAGCGCACCGATCGCGCTCCGGGGGCGTACCGGGGTCAGAAGGTGGGGATCTTCACCTGCTTGCCGCCGTTCATGGCGGATTCATGGGCGCAGAGGCCGACCATCGTCCAGTTGGCCGAGGTCTCGGCGTCGGGGAGGGCGGGGCGTTCTCCCTTGATGGCCATGAGGAAGGCGTGGGCCAGGTGGGGGTGGCTGCCGCCGTGGCCGGCCCCTTGGGTGAAGGAGAGGTGCTCCTCCCCCTCGCCGCCGTAGACCCCTCGGGTGGTGAAAGCCTGGATCGGCTCGGGGAGCAGGTGGGCGTAGTCGGGCACCGTGACGCGCTGGGGGATCTCAGGCTCGGGGATCGGATGGGCCTGGGTGCTCTTGGTGTGGATGATCGGCTCCTCGTTCTCGATCTGCTGCCACTCGAACGACTTCTTGGAGCCGTAGGCGTCGAAGCTTTCGCGGTACTGGCGGGCGGTGTCGAACAGGGAGCGGGTGACCTCGGCGCAGACGTCGGAGTCCTTGATGGTGAAGGTGGCCGTTTCGATGGCGAAGGGGCTGCCATACTTGGGGATCAGCTCCTCCCGGATCCGGCCGGAGCCGTAGCAGGAGACGACGTCGGCGTGCTTGCCCAGGATCGCCAGGCAGGGGCTGACGCAGTGGGTGGCGTACCACATCGGAGGCAGGCCGGGCCAGTAGTCGGGCCAGCCGTCCATGTCCTGCTGGTGGGAGCCGCGGAGGAACTGCAAGCGGCCGAGCTCTCCCTTGTCGTAAAGCTCTTTGACGAACAGGTATTCGCGGCTGTAAACGACCGTCTCCATCATCATGTAGACGGTGCCGCTCTCGCGCTGGGCCTCGACGATCTGGCGGCACTCGTCGATGCTGGTGCCCATCGGCACCGTGCAGGCGACGTGCTTGCCGGCCTTCAGCGCGGCGATCGACTGCGGGGCGTGGTCGGGGATCGGGCTATTGATGTGGACGGCGTCGATCTCGGGGTCGGCCAGCAGCTCGTCGAAACTGGTATAGCGCTTGGCGATGCCGAAGCGGTTGCCGCACTCGTCCAGCGCCGCCTTGTTGCGGCGGCAGATGGCGTGCATCTCGGCGTCGGGGTGCTTCTGGTAGATCGGGATGAACTCGGCCCCGAAGCCCAGGCCGATGATCGCCACCCGGATCGGGCGGTCGGTGATCGTCTTCGTTGTCGCCATGATCGGTCGGTCCCCGTCCTCGCCGGGCCGGAAGGGGAGGGCGGCCCGGCCTCGCCTCGATGGGATCGCCCCGTCGCCCGGGCGCAGACCGTGATCCTCCGGGCCGGGGGCGTTCGGCTGCAAGATAGGCCCGCCGGCCTCCCATCGCAAGGGCCGAGCCCCGCCGACCGCTCCCGAGCCCGGAGCCTCCTCCTTCGGGCGGACCTCGGTCCGGTTCTCCCGGCCGGGACGCCCCCGGGACGGGAGCGGTCCGGAGCCGGGTCAGGGATCGTCGAGAAGGGAAGGCCGGGGATCGTCTCGGTGGTGGCGAGGGGGGGCTCCCCCCTCCTGGGGAGCGATCGATCCGACGGCTCGCTCCTCGATCGGCTTGA
Source organism: Tautonia sociabilis (assembly GCF_003977685.1). Lineage (GTDB taxonomy): Bacteria > Planctomycetota > Planctomycetia > Isosphaerales > Isosphaeraceae > Tautonia > Tautonia sociabilis. Next base: position 112,740 of record NZ_RYZH01000019.1, on the reverse strand, counting down.
TCTTGTGGGTTGCGGACCGGGAACATCGGGATCATATTCAGAGGAGCGCCGACTCATCCCAGGCCAAGCGATGCGATCATGATCCAAGCGCCGACCCCTCTCCCCGCCACCGACCCCACGCCGGGCATCGCTGGCCCTCCGGTGGCGGAGTTGCCTTATGACGCCATCCTCCTGGTCAGTTTCGGCGGGCCGGAGGGGCCGGACGATGTGCTTCCGTTCCTCGAGAACGTCCTCCGGGGCCGCCCCGTCCCCCGGGAGCGGATGCTCGAGGTCGCCGAGCACTACCGGAGCTTCGGCGGAGTCAGCCCGATCAACCAGCAGTGCCGGGACCTCATCACCGCCCTCCGCCCGGCGCTCCGGGAGGCCCAGGTCGAGCTGCCGATCTACTGGGGCAACCGCAACTGGCAACCGATGCTCCCCGACACGATCCGACAGATGGCCGACGACGGCATCCGGCGGGCCCTGGCGGTGGTCACCTCCAGCTTCAGTTCCTACTCCGGCTGCCGCCAGTACCGCGAGAACATCGAGGAGGCCCGGCGCCAGGTCGGCGAGGACCGCGCCCCGATCGTCACCAAGATGCGCGTCTGGTACAACCACCCCGACTGGATCGCAGTCAACGCCGAGCGGGTCCGGGACGCCCTCCGGACGATCCCCGCCGACCGCCTCCCCTCGGCCCGAGTGGCCTTCTCGGCGCACAGCATCCCCGAGGCGATGGCGAGGAACTGCGACTACGTCGCCCAGCTCACCGAGTCGTGCCGCCTCGTCGCCGAGACGCTCGGCCTTCCCGAGGAGCGCTGGGCGCTGGTCTACCAGAGCCGAAGCGGCAGGCCGGAGGATCCCTGGCTGGAGCCCGACGTGCGCGACCACCTGCGGGCCATCCGATCGGCCGGCGCGACCGACGTCGTCGTGCACCCGATCGGCTTCACCTCCGACCACATCGAGGTGCTCTTCGACCTGGACGAGGAGGCGAGGCGCACCGGAGCGGAGATCGGGCTGAACGTGGTCCGCTCCGCCACGGCCGGCACGCATCCGAGGTTCGTGGCGATGCTCGCCGAGCTGATCAAGGAGCGCATCACCGCCTCCCCGGTCCGCCGCGCCATCGGCCGGTGCGGCCCGAGCCACGACGTCTGCCCGCCGCTCTGCTGCCTGCCCCCGGCCCGACCGTCCCGGCCCAGCGCCCCTGGCGGGGGCCCGCCGGGGGGATGACGCGGCCCGAGGCGGTTGCGATGGAGCAACGCGTTCTCCGATCGGGCGTTGGGGGGGCTCGGCCGGGCTTGTTCGCCGGGGGGCGATCTGTCAGAATGCCGACGACCCGGGGAAATCCCCCGACCGGGGCGATCGACGCCGAGGCGCGTCTGCCCCCCGATCCCGGCCCCTCGCGCCCCCGCTCCATCGAGTCTCCTCCCAACCGCCTCGGAGGGCCCGCCCGGATGAGGATCCTCGTGACCGGCGGAGCCGGATTCATCGGCTCGGCCCTGGTGCGCCAGCTCATCGGAGAGACGAGCCATGAGGTCGTCAACGTCGACAAGCTGACCTACGCCGGCAACCTCGACTCGCTCGGCCCGGCCCTGGACGATCCCCGGCACCACTTCGAGCGGGTCGACATCTGCGACGCCGCCGGGGTCAAGCGCCTCTTCGACCAGTACCGGCCCGACGCCGTGATGCACCTGGCTGCCGAGTCTCACGTCGACCGCTCCATCGACGGCCCGGCCGCCTTCATCCAGACCAACGTCACCGGCACCTTCTGCCTGCTGGAGGCGGCGCTCTCCCACTGGCGGTCGCTCGACGCCCCGGCCCGGGACGCCTTCCGGTTCCTGCATATCTCCACCGACGAGGTCTTCGGGTCGCTCGGCGCCGAGGGGTTCTTCACCGAGACGACCCCCTATTCGCCCAACTCGCCGTACTCGGCCAGCAAGGCCAGCTCCGACCACCTTGTCCGAGCCTGGCACCACACCTACGGCCTGCCGACGCTGATCACCAACTGCTCGAACAACTACGGGCCGTACCAGTTCCCCGAGAAGCTCATCCCGGTGATGATCCTCAACGCCCTGGCCGGCAAGCCGCTGCCGATCTACGGCAAGGGGGACAACGTCCGAGACTGGCTGTACGTCGACGACCACGCCCGGGCCCTCCGCCTGGTGCTGGAGCGGGGCACGCCGGGCCAGACGTACAACGTCGGCGGTCACAACGAGAAGACCAACATCGAGGTCGTCCGCACCATCTGCGCCTTGCTCGACGAGCTGGCGCCGGAGTCTCCCCACCGGCCTCACGAGTCGCTGATGACCTTCGTCACCGACCGCCCGGGGCATGACAAGCGCTACGCGATCGACGCCTCCAAGATCGGCCGGGAGCTGGGCTGGACCCCGGCCGAGACGTTCGACACCGGGCTGAGGCGGACGGTTCAGTGGTATCTGGAGAACACCGAGTGGTGCGAGCGCGTCTCCTCGGGCGCCTACCGCGATCGCCTCGGCCTGCAGCGGGAGCAGCAGTCGGCATGAGCACCGCCACCGCCACCCCTTACGTCAGCGACCGCCGCGGCCTCATCCTGGCCGGCGGCCTTGGCACCCGGCTCTATCCGCTGACCCGGGTGACCAGCAAGCAGCTCTTGCCGGTCTACGACAAGCCGATGATCTACTACCCGCTGAGCACCCTGATGCTGGCGGGAATCCGAGAGATCCTGCTGATCTCCACGCCGACCGACCTGCCCCGCTACCGGGACCTGCTCGGCGACGGCTCCCAGTGGGGCCTTCGCCTCGAATACGCCGAGCAACCCCGGCCCGAGGGGCTGGCCCAGGCGTTCCTCATCGGCCGCCGGTTCATCGGCGACCGCCCCTCCGCCCTGGTCCTGGGAGACAACCTCTTCTACGGCCACGGCTTCCCCGAGATGCTCCAGCGCGCCTCCCGCCAGCCCGACGGCGCCACGGTCTTCGGCTACCACGTCACCGATCCCCAGCGCTACGGCGTCGTCGAGTTCGACGCCAACCGCAAGGCCATCAGCATCGAGGAGAAGCCGACCCAGCCCAAGTCCAACTACGCCGTGGTCGGCCTCTACTTCTACGACAACCAGATCCTCGACATCGCCGCCAACCTCGAACCCTCCCCCCGGGGGGAGCTGGAGATCACCGACGCGAACCTCGAATACCTCCGCCGCGGCCAGCTCCGCGTCGAGGTCATGGGCCGGGGGATCGCCTGGCTCGACACCGGCACGCACGAGTCGCTCGCCCAGGCGTCCGACTTCATCCGAGTGATCGAGCAGCGCCAGGGCTGGAAGGTCGCCTGCGTCGAGGAGGTCGCCTACCGCATGGGCTACATCGACGCCGAGAAGGTGCTGGAACTCGCCGCCGGGCTGAAGAACGAGTATGGCCGGTATCTCGTCGACCTGGTGGAGCGCGAGCCGCTGCGATGAACGTCATCGAGACCGAGCTTCCCGGCGTCCTGATCCTCGAGCCGAAGGTCTTCGGAGACGACCGCGGCTTCTTCCTTGAGACCTGGAACCAGGCCCGATACGCCGAGCTGGGCCTCTCCGGCCCCTGGGTGCAGGACAACCTCTCCTACTCCGGGAGGGGAGTCCTCCGGGGGCTGCACTACCAGCACCCGACGGCGCAGGGGAAGCTTGTGAGTGTGCTCAAAGGAGAGGTCTTCGATGTGGCCGTCGACATCCGCCTGGGCTCCCCCACCTTCGGCCGGTGGGCCGGCGTGACGCTCTCGGCGGCCAACAAGCGGCAGTTCTGGATCCCCCCCGGCTTCGCTCACGGCTTCGTCGTCACCGGTGACGACGCCCTGTTCTGCTACAAGTGCTCCGGCCACTCCTACTCCCCGAAGGACGAGGGGAGCGTCCGCTGGGACGACCCGGATCTCGGCATCTCCTGGCCCGTCGACCAGCCGACCCTCTCCGCCAAGGACGCCGCCGGTCTCCCCCTGAAGGACATCCCCCGGGACCGCCTCCCCCGGTTCTCCCCGGCCGGCTGACCCCCTGACGGAGGGGATCGCCCCGGGATGGGGCCCCATCGCCGATGCACATCCTCCTCAGTTTCCGGAACGTCCGCCCCCCCTCCCGGGCCGCCCTCGGTCTGTTCGACCCGGCCTCCGGGCGCTTCCGGATGGCCCTCGAGCTCCCCCCCGGCGGCCTCCGCTGCGACGGCCTGGGCGGCCTCGCGCTGGCCGGCCGGACCCTCTGGGTGGCCTCCTCCCCCTTCCGGCACCTGGGAGAGGCCGAGCCCTCGCTGCTCGCCCTCCGGGCCGACGACCTGATGCCCGAGGCCCGCTACCGGCTCGGCGGCCTGGCCGGGGTTTCCGCCCTCTGCTGGCACGAGGCGACCCTCTACGTCCTTTCTTCCGGCTCCGGCGAGGTCGTCGCCTTCCGCGCCGACTCCGGCCGACTCGTCGACCCCGACGACCGCTTCTCCTGGCGCCCCCGGATCGCCGTCGAGGGCCGCGCCGACCCCGAGCTGACCGATCTGGCCTTCTTTAGGAACGAGCTGTACGCCTCCGCTGTCGACCGGCTCGGACCGGATGCCTTCCTGTTCAACGTCACCCGGGACGCGATTGCCGCCCGGGCCCTCCAGGATCCCCAATCGCTCGCCGTCCTGGGAGACGCCCTCGGCTACGCCGCCGGCCGGTTCGGCGCCGTCCATCTGCTCGGGGAGGACTTCTCCCCGAGCCGATCCGCCGGCCTCGAGGGCGACTGCCGGGGGCTCTGCCTGGCCGACGGCTCCGCCTTCGCCTCCTCGACCACCCCCGACGGCCGCTGCCTGCTCCATCGCCTGGCCCCCGACGACCTGGCTGTCGAGCGGATCGAGACGCTGCCGGTCGAGGGCCTGGAAGTCGCGGCCCTGCTGCCGGTCGAGGGGGCCGGCGCCTGGCCCGATCCCCCTGAATCACTCTGGTTCGAGACCTTTGGCGAAGGGATCTGACCGGGGAGGCCGGCTTCCTCGATCAGCCGGGCCTCGGGCCCGTTTCTCCGAACCGGTGGGACCGGACCTCCGCCGAGCGTCCCGAACCGAGATCGTCTTCCGTGGAGGCCTCGGGTCGGTCAGAATAGGCCCTTCCCGCGGCGATCCGAAGCCCCATCGACCCGATCGACGAGACCCGGGACCATCGCCATGCCGCCCCTGATCCTGACCCTGGTCCTGCTCCCATCCCCTTCGAGCCAGGCCCCGATCATCGAAAGCCTCGTCGGCACCGGCCAGGCGGGAGACTCGGGGGATGGCGGCCCGGCGGCCGAGGCCCAGCTCGACCAGCCGTTCGACGTGGCCTTCGACGCCGACGGGAACCTGTACCTCTCCGACACCTTCAACCACCGGGTCCGAAGGGTCGACGCCCGCACCGGGATCATCACCACCGTCGCCGGCAACGGCCGCAAGGGGTTCTCGGGAGACGGCGGCCCCGCGACCGAGGCGAGCCTGGACGAGCCCTACGGCATCTGCCTCGACCGCGAGGGGAACCTGTACCTCGTCGACCGCCTCAACCGCAGGGTCCGCAAGGTGGACGCCGAGGGGATCATCACCACCGTCGCCGGGACGGGGACCAACGCGAGCAGCGGGGACGGCGGCCCGGCCTCGGTCGCCGCGCTGGTCGAGCCGAACGGCGTGGCACTCGACCCCGAGGAGACGACCCTCTACATCGCCGACGTCTCCGGCCACCGCGTCCGAGCGGTCGACCTTCGCACCGGGGGGATCCGAACCGTTTCCGGCACGGGAGAGCCCCGCCATTCCGGCGACGGCGGCCCGGCCCGCGACGCGAGCCTCCACGGGCCGAGGGCGGTCGAGGTCGGGCCGGACGGCACCCTGTACATCCTCGAGCGCAACGGCAATACCCTCCGGGCGGTCGACCCCCGCTCGGGGATCATCCGCACCATCGCCGGCACCGGCCGCTCGGGGTACTCCGGCGACGGCGGGCCGGCAATCCTCGCCACCTTCAACGGCCCGAAGGAGATGGCGATTGCCGACGGCGCCATCGTCATCGTCGACACCGAGAACCAGGCCATCCGCACGCTTGATCTCGCCTCGGGCCGGATCGGGACCGTCGCCGGCTGCGGTGTCCGGGGAGGCTCGGGGGACGGCGGACCGGCGACCGAGGCCCAGCTCGACCGCCCCCACGGCGTGGCCATCGCTCCTGACGGCTCGATCCTGATCGGAGACACCAACAACCATCGCATCCGCCGGGTCCGTCCCGCCGAGTGATTGCCGATCGCCCTGCGACTCCCTCGGCCGCCGTCCGATCCCCCGTCTTTCCCGGTCTGCCTCCCCGCCATGATCGAACCCGACGCCCCCGGCTCCCTCGCCGCCGACTTCCCCGCCTTCGAGCCCCACCCGATGCTCCGAGGGGGCCACGCCCAGACCCTCGCCGGGGCCCTGATCCGGGGGAAGCCCGTGCTTCTTCCCGTCGATCGGGTCGAGCTGGAACTGGACGACGGCGACCGGCTCGTCGTGCTGGAGAGCTCCCCGGCCGACTGTCCGGCCGACCGGCCGATCGTGGTGCTCGTGCACGGCCTGGCCAGCCACGCGGAGAGCGGCTATCAGGCCCGGCTCACCGACCGCCTGCTCCGCCTGGGGCTCCGGGTCATCCGGGTCAACCTCCGCAGCGCGGGGGCGGGCCTGGGGAAATCCCGGGGAATCTACCACGGCGGCCGGAGCGACGACATCCGGGCGGTGGCCGAGTGGCTGGCCCGCCGCTTCCCCGAGGCGCCGATCGGCCTGGTCGGGCTGTCGCTCGGCGGGAACATCGTCCTGAAGCTGGCCGGGGAGGCCAGCGACCAGCCGGTGCCCAACCTCGACTGCGTGCTCGCCGGCAACCCGCCGATCGACCTGGCCCTCTGCTGCTCGAACCTGCAGCGATTCCCGCTGAACCTGTACGACCGGTATTTTGTCCGGAAGCTCGTCTCCGACATCCGTCGCCTGCACGAGCTGGTGCCCGAGCTCGGGCCGATCGACCTGGCCCGGGTGCGGTCGATGGTGCAGTTCGACGAGTGGTACACCGCTCCCCGGAACGGGTTCTCCGGAGCACTAGACTACTACCGGAGGGCCAGCGCCGGGCCGCTCATCCCGGCGATCCGGGTTCCCGGGCTGGTCGTTCATGCCCTGGATGACCCGTTCATCCCCGCCTCGCCGTTTATCTCGGTCGAATTCCCGTCCCAAATCCGTCTGGAACTTGCTCCTCGGGGAGGCCATCTCGGGTTCGTGTCGAGGAGGCGGTGGGGTCCCGACCGCCGCTGGCTCGACGCCCGGTTCGCCCACTGGTTGGCCAGGCACTGGGGGCGATCGCCGAGCGCGACCGCTCCGGCCGTCCCGGGCGATTCCGAGCTGCAGGCCATGACCAGTCTTTCCGAGGTCGAACGCCAGGCGGTGCCATGTCTCGACCAGTCCAATCCTCCGATTTGCTCCAGGCCGCCGTCTCCGTCCTGAACCAGGCCCGGGAGGCGATGCTCGACCAGATGGCCGAGACCGTCCTCTCGATGGCGGACGAGTTCGCCGAGGGCGGCTTCCAGGTGAACGAATTCCTTGAGCTGAACGGCTCGCGGCTCCACTTTCTCTGTTTGCTCATCTCCCAATTGGAGCAGCTGGGAGAGCTTCGGGCCCTGTCGTCGCCGCCCACTCCCGCCAGGGAACGGAAGCGGGAGAAGCGTTCCCGTCGCTGGGACCAGTCCCCGGTTCGGCCGCCGGGTGAGGAACCATCCTCGACCTGCAACGAGGAGGTCGGCAACGAACCGGGATGAGCCGCGGCAGGAGCACCCCGACCGAAGGCGGGATGGCCAGCGCTGCGAGGGGCCGACCGTGCCGGATCGCCTGACCGATCGGGCCGGGTTCGCGCTCCGGGCCGGGATCAGTTCGTCCGGCCGCCGGACCCCGGCGCGGGCCCGACGGCCGGGACCGCGATTCCGGCCGGGGAAGGGGCGGTCGAGGCTCCAGGAGCGGCCCGGCCCATTTGGAAGGCGCGGCGGGACAGGCCGGCCCAGGCGACGAGCAGGACCGCGTTGACCGCGAACGGCACGATGAAGACCACCGCCGAGTCGCCCGACCGGCCGACCACCACGCCGGCCAGCAGGTTCCCCAGCAGCGCCCCGAAGCCGGCGGTGATGACCGTGTGCAGCCCCTGGGCTCCGGCTCGGCGGTGCGGCGGGGCCTGGCTGTCGAGGAACATCTGGCCGGCGACCGTGAAGCAGCCGATGCCGATGCCGTGCAGCGGGATCCCCGCCACCGCCAGCCAGAGCGGCGGGTCGAGCATCAGGACGCCGTAGCGGACGACCCAGGCGAGGATGCCCAGGGCGAGCGTCCCGCGGTCCCCCAGGCGCCGGAACATCCAGGGCAGGGCCCAGAGGGCGGCGATTTCCGGCACCTGGCCGAGCGTCATCGCCGGGGCGACCCAGCGTCGGGGCAGCCCGATGTGCTCCAGGTAGGTCGGCTGGACCTGGAACATGTAGGGGATCGTCAAGGTGACGCCGAAGGCGGTCACCAGGTAGAGCGCCACGATGGGCCTCCGGACGAGCAGCCGGGCGTCGTCGGCCGCCTCCGACCAGCCCAGGCCCCGGCCGCCGACGGCCAGGGGGGGCGTGCGGGGCAGGAGCAGGCAGTAGAAGGCGAACAGCATCGCCGCGACGGCGCCGACAGCGAAGGCCTCCGAGGCGCCCCTCGGCCCGTCGTCCGAGCCGGTCATCGCCATCACCTGGGCCACCACCCAGCCGGCGACCATCCAGCCGATCGTCCCCCAGAGCCGGACCCCGCCGAACTGCTCCCGGGGCCGGGCCAGGTTGCGCAGGGCGATGGCGTTGCTCAGGCCCGAGGCCGGCGCCACGACCAGCCAGTAGACCAGGAACAGGGCGAAGATCGGCCAGGCCCCGGCGACCCACTCCGAGGCCATCAGGCCGAGCAGGGCGGCGGCGATCGCGTAGATGATCGCCATCAGGCGGTCGGCCGGGATGAGCCGGTCGGCCAGCTGGCCGGCGCCGATCGGGGCGGCGAAGCAGCCGATGGCGAACGTGGCGAAGATCCAGCCGCGGGCTTCTCCGGAGAGGCCGAGATCCTTCAGGTGAACCGCCAGCAAGGGATACCAGGTGCCCTGCACGGCGTAGAGCAGGGCCATCATGATCGCCAATCGAGCGCGCACCGAGATCCTCCCGAGCCATTCCGTCCGCGGGTGACTCGGAAATCATAGTGCGGAGGGGAAGGCCGGCCGAGGCCCGGGACTTGCACCCGGCCGGGAATCGGCCGAGGGGATGGGCCGATTCCTTGCGATCGGGCGCAGCGTGGCGGAGCCGGTCCGCCTATGATGTGGCGCCCCGACGCCGGTCTCGAGGGCCGTCCCCCGTCCGCCGCGCTTCAGGAGGGCCAATGGCCGACATTGTTCTGATCAATCCGAAGTTCGAGATCTCCTACTGGGGGCTGGAGCATGCCCTCCCCCTGATGGGGAAGAAGGCCAACCTGCCCGTCGCGGCCCTGCCGCTGCTGGCGGCCCTGACCCCGGAGGAGCATTCGATCACGCTGATCGACGAGAACGTCGAGCCGATCGACTTCGACCGCTGCGCCCGGGCCGACCTCGTCGGTCTGACCGGCATGAGCGTGCAGCGGTTCCGGATGACCCAGATCCTCGAGGAGCTGAAGCGCCGAGGCTGCTTCACCGCCGTCGGCGGGCCATACGTCACCGTGCAGGAGGATTACTTCGAGGGGCTGGCCGACGTCATCTTCGTGGGGGAGGCTGAGCGGACCTGGCCCCAGTTCCTCCAGGAATGGCCGCAGGGAAGGCACCAGTACCGGTATGAGCAGGCCGAGAAGACCGATATGTCGACCGTGCCCACGCCTCGGTTCGACCTGATGAAATCCAGCCGATATGCCTTCGGCTCGGTCCAGTTCTCTCGGGGCTGCCCGTTCCAGTGCGAGTTCTGCGACATCATCGTCACCTTCGGCCGGAGGCCGAGGATCAAGACCGCCGGCCAGGTGATCGCCGAGCTGGAGGCCATTCGCCGCGAAGGGCTGCGGATCGTCTTCGTCGTGGACGACAACCTGATCGGCAACAAGCGGGCGATCAAGCCGATCCTCCGCGCCGTCGTCCAGTGGCAGCAGGCCCACGCCTATCCGCTCACCTTCTTCACCGAGGCGTCGCTCGACCTGGCCGACGACCCGGAGCTGATGGACCTGATGGTCGAGGCCAACATCCTGTTCGTCTTCATCGGCATCGAGACGCCGAACGAGGCGTCGTTGAAGGAGACCAAGAAGCTCCAGAACCTGAGGCAGGGGGGCTCGATCGTCGAGAAGGTCCACCGCATCCAGAACGCGGGGATGGGCGTCTGGTGCGGAATGATCATGGGCTTCGACAACGACGACGAGACGATCTTCGAGGCCCAGCGTCAGTTCCTGCACGAGGCCCGGATCACCACCGCGATGACCGGGATGCTCCACGCGATCCCGAAGACGCCCCTCTATGACCGCCTGCTGGCCGAGGGGAGGCTCGACCTGGACGACCGGCCGGCCTTCGGCACCAACGTCATCCCGCTGAAGCTCTCCCGACAGGAGCTGCGCGACGGCTACATCCGGGTGATGAACCAACTGTACGAACCCGACGCCTACTTCGAGCGGATGGAGGACCTGTTCATCCGGGGGAACCTCCAGCTCGGCCAGGGGCGCGCCCGATGGTGGCGGACGCATCGGCTCCGGCAACTGGCCTCCGAGACGATGTGGCTGGCTCAGTCGATCGGCCTGTTCCTCCGGCTGATGACCGCGGTCCCCGATCCGGGGCTCCGCCGAGAGTACCGCCGCCGGTTGTGGCGGTTCTTGAAGCATCGGCGGAACCCGGGGATGACGCTGGTCTACCTGCTTCACATGGCCATGCATTACCACGCCTTCACCCTGGCCCGGTCGCTGCGGTCGGCGATCGAGCGGTCGGGAGGAGAGGAGTCGGAGCGGGAGGCGGTCCTGATCAACAGCTTCTGAGGAGCCTCGGGAGGAGGACGGGCAGAGGGGGGGGCGGGGGCGGATCGATTGAAGGGGGCCGGCCGGTCGTGCCGATAGAAGAATCTTGAGGCGAGCCTGGGGTTCGGGCCCTCCCGACCCGGGGGGGCCGGCCGGGCCGCCGGTTCTTGATCGGGGCGGAGCCCCGCTCCCGGCGACGGCACGGAGGATGCGCCCATGATCCGCTGGATCCGAGTCGACCGAGCCGCCAAGCAGGCCCCCTCGGCCCGTTCCGCCGAGCCGGCCCGATCCCGGCGGTCGGATCGCAGACGACGGCCGGCGCTGGAGGGGATGGAGGGGCGCCAGCTGCTCTCGGCCGCCGTCCCGGCGACCACGGCCGCAGTCGCCAGCCCGGTCCCGGCGGTCCCCACCGGCGGGGCGCCGGTCGCCGTTCGGCACACCCCGATGCCCCCGGTTCGGATGTGGGCCGGCCAGCCGTTCGATGGGGTCGTCGCCTCGTTCGTCGCCAACACGACGCTGCCGGCCGATCGGCTGGTGGCCGCGATCGACTGGGGGGACGGCACGTCCTCGCCCGCGACGGTCGAAGAGGATCCGTGGGGGGGCTTTAACATCCGGGGAGCGCACACCTACCCACCCGGTGTCTCGGGCATGACCTGGCTGCGGGTCGATGTGGCCGACGCGGCGACCCAGCAATGGATCGTCGGCGTGGAACAGCGGGCGTTCGTCTCCCGGACCTCCCCGGCTCGGGCCTCGCTCTTCTCCGCGGGATTTCAGCCCGCCTCGTCTCAGACCGAGGCCGCCTCCCGTGCCCAACCCGTCCGGCTCCGGTTCGTCGAGCGCCGGCAGCGCTACCACGAGGCCGCCGATCGGTACCAGCAGGGGACGGCCTCGGCCGATGACATCCGCTACCTCCGGCAGATCCTCGAGTTCCAGCGCCAGCAGGACAAGGGCTTCTTTGAGAAGCTCGGCGACGACTTCATGAATGCGTTGCCGTTCGGCTGATCGCGGCCCCCGATCACCCAGGGAACCTCCCCTCCTTCCCGATCCGGTCGGCCGGGGACGATCCGACACCCGGCAGCGCTCCCCCCTTCGACGAGGTGGAGCCGGAGGATCCGGGCGACCTCGGCGGCGACCTCGGGCCGGCCCACCGAATCGTGGGGGCCGGGGACGACCACCTCGGAGGCCGCGCCCTCCAGGTGGCTGCTCTCGTACCGGACGATCCCGTCGGTGTGAAGCCCCGGCAGAGGGAGCCGAAGCCGAGGAATGATCGAGTGGCACGGCACCTCGGGGGCGATCGGCGTCCGGCGCAGGGCCTCCAGGATCGGGCTGTTCCACGACAGGCCGCCGATCGCTCCCATGGGGACGCGACGGAGGGAAGGAGACAACACCTCCCTCCCGTTGAGGAGGACCACCTCCTCGATCGGCCCGGCCAGCTCCGATCGGCGACGGCCGCTCAAGAGCCGATCCTTGAGCCGGGCCGCCGGCACGGCCGGGCCGGCGGAGCCGTGGTGCGGCGTGGCGATGAAGACCAGCCGGGAAACCGAGGCCACCCGACGAGTCACGAACGCGGCGACCAACGCGGTTCGGCCCTCGGACGAGCACCGGATCTGTTCCGGCCTCCGGCTGAAGGTGGCGTCCCAGAGCGTCCAGCCGCTGTCCTGGGCGGCCATCTTGGCGATCAGGCCCCCCTGGCTCTGGCCAACGAGCACCATCCGGTCCAGCGCCGGGTCGATCCCGCCCGGGTCGATCTCCCTTCGGGTTCGGACCAGGGCCGCGCGGAAGCTCGCGGCGGAGAGGGGCAGGGCGACGCAGGAGTCGTAGGAAAAGGTCCAGAACTGGAACCGATCCGCCAGGACCGGATCGGTCCGGAGCCGGGCGATCATCGGCTCCCAGGACCCAGCATCCGACGCCAGTCCGTGGATCAGGACCACGGGAATGGCCCCGGGCCGGTAGGGCTCCCAGAGCCTCAGGGTCGGGGGCTCTCCCCGGCTCAGCGGATGCCAGCCAGCCTGCGCCGCCGGGGGGAGGACCACGGAGGTCGCCAGCAGGATCGCCAGGCAACCGGCCGAAGACGCGCGCTCGGACACCGAGCAACCCCAGGCGGTGCGCTCGGCCGCTCGGACGGAAACCAATGACTGATCCGGGGATACGGGATCGACTTGGGTTCGTTCCGCTCGCCGAACGCGACCGGGAGGCTGCCCGGCGCCGGTAAGCATTCCCCGTACCTGGTCCGCGATCGACTCGATCTGAAGTGCGCGTGTTTGCGTTGTTGCGTGCTTTGATTGATGCTGGCGTGGAGGGAGCGACCTGCGAGCGAAGCCGGGCCGGATGGTGTCGGGCTGGTGGATCATGGGTGCACGCAACCTGCGGCCGGCTTGGTTGGGTGGTTGGGTGTGAGGTGGCGGCTCGGTTCCCGCGCCCATTAGGAAACGTTGCCCGGCCGGCTCGGGAGGGCAAGGGAGACGAGGGGCTCGAGGTGCCTCCGGGGGCCTGAGCATGCGTCTTATCCAAAGAATCGGGAGAATGGAGCGGGACGCACAGGCACAGAAGGCGCTCGGGGATCCCAATGAGGTCGGTCGATCGATCGATCGGTCGATCCGCCCGGCTTGATTCCCCGGGGCGACTTCGAGGATGATGGGGGGTCGGCGGGGAGTTTGAGAACAGGGAGGGTGCGCCGTCGCCATGCCGATCGTCGAGGCCGAGGGCTTGTCGAAGACCTACCGGGTCTTCCAGAAGCGGGAGGGGCTGGCCGGCGCCGTCCGGGGGCTGTTCCAGCGGGAGTATCGAGAGGTCCGGGCGGTCGAGGGAATCAGCTTCACGATCGAGCCGGGGGAGATGGTCGCCTTCCTGGGCCCGAACGGGGCGGGGAAGACGACGACCCTGAAGATGCTCTCGGGCTTGATCTTCCCGTCGGGGGGGACGACCTCGGTGCTCGGCTACACGCCGTCAGACCGGGTCGACGCCTTCCGTCGCCAGTTCGCCCTGGTGATGGGGCAGAAGAACCAGCTCTGGTGGGACCTCCCGGCGCAGGACAGCTTCGAGCTGCACCGGGAGATCTATCAGCTCCCCAGGGCGGAGTACCAGGAGACGATCGACGAGCTGACCGGCCTGCTCGACGTGGCCCACCTGACCCGGCAGCCGGTTCGAGAGCTGTCGCTGGGCGAGCGGATGAAGATGGAGCTGATCGCCGCCCTGCTGCACCGGCCCCGGCTCCTTTTGCTGGACGAGCCGACGATCGGCCTCGACGTGGTGGCGCAGGCGACCATCCAGAAGTGCCTGAAGGAGTACCACACCCGGCGGGGGGTGACGATGCTCCTGACCTCGCACTACATGAGGGACGTCGAGGCGCTCTGCGATCGGGTGCTTGTCATCAATCATGGCCGCCTGATCTACGACGGTGGCCTGCCCGGTCTGTCGGCCCGGTTCGGTCAGACGAAGCTGATCACACTGGAGTTCGCCGAGGGGGAGGCTCCCTCGGACCTGGCGCGGTTTGGCGACGTGGAGCGGGTCGAGGGGGGGGAGGCGAAGATCCGGGTGGAGCGGGCGAAGGTGGCCGAGGTGCTGGGGGCGATCCTCGACGCCTACCGGCTGGCTGACGTCGTCGTGCAGGATCCGCCGCTGGAGCAGGTGATTGCCCGGGTCTTCCAGGAGGGGAAGGGGGGGGCCGACCATGACGCCGCCTGAACTGGACGCCGCGAGCCTCCCTGCCTCCCGGGGAGGCTCGCGGTCCGTCGGCGGCGTGGAGTCGCCCGAGCCCGACCTCCCCGGTCGAGGGCCGACCAAGACGCCCGATCGAGGGCTCGGGGTGATGCTGCGCAAGTACGCGATGATCTACCGCGTTTCGCTCGCCGAGCGGATGACCTACCGCGCCGACTTCCTGATCACGACCCTCTTCCGATTCCTGCCGACCTTGACGACGATTCTGCTCTGGAACGCGATCTACGCCGGGGCGGGCTCTCAGACGCTGGCGGGATTCTCCTACGAGCAGACGATCTGCTACCTGTTGATCGTGAACATCAGCCGGATGTTCTCCAGCATGCCGGGCCTGGCCGGGGGGATCGCCCGAGAGGTGCGGGACGGGACGCTGAAGAAGTACCTGATCCAGCCGCTCGACCTGATCGGCTACCTGCTCTCGTACCGGATGGCGCACAAGACGGCGTACATCATCGGCACGGCCTTGCCCTATGCGCTGCTGTTCGGGGTCTGCTACCGGTTCTTCATCGGCAACGTGCCGACCGAGCCGGGGATCTGGGCCGCGTACGTCGCGTCGCTCCTGATGGCCTTCCTGATCGGGTTCTTCTTCGAGGCGAGCGTGGGGATGGTGGGGTTCTGGTTCCTGGAGATCACGTCGATCCTCTGGGTCGTGATGACGCTGAACTTCTTCATCTCCGGCCAGATGCTGCCGCTGGACTTCCTGCCCCCCTTCTGGGCCGGACTGCTGAAGCTGCTCCCGTTCCAGTACATGGCGTACTTCCCGGCGGTCATCTTCCTGCGAAAAGTGCAGGGGGCCGAGCTGCTCTGGGGCCTGGCGCTGGAACTCTTCTGGGTGGTGTTCTTCGTGGCGCTCTGCCGGTGGTTGTATCGGAGCGGGCTGAAGCGGTACGGAGCGTATGGAGGATGACGACGGGCATCGACGGGCAGGATCGGAAACCGGGGGAAGGGGGGATGCTCAGTCGTTCAGGATGGGGCTGGCGATCGAGAGGGGGGGGCGAGTTGATGGTCCGATCCGCGGCCCGAACTCCGAGTGGATCGGTGAGGAGAACGTGGCGGTGCAACGGCGTCGGCCCAGGATCACGTTCGGTCCCGATGCCGACGGTGACGACCCGGAGCGGGCGGAGGGTCTGGTGCATCGCCGCTCCTCCGGCTTGGATGCTCGGATTCTCGGCAAGGACGTGAGGGAGGAGGGGGTGATCCCACTGGAGGACGCGATCCGCAAGATGACCTTGGCGGTGGCGGATCGGCTGTCGATCCGGGACCGGGGTCTGCTCCGCGAGGGGATGGACGCCGACGTGGTCGTGTTCGACCCGGAGACGATCGCCGACCGGGCGAGGTATGAGGAGCCGCATCGGTTGTCGGTCGGCGTCGAGTCCGTGTTCGTGAACGGTCGGGCGGTCGTCCGGGACGGCAAGCACACCGGGGAGAAGCCGGGGAAGGTGGTGCGGGGGCCCGGTTACCGGGAGGGATGAGGGGCGAGGTGCTCCCGGAGGCGGTCGAAGGTGGACGGGGGGCCTTCGGCATCGAAGAGGAAGCGGGTGGGGAGGCCGACGACGCGTCGGGCGCCGAGTTTCATGAGCTCGCGCTGGTACGAGGTGAGTCGGCCGGCGGCGACCAGGGCCGTGACCCGCCAGCAGGAGCGGCCGCGCTCATCCCACACCTCGCCTCGGACCACGTGCTGGGCCCCGTGCTGGGCGAGGTAGGCGGCGACGGCGGCGGCCTGGTGCCCCTCCTCGGGACCGCCGGCGACCTCGAGCAGGAGCTGGCCGTCGGAGGCTCGGACGCCGTCGAGGCCGTCGAGCAGCAGGGCGAGCGGGCCGGTGTCCCCCTCGGCGACCAGCTCCCGGAGGGTCGGGGCGTGGCCGATGAGGCAGGCGGCCGAGTCGAGCACCTTGCCCCCCTCGATTTCCCGGAGGCGGTTGTCCTTCAGGGTGGTGCCGGAGCTGGTGAGATCGACGATGATGTCGGCGATCTCCAGCGTGGGGTGCAGCTCCAGGGCGCCTTCGGAGTGGATGATCTGGTAGTGGTAGATCCCCCAGCGGCGGAAGTGGGCCTGGGTGAGGGTGCCGTACTTGGTCGAGACGCGGAAGGCCTTGCCGGCGGCCTTGAACTCGGTGGTCAGGTCGACGAGGTCGAGCATGTGGGTCACGTCGATCCAGCTCTCGGGGACCGCGACCACGAGTCGGCAGCCGCCGTAGCCGAGGTCCGGCTCGACGACGACGGCGTCGGTCGCCTCGGCCTGGTGCTCGGCGAAGACGTCCATGCCGGTGACGCCCAGGTGGCAGCGGCCCTCCTGAACCTGGATGACGATGTCGGTCGGCCTCATGAACACGACGTGGAAGCGAGGATGGCCGCCGATGGTCGCCTCGTACTGGCGGTCGCTGGCGCGCCGGACCTTGTAGCCGGCGGCCTTGAGCAGGTCGACGGCCCCCTCGTACAGGTGGCCCTTGGAGGGGAGGGCGATGCGGATCGGGTCGATCATCGGGGGAGGGCCTCCAGCGCGTGGTAGAGGCGCTCGACGCCGAAGGCGAAGCCGACGCCGTGGGGATCGCGGTCGGAGCCGAGGACGCGGGCGAGGCCGTCGTATCGGCCGCCGTGGCAGATGGCGACGGGGCCGGAGGGAGTGGGGGCGGCGAGCTCGAAGATCATCTGAGAGTAGAAGCCGATGCCGTGGCCGAAGCCGAGATCCAGCTCGACACGCTCGGGGGGGATGCCTCGGCCTTCGAGCAGCCGGAGCATCTCCAGGAATCCCCGGATCGTGCCGGGGGCGATCGAGGAGAAGCCCAGCTCCAGCCGCTGGAGGACCTCGACGGCGGGGCCTCGGAGGTCGGCCAGGGAGTGGACGCGGTCTCGGACCCGGTCGAGGGCCTCGCCGAGGGAGTGCCCGAGGGCCCACTTGGTGCGGAGGCGGCCGATGATCTCCCGGCCGGTGCGTCTTCCGGTGACTCGGGGGACGAGGTGGCGGAAGAGGCGGTCGACGCCCGGGTCGTCCGCCTGATCGATGGCCGGGAGGACGGCCTTGGCCTCGCGCTCGGCCTCACCCTGGAGCCAGCCGGAGAGGCGGTCGAACGCCGACTCCAGGGCGCGGACGCCGCGGCCCTCCGAGGCGGCGTCGCTGAGGTGCTCGATCAGGCTGGAGACGGCGGCCGAGGGGAGGCCGGAGCGGTCGAGCAGCTCGACGATCAGGCCGGTATGTCCGACCCGGATCCTCGGGTCGGCGACGCCGGCGGCCCGGGCGGAGTCGACGGCCAGGGCGATGACCTCGGCGTCGGCCTCGGGGCCGGGAGCCCCGAGCAGCTCGACGCCCGCCTGGGTGAACTCGCGGGATCGGGTCGGTCCCGGATCGCGCTCGAAGCGGAAGACGGGGCCGGAGGAACAGACGCGCCAGGGAATCTCGGGGGCCGGTTCGGCGTCGATGAAGGCTCGGACGACGCTGGCGGTCAGCTCGGGGCGGAGGCAGAGCCGGGCGGGGCCGTCGGCGACCTCGAACAGCTTGGAGACGATGGCGGCGCCGCTTTTGCGCTCATGCAGCTCGGTGACCTCGAGGATCGGGGTCCGAATCGCCTGGAAGCCGGCGGCGACGAAGCGGTCCATCAGGGTCCGCTCGAGCGAGGCGATCGCGGCATAGGCGCCGGGGAGCCAGTCGCGAGTGCCGCGGACCTGGGGGATGGGTGCCTCTCGGTGCGGGGCGGTCGGGGGCAGGTCGTCGGGCATGGCGGGAGAGGGTCCGGTTCCGGGCCGGGGGCGGATGCAAGGGGGGAGCGGCCGGGGCTCAATAGCTGTCGGCCTTGCCGAGGGCGCGGAGGGCGCTCCGCACGCTGTCCTCCAGGGTCGTCCAGGAGAGGCCGCGGTCCTCCTGGCGAGTGGCGAGGACGCGGAGGTTGAAGACCTGGCTCCGCTCCTCGTCGGGCCCGACGATCACGGCGACGGCGTGCCCTCGGGTGGAGCCGTAGCCCATCTGCTTGCCGATGGGGATGGGCTCGGGGTACACCTCGGCCCCGACCCCGGCGGCCCGGAGGCGGGCGGCCAGTCGGACGGGGATGGTCGGGGAGACTCCGGGGAAGTTGGCGACCAGGACCGGCACGGTCGTCGAGGAGCCCGGGAGCCAGCCGGCCTCGTCCATCAGGGCGAGCAGCCGGTCGAGGCCGATCGAGGCGCCGACGCCGGGGAGGCGTCGCTTGATATAAAGGCTCGCCAGGTCGTCGTACCGCCCCCCGGAGGAGATGGAGCCGAAGCGTTCCCAACCGGTCACGGTCGTCTCGAAGACGATGCCGGTGTAGTAGTCGAGTCCTCGGGCGAGGCCGAGATCCAACACCAGGCGGTCGGTTGGAACGCCGGCGGCGTCGAGCAGGTCGAGGACGGCTCGGAGGTTGGCGATCCCCTCCTTCGCGGCCTCGTGCGTGCCGAGCCGGGCCTCGGCCATCGCCAGGACGGCGTCGCCGGGACCGTTGCCCTGCTCGACGAAGTCGAGGAGGGTCGCCGCCTGATCGGCGGTCATTGCCGGGAGGGAGGGGGAGGGTTCGCCTCCTTCGGAGCCCCGGGGGGCGGCGGTCAGTTCCTTGAGAACCCCGTCTCGGCCGACCTTGGCGAGCTTGTCCAGGGCCCGGAGGACGGCGGCCTTCCGGTCGATGACGCCGAAGGAGTCGAGCAGGCCGTCGAGGATCTTGCGGTTGTTCAGGTGGAGGGAGAAGTCGGGGACGCCGATGCCGGCGAGGGCGTCGTGGATGACCTGGGCGATCTCGGCGTCGGCGACGGGGCTCTCGGAGCCGACGATGTCGAAGTCGCACTGCGTGAATTCGCGGTAGCGGCCCTTGGCGGGCCGCTCGCCTCGGAAGACCGATCCGATGGCATAGCGCTTGAAGGGGGTGCCGAGCTGGTCGATGTGCCGGGCGACGAAGCGGGCCAGGGGAACGGTCAGGTCGAACCGGAGGGCGAGCTCGCCGGGGGTGCCTCCCGTGTTGGTCACCGCGAAGATCTGGCGGAGCACTTCGTCGGAGCCGGCCCCCTTGCCGGTGAGGACCTCCATGCGCTCGATGTGCGGCGTCTCGATGGGGACGAAGCCGAACGAGGAGAAGGTCTTGCGCAGGGTCTCCAGCATCCGCTCTCGCGGGATCATGGCCGACGGGAGGAGGTCCCGCAGGCCGCTGGCGACTCGGGGATCGATCATCGGTAGGGGGTCCTGTCCATCGGGGAGCGTCGCGAATCGGCGCCGGGGGCCGACCGCGGCCGGCCATTGTAGCAACCTCCCGGGCCGGTGCCCAACGGCGACCGGGAGGGCCCGACGGCGGGACTGCCGAGCCTCCCGGTCGCACCGGCGCCAATTGCAGGACGAATCGGACCTGAGGACGGGAATGGGTCGGTGAGGCCGGTCGGGGAGCGGCGAACTCCGTGTCCTCGGGCCCGATCGAGAGTTCGACAGGACCGTCCTTGCGGGGCGCTTCCGCCACGGTTATAGTCCGACCATTCTCTCCCGGACCCAAGATGGCATGGTGGGCATCGTCGCCCTCGATGGGTGGGTCCGAGGTGGAATCGGGGCCGGCCCGATACACCTTCTGGCCGGGCTCGTCGTCGTGGTGCGCATCCGAAGGCGGATGCGCTGTCGGTTGCCGGTCCGTCTCGAGGGGGCGACGGGCGGTTGCCTCACGTCATCGTCGGTTCCCGAATCGGGCCAGGAACGATTTGGGGCAATTGATGGCGTGTGTGCTTGAGCACGGCATCCGATCGGATCCTCGGCCCTGAAGACTGAGGTCTCGTCCCGGCAGGGCTGCCGAGATCGGGTCGGAGCTTCGGGTTTCGGTCGTTCGGATCCTCCTGTTGCTCGTGGCGAGTTCGGCTGGGCGGAGTGATGCCGTGGCGCGATCGAACCGGAGGACGCTGGTCCTCGTCCTGCTGGCGTCGGGGATCGTGGTCGGCGCGAGCCTGGCCCCTGCGGCCGCGCGGGCCGACGAGGAGTCCCTCGGGGACGGGGGCGGGCGTCCCGATGGCCCCGCGCCGGGCCCTCCTGTCGAGCGGGGGAGAGGGAGGGCCGGCCTCGACATCCCGGCGGCTGGTGGGCCGGAGGAGGAGCGGGGCCGATCCGTCGCGATGCTGGCGGTTCTAGGGTGCGTGGGAGGGATGGCCGGGCTGACCTGGCGGGAGGCCCGTCGGCGTCGTCGAGCGGAATTGACCCGCCGGCGCCGAGAGGATCGGTTCCGAGAGTCGTTCGAGTCGGCGACGGTCGGTATCGCGGTGGTCGCCTCGGATGGAACGCTGCTGAGCGTCAACCGGGCGCTCTGCGGCTTCTTCGGCCGGGACGCCGACACGCTCCTCGGCATGAGGCTTCAGGACCTGGCCCTCCCCGGCGACCGGAGCGAGGGGGGCGGAGGGATCGAGGCGATGGCCTCGGGCCGGGTCCGGTTTCGCCGGTCGGAGGCGAGGTTCCTTCGCGCCGACGGGACCGTCGTGTGGGGGATGCTCAGCCTCTCGGTCCTCCAGGACGACTCGCTCGGCGAGGCGTCCTTCATTGGTATGGTGGAGGACATCACCGCCCGGAAGGAGGCGGAGGCGGCCCGGATGGAGGGGGAGCGGCGGTTCCGGGCGATCCTCGACGGGGAGGGCCCGTTCCTCGGCGTGCTGGACCCCGATGGCCGGGTGCTGGAGGTCATTCGGTCGGCGCCGGGGTTCGGCGGGGCGGGGGAGAAGCGGGTGGTGGGCCTTCCGGTCTGGGAGGCGATCGGGGGGGGGATCGACCGCGACTCGAGGAGGAGGCTCCGGGAGGCGTTGGCCGGGGCGGCGAGGGGGGCCTTCGAGCGGCTCGAGGTCGAGGCAATGGGGGCCGAGGGCGAGCCGACCTTGATCGACCTCTCGATCACGCCGGTCCGGGACGGGTCGGGGAGGGTGGTGGTGCTCCTCCTCGAGGGGAGTGACGCAAATGACCGCGGTCGGCTCGAGCGGGATCGGGAGCAGGCCGTCCCGCATTGGGAACGGGTCCGGGCCGACGCGCAGCGGGACACGGCGGCTCTGGTCGAGTCAAGGGATCGGGCCCTGGCGGCCGTCCGGGCCAAGAGGGCCTTCCTGGCGAACATGAGCCACGAGCTGCGGACGACGACGACCGGGCTGATCGCCACGGCCGAGTTGCTGGCGAACTCGGACCTGGACCGGCAGCAGCGGGAGCTGGTCTCAACCATCCGATCCGGCGGCGACGCGATGCAGGGGATCCTGGACGACATCCTCGACCTGTCGAAGATCGAAGCGGGCCGGATGGTGCTTCGGCCCGAGCCGATGGACCTGAGGGCCCTGGTCGAGGACGTGGCCGCCTTGCTGGCTCCGACGGCGCACCGCAAGGGAGTCCGGCTGCTCAGTCTGGTGTCGGCCGAGGTGCCGCTCGGGGTGGTCGGGGACGCGAAGCGGCTCCGACAGATCCTGATGAACCTGCTGGGCAACGCCGTGAAATTCACCGAGAACGGCGAGGTGGTGGTGGAGGTCCAGCCGATCGGGAGGGGAGCCCGGGGCGTGTCGCTTTCAATCAGTGTGAGGGACACGGGCATCGGGATCGAGCCGGGGGACTTCGAGGCGATCTTCGAGAGGTTTTCGCAGGGAGCGGCGGGGGGGGGGGGGCGGGGCTGGGGCTGGCGATCAGCCGGCACCTGGCCCACCTGATGGGAGGGCGGATCGAACTGGAGAGCGAGCCGGGAGTGGGCAGCACGTTCCGCCTGGTCGTCACGCTGCCCGAGGCCGAGCCGGACGGGATCCGGCCCGACCCGGCGGGCCCGCCGGAGCTCCGAGGGCTCCGCATGCTGGTGCTCGCGCCAGACGACCTGGGCAGAGCGTCGGTGGTCGAGCAATTGCGATCGTGGGGGAGCCTGGTGGAGGCGGTCTCCTCTCCGACCGAGGCCCGAATTCGACTGTTCGACGAGTCCTGGGAAGATCGGCCGGGCGTGTTGATCGTCGACGACGCGATGTCCGCCGAGGTCGGGAGGCTTGCGCCTCTCGGCGAGCGATTGCCCCGGGTGCTGGTCCGCCGGCCGGGAGCCGGGGGGCCGGCCCGGACCGAGCAACCCGACTCCCTGACCGTTTCCGAGCCGATCCGACGGTCGGCGCTGCGGGAGGCGATTCTCCGGGCGCTTCGGCCCGAAGCGATCGTCTCGGCCCCTCCGTCGCGGTCGCCGTTGCCGAGCTTCGGGTTGCGGGTTCTGGTCGCCGAGGATTTCGAGACCAATCGGGAGCTCGTCTGCCAGATGCTCCGGCTCCTCGGCTGCCGCGCCGAGGCGGTGCCGGACGGCCGGCTCGCGGTGGAGGCGGCGGTCCGGGATCGCTTCGACCTGGTGTTGATGGACCTGGAGATGCCGGGGCTCGACGGCCTCCAGGCGACGGCCGAGATTCGGTTCGCCGAGCGCGGGAAGGGCCGTTATACCCCGATCTTCGCCTTCACGGCCCACGCCCTGGAGGAGGATCACCGTCGCTGTCGGGACCTGGGGATGGATGGCATCCTCACCAAGCCGATCCGGATGGCGAACCTGCATGCGTTCCTCTCGGAGTTCCTCAGCTCGAGGAGTGGGAGGAACGCCCTCACGCCGGTCTGATGCCGGAGGAATCGGTCGGCCGGAGGCCCGGGGCGTCGTAAGGTTCTCCCGAGAGGCCGTCCGCGCGGGCGGCCGGAGAGGAGGACCGGATCCGGACGCGAGAGGCCGACGATGGCGACCCCCCTGCTGATGCTCTCGGCCGACGCTCCCCCGCAGCTCGGGGGGGTCTCGGCCTACTCGGAGTCAATCGCCCGGTCGCTGGTCGAGTTGGGGGTCGATCTGAGCGTCGAGGCCTCGGTGCCCGACCCCTCGGACCGTCCCATCGGAGGAGCGCCGACGCGCCGAGGCCCGTCGGTGTTGAACCGAAAGTATGTGAAGATCCTCCCGCTGTTCGCCGCCGGGCTCCGAGGCTGCCTGCGGTTCCCAAGGCCGATGTTGCTGTTGATGAAGTGCAATCATGAGGGTGTGGCTGGGTATGTTCTGCACCGCCTCTTCGGGGTTCGCTACGCGGTGGTCGCCTTCGGCAGCGAGCTGCTCCAGTTCTCCGACCGGCGGTGGACCGGGCCCTTTCTGCGTCGGATGATGCGACGGGCCGAGTGCGTGGTGGCGATCAGCGCCTATACGAGGGATCTGGTCGTCGACGGCCTGGGGGTCGATCCGGGCCGGGTCCTGATCGTCCCCCCGATCGTGGAGCCAACCCCGGAGCCGACGGACGAGGGACTCGACGCGATCCGGGACCGCTTCGAGTTGCACGGGAAGCGGGTTCTGTTGACGGTTGCCCGGCTGGTGAGGCGCAAGGGGCATGACATGGTCCTCCGGGCGCTGGCCGATCTGCGGGAGGACTACCCGGATCTGGCCTACGTGATCGTGGGGGACGGAGGGGACCGGGAGGCGCTGGAGCGTCAGATCCGGGCCCTGGGAGTGGGGGATCTGGTGCGGATGGTCGGGGCTCGGTCGGCGGAGGAGGTGGACGCGCTGTACCGGGTGAGCGAGATCTTCGTGATGCCGTCGAGAAGGGAGGGGTGCGACATCGAGGGATTCGGGATCGCCTTTTTGGAGGCGAACCTGAGGCGCAAGCCGGTGGTCGCGGGCCGTTGCGGGGGAGTGGCGGACGCGGTGGTCGACGGTGAGACGGGGATGTTGGTCGACCCGACGCGCTGGGAGGAGACCGCGGCGGCCCTTCGGACGCTGCTCGATGACCCCGATCGGGGCCGGAGGATGGGGGACTCGGGCCGGGATCGGGCCCTGAGGGCCTTCGGGCGCGATCGGCAGGTCGAGTGTCTTCGGGAGGTGGTTGATCGGCTGGGCCTGCTCGAGGAGGCCAGGCCGGTCGCGGCAGGACGAGCCTGCGAGGTCGCTTGAGCCGGCGAGGACCGAGCCGGACCATCCCCCCCGATCGCGATCCCGATTCCCTGGCCAATCGACCTCGGCGCCCCTCCGATGACGAACGACTCCGATCCAGGCGATCCGGCATTGGGCCGGAGCCCGACACGGCGAAGCAAGGCGGCGCGCTATGCGTTCACGGCGGCGTCGCACCTGGGAGCGCTGGTGTCGGGGATGCTGACGTTCAAGCTGGCGGCCCTGGCGTTTGGGGTGGAGGGGTTCGGCGCGTACGCGGTGGCGAGGAGGGCGATCTCGATCCTGGCCTTCCCGATGATGCTGGGGCTGAGCGTGAGCCTGCCGAGGTGCGTGGCCTCCCTCCCGGCGGGGAAGGGGGGGGGGAAGGGCGGAGTGTTCCTGCTGGCGGCGTGGCTGATCGCGGTGCCGGGGATGGCGGCCCTGACCCTGGGGGCGGCGACGAGGCCCGGCGCGATGGCGGTCCTGATGTTCGGCCGGGGGGGGCACGAGGAGCTCGTCTGGCCGACGGTGGCGGCGGTGCTTGGGCTTTGCGGCCATACGATCGTCTATGGGTTCGAGATGGGGAGGATGCGCCTGGGAGCCGCCGGGACGCTCTGGCTGGTGAACCTGGCGGCCGTGCCGCCGGCGGCGGTGGCGCTCTCGGGGGGAGAGGTGCCCCGGGCGCTGCTAGGGCTGGGGATTGGCTGGTCGGTCGCCTCCGCGGTGGCGGGGCTGTCGCTGGCGGCGGGGCTGCGGATCGGGACTCCTCGAGCGTGGGGCGCGGCGCTTCGGGAGCTGGTGCGGTTCGGTGTGCCGAGGATGCCCGGCGATCTGGCGATGTTCGGCCTGTTCGCCGTGCCGACGATTCTGGTGGCGCACCGATCGGGGCTGGAGCCGGCGGGCCTCGTGTCGTTCGGCCTGAGCCTGGTGCAGATGATTGGCTCGGTGTTCACGGCGGCCGGCATGCTGCTGCTGCCGATCGTCAGCCGGCTGCGGGCCGACGGGAGGATTGGCGAGGCGAGGAGGCTGGTTGACCGGTCCCTGATGGCGAGCCTGGCGGCCGGGGTGCTGATTGTGCTGGCGGCGGAGGCGAGCCTGGCGACGGTGATCACGATGCTGCTGGACGAGGGCTTCACCCCGGCGGCCGGGTTGGCGCGGAGGCTGCTGCCGGCGGCCGTGCCGTTTGTGGCCTATATCGTTCTTCGGGGACCGATCGATGCCCTGGATGTCTGGCCGCACAACGCGGTGAACCTGGGGCTGGCGCTGGCGGTGACAAGTGCGGTGATGATCTTCGGCTCCGGGCCGATGGAGGCGGCGACGGCGTCGCTGGCTGGCTTCTCGGTGCTCGGTCTGGCGAGCATCTGGTCGGTTCGTCGATGCCTGGCAAAAGCCGAGCGGGTTTCCCGAGCGGAAAGGAAGGTGGCGGGGGCGCTGGCCGCGTCGCCGTAGGAGGGGGCGGGGAATCGCGACTCGGGGAGGAGCGGGGCCTGGGGGCGGGAGACCGGGGGCGGAGGGCCCGTCGCGCGTCGGGCGTCGTCCGAGGTCCGTTGGCCCTCTCGATGCCTGCTTGCCGTCCGGGAGTTCGACCGAGGGTTCGCCCGGAATCGGCCGGGAGGGCGTCGGGGAGTTCTCCTCGGGGAGATCGGCGCCGGAGAGTACTCCCGGAGGATGAGGCTCCCCGACCCTCAAGGCAGCGAAGCGGATTCGACGATGAGCGACCGACCCCTCGCGAGCGATACGAACCCGTCGGCCCATCTGGGGGCCGCGGAGCTCAAGCACCTGATCCGGGTTGTCCGCCGGGAGTGGCGGTGGTCGGCCGTGGGCCTGGCCGTCTGCCTGACGGCGGCCGCGATCTACCTTGTGCGGACGCCGAGGATGTACCAGGCGACCGCCCGGGTCCTGGTGCTGGAGACCGGCCGACAGCCGCTGAAGGTGACCGAGGCAGACGCCGGCGGCGGCGAGGGGGGGGTCGACCGCTTCCCGACCTACGCGGCGATCCTCAGCAGCCCCCACATTGTCGGTCGGGCGATCGAGCAGGTGGGGGTCGAGAACCTGCCGACCTTGCAGCTCGCCAAGCGAGAGGGAAAGACGCCGACCCAGGCGGCGATTGAGGAGCTGGACGTCAGCCGACCGGACCGGGCGGCGTCGGTCCTCCGCATCGACTACCGGGCCCGGACCAAGGAGGAGGCGGTCCTGCTGACCGACGCGCTGATCCGGAGCTTCGAGGCGTTTCTCGAGGAGAGCTACCAGTCGAACAACACGAAGGTCGTCACGCTCATCACCGAGGCGCGCGACCTGATCAGCAAGGAGCTGGTCGACCTGGAGCAGAAGTACCTGGAGATCCGCAAGAAGAACACCGTGCTGGCGACCGACCAGTCGGGCCGGTCGTTCATCACCCGACGGGTCGACGGCTGGGATTCGGTGATCAACCAGACACTCGTGCGGGCGGTGGAGCTTCGGACGCAGTTGGAGCTGGGCAAGTCGCTGCGGGAGAAGGGGGTGGGGCTGGCGGGGATCGCCTACGCCCTGGGTCAGTTCCGGGGGGATCCGGGCGAGAGCCTGGCGATCAGCAGCTCGGCGGGCCGGAGCCAGGCACTGGCGTCGGATTACGTTCGGCAGTTGATCAACGAGCAGCAGCGGCTCGCCGACCGCTTCGGCGCCGATTACTCGAGGGTCCGAGACATCGAGGAGCAGATCGCCCGGGTGCAGCAGGTGGCGGCCGATTCCAGGAGGAGCGTGGAGTCGGTCGAGGTGGACGACCTGATCTTGTCGATCGAGCAGGCGGTGGCGTCAGTCGAGGCCCTGCAGCAGGAGTACACGGATCGGTTCCGGGAAGACCTGGAGCAGGCCAGGCAGATTCTCAACGATCAGGCGGAGGAGGAGAACATCCGAGCACAGCTTGATCGTCAGCAGCGGCTCTTCAACACGGTGGTCGACCAGTTGAAGCAGGCCCAGCTGGTGGGGGAATACAGCGGCGTGGTCACGCAGACGATCGAGCCGCCGCACGCTCTGCGCAAGGCGGTGCGCCCGAGGGTGCTGCTGACGCTTTGCATGGCGCTGATGTCCGGGCTGGTGCTGGGGACGATGGCCGCCCTGGCGGCCGATGGGCTGGACAGCCGGGTCCGGTCGCTCGACGAGGTGCGGTCCATGCTTGGCTCCCGGATCCTCGGGGTGATCCCCAGGCTCTCCAAGGCGGAGCTGGCCGAGACCACCGAGCCGGGGCTGGTGGTGCACCAGCGGCCCGGGTCGCTGACGGCCGAGGCGTACCGGGCGCTGCGGACGGGCCTGGAGTTCGTCCGTCGGGAGCGGGACGTGCGGGTGATCGTCGTCTGCAGCCCCTCGCCGGGGGACGGCAAGAGCACGGTGACGAGCAACCTGGCGATCGGGCTGGCGCAGGCGGGGCGTCGGGTGCTGCTGATCGACTGCGACCTGAGGAAGCCGTCGCAGGACCGGATCCACGGGATCGACCGGGCGCCAGGGCTGTCGGAGGTGCTGCGGGGGATCTCGACGTGGCGCGAGGTTCTGCAGCCCTCGGCGGCGGAGGACCTGCGGATCATGACCACCGGCGGTCCGGTCGAGAACCCGGCCGAGCTGCTGATGAGCGAGCGGTTCCGTTCGCTCGTCGCCGAGCTGCGGGGCGAATTCGACCGCGTGCTGATCGACACCTCGCCGCTGCTCTACGTGGCCGACCCGTCGATCGTCGCGCCCTCGGCCGACGGGGTGCTGCTGGTGCTGCGGCCTTCGGAGATCCGCCGGGCGGCGATGCACCGGGTGGCCGAGGTGGTCCAGATGATGGGCACTCCTCTGCTCGGCTCGGTCGTCAACGCCGACGGCTCGGACGACGCGCAGTTCCTCCACGCCGGGCGGTACTACGGACGCTACGGCCGCTCGTACGGCAGCGTCGACGGCTCGGGCCCGAGAACGGGATCGGTCTGGCCGTCGGGCACGGCGGCTGGAGAGGGGGCGTCGGCCTCGTGGGCGCCGGCCTCTCTGCTGCGACGACTCCGGACCGGCGGTCCCGGGCCTGGCTTCGGCAACGGGGGCCGGGGAGTCAACGGGAACGGGAAGCTCGGTTGATCGACGGCCCCGGGAGAGCCGCCCGGGGCGGTTCGATCCTGGACTCCGACTCCGGCGCTTTTCCAACCCTCGACGCGATTTCGAGACGGAATGAGTTGATGGACGGGACCCGACCATGCTGTTGACGACCTCGATGCTGCTGTCGCTCGGACCGATCCTCTTCCCCGACGTCCCCGACGGGGAGGGCGGGGGGCCGCCGCCGCTGGCGGTGCTCCGCCGGTGCACGATCGAATACGCGAACACGACAGACCTCGGTGCCGCCCAGTTCGGCATCTACAAGGAATGCCTCGTCCGTCGGGGGGACTCGGTCGAGGCCGGACAGGTGCTCGGCCGGCTGGAGGACGATGACGCGAGGGCCGAACTGGCGCTCAGGACGATCGAGGCCGAGAGCACGATCACGGTACGCATCAACGAGGCCCGGCGCGACCAGGCGGCGGAGAAGCTGCGCGCCTCGGAGATCCTCATGCGGCGAGACGCCTTGAGCCTGGAAGAGTTCAACCTCCGCCGGCTGGAGGCGACGACCGCCGCGCTGGCGGTGGAGGAGGCGGAGTATCAGCGGGAAATCGCCGCGATGCAGCGCAAGCAAGCGGAGGCGATGCTCCGGCTCCGGCAGTTCGTCGCGCCGCACGACGGGATCGTCGTCGAGCTGTACAAGGAGCCCGGCGAGCCGATCTCGCCGAACGAGCCCGTCATCCGGGTGGTCGATGTCGACCGGGTGCGCGTGACCGGACACCTTGACGTCAAGGACGCCTGGGACGTCCACCCCGGCCAGCCCGTCCGGATCGCGCCGGACGTGGGCGGCACGGAGCTGTGGGTCGAGGATCGCTGGTTCCCCGGCGAGTTGGTGTTCATCGACCCCCAGATCGACCCCGATACGCAGACCTGCGTGATCATCGCCGAGGTCCCCAATCCCGGCCGGCTCCTGAGGGCCGGCCTGGAGGCGAGGATGGAGATCCTCCCCGCGGGGGCTCCCTCGGGGGAGGAGGCGGAGCAGGGAAGGCGATCGAGAGCGGCGGAATGATCGAACGCGGAGGAGGGGCGGCGAACCGGGTCTTCCCGAGCGACCCGTCCCGGGAAGGTCGTCTGGGCGAGCGTTGTCCCGTCGGCCATCCTCCGCCCCTCTCCCGCTTCCGCTGGGTCCCCACCTTCGATCCGACCTCCGACATCCACCGTGACCCATCATCCATTGAGAACGCTCAGGCACTCCATCCCAAGGATGAACCATGCCACCCACCGAAGAGGAACTTGCCCAGTTGGCCGAGCTGGCACGTCGGCTGAGACTGAGGACGATGGAGATGATCCGGCGGGCGAGGAGTTCTCACGTCGGCTCGTGTTTCTCGATGGCCGAGCTGATGGCGGCGCTCTACGGCGGGGGGATCTTGAGGATTGATCCGGAAGACCCCGGCAATCCGGGTCGAGACCGATTCATCCTGAGCAAGGGGCACGCCTGCGCGATCTATTACGCGATGCTCGCGGAGCGGGGCTTCTTCCCCGAGGACTGGCTGGAGCGCTTCTACTCAGACGGCGGCGAGCTGGCCGGGCACGCGACGCACAAGGGGGTGCCGGGGGTGGAGGTGTCGACGGGGTCGCTCGGGCATGGCCTGCCGATCGGCTGCGGGATGGCACTGGCGGCGAAGCGGTCGGGAATGCCGTACCGGACCATCGTCCTGCTGGGAGATGGGGAGTGCGACGAGGGCACGATCTGGGAATCGGCCCTGATCGCGGCGCAACACCGGCTGGACAACCTGACGGTGATCGTTGACTTCAACAAGATTCAGAGCCTCGGACATGTGCGCGAGGTCCTGGACCTCGGGGACCTGGCCGGGAAGTGGCAACGCTTCGGCTGGGAAACGCGAGAAGTGGACGGACATGACCTCGGTCAGATCCTGGACGCGATGCGATCGCTTCCGTTCGAACCGGGGAAGCCATCGTGCCTGGTGGCGCATACGGTCAAGGGGAAGGGGGTGAGCTTCATGGAGGATCGCTTGCTCTGGCACTACCGGACCCCGGCCGGCGAGGAGTACGAGGCGGCCCGGATCGAACTGGAGGCGTCGGCATGAGGACCGAGTTCATCGAGGAGCTGACACGGCTGGCGGAACGGGATGACCGGATCTGCCTGGTCGTCGGCGACCTGGGCTTCGGCGTGGTCGTGGACTTCGCGAAGCGCTTCCCCGACCGCTTCCTCAACGTGGGGATCGCCGAGCAGGCGATGACCGGGCTGGCGGCCGGATGGGCGCTGAGTGGGAAGGTCGTGTTCACCTACTCGATCGCGAACTTTCCCACGCTTCGATGCCTGGAGCAGATCCGCAACGACGCCTGTTACCACGGGGCCAACGTGAAGATCGTCGCCGTCGGCGGAGGCTTCGCGTATGGGGCGCTCGGGGCGACGCACCACGCGACCGAAGATCTCGCCGTGCTCCGCGCAATGCCGGGCATGAGGGTGGTGGCGCCGGGGGACACGGTCGAGGCCAGGCTCGCCACCCGGGCGGTGGCTGATCTCCCCGGCCCGTGCTACCTGAGGATCGGTCGGGCGGGAGAGCCGACCGTCCACGATGCGGAGCCCGAGTTCCGGATCGGAAGGGCGATCACGGTCCGGGAGGGGACCGACGTGGCGATTCTCTCGACGGGGGGGATGCTCAAGACGGCGGTCGATGCGGCCGAGCTGCTCGGGGCCGATGGCATCTCGGCCCGGGTCGTGTCGATGCACACGCTTCACCCGATCGACGAGGGGGCGATCTTGCGGGCCTCGGCTGAGACGGGGGCCGTGCTGACGCTCGAGGAGCACAGCATTGTCGGCGGGCTCGGAGGGGCGGTGGCCGAGGTGCTGGCGGAGTCGGCGTCGGGCGTCCCGTTCCGTCGGCTGGGGACGCCGCCGAGGTTCGCCCCTCGGGTGGGGAGCCAGGAGTTCATGCTTCGGCAATCCGGGCTGACCCCCCCGGCCGTGGCGGAAGCGGCCCGCGGGTTGTTGCTCCGTCATGCGGCGCTCGGGCCGCTCATGACTGTTCCGGAGGGTTGAGGGACCCGATCGCCGAGTGATTCTGGGGTTCCGAAGCCCCGGGCGATTCGGTGTAATTGGGTGGTCGTGCGCGGTCCGGCGCCGGGGGGTCCTGGCCGCCGACGGGGGAAGAGTCCTGACCGCGCGCCCTGCCGTCGAGCCTCGCACCCGGGATCGTCGATGCCCCCGCAGTACATCTACACCATCGAGCGCCTCTCAAAGAATCACGGCAAGAAAGAGGTCCTGAAGGACATCACGCTGATGTTCTACCCCGGGGCCAAGATCGGCGTCCTGGGGCCGAACGGGGCGGGCAAGAGCACGCTCCTGCGGATCATGGCCGGAGAGGAGAAGGAGTTCCTCGGGACGGCCCGGCCGGCCCCGGGGGCGACGATCGGCTACCTGCCTCAGGAGCCTCACCTGAACCCTGATCGGGACGTGCTCGGCAACGTCGAGGAGGCCGTCGGCCCCGTTCGAGCCCTGCTCAAGCGGTTCGACGCGATCAACGCTCGGCTCGCCGAGGGACCCGACGCCGACGAGATGGACGCCCTGCTCGCCGAGCTGACCGAGGTGCAGGACGGCATCGAGGCCGCCGACGGCTGGGAGCTGGACCGTCGGCTCGAGATCGCCATGGACGCCATGCGCCTCCCCCCCGGCGACGCTGACGTGACCAAGCTCTCCGGCGGGGAGCGGCGTCGCGTGGCGCTCTGCAAGATCCTGCTCCAACGCCCGGACATCCTGCTGCTGGACGAGCCGACCAACCACCTCGACGCCGACAGCGTCTCCTGGCTCGAACGCCACCTCCAGGAATATCCCGGCATGGTGGTGGCGATCACCCACGACCGCTACTTCCTCGACAACGTCGCCCAGTGGATCCTGGAGCTCGACCGAGGCCGGGGCATCCCCTTCGAGGGGAACTACTCCGGCTGGCTGGAGCAGAAGCAGGCCCGGCTGGAGAAGGAAGAGAAGCAGGATCGTTCCCGGAAGCGGACCCTCGAACGGGAGCTGGAGTGGATCCGGATGTCTCCCCGGGCCCGGGTGTCCAAGAATCGGGCGCGCATCCAGCGGTATGAGCAGCTCGCCGCCGAGGAAGCCGAGCGCCGCGACGAGCCGGTCACGATCCAGATCCCTCCGGGTCCGCATCTGGGCGACCTCGTCGTCGAGGCGGAGAACGTCTCCAAGGCGTTCGGCGACCGGATCTTGTTCGAGAATATGAGTTTCCGATTGCCCCCCGGGGGCATCGTAGGCGTGATCGGCCCCAACGGCGCCGGCAAGACGACCCTGTTCCGGATGATCGTCGGCCAGGAGACGCCGGACTCGGGAGCGCTCCGGGTCGGCAGCACGGTGAAGCTCTCCTACGTCGATCAGAACCGGGATGCGCTCGACCCGGACAAGACGATCTTCCAGGAGATCAGCGGCGGCCTCGACCAGATCGAGCTGGGCAAGCGGAAGGTACCGGCTCGGGCGTATGTCTCCTGGTTCAACTTCAAGGGGCCGGACCAGGAGAAGAAGGTCGGCACGCTCTCCGGCGGCGAGCGGAACCGGGTCCACCTGGCCAAGCTGCTCACCACCGGCGGGAACCTGCTGCTGCTGGACGAGCCGTCGAACGACCTGGACGTGGACACACTCCGGGCGCTGGAGGACGCGCTGCTGGACTTCTCCGGCTGTGCCGTGGTCATCAGCCACGACCGCTGGTTTCTCAACCGCATCGCCACCCACATCCTCGCCTTCGAGGGGGACAGCCAAGTCGTTTGGTGCGACGGCAATTTCGAGACCTACCTGGAGCAGCGTCGAGCGAGGCTGGGGATCGAGGCCGATCAACCGCACCGGATCAAGTACAAGAGCCTGGTTCGGGACTGAGGCCCCGGCACGCTGGACGCTTCCCGGCCGAATCGTGGGAGAGTCTCCGGGGCCCGATCCCACCCGGAGCGGCCCGGTCGATCCTTCGATTCGGCCGGGCCGGGGGGGGAATCGCGCCCATTCCCCGGGGAGACGCTCCCCAAGGTGAATCTGTTTGTGATCGCGTCTTGATTTCGTGCCGGTTATGCGATGCCGGTCGACGGCGCCGGCGAGCCGGCCAGCGCGATCCAATAAATATTGGTCGGCTCCGGGCGGGAGATCAGCCGCCGACGGTGATGACCACCTTGCCCACGAGTGTGCCGGCGCCGCCGACGGTGTTGTCCTCGAGAAACTGCTGGGCCTCGGCGGCCTGCTCGAGGGGGAAGGTCCGGCCGACGATGGGGCGGAGGCGGCCCTCGGTGACCCATCGGATCATGTCTTCGGCACAGAGCAACTGCTCATCGGGTGAGTAGTTGAACATGGCGAAGCCGAGGATCGAGCAGTTTCGCGGGTAGAAGGAGCCGAGCGGAAGGGTGGGGGTGGCATCCCGGCCGGCCATGAGGACGGCCCGCCCTCGCTTGCGGAGCAAGGGGACGATGGTCATGAGGTCGGGGTCGCGCTGGGTTTCGTACCAGACGTCAATCCCCTCCTCGGACCACGCTCGGAGCCGGGCGGGGACGTCGTCCTGCTTGTAATTGAGGACGAGGTCGGCGCCGAGTTGCCGGCAGAGGTCGAGGGTCTGCTCGTGGCCGGCGGTGGTGGCGACTCGGGCGCCGGAGGCCTTGGCCATCTGGATGACCATCGAGCCAACCCCGCCGCCACCGCCGGAGACGTAGACCGACTCTCCGGGTTTTAGCCGGGCTCGGTCGAAGAGCCCGAGGTGGGCGGTGATGCCGACCAGGGCCATCGAGGCGGCCTCGGCGTCGGAGAGGCTGGGAGGGGTGGAGTAGAGCCATCGCTCGTCGGTGCAGAGCAGCTCGGCGGCGGAGCCCTGGCGGCCGAGCAGCCCTTGATTCGATCCCCAGACTCGGTCGCCGGGGCGGAAGCGGGTCACGCCCGGGCCGATCGCCTCGACGGTGCCGGCCACATCGGTCCCGACGATGTAGGGGAAGCTCATCGGCATGGCCACGCGGCCGGCGCGGAGATACAGGTCGATCGGATTGATCGCGGCGGCGCCGACGCGGACGAGCACCTCGCCGGGCCCGGGGGAGGGGTCAGGGAGCTGTCCGACGATGATGGACGAGGCGTCGCCGTGCGACTCGATGTAGGCGGCTCGCATTGGGGGCGGTTCTCGATTCGGTTCAATCGATGTTGACCTGGATCTCGTCGCCGACGACTCGGACGGGGAAGGTGGGAACGCGAGACCGGGAGCCCTCGAGGTGGCGGCCGTCCTCCAGGCTGAAGCGCCAGCCGTGCCAGGTGCAGGTGACGGAGCGGTCAAAGACGAGGCCGTCGCTCAGCGGTGCGCCCTGGTGGGGGCAGTAGTCTTCGATGGCGTAGTAGGTTCCGCCCTCCAGGAAGACGGCGACCATGACGCCGTCGACGTCGAAGGCACGGCCGTGCCCCTCGGGAATCTCCCCGACCTTCGCGACCGTGTGAAAACGCTCGGATTCGGACGACACCGGGGACCTCCGGTCCGGAAGAAGCGGGGGAAGCCAAGGGCGGGGGGCGTCGGAGCCCCATCCGGCAGGGCTCCATCATAGCGGCCCGACGGAGCGGAGCGGAACCCCGAGGCCCGTCGTCTCCGGGGCGGAGGAGAAGAAGTCGAAGGGGGAGACCGGGACGCCTCCGTGTGTCCCGGTCGGCCGGGATGCGGAGGCCGACGGGCGTCCGCGTCCCGGTGGTGCGCGACGGAGGATCGACGGACGGATCCGACGTCCCTCCGGAGAGCCCCGGAAGGGCTCAGTAGGCGTTGAAGGTCCAGTAGGCCCCCATCCCGGCGATGCCAATCACCCGGATCGACGGGTCGAGCAAGGCGGCGGCGTGCGCCGGAGAGGCGAGCCACTGGGCGCCAATCGTGGAGAACGAGCCCATGGCGCTGTTCTGGCGACGAGCCGGGCCCATGACGTGATGCCCGAGGCCGTAGCTGTTCTGCTGGGCGTTGTTCATGTTGGCCCAGGCCGCCAGGTTGGCATCGTGCGAAACCGGAGCCAGACCGTACTGGGCGCGGACGCCGTTGAGCCAGGCGGTGAAACCGTAGGGGTCGCCGGACGCGGCGGCCGGCTGGGCCGTCGCGGCGGGCTGAGTGGCGGGATCGATCGGGGCGGCCGGCTGGGCGTAGGCGGCCACCGGGGCGGCCTGCTGGTTGTAGTAGGAGGGCCGCGGGGGCTGGCCGGTCCAGTAGGTCACCGCGGCATTAACGGTGTTCTGGAACGTCTGATACCCGCCGGTGGCCGGCCTGGCGTATCGAGGGATGGTGTAGTAATAGGTCGGCCGTTGTCTCGGGGCAGGATAAGTCGTCTGTTGCGCGACGTCGACGGCGGAATCGAGCATGCGACGGAGGTCATCGTCGCCGATCAGGGCGCGAGTCTCATCGGCCGTCCTGGCCTCTCCGTCGTCGCCCACCGGGACGCCGGGTGCGGCGGCCTGGACCAGGGCGATCATCAGCCCCCAGAGCGGATCCGCCGAGGACGCGGCCCGGGCGGACGGCGTCGCGGCGGCAAGGGTCAGGCCGATCAGGGAGAGGGTGCGGATGTGAATCATCGTGAAGGTGCGCTCTCGGGTCTCCGTACATCGCCGCGGCGGGACGCTCCCTGCGCCTGCGATCGGCGTTGGGACGGCCGACCCGACTCGGGTTCAGGCCGCCCCCTTGCCGCAGCGATCCGAAGAGAATGACCGCTCCCACCCTGCCGTTGCAAGGGCAAAATACCCCTCATGCGCGAACCCGCCATCTTTGGAAATGGCCGGGATTCGTGCGGATTGCCTGCGTCGGATCGTGGTGAGCGTTATTGATGAGATGAAACTATGGTGGGGATTGCGGGCGGGGGCAGGCGCCATTGCCGGTACGGTGACAACCGGCCGGACCGCCCGAGTGACGGTGGGCCGGCAGTGGTCGGCAGGCCGTCCTGGCGTCGCATCGTCGACAACGGCCCGGGCGTCCCCCGCACGGCCGCCGGCCGCGCGGGGAACGAGGGGCGGTAGGAGGTCGGGGCTCAGCCTCGGGTCACTTCCCAGCCCCGGCGGTACTCGGTCTGGATGAAGGCGTTGGCCTCGGGGTAATTGGTGATCTTCAGGGCCGGGCCGTCCCACTCGAGGCGATGACCGGTGCGGATGGCGACGTTCCCCAGCAGGAACGCCTCGGTCAGCAGGCTGGCGATGTCAAAGTTCGAGTAGGCGATCTCCGGCTTGCCGGCGGTGATGGCCTCGACCCATTCGTTCTTCATCCCCTGGTCGCCCTGGCCGTTGGCCGGCAGGTGCTCGGGGGTGTCGAGGTTCTTCCCTTCGGCCAGCGCCTCGGGGTGGATGCGGAACTTGGCGCCGTAGTCGTTCGGCGAGTAGAGGATCCCCTCGTCGCCAACGAGGATCGACCCGCTGCCGGGGAGCTTCTCGCCGGGGGCGAGGATCTTGGCCTGGAGCTCCTTCGGGGGCAGGACGAGCTCGCCGTTCTCACGGCCCTCGTACCAGGTGAGGGTGACTGGCGGCATGTCCTCCCGGGCGGGGAACTCGATGGTGACGCGGGCCCAGGCGGGGTAGGTCTCGGGGTTGACCTCGCCGCTCTCGGCCGAGACGGCGACCGGGTGGGCGAGCTTCAACGCGCGGAAGGCCATGTTGGCGGTGTGGCAGGCCATGTCGCCGATGGCGCCGGTGCCGTAGTCCCACCAGCCCCGCCAGTTGAACGGGTGGTAGACCTCGGCGACATAGGGCCGCAGCGGGGCGCCGCCGATGAACTGATCCCAGTGGATCGACTTCGGCCAGGGGTCGGCCTTGTCGGGTCGGGAGGTGATCTGGGGGGCCTGCGGCCAGACCGGGCGGTTGGTCCAGACGTGGACCTCGCGGACCGGGCCGATGAGGCCGCTTTGGATCAGCTCGACGGCGCGCCGGAGGCCGTTCTCGGCCGATCCCTGGTTGCCCATCTGGGTGCAGACGCCGTGCTGGCGGGCGGCCTCCTTGAGCACCCGAGACTCGAAGACGGTCTGCGTGAGCGGCTTTTGGCAGTAGACATGCTTGCCCATGCGAATGGCCATTAGCGAGGCCAGCGCGTGGGTGTGGTCGGGGGTGGAGACGGTGACGGCGTCAATCTCCTTGCCCATCTCATCGAGCAGGTCGCGGAAGTCGTAGTAAACCTTCGCGCCGGGCCACTTCTCGGCCTTCGGGGCGATGCGGCCCTCGTCGATGTCGCAGATCGCCACGACCTCGCCAAGGTTGGCGGCCTGGTCGATGTCGCTACTCCCCTTGCCGCCGACGCCGATGCCGGCGAAGCGGAGGGTCTCGTTCGGCTTGCGACCCAGCCGGGCGGCCGAGTAGGCCGGCGCGGTGTAGAAGTAGCCAAGCGAGGCGGCCCCAGCGCCCAGGAAGCCGCGCCGGCTGACGTTGGTTTTCATCGCGAGATCGCTCCGTCGAGGGATTGGGAGTGGTGAGGTGGCGGGTGGGGGGATGTCCCCCCGCGCCTGCCAGCGTAGTGGCCGGTGGCCCGCGCAACAACGGCCCACCGGCGGCGGCACGCGCTGGAAATCCTCGGTGGTCCTCGATAGAACGAGGGGCATCCGATTCGGTCCCCCGGGGAGGCCCCGAGATGACACGGACGATCAGGTCATCGACGCTGGTCGTCGCGGTGCCGAGCATCGAGGGGAACTCCTGCCTGGGCCTCGCGGTGACGCCCTGCCCGATCGTCCTGGAGGGCCGGGGGAGCCCGGCGCTGCCGAACAGCGGGGGAGCGTTCGACCGGATCGGCCCGTCGTGGCCCGGCCCCAGGTTTTCGGACCGTTCGACGTCGCGGCCTTGCCGATCGCCCTGGCCTTCCTCGGAAGGCGGGGGGAAGGGCCGATCGTCGGCCGGCGCTTCCTCGGAACGTTCGGCACGATTGTGGCGGGCTCCCTCGCTCGCGGCGAACATTGGCGAGATCACGATTCCGAGGGACTCGGAGGTCCCGGGGGGAACGAGTCGGTTGCCTCGCCGTTTTCCTCCCGATCCCGGAGGCCGACCCTGCCGTCCGGGGGTTCAATCAACTGTTCGGGACGGCAGTGATGATGGTCACGACGGGATCCATTGCCGTCCTGGTCCGCTCCGCCCGATCGCCGGAATCCCGATCGTCCGGCCGGACGGCCCCCCCGACGGGGGCCTGACGCCCGAGGATTGGCCCCGATCCTGTCCCCACCGGCCCAAGGAGGCCTGTCATGTTCCCCCGCCTGCTGGTCGTGTTCCTCGCTCTGGCCCTGGCCGCCCCCCCGGCGGTTCGATCGCAGGAGATCACCGGCGCGAAGCCGGAGCTGAACGATTCGTTCCGGGAACCGGACGTGGAACGCTACGTCGAGCGATTCGAGAGCGAGTCGCGCGAGGTCTTCACCCGGCGGGATGAGGTGGTCCGGGCGCTCGGGCTGGAGCCGGGCATGGACGTGGCCGACGTGGGCGCCGGGACCGGCCTCTACACGATCCCGATGGCGGCCGCCGTTGGCCCGAGGGGGGCGGTCTTCGCGGTGGACATCGCCCCGAATTTCCTGAGGTATATCGCTGATCGGGCGAAAAAGGAGGGGCTGAACAATGTCTGCACCGTGCTCGGCGGACAGGATTCGCCCAACCTGCCGCCGGCATCGGTGGACCTGGTGTTCATTTGCGACACCTATCATCACTTCGAGAATCCGGCGGCGATGCTGGCCGGGATCCACCGGGCGCTGCGTCCCGGGGGACGGCTGGTCGTGATCGACTTCGACCGGAAGGAGGGAGTCAGCTCGGAGTTCATCCTGGAGCATGTCCGGGCCGACCGGCAGACGTTCCTCTCGGAGATCACCTCGGCCGGGTTCGAGCTGTCGGCCCCGGAGGGCGAGGCCGCGCCGGAGCTGGAGGAGAACTTCTTCGCTGTGTTTGATCGGCAGCCCTCACCGGACGACCCTCCCGTCCGACGTCGCCGACGGGGAGCTGACCGCTGATGGCATCCGACCCGGAGGATCCTCGCGCCGGCGAGGGTGCCGACCTACCCGCCTCGTTCGGCCTGGCGACGGCGACCTTCGTCGTCGTCGCCAGCATGGTGGGGACCGGGGTGCTGACGACCTCGGGCTTCACGGCCTTCTTCGTCGGCAGCAACGCGTGGATGCTGGCGCTGTGGGTGGTCGGCGCGGTCATCGCCGCCTGCGGGGCGCTCTCGCTGGCGGAGCTGGCCGCGGCCCTCCCCCGATCGGGAGGGGATTATGTGTTCTTGTATGAAGCCTATGGACCCCTGGCCGCGTTCCTTTCCGGCTGGGTGTCGTTTCTGATCGGCTTCGGGGCGCCGATCGCCGCCACCGCGTTCGCGGCCAGCGAATACCTCCTTCGGCCGATCGAGCTGGACGGCCCGACGGGGCTGATCGCCCGCCGAGGGCTGGCGACGGTGCTGATCCTGGCGTTCGGGCACGTTCACGCCTGGACCCGGGGCGGCTCGGTCGGCGTGCAGGGGGCCTCGACCGTGCTCAAGTTCGGTCTACTGTCCGGGCTGGCGGTGTTCGGGCTGGCCGCGGGATGGGGGCGGTGGGAGAACCTGGCGGATGCTCCTCCGATCGAAGCGATCGACCGGGGGCTGGTTTTGTCGGCGCTGTCGTCGCTGGTCTACGTTTACTACGCCTACACGGGGTGGAACGGGGCCGCCTATCTCGCCGGAGAGATGGCCGACCCCCGGAGGCAGATGCCCCGGGCGATCTTCCTCGGAACCGGCCTGGTCGTCCTGCTCTACCTGGCGTTGAACCTGTTCTACGCCCTGGCCCTGACCCCGGGGGATCTCGGGGCGATCGTCGAACGTGCCGAGGCGGCGGGGAATCAGGAGCCGTTGAACGCCCTGACTCGAATCGCCGAACTGGCCTCGGCCCGGTTGTTTGGGGAACGGGTCGCGGCGGGGTTGTCGGTGGTGATCGGGTTGACGCTGCTGGCATCGCTCAGCGCGTTCATTCTCACCGGGCCTCGGGTCGCGTTCGCCATGGCGAAGGCTGGTCAGTTCCCGGTCGTGGCGGCCCGGCTGTCGGGCCCATCGAAGACGCCGGCCGTCGCCACGGCGATGCAGATTTCCTGGTCGCTGGTGCTGCTCTGGACCGGGTCGTTCGAGGGGATCATCGTCTATGCGGGGGTCGGGCTCGCGCTCTTCTCGATGCTGACGATTAGCTCGGTCTTCGTCCTCCGCCTCCGACGGCCGGATCTGCCCCGCCCGTTCCGGACTCCCGGCTACCCGGTCGTGCCGGCGGTCTACCTGCTCGCGACGCTTGCGCTGACGGTCGCCGCGTGCGTGCAGCGGAGCGAGGCAGCCATCGCCTCGCTCCTGAGCATCGCGCTCGGCGTCCCCTTCTATTTCGGCTGGAGGTGGTTCGTGGGGAGTCCCGCCAGATGACCGCCCGGGAGTTGGAGGCGAGAGGTCTCCCCGTGCGGTGAGGTGAATCGGATGATCGCAGCGATCGCTCCGCTGATTGTGGCCCTGCTCGTCGGCCCGGATGCCGACGCGGAGGTCGTTTTCCCCGGCGAGGGATGGGAGCATCGGGATCCGGCGGAACTCGGCCTCGACCCCGAAGCGCTGGATCGGTTCGCCGAGGAGCTCGGCGGCCGGGGATGCGTCGTCCGGAACGGCTATGTGGTGAAGCAATGGGGGGACCAGTCGGAGCGATCCGACTGGTACTCGTCGGTCAAGCCGTTGTTCAGCACGTTGCTGTTCTTCGCGATCGAGGAGGGCCGCGTCTCGGGGGTCGATCAGCCCGTCGCCGAGTTCGGCTGGGATCTCCAGGGAAACGATCGTGCGATCACCTTCCGCCACCTGGCCGACATGACCAGCGGCTACGCCCGCCCCGAGCCCCCGGGAGCCGCCTGGGCGTACAACGACTTCGCCATCCAGCTCTATCAGCAAACCCTGTTCGACCGCGTTTTCCGGGGAGAACCTGGCGAGGTCGTCTGCGACCCGGCCCGGCTCGGCCCGCTGGGATTTCAGGACGGCCTGGAGTTCAACGGTCGTCGTCGACTGATCGCCTCGGTGCGCGACTTCGCCCGCCTGGATTGGTTCTGGCTGAACCGGGGGAGGTGGGGGGACCGGCAGCTCCTCCCCTCCCGCTTCTTCGACGACTTCATGACGCCTGACGTGCCGGCCGACCTGCCGCAGACCGCCAAGGCGGAGACCGAGGATCCGCTCGGTCTGGGCACCTTCGGCGGCGGGTCGGACCACTTCACCGAGTTCGGCCCGGGAATCTACGGTTTCAACTGGTGGTTCAACGCCTCGGGGAGAACGCACCCCGGAACACGGACCTGGCCGGATGCCCCGCCCGATGCCGTCATGACCATTGGCTTCGGCGGGAACTGCTCGGTCATCCTGCCCGGGGATCGGATCGTGGTTGCCTCCGCCCGGGGAGATTGGGGGAGGCTCGAGGCCGGCCAGGCCGAATCCACCATGAACCGGCGGCTCTCCTCGCTCATGAGGGCCATCGAGCCGGGACGCGACTGATCTCGTCTAGCCATCGCGGCGAGGACGGCTCGGGGAGCGGACTCTCCTCGGCTCGACTGGACCAGGGCCTGCTGGGAGATGGCTCAGGGGGATCCCAGGGCAGTCGGCGGGACCGGGCTGGGCAGCGGGAGGCCGTCGAGGCCGGCGAGCAGGTTCGCGACCGAGAGCTCGGCCATGCGGCGGCGAGTGCGGTCGGTCGCGCTCCCGAGGTGGGGGGTGAGGACCAGGTTGTCCATCGCGAGCAATCCGTGGTCTCTCGGGAGCGGTTCCGGATCGGTCACGTCGAGCCCGGCCGCGGCGATGGTGCCGGAGCGGAGGGCGGCCAGAAGGTCATCGGTCACGACGACCGGCCCCCGGGAGACGTTCACGAGCACGGCCGTCGGCTTCATCCGGCCGAGGGCGTTGGCGTCGATGAGCCCTCGGGTGCGGTCGGTCAGGGGGACGCAGAGGACGACGAAGTCGCTCTCGGCAAGGAGCTGCTCGAAGCTGGAATAGCGGAGCCCGAGCGCGGCCTCGACCTCGGGGCGGGGGTTTCGGTTCTGGTAGCAGACGGCCATGTCGAAGCCGATCGCGCGGCGGGCGACTTTCTCGCCGATCCGACCGAGGCCGACGATCCCGAGCGTCGAGCCGTGGACCTCCCGGCCGAGCATGGAGCCGGGATCGTAGGAGGTGAAGGCGGGGGAGCGGGCGTAGCGATCCCCTTCGACGACACGTCGAGAGGCGGCCAGCAGCAAGGCGAAAGCGAGGTCGGCGGTTGCGCCGTCGAGCACGCCGGGGGTATTGCCGACGGGGATCCCCCGGGCGGAGGCGGCGGCCATGTCGATATGATCGATCCCGACCCCGTAGTTGCTCACCACCCGGAGGCCGGGCAGGCGGTCGAGCATCTCGGCGTCGACGGCCGGGTGGCCGTAGGTATAAAGCCCATCGACCGGGAGAATCGGCCCGGCGGTCGCCTCCCAGGGGAGCAGCTCGACCCGATCGCCGAGCAGGGCGAGGACGGTTGGGTCG
This sequence comes from Tautonia sociabilis, assembly GCF_003977685.1. GTDB lineage: Bacteria > Planctomycetota > Planctomycetia > Isosphaerales > Isosphaeraceae > Tautonia > Tautonia sociabilis. Next base: position 69,771 of record NZ_RYZH01000019.1, on the reverse strand, counting down.
AGTGGGCCGTCGGCTGCGACCCGGGGACGGGGAGAGCGGGGCTGGGTGTCCATCGGCGGGTGATCGTGCGAGGGTGTTCGGGGCGGGGCTTGATTGGGCCGTCGGGAATCATCATCCTGGCCGATCTTCGATGGTGCAACCGGAGGGCAGCACATGCGGATCGACTTGGAGGGCGAGGTCGCCATCATCTTCGGCGCCGCCCGGGGGATCGGCCGAGCGATCGCCGAGGGGTTCAGCGAGGCCGGCGCGATCGTCGCGTACGTCGACCGCAGCCCAACCGTCTCCTTCATCGCCGGCCAGTACCGCCGCCTCTCCGGACGGCCGACCGCCGCGTACGTCGCCGACGTCACGGATCCCGAGCTGATGAGACAGGTGGCCGATGACACGCTCCGCGACCTCGGCCGCGTGGACCACCTGGTCTACGCGGCGGCCGTCGGCTCGGGGAAGTTCGGCATGCCGTTCTGGAACCTGGAGCCGGAGGACTGGGGGCCGGTCCTCCGCGTCAACCTCCTCGGCGCCGTCAACGTGGCGCACGCCTTCGGCCCGAGGATGGCCGAGGCCGGGCGAGGGACCCTGACGATGATCGCCTCCGTCTCCGGGCAGATCGGCTCGCAAACCGACCCGCCCTACAGCGCCTCGAAGGCGGCTCTGATCAACTTCGCCCAGTGCGCCGCCAAGGACCTGGCCCCCAGCGGCGTCCGAGTGAACACGATCAACCCGGGAATGGTCGACACGCCGCTGAACCGATCCGTCTACGAGGCCTGGTCGGCCACGCAACCGAAGGAGGCCCGCCAGAGCTGGGAGCAGTGGAGCTTGGAGAAGATCCGGAAGCTTGTCCCCCTCAACCGCTGGCAGGAGCCCGAGGACATCGCTGCGATGGCCGTCTTCCTTGCCTCTCCTCTGGCGAGGAACGTGACGGGACAGACGATCAACGTGGACGGCGGATACGTGATGCACTGGTAGGGAGCGCTCCGATCACGGCGAGGGGCTCGTCGCGGGGGAGATCAGGTCGCCAATCTCGGAATTGTCGAGCGAGCCGAGGTCGCCCTCCTCCACCTCGGTCAAGACGTTCCCGTCGACGACCACTCGGCGAACGTTCCCCCGCACCTCAATCGCCTTCGGCCCGACGCCGGAGAAGAGGTTGCCGCTCAGGGCGATGTCGCTCGTGCCGTCGAGGACCACGCCGCCGGCCTCGCGGTCGCCCTCCAATCGCTTCTCGGACTGTGGGCCGATCGTGCTATCGGCGAAGCTGTTGCCGGTCACGGCGACCCGGGCGCTGGCGGAGCCGATGACCAGGGCGTGCCGGCGGACGATCGGGAAGGCGTTCCCGGTGACCGCGATGCCGTGGGCGTCTCGCAGGTCGATGCCGTCGGCCGACTCGTGGGCGATGACGTTGGCGCTCAGGGCGATGCCGTAGCAGTCTCGGTCGAGGACGATCGCGGTGCCCTGGCATTCCTCGATCATGTTGCCGGAGACGACGGAGCCGTAGGTGTTCTCGATCACGACGCCGTTGCCGAGATGGTCGTCGACGCAGTTGCCGGTCATGCAGAGGTTGTAGCCGTCGGTGCAGCGGAGCGCGTCGATGTTCTCTTCGAACTGGTTGGCGGAGACGACGATGTCGTGGCAGGCGATCAGGTTCAGGCCGGTTCCCTTGTTGTAGGTGATCAGAGAGTTGCAGATGCGAGGATCTTCGTAGCAATTGTCGAGCACGATGCCGTCGCCGCCGTGCTCGCTGACGGTGACGCCATCGACGAAGAGCTCGTTCACCCCTCGGGCGACGATGCCGGGGCCGCTGCGCTCGTTGCCAGTGACGCGGAAGTTGGCCAGGCGGATCCGCCAGAGGCGGGCGCGGTTGTCCTGATCGAAGCCGGCAGGAGCGACGAGGATGGTCGGCTCGCCGTCGGTGTTGGTGTTCTTGAGCTGGGTGGCGGTCCCGGCCCCTTCGATGCAAACGTCCTCGGAGGTGATGCGAAGCGGTTCATCGAGCTCGAAGGTCCCGGCCGGCAGCCGGACGAGGCCGCCCTCGGGAGGGAGGGCGTCGATGGCGAGCTGGAGACTGGCGTAATCGATCGCCTCGATCGTCGGCCGAGCGCCGGCGAGTCCTCCTCTCCCCTGCTGGGCGACACCGGAGGAGGGGCGTGTGGCGATCCAGGCGGCCGCCAGCAGGGAGGAGGCGAGCAGGAGCGGAAGAGAATGTCTCATCGGAGGGGACTCGGGGTTAGGCCAGGATGTCGAGCAGGACGTGCCCGTGCACGTCGGTCAGGCGGCGGTCGATACCGTCGTGCCTCACGGTCAGCTTCGTATGGTCGATCCCCAGCAGGTGCAAGACGGTGGCATGCACGTCGTAGCCGGTGGTGGGGTGCTCGGCCGCCTTGTACGACCACTCGTCGCTCGAGCCGTAGGTCACGCCTCCCTTGATGCCGCCGCCGGCCAGCCAGTTGGTGAAGGTGAACGGATTGTGGTCGCGCCCCTTGCCGCCCTGCGAGCAGGGCATGCGGCCGAACTCGGTGGTCCAGAGGATGATGGTGTCGTCGAGCAATCCTCGCGTCTTCAAGTCCTTGATTAGGGCGGCGGCGGGGCGGTCCATGCTGGTGCCCATCTCGCCGTGGTCTCGGGCGAGGTCTTCGTGGGAGTCCCAGTTGCGGCGGGGGAAGCCGTTGTCGGCGCCGCTCCAGATCTGGACGAAGCGGACGCCGCGCTCGAGCAGGCGGCGGGCGATGAGGCAGTTGCGGCCGAAGTCGGCGGTGATCTCGGCGTCGAGCCCGTAGAGGCGGCAGGTCGCCTCGGTCTCTCCCGAGAGGTCGAGCACCTCCGGGGCGCTGAGCTGAAGGCGGGCCGCGAGTTCGTAGGAGGCGATGCGGGCGTCAAGGCGGGAGTCGCCGGGGCGGTCGTCGGCGTGCTCGAGATTGAGGCGGGCGAGCAGGTCGCGGCCCTCGCGCTCGGCGGAGTCGGTGAGGGAGAGGGCGTCGGGGAGCCGGAGGTTGCGGATCGGCCGGGGGGCCGAGGGGCGGATCATCGTTCCCTGGTGTTCGGCGGGCAGGAAGCCGGCGCTCCAGTTGGCCGGGCCGTTCGGGGCGAAGCCGCGGGAGTCGGGCAGGACGACGAATGTTGGCAGATCCTCATTCATCGATCCGAGGCCGTAGGAGATCCACGCCCCCATCCCCGGGAAGCCCGGCCGAACGAACCCGGTCGCCTGAAGGAACGTCGCGGGTCCGTGGACGTTCGAGGAGGAGACCATCGCCGGCAGGAAGGCGATGTCGTCGACGCAGGACGCCAGGTTCGGGAGCAGGTCGCTGATCCAGGCGCCGCATTCCCCGTGTTGCCGCCAGCGCCAGGGGCTGGCCATGACCGCTCCCGGTTCGCTCTGGAACAGCTCGACCTTGCCGCCGGGGTCGAAGGGCAGGCCGTTGCGCTTGATGAGCAGCGGCTTGTAATCGAAGGTGTCGCACTGGCTCGCGGCGCCGGACATGAACAACTGGACAACCCGTTTCGCCTTCGCCGGGTGGTGGAGGCCCCCGTTGAGATCGGCCCGAGGGGGCGAGGAGGCCTCGTCCGACGCGAGCAGGCCCTCGACCCCGAGCAAGTGGGCCAGCGCGATGCCGCCGAGCCCTCCTCCCGAGCGCCAGAGGAACGATCGCCGGCTCATCCCCGTCCCCGTTCCGATCATCGCCAGCCCCTTTCGCGTCGGATCCGCTCTGTCTGATTCAGTCGACGAAGACGAACTCGTTTGTGTTCATGAGCAATCGGCAGGCGGCGGCCATGCCGTGCCGGGTCGCGAAGGAGGCAAGCTCCGCCCGCTCCCGATCGGTGGGGGGCCTTCCAAGGGCGATCCGGAACGCCTCCTCGATCCGGCCCGGCGCGTCTTCCGCACCCTGCTCGACGCGATCGGCGAGATCCTTGGCTCGGGCGATCATGAAGGGGTCGTTCAGCAGGGCGAGGGCCTGCAACGCTGTGATCGTCTCGTTCCGGATGGGGACGCTGACGTTCGGATCGGCGCCGTCGAGACAGTCGAGGAAGGGGTTGGGCACACTCCGCACGACGAAGCGGTAGATGGTCCGACGCCGGCCCTCGATCGGGTCGACGTGGGCCGGGTCGTCGTGGTCGTAGATGGGAGAATGATCATCCTTGAAGCGGAAGAGGTCGAAGCCCGGGCCTCCCATCGCAGTGTCGAGCACGCCGCCGACGACGAGGGCGGCGTCTCGGATCTCCTCGGCTTCCAGGCGTCGGCGATTCTGACGCCAGAGGAGGCGGTTGGCGGCGTCGATCCGGGCGGCGTCCTCGTTGTGATCGGAGGCTTGCCGGTACGTGGCGCTCGAGACGATTAGGCGGTCGAGGGCCTTGAGCGACCCTCCCGAGTCGCGGAACTCGACCGCGAGCCAGTCGAGCAAGTCGGGGTGGGACGGCATCGAGCCGTTGCGGCCGAAGTCGTTGGGCGTGTCGACGAGGCCGATGCCGAAGCGGTCCTGCCAGGAGCGGTTGACGATCGACCGCCAGGTCAGCGGGTTATTGGGAGAGGCGATCCACTCGGCCAGGGCGGCCCGCCGGGCTCCCTCGTCGGCGGAGCTGTCAACGTTCGAGTCGAGCCCGGGGACGCAGGACAGGGCCCCGGGACCAACCTCCTCGCCGGGTTGCTCGACGTCGCCGCGAGCCAGGACGTGGATCGGTCGCGGTTCTCTCGGGATAACGCCATAGACGAGCGATGGCTCGGGCATGGCCTCCAGATCCCCGGCGACCGCGATCGCGTCGGCCTCGATCGATTCGGCGGCGGCCAGCGTCTCGGGGGGGACGAGCATCGTCCTGAGGCGGGCCAGTTCGGCCACTCGCGTCCGCTCGGCCGACTCATAGAGCGAGGCCCGGCGCTCGATCGCTTCGAGCGTCGCCGGGTCGTCCAGGTCGGCGAGGAGGTGGCGGCTGTCGGCGCCGTCGATGAGGTGATCGCGACCCCAGCGGCCAGATTCGATGGAATCGAGCGCCGAGACGATCGCTTCGGGGGCGAGGTTGCGGCCTCCGGATCGGACGATGACCTCGCTCAGCGCGAAGACATAATCGTTCGTCCGCTCCCAGAGCCGGGTGGCCGTGATCCGGACGTAGCGGGCCGAGACCTCGGTGCCGGAGGGGGGAGCGATGCGCAACGCGACATCCCCGGGGTTGGAGACATCCTCCTCGGTGTGATCGGCCAGGACGATGGGATCCTCGAAGGAGGGGTCGTCCCCGGAAACCTCGACCCGGAATCGAGGAGGGAAGCCGAACCCGGGGGTGTCCGGGAAATCCACCGGCCGGGCGGGAATCAGGAGGATCGCCTCGATGGGGACGGCCCGGCCGAGATCGAGCTGGACCCACTTCGCCGAGTCGGGGGAAGACGCGATCGCGCTATGATACCCGTTCGTCGGGCTCTCTTCGGGGAGCGTCGGCCTGGGCAGGGCGTCGATCGCTCGCATCTGGGAGGCGAACTCGGCCTCGACCCGTTCTCGGCCCGACTTCGTGAGCTCGTCGATCTGGCTTCGGAGCGATTCCAGGAGGGAGCGGTTCTCGTCCCGCCGGCGCCGCAGCGTCTCTCGGCGGGAGGCCCGCTCGGCGCTCTCGAAGGGCCGGTCGCCGCGGTCGACGCCGGCGAAGACGGCCTGAAGGCGGTAGTAGTCCTGTTGGGGGATCGGGTCGAACTTGTGGTCGTGGCAGCGGGCGCAGTGGACGGTGAGGCTGACGAACGTGGACATGGCGTTGGCGAGCATGTCGTCGCGGTCGATCAACCGGGTCTTCAGCTTGTCGATGGTCCCCTCGCGCAGCTCGACGTGGCCGACGAAGTCCCAGGGCCCGGCGGCGATGAAGCCGGTCGCGATGATGCCGTCGGGATCCCCGGGGAAGAGGACGTCGCCGGCGATCTGCGCTCGGATGAATCGGGGGTAGGGGAGGTCGCGGTTGAACGATCGGATGACATAGTCGCGGTAGGGCCAGGCGTTCGGTCGCCGCTTGTCCTTGTCGTAGCCGTGGGTGTCCGCGAAGTGGACCAGGTCGAGCCATCGCCGGGCCCGGCGCTCGCCGTATCGGGGGGAGGCGAGCAGGCGGTCGACGAGCCGATCGTAGGCGTCCGGGTGATCGTCGGCGAGGAAGGCGTCGATCTCCTCGGGGGTCGGCGGCAGGCCGAGCAGGTCGAAGGTCAGGCGGCGGATGAGGGTGCGGCGGTCGGCCTCGGGGGAGGGAGCCAGCCCCTCGGCCTCGAGTCGGGAGCGGATGAAGGCGTCGATCGGGTTCCGGATCCCCTCGGTCGCTCGCACCGAAGGGATCTCCGGGCGGGTCAGGGGGGAGAGCGACCACCAGGGGACGTCGAAGCGGCGGTCCTGGAGCGTCACCCGATCAGGCCACGGGGCCCCCGCGATCAGCCATTCCCGGATCGCCTCGACCTGTTCGGGAGCCAGGGGGTCCCCCTCGGGAGGCATCAGCGGCTCGTCACCGGAGACGGCGTCGAGCAGCGGGCTGACCTCGGGATCGTCCTCGTCCAGCGCGGGCCCGGAGAGCCCTCCTTCGAGGAGCCCGGCGCGCGATTCCAAGGAAAGCCCCCCCTTCGGCCGGTCTCCACCGTGGCAGTGGACGCATCGGGATTCGAGGATGGCGGAAACCCGGTCGAAGGGCTCGTCGGCCGTCGGACCGGCCGAGGCCATTCCGAGCAAGATGAGCGGTCCGACGAGCATGGTCCGAAGCCCCTCAAGATTCGAGTCGGGGGGACGGCGACATCCTCCGAGCGACCCTAACCGAGCCGTCCGGGGTGTGCAACCAGCCGGGGATCGGTCCCGGGGTCGACCGGATCTTTCGAGGGGGCGGCCGGAATCGGTCGGGAGCCGATCGATCCCGGAATCGGCCCGGTGGCCGTCGCCAGGAGGGGCCGCGACGGATACCATGAGGACTCCGGAACGACCCGATGGATCACCCGGAGGATCTGATGACGTCCGCCGACGCCCACGGCCACAATCCGGCGCACGACGTGCTCCGCGCCACCCGGAGCGACCTCGACCCCATCTTCGCTCCCAGGACCGTCGCGGTGGTCGGCGCCTCCGAATCGCCCGGCAGCGTCGGCCGGACGATCCTCTGGAACCTCCTGAGCAACCCCTTCGGCGGCACGGTCTACCCGGTCAACCCGAAGCGGCCGAGCGTGCTCGGGGTGAAAGCCTATCCCCGGGTCGCCTCCCTGCCCGAGCCGGTGGATCTGGCCGTCATTGTCACTCCGGCCTCCTCGGTGCCGGGGGTCGTGGGAGAGTGCGTCGACGCGGGGGTCAAGGGGGCGATCGTCATCTCAGCCGGCTTCAAGGAGGTCGGCCCCGAGGGGGCGGCGCTGGAGCGACAGGTCCTGGAGCAAGCCAGTCGGGGCCGGATGCGGATCGTCGGGCCGAACTGCCTGGGCGTGATGAATCCCATCGTCGGACTCAACGCCACCTTCGCCGGAGCGATTGCCCGCCCGGGGAATGTCGCGTTCCTGAGCCAGAGTGGGGCGCTCTGCACGGCGGTGCTCGACTGGAGCTTCCAGGAGCAGGTCGGCTTCAGCGCCTTCGTCTCGCTCGGCTCGATGCTGGACGTGGGCTGGGGCGACCTGATCGACTACCTGGGCGACGACCCCAAAACCCGGTCGATCGTCATCTACATGGAGTCGATCGGCGAGGCGAGGAAGTTCCTCTCGGCGGCTCGGGAGGTGGCGATGACCAAGCCGATCATCGTCATCAAGGCGGGTCGGACGGCCGAGGCCGCCGCCGCCGCCGCCTCGCACACCGGCAGCCTGACCGGCAGCGACGAGGTGCTCGACGCCGCCTTCCGGCGCTGCGGCGTGCTCCGGGTGAACACGATCGCCGACGTGTTTCACATGGCTGAGGTGCTCTCCAAGCAGCCAAGGCCCCAGGGGAATCGGCTGGCGATCGTGACCAACGCCGGAGGCCCTGGGGTGCTGGCCACCGATGCCCTGATCCAGAACGGCGGAACACTCGCGACGCCGGCCCCCGAGACGGTCGCGGCCCTCGATGCGATTCTCCCCCCCGCCTGGAGCCACGGGAACCCGATCGACGTGCTCGGAGACGCCGGGCCCGACCGCTACGCCAGCGCCGTCGAGGTCGCGGCCAGGGATCCGAACAGCGACGGCCTGCTCGTCGTCCTCACCCCGCAGGCGATGTCCGACCCGACCCGGACGGCCGACCGATTGAAGACGTTCGCCCGGCTCGGGACCAAGCCGATCCTCGCCAGCTGGATGGGCGGGACGCACGTCGCCGCCGGGGTCGACATCCTCAACCGGGCCGGGATCCCGACCTTCTCCTACCCCGACACCGCGGCCTGGGCCTTCGCCACCATGTGGCGGTACAGCGACGTGCTCCGAGGCATCTACGAGACGCCGACCGAGACGGAGCACGAGGGGGAGGGCGAGGTCGACCGCCTCGCCGCCGAGGAGATCGTCCGCTCCGCCCGAAGCGCGGGGCGCACGATCCTGAATGAGTTCGAGTCGAAGCGGCTCCTGGCGAGCTACGGCATCCCGACCGTCGAGACGGTGATCGCCACCGACGAGGACGCCGCCGCCTCGGCCGCCGAGCGGATCGGCTTCCCGGTGGTGCTGAAACTGCACTCGGACTCAATCACCCATAAGACGGACGTCGGCGGCGTGGTCCTGAACCTGGCCGACGCCGGGGCGGTCCGGGCCGCCTTCCGGGGTATCAAGGAGTCTGTCGGGAAACGCTCCCGCCCCGCGGATTTCCTCGGCGTGACCGTGCAGCCGATGGTCCGCCCGGTCGATGCCTACGAGCTGATCGTCGGCAGCAGCCTCGACCCGCAGTTCGGCCCCGTCCTGATGTTCGGTACCGGAGGCTCGCTCGTGGAGGTCTTCCGAGACCGAGCCCTCGCGCTGCCGCCGCTCAACACGACGCTCGCCCGGCGGATGACGGAGCGCACCCGGATCCACTCGGCGTTGAAGGGGGTCCGGGGCCGGCCTCCGGTCGATCTGGCGGCCCTGGAGCGTTTACTGGTGCGGTTTAGCCAGTTGGTGGTCGAGCAGCGCTGGATCAAGGAGATCGACATCAATCCGCTGCTCGCCTCGAACGCCGGGCTGCTCGCGCTCGACGCCCGGGTGATCGTCCACGGCCCCGACACCCGCGCCGAGGACCTGCCCCGGCCCGCCATTCGCCCCTATCCCACGCAGTATATCGAGCCGTTCACTCTCCGGGACGGCACCCGCACGACCATCCGGCCGATCCGTCCGGAGGACGAGCCGCTGATGATCGCCTTCCACCAGAACCTCTCGGAGCGGAGCGTTTACTCCCGATACTTCCAGACGATGAAGCTCAGCACGAGAGTCGCCCACGAGCGGCTGACGCGGATTTGCTTCATCGACTACGACCGCGAGATGGCCTTGGTCGTCTCCCGACGCCCGAGCCAACCGGGCCAACACGAGATCCTCGCCGTCGGTCGGCTCAGCCGATTGCACGGCGCCGACGTGGCCGAGTTCGCCCTGCTCGTCGCCGATCCGTACCAGGGACAAGGGCTCGGTGCCGAGCTGCTCCGCCGCCTCCTGCGGATCGCCCGGGACGAGGGGATCCGCGTCGTGACCGCCGAGATGCTCCGGGACAACGGGCCGATGCAACGGGTCTGCGAGAAGCTCGGCTTCCGCCTCAGCTACGACCCCGACGACCAGATCGTGCACGCCGAGATCGAACTCTGAGCGAACCGGCCTCGGGCCGTCGGCTCAGGAGACGAGCGGCTTCGGCCGCTTGATGATCTGAAGCCTGTTCCCCTCGGGATCCCGGAAGAAGGCGGTGGTCATCGACTCGTTGTCGACGGCCGTGTCCTGCTCGAAGACCACGCCCTTCGCCTCCAGCTCGGCCCGGGAGGCGGCCACGTCGTCGACGAGGAAGGCGATGTGGCACATGTACCTCGTGTCTCCCGCCTCGATCCCCTCCGGTCGGCCGATCAGCTCGACGGCCACGCCAGCGTCATCGGCGAGGAAGTAGCCGGGGGGCGTCGCCTTGCTGTTGTCGAGGACCAGGCGGAGGCCGAAGGCGTCGATGTAGAACTCCTTCAGCGCGTGCGGGTCGGCGGCGAAGAGGGCGACATGCTCGATGCGAGCCATGGGAGGGCTCCGGGAGGTTCGAGGGAAGGTGATTGGCGGTTGGATGCCGGCCGGTGCCAGATCGCCGACAATCGGGAGGGGATTCGTCCCGGGGGAGCGATCGGGCGGGAAGGCGAGGGGCCGGGGGATCACCGCCGGGCTCGGTCGGCCGGCCGTCGTCTCGGCTCGAGTCGGCGATCGATCCCGAGCCGGAGGCTCAGGCCGGCTTCCGCCGGGTCTTCGACTTCGGCTGGGGAGCGGTGAGCCCGATCATCTCCTCGATGACGGCCCAGTGGTCGGCGCTCACCGGCATGACGGACAGGCGGCTCCCCTTGCGCAGCAGCTCCAGGCCGTCGAGGCGGGGCTCGGCGCGGAGCTGGGGAAGCGTCAAGGGGGGCTCGACGGGGCGGACGGCTCGGATACTGACCTGGAACCAGATGGGGTTGTCGGGGTCGCTCTTGGGGTCGTAGTGGTCGGCCTGGGGGTCGAAGGCCGTGGGGTCGGGGTGGGCCTCGCGAACGACCTCGGCGATGCCGGCGATGCCGGGGGGATTGGCGTTGGAGTGGTAGAAGAGGACGAGGTCGCCTCGCCTCACCTGGTCTCGGAGGAAGTTCCGGGCCTGGTAGTTGCGCACGCCGTCCCAGCCGGTCGAGCGCTCGGGGGCGGCCATCAGGTCCGCGAAGGAGAAGCAATCCGGCTCGGATTTGAACAGCCAGTAGGCCATCGCTCGGGATCCCCGATCGACTCGACCCGGCCCCTGCGTCCCGTCCCCCGGCCGGGTCGCGATCTTCCCCTCGGGACGGCTCGGTAGCCTAACACGCCGGAGGCCGATCGGCGAGGGCAAGGGACGGCCGCCTCGGGGGCGCTCGAGGACTGGCCTCCCGCGGCGTATCGAGGACGGCTCGCGTCTCGGAGCAGCGCTCCCAGCCGCTGCACCTTCTGCCGGACGGATCCGCCGGGGACGACGGGCAGCCGGTTCCGAGGGATCGGCCGAGGGGGCCTGGCGCGTCATTTCCGGACTCCGCCGGCACGCCGGGGTGCCCCGATCGCGGCCGCGTCCTGACCCCCGGGAACGTGGCGCATCGCCCTGGCGCCGACGACCGAGCCGGCCCCCCCCTCGTGGGCCGGGGCTCCCGTCGCGGAGCGGTCGAGGAGCCTCCGGATCTCGTCCCGATCCCGCTCGCTGAGGGGACGGGCCTCAAGGAGCTGGGCGATCATGCGGCCGGCCGAACCGTCGAAGAGGCGGTCGAGCAGGGTGCCGATCATGCCCGCCGAGGTCGCCTCCCGGCTGACCGAGGGGGACCACCGGTAGCCCTTCGGCCCCCGATGCCGAGAGACAAGCCCCTTGCCCATCATGACCGTGAGCATCGTCGCCACGGTGGTGTTGGCCACCGGCCGGCGCAGTTGGAGCGCCGAACGGATCGTCCCGAGCTCGCTCGGGCCCTCCTCCCAGAGGACCTTGAGGATCTCCAGTTCGACTTCGGTTGGGTGTCGGCTGGGCGGCCTGGGCACGGCGGTCGGGCCCCCGAGGAGGCCTCGGTCGGGTCGGGTCGGGGAGGAAGGAATTCGGAGATTCCAACGGAATCGAATCGATCCGGTCAACAGGATGTTGATCGGAACCGACGCGGGGGGGATCGATCAGGAGGGGGGGCGGTCGGGTGGGGGCTCGTCCGGGTCTTCGGAGCGGCCGTGCAGCCAGTCGTCGAGTTCCTCGGGGCTGATCTCCTCCCGGGGAGGGGAGTGGAAGCGCCGGCCGGAGGTCGAGCGGAACAGGGATCGGGCGGTGGTCATGGTCCGGGCGAAGAGGTACGCGACGAGCAGCGCGATGGGGGCCAGCAGCCACACGGGGCGGGAGCCGCCGAGGCCCGGCGGGACCGGGGCGCCGGCCTCATCCGGGATGTACTCGATCCTCCCGATGAGCATGGGGGCCTTGCGGGGCTTGTCGGCGGCGTTGTAGGCGAGCAGCTTGAAGAAGTAGCCGTGGAAGACGACGAAGGCGCGGACGTCGTCTCCGGCCGGCAGGCCCTCGGGGGCGTCCTCGAAGACGAGCACGTAGGGATACCCTCGGCTGTCTCCGGTGAAGGTCCAGGCCTCGTACAGCCGGCCGTGGGGGGCGAGAGACTGGGGCAGATCCTCCAGCGGGAGGATGCGGCGGGCGGTCCCCTGGAGGCGAATGGGCAGGCCGCGGTATCGGTCGGGGCGGGCGAGCAGGTCGGAGAAGACGACCTCGGTGCGGGCCTGCTCCCGGAGCCGCTCGGGGGGAGTCCGGCGGACCCGGTCGAGCAGCTCGGCGTAGGCGGCCGTCTCGGCGAATCGGACGGGGGTCTCGTCCCGGATGGCCCGAAAGGCGGGCGAGTCGTCTGGAGGGGGCAGGGGGGGCAGAGCCCCGACTCCCTCGGCGGGGGCCGGGGCGGGAGGGTGATCCTCGTGCCGACGGCCCTGCGCGGCGATCGCGACAACCAGCACCAGCAGGGTCGCCAGCGCGATCCGCCGTCCCCAGGCGACGAAGCGACGCCTCGGCCCGGGGCCCAGGTCTTCGCGACGGCCATCGAGGTCGAACGGGTCGGCGTGGCTCATTGTGAGGCCCCGGCGGTCGGCGGTCGGATCATCGGGTCTCGGTGAAGTTGACCTTGGTCAGGCCGAGCTCCGAGAAGACGTTCAACACCTCGACGAGGTGCTCCCAGTGCAGGTCCGGCTGCGACCGGATCAGGGCCTGGTCGAAGGCGTAATCCGGGTTCTGGAGCAGGTCTTCGAGTTTCGTGCGCAGGGCGGAGACGCTGTCGAACCGGAGCTCTTCCAGCTCGATGCCGGCGAGATTCCCACCCGGATCCGAGAGGAGCGTAACCTGGAACGACCGGATCGCCGGCGGTTCATCGGAGGGGCTCTCCTCGGGAGGGGGCTCGGGCTCGGGCTGCGTCTGGGGCTCGGAGGGGAGCAGGTTCAAGTCGAACTGCAACTCCAGGGGAGCCGGCTTGAACGTGAGGATGAAGAAGGTGAGCAACTGGAAGGCCACGTCGAGCATCGGCGTCAGGGGGACTTCGATGTCGCTGGGCTGGCGGCGTCGGGGCATCGGGGGCCGCTCCGGAGGGGGGGGCCGAGGGCTGTCCCGGTCGGCCGGGGTCGATCGTCGATGGCTTGCGATGGAAGGGGAAGGCGGTCGGGCGGGCGCTGTCGGCGGCCGGCCAATCAGAGGGCGGGGCCGCTGAGGGCGCGGAGGTCGAAGCGGGTGAATCCGACGTCCTGACAGGCGCGGACCAGGGCGAAGACCTCGGTGAAGGGGGTCTCGCGGTCGGCCCGGAGGATGATGGTTGTCGGCAGCGGCTCGCCGGCGGAGATCGGCACGCCGGCGGCGTCGGCATTGAGCCGGGCGAGATCGGCCTGGTAGCGGATCTCCTTGATCGCTTGCTCGGTGCCGAGTGCCTGGTTGTTGAACAGAAGCCGGCCCTCGGGGTCGATGTTCAGGACGAGTTTGTCCTCGGTCGCGTCCACGATCGGCCGGGCCGAGCCGGCCACCGGCAGCCGGACGCGCTGGTCGTACACTTCCTGGTTGAAGTTGGAAACCATGATGAAGAAGGTCATCAGCTGGAAGACGACGTCGAGCAGGGGCGTCAGGTCCGGCTGATACTTCACGTCGTGCAGGACGGGTCGGGCCATGATCGTGCGATCCTCCTCGGGCGTCGCCTGGGCCTCGCTCGGGGTGGTCGGAGATCAGGTGGCCGTTCGGGTCACGCCTTGCTGCTGCTTGGCGGCCTGCCAGAAGGCGGAGATCGTCCGGTCGGCGATCTTGGTCGTCTCGGTGGCGATGAAGATGATCCGGTTGCGGAAGAAGGCGAAGAAGAAGATGGCCGGCACGGAGACGATCAGCCCCTCGAACGTCGTCACCAGTGCCAGCGAGATGTTGCCGGCCAGCTTGGTCGGATCCACCTGCACGCCCTCGACCGTCGCCAGATCCTGGAAGGCCAGGATCATGCCGAGCACCGTGCCCAGTAGGCCGAGCATCGGGGCGATGGTGCCGATGGTCCCGAGGTAGCTGTTCTTCGACTCCATGTCGACGACGATCTCCTCGGCCGTCGCGTTCATCGCCTCCTTGGCCTCGGCCCGGCCGTTGGGCATGTTCGCCACGCCGGTCCGGACGAGCCGGGCGAGGAAGGACGTGTCGTCCCGGCAGGCGTCGTAGGCTTCCTGGAACTTCTTCTCCCGGATCGCGTTGTCCAGCAGATCGACCAGGTTCGGCGGCACCGCCTCTTTGAGCCGGAACTCCAGGAACAGGCGGATGATCATGGCCACCATCGTGATCGACAGGATGATGATCAGCCCGCCGATGATGCCCGATGACTCGATGAACCACTGCAGGCCGGACTTGGACCGCGTTGGGCCGGAAGACGTCGTCCCGGCCGGCGCCGGCTCGGCCGTCGGCTCCGGCTCGGGGGCGGGGACGGCCTCGGGGGCCGGAGCGTCCTCGGGCTCGGGGGGAGGGGGAGCGGCCTCCCCGTCCTGGGCGAGAGCCGGGGCCGGATCCAGGATACCGAGACCCAGCGCCACGACCGGCGCGGCCAGGAACGCCGCCATCAGGAATCGGGCCAGGAGACGCCCCTTGGGGATCGGGTTCGGACCGGGGATCGGGATCGGCATCGGTGGCGGTCTCCGTCGAGCGGTCGGGTCGGAGTCGACGTCGCGTTCAGGATGGGCGGGGCGGGCCGCGTCGGGGTCGGTTCGGGTCGAGTCGGCCCGCTTGAGCCGGTTGCCATGCGCCCATGAAGGGACCCTACCGGGGATTCTCGGACGCCCACCCCCTCGTGTCAACCGACCGATCGTCTCGACGCGCGCCCGCCCCGGTCGGGGGTGCCTGCGCTTCGGTCAGATCGAGTTCCCGGCCTGTTGGTCCCCCGGCCCGAGGGAAACCAACCGGCAAGGGAGGGCCGTCCCAAAGCGGTTGCCCTCCCGAGCCGGATGCTCCCGGATCGATCGCCGACGCCTACGGGGAGGCAGGCCCTTCCGTCGGAGGAGGGTTCCGAGGGGCCTCGGCTGGTCCCGACGCGCCGAGCAGGCTCAGGTCGAGCGGCTCGTCGGGTTCGAGGACGATCGTCCGACCGACCCGGGGCAGGGAAGACGTCAGCGCCTCCTGATACAGTCGGAGCACGGTCAACGACCGGGAATCGCCCAGTTCGGCCGCGAGCGACCGGAAGCGATCGGCCCGGGCTCGGGCAAGGGCGACCGAGCGATCGGCGGCGGCGTGGGCGCGGTCGAGGACCGCGGCCGACTCGGAGGAGACGGTCCCCAGGACTCGGTCGGCATGCCCCTGGGCCTCCCGGATCCGGGCCTCGGCCTCGCTCCGGGCGGCCTGGGTCGCGGCGAAGTCCGGGCGGACCTCCTCCGGCGGCTGGGCGCCGGTGAGGCTGACCCCGAGGATCGCCACGCCGAGGCCGAGCCGATCGACCGATTCCGACAGCTCCCGCTGGACCTCGTCGGCCACCGCCGACCGACCGTCGAGCATCGCCTCGTCGATCCCCCGCCGGGCCAGGGCGCTCGCCAGCGCCGATTCCCCCAGCCCGGCCAGCAGGGGCTCAACGCGATCCCCCGCCAGGGAGAAGGCGACCGGGTCGCTCGCTCGGTACTGGACCACCGCCTCGGCCCGGATCAGGTTCAGGTCCCCCGAGAGGAATTCGCCCTCCCCAGGGGCGTCCTCGGGCCCCGGCACCCCGGAGAGGCCGACGACCAGCCGGCGGACCTCGTCCGTCCGCACCCGGTCGACGCGGTCGATCCCCACTGGGAGCACCCAGTGGAGCCCCGGACCTCTCGGCCGGCCCTCGAACCGGCCCAGGCGGCGAACCACGGCCACCTCTCCCGGCTTGACGGCCACCAGGCCCGCCGACGAGAGGACGGCCCACCCCGAGACGAGCAGGACGACGACGAGGACGAAGCGTCGCATCAGTCGCCTCCCCCCGATCCAGTCGGCGATGGGCGCTCGGGGGGTTCGGCCGAGGCCGAGGCGGGAGGCGAGGCGGGCGCGAGCAACTCGGTGCTCGGTCCCTCGTGCAGGAGTCTCAGCAGCGGGCTGTCGGAGGAGAGGACGACCGTCGCCCGGCCGTCGAGCAGCGCCCGGTATGTCTCCAGGGTGCGAAGGAACTCGGCGAAGCTCGGGTCGACGGCATGCGCCTCGTTCAGGAGGCGGGTCGCCTCGGCCTCGCCGGAGGCCCGGATCCGCTCGGCCTCGGCGTCCGCCTCGGCGAGGATCGCCTCTCGCTCGCGGTCGGCCTTGCTTCGGATCGCCCGGGCCTGGGCCTCGCCGTCGGCCCGGAGCTGGGCCGCCACCTGCCGGCGCTCGCTCCGGATCACGTCGAAGACCGCCGGGCGGACCTCCAGCGGGTGGTTGAACCGGCGGAGGCGGACCACGACCACCTCGATCCCCAGCTCCTCCCGGGCGGGCTGGGCGACCGCTCCTCGGATCTCCTCCGTCACCTCGTCGAGCGCCCAGACCGAGTCGTCCGTTGAGGCCAGGCTCGCTAGCTCTCGGCGGCCGAGGGCGTCGCTCAACGCCGAGGCGATCCGTTCCTCCAGCCGTGCCTCGGCCGCCTCGGCCGAGCCGGCGGCGCGGAGGAAGGCGACCGGATCGGCCACCTTCCAGGCGACGAAGCCGGCGACCTCCAAGTTCTTCTTGTCCGCGGTGATGACCTCCCTCGGTGTCGCGTCGAAGGAGCGGAGTCGACGGTCGATCACCCAGGTTCCCTGCCAGGGCCATTTGACATGAGGGCCCGACTCGCCGGGGTCGTCGCCGTAGAGCGCGACCGGGCGGCCGAAACTGGTGACGAGCACGTAGCTGGCCTCGTCGGCCACGACGACCGATCGCGCCGCGGCCAGCAGGCCGGCCAGCGCGATCAGGACGGCGACGGCGAGGACGGTGGTTCGGCGCATCGGACGGTTCCCGAGGGCACTCGACGGGGAGGTGGTCATGGGTTGGGCACGGCGGGAGGATCGGTCGAGGGCGAGCCGGGCCCGGAGATCCTCGCGGGGGGCGGGTCGGCCAGGGGCCAATCGGGCAGGGGGGAGGCGGCGTCGGAAAGGATGAGGTGACGGCGCTGGCCGGTCCGGGGGCGGTCGAGGATGATCTTGGGCCGATCGACCACGGCGGCCTCGACGGCGTCCGCGAAGAGCCGATGGTCGGTGATCCCCGGCGAGGAGGACCGGGCGGAATGCAGGGCGAGGAAGGCCTCGGCCCGAGCCGAGGCGAGGGCGACGGCGGCTCGGCGGTCGGCCGAGGCGGCGGCGAGAGTGGCGGCGGCCGTCCCCCGGGCCTCGGCCAGCCGCTCGGCCCGGTCGGATCGGGCGGCGTTGGCGAGGGCCTCGGCGTCCCGGCCGGCCCGGGAGACGTCTCGGTAGGCGTCGACCACCGGCAGCGGGGGGTGGGCGTCTCGGAAAAAGACGCGGATGATCTCGACCCCCAGGCCGATCGCGTCGGCCCGTCGTCGCAGGGCGTCGGTCGTGGCCCGCTCGGCCTCTCCTCGGGAGGCGGTCAGCAGCTCGTCCAGCGGCCGACGGCCGACGACCTCGCGGAGGCTGGCCTCCGCCAGGGATCGGAGCGCCGGCTCCGCTTCCTCGACCCCGAAGGCGAATGCCTTGAGGTCGTCGATCGAGCGGCCAAGGCGATACTGGACCGTCGCCATCAGCTCGACGAGTCGGCCGTCGCCGGTCATCAGGAGGGCCTCCTCTCCCGAGATGGCGTCGAGCCGGTCATGACCGCTCTCCCAGCGGAAGCCGGCGGAGGGGGATCGCTCTCCCACCGGCCGGTAGCCGACCGTCACCCCCCGCACCCGATCCGGTTCCAGCAGGTCGACTCGCTCGATCGGTCGGGGCCATCGCAGGTGCAGGCCCGGCCCGAGGGCCGCCTCGAACCGGCCGAGCCGACGTACCAGGCCGACCTCCTCGGGGCCCACCGCCGTCAGCCCCGATCCCGCATATGAGATCACCCCGACCGCTGAGGCCGCCGCGATCCAGGCTCGGCGATGCGTCCAGGCCCGATCGATCGCGGCTCCCAGGTCGATCCGGTCGTCCCAGGCGTCGATCGCCCGAGCCGCCGCCCGGATCTGCCGGAACGGCGGGCCTTCGTGCCAGTCCCCGAAGGCGAGCAGCCGCATCGCGTTGAGCAGGACCAGCAGGGAGCCCGCCTGGTGCAGGATCGCCGCCGCCACCGGGCCGAGCACGCCCAGCATCGCCAGCGCGATCGCCGTCGCGTTCAGGCCGAACGCGAAGACGAGGATGTTCTGGCGAATCACCCGCACCGTGGCTCGAGAGAGCTTCACGAAGTCGGGGAGCGCGGCCAGGGGCTCTCCCATCAGCAGCACGTCGCCCGCCTCGGCCGCCAGGTCGGCCCCCGGCCCGGCGAGGGCGATTCCGACGTCGGCGGCGGCCAGGGCGGGGGCGTCGTTGATGCCGTCGCCGACCATCGCCACCCGGCGCCCCTCGGCCTGTCGCTCCCGGATCCAGGAGGCCTTGTCGGCGGGCAGCAACTCGGCCTCGACCGCCTTGATGTGCACGAGCTTGGCGACCGCCTCGGCCGCCGGCCGCCGGTCCCCGGTGAGCAGGGCGACGGCGGAAAACCCCAGGTGCTTCAGGTCGTGGACGACGTCGTGCGCCTCCCGACGAACCGAGTCGCGGGCCCCCAGCATTCCGACGACTCGGCCCTCCTCGGCCACCAGCAAGGGCGTCTCGCCGCTGGCGTCGAGCCGGGCGAGGAGCGCGTCGACCTCCTCGTCGATCGGCACGCCGCGCTCGATCATCAGGCGGCGGTTGCCGACCAGCACGGATCGGCCGTCGCCGGCCAGCCTCGCCTCGACCCCGGCCCCGGGGAGGGCGGCGGCCTCCTCAACCTCGGGGATGGTCAGGCCCCTGGCCTCGGCGGCCGTCACCACCGCCTCGGCGAGCGGGTGACGGCCGCCGCGCTCGGCGGCCGCGGCAAGGGTCAACACCTCCTCGGCGGGTCGGCCGTCGACCGCCTCGATGGTGGTCAGCTCCGGGCGGCCGAGGGTGAGCGTGCCGGTCTTGTCGAAGGCGATCGTGTCGCACCGGGACAGACGCTCCAGGGCCGCCCCTCCCTTGATGACGATTCCATGCCGGGCCAGCCAGGCCATGCTCGCCATCACGGCGGCGGGGGTCGCCAGGATCAGGGCGCACGGGCAGGCGACCACCAGCACCGCCACCGCCCGCTGCCCGGTGTCCGGCCATCCGAGCAGCAGCCCGGCCGCGACCGTTAGCCCCGCCGCGGCGAAAACGACCGGCAGGAAGGAGCGGGCCAGCCGGTCGGCCGTCCGGTGCAGCGGGGCCTTGCGCCGCTGAGCGTCGGCCACGAGTTTGAGGACCTGCCCAAACGTCGATTCGTGCCCGACCCGATCGGCCCGGACCTCGATCTGGCCGAACTGGTTGATCGTCCCGGTGAAGACGCGTTCTCCCGGGCCGCGGTCGACCGGGATCGACTCGCCGGTCAGAGCCGACTGGTCGATCGAGGTTCTCCCGGAGACGATCGCGCCGTCGACCGGGATGCGCTCCCCGGCCGAGACGACCACGACCTCCCCCCGTTGCACCTCGTGCGGCGGCACCTCGACCAACTGCCCCCCCCGCCGGACCCGGGCGACCCGAGGGGCCTGGTCGAACAGCCGACGGATCGACCGCAGGGCCCGGTCGGCCGTGACCGCTTCCAGCACCTCTCCCACCAGGGCGATGAAGACGACCTCGGCCGCCACGAACGGCTCTCGCAGCGCCAGGGCCGCCAAGGCCGCCACCGCCAGGGCGACGTCGGCGCCGACGGATCCCTTGACCATCGCCTCCAACGCCTGGTAGACGATCCGGGCCGAGCCGATCAGCGCCGCCACCCAGATCGGGCTTACCCCGAACGGCGTCCTCCAGGAGGGAGCCGAGTACCGGAGCAGCAGGTCCAGGCCGATCAGCGCGCCGAGCACCGCCGTGATCGCGTAGAGCCGGCGGTGCTCGGCGCGGTGGTGGTGGTCGTGGTCGTCGAGCGCCCCGGCCGCCTCGAAGGCGTGGGCGCGCAGGTGCTGCATGTCGTCCGGGTGGTACTCACGGTGCATGGGTCGGCCTCGCCGTTCCGCAAGTCCTTTTCCTGTAATGCGTTTGACTCATTCGTTTCTGTACCATTTTTGTACCAGTTGCCCTGTACCAGAGGGTGTACCAGATTGGTCGGCTAGATGGTCGGCTCGGCTCTCATAATCGCCCATTGGGAGGGGTGAGGGAAGGGGGTCGAGACCCTGCCCGACTAGGCGAAGATCGTCACGACCAACTTTGCCACCCTGCCGAGCACGCTGACAGGGAGAGGATCGCCGTCCGGTTGCGAAATCGGCAATCCAGTAATTCCAGGCGATCTAGGGAGTCTGGGCAGAGGGAGGGCAAAGAGTCCCGTTCCTCTCGTCCTGGATTGTTTTTGTGTAAATTCCACCTATCAGACCCTACTATACGGAGGAGGTGTTGCATGGACATGTCTAGGGACAGGTACGTGAGTATGGCAGAGGCGAGGGAGAGGCTCGGTGTCCATCGCCAGACGGTGTATGAGTGGGCGTGGCGTGGCGAATTGCCCTCGGTGAAGATCGGCGGCCGTCGGCTCGTGCCGATGGCGTGGGTGGAGAGTCAGGTGGGCCGGACTGTACGTGTTGGACGGCCACGGAAGAGTTGAAAAGAAAGCCCCTGTGAGGTCTCCACTCCTCACAGGGGCCTGATGTGATCGATGCCGCCAAGCATCAAGAGGAGCACCACAACAGCAAAGGAAAAAGTCATGGTGTCAAAACTGTCCAAGTATAATATCGTTGATGGGTCTAGAAAACTCAAGAGGTCGGCTGAAAAAGAGGTGCTGACCTGGATTCGCAAGCGGACGTACCCCTACCAGTACGGATGGTCGTGGGCGGACAAGACGGTTTTCCGCCAGATCACCAACAAGCAGGTCATCAACGCCTTCCGTGCCTGTCGTACCCGAGATCGGCGGATCGACTTCCCGAGGATTGACGACCGCATGTACGCCGAGCACATGGCAGGAGAGAGGATCTTCTACTTCTACGGCGATGGCCGGATCAAGACGCCCGAGACGCTGCTGAAGATCGATGTCGATTGTCACAAGTCGGGGTCGTTCGCCGGGGCGGTGTCCTGCGTCGAGTGGCTGACCGAGAACGGGTTCCCCGGATTGTTCTGGAGTCGATCGACCAATGGCAGGGGCGCCCACGCCTACATCGTCGTGGACAAGTTCGATGTTGGAGTACAGGCCGTCCTGGACGGTGCGAACGGGCTGGAGAAGTGGCTGAAGTACCAGCACTCGGTACACGGTTGGGACATCGAGATGATCGAGGTGAAGGGCAAGCCTCGGACCTTCCATTGGGGAGAGGCGAAGTACGACCTGCTCGACATCACGGGCGGCTCCCTGGCGAAGATCCCGGTCGAGGCGTTCGACCGTCCGCACGACCTGATGAACACCACACGCCTGAAGGTCAAAGACCTGCGTCGGCTCGGCTCCCAAGTACCGAGGGATTGGGAGTCGTCCACTCCAACTCCAACTCCAACTCCAACGTCTGCCGAATTCGGGTCGATCGACATGGAAGAGATGGGGGCGTCCTGGCGTCCGTCCCATCGGCATCGGGAATGGCCGCTTTGGGTGGAGCACGTGGCCCGTCATGGGCTCCAAGAGGGTGACGACCTGGGCGTCATCGTCGGGGAGTTGGCGGCGTGGCTCTGGTGGGTGGAGTTGTACTCGGATCGTGATGAGAAGATCATCGCCGATCTGCTCTTCGCCTGGGTGCAGGAGAGGCACAACGGCCACGTGGAACGGCTCAATGAGGGCAAGGTGGCCGATGTCGAGTCGCAGGTGAAGAGGGCGGTCAAGTCGGCGAAGAAGAAGTGTGCCGAGTCGTTGGAGGTCTTCGCCAAGATCAGGCAGAAGCGATCCAGCGGCAAGTATCGGCGTCTGATCGAGGTGGCCCAGATCATGGGGGCGGAGGTCGAAAGCACAGAGACAGAGAGAGATACTCTGTCTTCTTTATGTTTGGTACTAAGGGATGACCCTCTCCCCTCGGAGATCGAGAATCGGCTTGCCCAGATCATCGCCGACCTCGCCAGCAGGAAGGCGGAGACTCCCTCGGAGATCGCCGAGTCCATCGCCGAGTTCGTCCCCAAGACCGAGAGGAAGCCGATCAGGATGAGGAAGCGTGACGGCGAATACCCGTTCGTCCGCTTCGCCCGACGCTTCCTCAACTGCCTCTGGGATCACCACGGCCATTGTCGCATCAACACCGACGATCTGAACCTCATGGCCGGCAGCAAGGACGCTCACCAGCAGATCGAGTATAAGAAGTATCTGAGGGACGCCGGGATCATCGAGCCGTACAAGGGGAAGTACCGCAGCGGGACCGCCTCGTCCCTGTACGCCATGACGCCCGAGACGTTGGCCGAGTTCAGGAGCCACCACAGACAAGCATCCCAGACGGCTTGACGCTAAAGCCCGAGTCATCATCGGGGCCATCCAAAAGGCGCACACTAAAAGAAGACAGAGTGTTCCTTCTGTCCCCCGCACTTAACACCAAACATAAAGAGGACAGGTATCTCCTCCTTGTCTGTGCTGTGGCCGTCCTTCCCTCAGTTCAACTGAGGATGCCCCTACCGCCTCCCCAGAGCCCCAGGAGCCCGCCAGAGCCATCGGGATCGAGGGGCCGACAAAGAGAGCCAAGCGGCCCCACGACGCAACCTTGAGCGTCCTGGAGCGTCAGGAAGTGCAGACATCGAGTTACAAGCACACGACAACACAAACGCAATGATTGCATGGATGGGCCGACGCCATCAAGGGTGTGAGTTTAACTCACACCCTATCGTCAGTGCCGATGGTGGCGATCACGTCCTAGATGTTGCTTGTAACTCCACATTCGATTGAGTGGAAGTGAGAGGGGGATAAGGGTCCGAGGATGGAGTCCTGCCCTACTAGAAGGACGGGACTGCCTTTACCAATTTTATAGACGTTCCAAAACACCTAATTTACTACATACATCATGAACAAACGTGGTCCAAAGCCGAAGATCAGATCCAGAGCCAAGTCATCGCCGATCCCCGATCCGCCCGGCCATCTGAGCGACACGGAGCGTACCGAGTTCGTGCGAGTCGCCAACGTCTTGCATGACGCCGGTCTGCTGTCGGCTGCGGACGTGGACATCATCGCCTTGTATGCGAGGTGGCACGGGTCGTGGACGCAGGCGAACGAGCACGTTGCCGAGCACGGCCAGGTGATTACGACAAAGACCGGGGCGATCAAGCCGAATCCGAGCGTCAACATCAGCAATACTGCATCTAGGGAGATGCTCAAGTGTCTCAATGCGCTTGGCATGACGCCGGCCTCACGCAAGGCGGTGGAGCGTGTGGAGCGTCACGAGGATGATCCGATTGCGAAGTTGATGGCGTGGTAAAACGAAGACGCCCCAGGTACCACTAAATACTGTCGAGTGGTCTGCCGAGTGTCCATACCGATGGCGGATCGTTGGCCGGAGTCCCTTGCGTCTACACCTTGGAAGGCTGGCCCATGCTCAATGCAGACAACGGTTTTACCAAAGTGGTGAAACGATGGATGACATGAATACGCTGAGGCATCGCCTCAACGGCAAGATGGTGGAGTTGCGTCAGTATCGGGCTCGGCTTGAGACACGGGAGTTCACTCCTCAAGAGCGTGCCGAGGTCGATCGGATCAAGGCGGAGATCGAGGAGTTGAAGGCAAAGATCGTCGAGGTCGAGGGACACTTGCCCCCGGCGATGGAAGAGGAGATGCGTCAACTGGAGTTGCGGCCTCGCAAGGCCCCGGTCTTCGATGACAAGTATGCCAATCGCTTCGGTGGAGAGTTCTCGCTATTCAAGGCGGTGCGGTCGCTCGCCGAGCAGGGTCGATTGGACGACGCCTCGGAGCAGGTGACTCGGGATCTGGCCCGTAGGGACGGGCGCCAACTGAGGGGGCCGAATTCGTTCCTGCTTCCCTTGCAGACCCGTGCGGTGAATCGCACGAATGGTGCTGGGATGTTGACGGAGCAGTATGAGGACATCTTGTCCTACCTGCGGAAGTCGAGCGTCATCGGCAAGTTGGGCGTGAAGATCATGCCCGACATCGAAGGCAAACTCGTTTTGCCGAAGGTGACGGCTGGCTCCAGTGGCCAATGGGTCGCTGAGGGCGATCAGGTGACTGGTAGCAACGTGACGATCGGCTCTGTGACGCTGGCCCCGAGGGCTCTCTGTGCCTCGGTGACGTTTTCTCGGCAGTTGCTCAAGCAGAGCAGCTACGATGTCGAGGCGACGTTGATGGACGACCTGAAGGCGGCTTTGGCCGAGTCGTTGGACGCTGCGGTGATCGCCGGAAGTGGGAGTGGAGAGGAGCCGACGGGCTTCCTGCATGACTCCTCGGTGGCCGTCGTGAGCAAGGCTGGAGCGTCGATCGCCTACACCGATCTTTTGGAGTTGGAGCGTCTGGTCAAAGAGTCCAAAGCCCCTGGCGAGATGAAGTATCTGACTTCGCCGAAGGGTGGGAAGACTCTGAAGATGACTCCGAGGCTCGGGACGGAGGTTCCGTCGTTCGTGATGGAGGACGGATTCGTCAACGGTTACGAGGCGGTTGAGAGCAACTTCGTCCCGACGGACATTTCGTCGGGGTCGTCCACCAATCTGACAGCAATCTTCTTCGGCGACTTCGCCGATGCTGGGGTCGTGGCCCTTTGGGGTAGTGGCGCCGAGGTCGTTGTCGATCCCTACACAAGGGCGAGTTACAACGAGATCGTCCTGCATGCCTACCTGGACTGCGATTTCAAGGTGCGGCGTGGGTCGAGCCTGAGAAAGATGGTGTTCTGATGTGAATGTCAGATGATCTGACATTTTAGCCCTCGGCGAGTCATGCTTGCCGAGGGCCTTCTTCATTGGTGGAGTCCACTACGCCAACCATCACTTTCATCGTGATGGTAGTAGAGATTGGGGTGGAGTGGTTGTCGGAATTCCGACGATCGGGGATCATTCGGTGACGCCGTACTTCCTGCCTAGCCATGCGAGGGCTTCATCGAAGGCGATTTGGTGAGGTCGGCTATAGTGCTTGTCTTTGATGGATCGTGGGGAGTGTCCGAGGAAGAGGGTGCCGATCTTGCCCGAGGGGTCGAATTCTTCGAGCAAGGTGGACGAGGTGGCACGGAGGACGGAGAACGACCCGGACACGCCACATCGTCCGGCCAAACGCTTGTAGGCGGTCGCCACGGAGTCCTTTGCTCTGAGCCGACCATCGACGATCCGCTTGTCAACCAGGGGGCGACCGCTGGACGTGACAAGGGCTCGATTGCCCTCGGCCTTGAAGGTGGAGAGCAGGGCCAATGTCGCCGGCCAGAGTTGGTACGTGACGGTGGGCACGTCCTTCTCTTTGTGGGTCTTCGATCGTTTCCGGGTGATCGTCCCGGCCTTCAAGTCCACTTCGCTTGATTGGAGGTCGGACAAGTCCTTCTGCGTCATGCCGGTGTTCATCGCCAGCAGGAGATACAGCCGAACCCGGTCGGTTGCCATGTCGAGGAGTCGGCGGACATCCTCGGTCGTCATCACCTCGATCTCTCGGGTGGTGCGACCGATCCTGTAGGCGTCCAGGTTGCGGGGGAGGTGATCGAGCAGACGAGTCTGGTAGAGGTGTTTGACGAACGCCTTGCCGACCTTGAAGACGATGGCGGAGTAGTCTCGACTCCATCCGGCTTTGGGGTCGTTCTCCCGTTCGCCGATCTTGGAGAGCACGTAGCCGTACCATGCCGTCCACTTCGTCTCGTCGATCGAGCCGACGGGCGACTCGGTGCCGAGGAAGTCCCGGAAGTGGTGGAGGGCGATCCGGTCATTAGCGTGTCGGGCCGGGGAGATTTCGCCGGCCTTGACCTTCGTCTGCTGCAACGTCGTCCAGGTGGCGACTTGGCCACCGATGGTGAGGTCGTCTGGCAGGGGGGTGGTGGCGTCCCGTTGGAGTCGATCTCGCCAAATCGAGCCCTCGCCGAAGATCATGCGAGCAATCGAGGGGTCGAGGTCGTCAGGGATGATGATGCCGGAGGATCGGGCGATGGCGATCACCTCGCCCGGCCATTCGGGGTCGGGGTCGTCATCGGCCCGGAGTCGCCGGGTCGTCTCGATCTTCTCCGTCAGGGAGGCTGCGGTGTCCGGCTGGCCGTGTCGTCTGGCCCAATCCCTCTTGGCTTCCAGCAACGCAATCGTGTCTGCGTGGGGGTGTGGCCCTCGGTGGCCGTCGATCTCGGCCCGTTTCTCGTCCCACCATGCGTTAGCGACTCGGTAGGAGCCCTCTTTGGTGGAGGGGACGGGCTGGCCTGCCCACTTGGAGAGTTGGCGACAGGAGATGACGTAGCGTCGTCCTGCGTGCTGGACACGCCATCGATGGTTGGAGGCGTCCCAAGTCAACTCGTACTTGGCTGGCATCGGAGGTCTCTGCTGGGTGGAGATGGATCAGCCGAGACCATTTTGTACCAGATTTTGTACCATTTTGGGAGGTCAATCGGTCGGGATGGTACAGAAAACACTGGAAAAACCGGCATTATTGGCATGGTGCTGCATGTCGTCCGGGTGGTATTCGCGATGCACCGTGAGCCGCCCCCTTCGCCGATCTCGACCGGCCGCCCCGGAGGACGGCCCGCGTCCCAACGTGCCGCGATCCGGCGGCAGCGTCAAGCGAGCCGCGGACCGAGTGGGGAATCAGCGGAGCCGGTCCTCCCCTCCCCTTCCTCTTCCAGGGCCGGATCCCGTAGCATGATCGGCCTGATCCCGACCGCCTCCTCGACACGAGCATGAGCACGACCGAACCCCCCGCTCCCCGGATCCGGGCCGTCGCGTTCGACATGGACGGCCTGATCTTCGATACCGAAGCCCTCTTCCACCGCGTCGCGGTCGACCTGCTGGCGGCCCGGGGGAAGCAATTCACCCCGGAGATGATGGCGGCGATGATCGGCCGGCCGGCGGCGGTGGCGGGCCCGGCCCTGGTCAGGCTGGCCGGGCTGGAGGAGTCTCCCGAGGCGTTGCTGGCCGAGGCGAGGGAACGATTCGACGCCCTGATCGACACGGCCGTCCATCCGATGCCGGGGCTGTTCACGATCCTCGGCCTGCTGGAACGCCGGGGGATCCCCCGGGCCGTGGCGACCTCGACCCGCCGGCAGCAGGCCCTCCGGCTGCTGGGCCACCACGGGTTGCTCGCGCATTTCGCCTTTGTGCTCGGGGGAGACGAGGTGAGCCGAGGGAAGCCGGACCCGGAGATCTACCGGACGGCGGCCGGTCGGCTCGGGGTCGAGCCTGGGGCGATGCTCGTGCTGGAGGACAGCCCGGCGGGCGTCTCGGCGGCGAGAGCGGCCGGCGCCTTCGTGGTGGCGATTCCGCACGACCACAGCCCCGCCGGGGGCCTGCGCGAGGCCCATCGTCTGGCCGACCGGCTCGACGATCCGGGCCTGCTCGCCCTGCTCGGCGGGTGATCGCGGCGCGGGGGTCTTGCGGGTCGGGGAGCGTCTCGTCATAATCGCGGGATGCGCGGCCCTCGCGGGCGGCGTTTTTTCGTTTGGCGCCGGGGATCGGCGCCTCCGACGCCGGGCCTGCCCCGACGCCTCGATTCCGAACTTCGTTGGACCCAGCCAGCTCCCGATCCGGTCGCCCCCGCTTGCCCCGCCCTCAAGGCGAGGGGACAGGGCCCGGCGACGGAGGGACGGACACCCACCCATGGCCGAAGCGGTAACCATCCAGGTCGAGCCGCGCGACCCGACCAAGAACAAAGGGACCGGCAGCCGGGTCGCCCGGAAGCTGCGGGCCCAGGGGCGCGTGCCGGCGATCATCTACGGGCACAAGTTGCCTCCCGTGCCCATCTCCCTGGCGCAAGACGACGTGGCGATGATGCTCAAGAAGTCGGTCCACCTGGCCCAGCTCTCCTGGGACGGAGCGACCGAGCTGGCCGTCGTCCGAGACGTGCAGTGGGACCACCTGGGCAAGGAGATCATCCACCTCGACTTCCTCCGCGTCAGCAGCGGGGAGACCGTCGAGGCGGAGGTCGCCCTGGAGACCCACGGCGAGCCGGTCGGCCTGAGCCTCGGCGGCCGCCTGGAGCAACTGGTGCGCAGCCTGAAGATCAAGGCCAAGCCCACCGCCATTCCGAAGTCAATCACGATCGAGGTCGGCGGCCTGAACGTCGGCGACGCGATCCTGGTGCGGGATCTCAAGGGCATGCTGCCCGAAGGGGTCTCGACCGATGCCGACGAGAGCATCATGCTCGTCCACGTCGTCGAGAAGAAGGCCGGCTCCGCCGCCGCCTCGGCGGCCGAGGGCGAGGCCGCCGCCGAGGGCCAGGCCGAGGGCGAAACCTCCGCGTGACCGGACCGGGTGAAGGACTGAGGAGCGGGGCCCTCGGGGCCGACCCGGGGCCCGGGGCATCGGCCCATGAGCGAGCGAAAGCTGATCGTCGGGCTGGGCAATCCCGGCCCCAAGTACGAGGGGACGCGGCACAACGTCGGCTTCGACGTCGTCGACCGTCTCGCTCAGGGTGGCCGGCCCTCCTCCTTCTCCAAGAAGTTTGACGGCTTGCTGGCCGAGGCTGAGCTCGACTTCCACCGCGTCCTGCTGCTGAAGCCCCAGACCTTCATGAACCTCAGCGGGAGGAGCGTCCGCCAGGCCGTCCAGTTCTACAAGCTCACCCCGGCCGACGACCTGCTCGTGATCTGCGACGACATCAGCCTGCCGCTGGGCAAGCTCCGCATTCGCCCGAAGGGCTCCGACGGGGGCCAGAAGGGGTTGCGCGACATCATCGCCCAGCTCGGCACCCCGGAATTCCCCCGGCTCCGTATCGGCGTCGGCGACCCCGGCCCGGCCGACGCCGCCGACTACGTCCTCGGCCGATGGCGGAACACCGAACGCCCGGTCATCGACGACGCCCTGATCGCCGCCACCCAGGCCGTCGCCGTCTGGGTCTCCCAGGGCCTCGAAGCGGCCATGAACCGCTTCAACGCCCCCGGCGGCTGATCCCTCCCTTGCGATTGATTTCACCGTAAGTTTGTCTCAGAACAAATGTTCCGGAGGATCCGATCACCGTCTCCCCGTCGGGAGGGGAGACGGGCCGGGGCGGATCGAACCCGCCCCGGCTCCCCGGATCCCCAAGCCGAGGAGGCCGCCGTGCCGGTCAACACGTACGAGGGGATGTTCCTGCTGGACAGCGCCAAGGTCGCCACCTCCTGGGAGGAATCGGAGCGCCACGTCCACGACCTGCTGCGCAAGCACGAGGCCGAGATCGTCGCCAGCCGGCAGTGGGACGACCGCCGGCTCTCCTACCCGATCGGCCCGCACAAGAAGGGGTGCTACCTGCTGACCTACTTCCGGGTCGACGGGGCGAAGATCAAGGAACTGGTCAACGACCTCCACCTGGATGAGCTGGTCATTCGCGAGCTGATTCTCAAGGTCCACCCCAAGCTGGTCGATCACCTGGTCACGCAGGCGATGTCCTTCACCCCGTCCGACGACTCCGGCCCCCCCGACGACGACGACCGTCGCGACCGCCGGGATCGCGACCGGGGAGAACGCCGCGGCCGCGATCGGGATCGCGACCGCGACCGCGACTGACTCGCCCCTCACGCCGGGGCGAGTCATCTCGTCCCATCTTCTCGGCTTGTGTCCGGCGCCGTTCTGTGGTACGGTTCCATCAGGGTGACAACCGTTTAGTGTCGCAACCCCGTCTTCCGACCACGACCCGCCGAAACCGGCCGGCCCGGGGCCGGGGAGGATCGTACCGATGGCCGACTTGAACAAAGTGTTCCTGATCGGGCGCCTGACCCACGACCCCGAGCTGCGCTATACCCCCAACGGCACCCCGGTCAGCGACCTCCGTCTGGCCACCACCCGGACCTACAACACCCGGGACGGGGATCGCCGCGAGGAGCCGCTGTACATCGACGTGACGGTCTGGAACCGCCAGGCCGAGAACTGCTGCCAGTTCCTCAAGAAGGGGCGGCAGATCCACGTCGAAGGCTACTTGAAGATGGACTCCTGGGAGGACCGCAACACCGGGGAGAAGCGGTCGAAGATCAAGGTCGAGGCCGATCGGGTCCAGTTTCTCGACGGCCGCCGGGACGACGGCCCCGGCGGCGGGAGCGGCTACGGCGGCCCCTCGTCGGATCGAGGAGACGTCGAGTACGACGAGCCCCCCCCGGCCCGGGAGCCCCGCCGGGCTCCCCAGGGGGGAGCCTCCAACGGCTCCGGCCCCAGGCCCTACGCCCCGTCCCCCCGGCGGCCCTCCCCCGGCCCCGACGAGTCGGCCGACGAGGATATCCCGTTCTAACCCCCCCGTACGTCTGAAGACCTTCCCAGTCGAGAACACGGCCCGACCCGCCGACGGCGCGGGGCCCGCGCCGATCGTCGAGACGAGGACGCGACACCATGGCCAAGACCCCGAGCAAGACCAAGCAGGCCAAGTCGGCCGCCAAGGCCGCCCGAGCCAAGGCCCACGCCCAGTCCCAAAGCCAAGCCGCCCAGGCGATCATCGGGACCACCCGGCGCCCGGGCTGGGAGCGGCGGCATAACCACCCGACCCGGCCGAAGAACGGCTACATGAACATCCTGCTCACGGCCAAGGTCGCCAAGCTCGGCGAGCCTGGCGACCTGGTGAAGGTCAAGCCCGGCTTCGCCCGCAACTACTTGCTGCCCCAGGGACTGGCGACCTTCGCGACTCCGCACAACCTGCGGATCGTCGAGAAGCACCGCGCCCGGCTCAAGGCGCTGGAGGAGGCCAAGAAGGCCGACCTGCAGGCCCTGGCCGCCCAGCTCTCCCAGCGGTCGATCACCATCGAGGCCAACGCCAACGAGGAAGGGCACCTCTATGGCTCGGTCAACGCCCAGCAGATCGCCGCGGCCCTGACTACCGACGGCTTCCAGATCGAGGCCGAGAACGTCCGGATCGAGGGCCCGCTCAAGGAGCTGGGCTTCTACAGCATCCCGATTCACCTCGGCATGGAGATCACCGGCGAGGTGAAGCTCTGGGTCGTTCCCACCCACGTCGAGGGGGAGGAGGGGGCCTAACGACCTCCTCCCGGCCGGGGCCCTCCCCGCCTCCGGTCGTAGCGAAACCGAGCGTCGGGGGGTCGAGCCCGGCCCGCCGACGCCCGATTCGAGTCGCCCCGATGCCACCGAACGGCCGATCCTTGTGGTGGCGTAGAGAACGCGCACGGCCGGCCGCCCACGCAGCCCTGAGGACGTCCGAACGGCCACGGAATCGGCCCCGCGGCGATCGCCCGCCCCGGCCCGGTCCTCGTCGTGACGGCCCGGCCATTCGCGCCCGCGATCGGTCGGAGCTGCTCGACGATGTCCCCCTACGGCAACGGCAACGGCAACGGAAACGGTCATTCCCACGGCCATGGGAACGGGAGCGGCCGGGGTCACGGCCACCCCCGCAAGGCGGTGACTGCCCCCGCCCCCGCCGACGACCGCCTGCCTCCCCAGAACCTGGAAGCCGAACGCGGCGTCCTCGGCTCGATCCTGCTGGACAACGAGGTCCTGCACGAGGTCGTCCCGCTGCTCCAGCCCTCGGACTTCTACCGGGACGCCCACCAGGTCGTCTACACGGTCATCCGGGAGCTGTACGACCAGGGGCGTCCGGTCGATACCCTGCTCCTGGCCGAGGAGCTCCAGCGTCGGGAGCAGTACGATCGGCTCGGCGGCGATGAGCTGATCGCCTCGATCATCGACAGCGTCCCCCACGCCGCGAACGCCCTGCACTACGCGGTCATCGTCCGGGAGAAGTCCGTGCTCCGCCGGCTGATCGCCGGCGCCCACGAGATTCTCAAGGACAGCTACGACAGCCTCAAGTCCGCCGACGAGGTCCTCCAGACCGCCGAGCGCCAGATTTTCCGGATCGCCGAGGAGCAGGCCAGCGGCGAGACGGTCGATCTCCATGATGTCGTCACCGAGGCGATGGACCGCATCGCCCTCCGATCCGAATCCCGACACCCGATCACCGGCATCGCCAGCGGCCTGCTCGACCTGGACGACATCACGACCGGGTTCCAGGGCTCTCAGTTGGTCATCCTGGCCGCTCGCCCCTCCATGGGGAAGACGGCGCTGGCGCTGAATATCTGCGAGCATGTCGCCCTGTCCCAACGCAAGGCTGTGCTCTTTGTCTCTCTGGAGATGGGCAAGCTCGAGATCGCCGACCGGATCCTCGGGGCCCGGGCCCGGGTCGACGGCCACAAGCTCCGAACCGGACAGGGGCTCGGTCAGCGCGACATGACCATGCTCGGCCGCGCCTACGACGAACTCCGGGCCGGTGCCCCCGTCCTGATCGACGACACGCCGACCCGCAACATGCTCCAGATCACGGCCAACGCCCGCCGGATCAAGCTCCGCCAGGCCAAGACGAGCCAGGATCTCGGCCTGATCATCGTCGACTACATCCAGCTCATCGAGCCCGACTCGGGGGAGGGCCGAGACAGCCGGCAGGAGCAGATCGCCAAGATCTCCCGCCGACTGAAGACCCTGGCCCGCGAGCTGAACGTCCCGGTGATCGCGCTCTCCCAGCTCAACCGGGGCGTCGAGAACCGAGAGGACCGCCGCCCCCGCATGGCCGACCTCCGCGAGTCGGGCGCCATCGAGCAGGACGCTGACCTCGTCCTGCTCCTCCACCGCCCCGAGTACTACGACCCCAACGACCAGCCCGGCATCGCCGAGCTGATCGTCGCCAAGAACCGCAACGGCCGCACCGACACGGTCAAGCTGACCTTCCTCCGCAACTTCATGCGGTTCGAGAACCTCGCCGCCGTCGCCGATGGCCCCATCGACGCGGGCACCTTCTGATCCTCCCCCGGCGACCGGAGCCTGACCCGATCCGGGGTCGTCCGTCCCGGGCGACCTCGGCCCGGGATGGCAGGGTCGAGCCCGAGGACTGTGGGAGCCATCAGCATCGGGTCCGGGACCCGGCGTCTCGGTCGGTCGGCCGGGTTCGTCAATTGCCCGTGGAGAGGAACCGTCGGGACAGCCGGCTCCACGGTCGGGAACGACGACCAGAGCCTCCCCGATGGGGGCCTTCCCGCCGTCGGAGCCGGGCCTCCGCCTCCTCCAGGCGGGCCCGGAGCGCGTCTCGTTCCTGGCGAGTCTCCCAGAGCTCGTAGGAGAGCCGATCGACCGCGTGCGATGTGGCCCTCAGGTGCTCATACGACCGTTCGAGACCTGAAGGGATGCCGGGCTCCTCGTCCGGAGAGGCCGAGGGGGTCACTCGGCCGGTCACCGTCACCACCGGGCAATCGCCTCCTCCAGGGCCGGTGATCCGGTAGCGCCCGGGGCGGCCGACCGATTCGAAGCCGGCGTAGATCATCAGGTCGCGCAGGGCGCGGCGCGAGAATCGCCAGTACATGCAATTGCGCCCGGGCTCGTCGCCGTCGGCGTCGAGGCTGCCGAACCAGGCGTAGGGGCGATCCGGGAACGCCTCCTCGACCGGGTCGTGCTCCGGGTCGAACCCGCAGGCCTCGACGATCGCGAGGCCTCGGGTCACCGACCGGATGTTGATGAGTGCCTGGAGCGGGTTGAACAGGTGGACGAGTAGCGAGCCGCAATAGACGACGTCGAACGTGCCGATCGTCTCCGGCGACAGGTCGTAGACGCTCATCGTCCGGTACTCGACCCGGCTCCTCCGCATCGCGTGGGCGGTCCAGAACCGTTCGGCGCAGTAGGGCTCGGCGTCTCCCCAGGAGTCGGGCAGCGAGGCCCGGTAGCGGGGCAGGACGTCGCTCTGGCCGACCCGGCCGATGTCGACGGCGACGATCCGGTCGGCCCCTCGGCGCTCCATCTCGAAGGCCCAGAAGCCGTCGGCGGTCCCGAGGTCGAGCGCGGTCATCCCGACCATCGATTCGGGCAGGCCGACTCGGTCGACGACTGGCCTCAGGTCGTAGACCGCGTTCCGGGTCGTGATCCCGGGGGCCAGCTCGATCGTGTGGTACCAGCCGAGGAGCCGGGGGTCGTCCTCCCGGCAGGGCAGGGGGGTCATCGGGCCGGCCATCGGGCGCGCTCCTTGCGATCGGGCGACGATCCGGCGACCCTCGCCCCGGGACAGCCTCGGGAGGGGGAGTCCCCCCCGGGTGCCCTGTACCAGAAGCCTCGGCGGCGAGGAAGGCCAAACTGGCCCGATCAGCGATCAGCCTCCTCCGTAGGCGCTGTGCTTGCGTCTCCGGTTGGAGGTGAACTCCTCGACCGTGCCCCGGGTGATCACCTCGTAGAGGACCGCCTCCTTGTCCCCCCGCTTGCGGAGGATGCGGCCGAGGCGCTGAACATGCTCCCGGACCGATCCGGTGCCCGAGAGGATGATCGCCACGTTCGCCTCGGGGACGTTCACGCCTTCGTTGAGCACCCGGCTGGTGGCGACGATCGGGAAGCGGCCGTCGTTGAACCGGAGCAGGACCTCTCGGCGCTCCTTGGTCTTGGTCTGGTGTGTGATCACCGGCACGAGGAAGCGTCGGGCGATCTGGTAGACCGTCGCGTTGTCGTGCGTGAAGATGATGATGCGGTCGCCGTGATGGTGATCGAGCAGGCGGCCCAGGAGGTTGAGCTTCGCCGGGGCCGCCAGGGCGAGTTCGCGCTGCTCCCGGTAGGCCTGGTAGGCGGCTCGGCCCTCGGGAGAGCGGAAGGCAAGACGGAGGAACTGCCCCCAGGCGTCGGGGCGGCGGAAGTCGATGCCGTGGTCCCGGGTGAAGGTGCGGTAGACCTCTCGGCACGACTCGTAGCGGAACTGCTCCTCCTCGCTTAGGGTGACATACCGCGTTTCGACGCGATAGTCGGCCAGGAATTGCCCGCGGAGCTGGGTGATCTCCTTGCGGTAGACGATCGGGCCGATGAGGCGGTCAAGCTGCTCGTGGGCGTTGTCGGCTCGCTCGGGGGTGGCGGTCAGGCCCAGACGAAACGGAGCGATGGCACAGGTGGAGGCCAGGCCGTAGATCGGCCCGGGGAGGTGGTGGCACTCGTCGAAGACGAGCAAGCCGAACTTGTCCCCGATCCGACCCATGTTCATGTAGGCTGAATCATAGGTGGTGACCGTCAACGGCTTGATCTCGTTGTACCCGCCACCGAGCAGGCCGACCTCGACGTCGAAGCAGAGCGTTAGCTCGTCGTACCACTGATTCATCAGGTCGATCGTCGGCGTGACCACCAGGGTCGGCCGCTGGGCCGCCGCGATGGCCAGGTTCGCCATGTGGGTCTTGCCCGTGCCGGTCGGCAGCACGACCACCCCGCGCATTCCAGCGGCCGACCACGCTTGCAGCGCCTCGGTCTGATGCGGGAAGGCCGGCTTGTCGACCCGGATCGCCCAGGGGGTCTTGCCCTGGTAGCCCCGGGCGCGGTCATCGTAGGGGATGCCGTGATCGCGCAGGTGCTGGACGATCTCCCGGTACCAGATCGCCGGTGCCCGGTAGATCCCCCGCCTTCTCGGGTCGAACATCAGCCCGGGGATGCCCCGGGAGTCGTGCTCGGGGAGGCCCTCGACGACGATTGTCCCCTCCTCGAACCCGAGGGCGAGGCGGTCGGCGGCGGTCGCCTCCGCTGGTCCGGCGCTCATCTCGCGCCCCCCTGGGTTCTGACCGATCGCCGACACCGTCTCCGGCCCCGGCCTTCCCCCTCGGTTGGCCGATCGCCGCGGTGCTCGGCGACACCGTCCAGCTTGCCGACGACGGGCCGCCATCGAGCCTGCTGGCCGGGGCGGCGCGACCGGATCGACTGGTTCCGGGGGATCCGGGGCCTTCCGATCGCAAGGTTGAGGGCCGTCGCATCCCGAAGCTCGTCCTCGGCGTCCTGGTCCGATCTCCTGCGCGGGGAGATTACGACTCGAAGAACGGGAGGATCACTCAACGCGAGGTCGATCCCATCGGGAGCGGCGATTCGGTCGCTCCGCGGGGCGCACTCGGTCGGGGAGGAGCCGGGGCGCCGTCCGGGTGCGACGGAAGGCACGATGCTCGCGACGATGGGCTCGGGAGCCGGAGGCTGATCGATCCTGGGTCGTCCGAGGAACCGCTCGAGGGGAGGGCCGATCCGGGAGGTCGGGCTGCTTGCCATGTCGTCAGTCCTCCGCCGGGGGGATCGGTCCCCGAGATAGGATACCGCGCCAGGGGCCGACCGCTGATGCCGGACGGTGACGGAGCGAGGCTGGGCGTGGTTGGCATTGGCTCCGGGGGGGAAGGACCGGCTCCTGAAACGCCCCGCGGCCGTTCCCTCCCCGATCCCTCTGGACATTCATACCCCAAGTGTACCCGATCGCCGGCCGCCGGGGCAGGGGGGGAAGGCTGGCTCAGCCGTGGCCGTAGCCTCGGTCGAAGGCGTCGATGGAGCGGACGTGGTCGGTGAAGACCGTGCGGAAGGTGTCCTGGTCGATCGACCAGCGGGGGTCGTCCACGGTGTGGCGGTGGCAGTGCTCCTCGATCAGCCGGTGGAGGAACTTGAACAGTTGCCGGGGGGTTCGGAGGTGGCCCAGCGCGTCCTTCAGAGCGTCGTCGCCGACGGAGTCGTCGATGAACTGGCGGAGCCGGGGGCCTCCGTCCCCCTGCTGACCGTCGGAGGCGCAGGCGCGGAGGCGATCCGTCGCCAGATCGTAGAGCGACGGGCCGGTCCAGCGAAGGGGCTTGATCATGTTCAGCTTGTCAGGCCGGGCGCGGTCGTAGAAGTCCTTGTCCATCTTGTCGAGGTAATAGGCCAGCTCGATCGGGAGCAGGAGCTTGAGCCCGATCCCCGGATGGCGGAGGAACTTATGGTCGAGAAGCGGCCAGACCAGCGCCTTCATCTTGCGGGGGTCGCCCTCGATCGCCTGGGGCTCGTCCACGCGGTCGACCAGCACGATGATGCCGCCGTAGCCGAGGTCGTTGAGCACCCCCTGGAACTTCCGGAGCAGCTCGAAGCGCTCCTCGCCGTCGCCCCCCTTGGAGGCGGTGGGCATTGGCTGGCCGGCCAGCTCGGTGGGGCGGAACCAGAGCAGTTCCCAGCGGAGGGCGCTGGGATCCCGGCTGAGCACCCGGAGGGCCTTGCGGATGTCCCGGGCCCTGAGCTCGGCCCGTAGGAGCCGCCATCCCCAGTAGAGCCATCCGATCGCCACCAGGCCCACCAACCAGGGGGTGACCGACCAGTTCCTCAGGCCCTCGAAGGCCGCGAGCAAGGCGACGACGATCACCGTCATCCCGACGCCGATTTGCAGGTCTCGGCGGCTCCAGAGCGGTCGGAAGCCGGATCGGCGGCGGAGCCGGTCCCAGCGCCGGTCGATCGGCTCCCCGGTCGAGGCGTCGTAGAGGGCCGCCAGCAGGAGCAGGTCTCGGCGGCGATCAAGCGACAGCCGGGTCAGATCGGTCTTCTCCGCGGTCAGGCGGTCGACCAGCTGGGTGACGCCGAGTGAGAGGATGGCGTCCATGTGGTCGTGCAGCTTCCAGCGGCTCA
Organism: Tautonia sociabilis; assembly: GCF_003977685.1. GTDB lineage: Bacteria > Planctomycetota > Planctomycetia > Isosphaerales > Isosphaeraceae > Tautonia > Tautonia sociabilis. The sequence continues at coordinate 32,255 of NZ_RYZH01000019.1, read as the reverse complement.
GCGCCGCGGTGGTGTCCTTGGCGCGGAGGGCGGTGCGGAAGTGGTCGAGGAACGGGTTGAACTCGTCGTAGGAGATGATCAGGACGCGGGAGTTGGGGTGGTCCTTGTTGTACCCCTCCAGCTCGGCGATCGCCTGGAGGCGCATCGCGGTCTTGCCGCTTCCCTTCTCGCCGAAGACCAGGGCGGTGGAGGGCTCGGTTGGGCTGCCGAAGAACTTATCCCAGGCAGGGTGATGGATGGTCCAGAGACACCCTTGCTTGAAGACGGTGTCGGTCTGCGCGTCTTCTTCGCTGAAGGGGTTGCCGACGATCCCGTAGTGCTTGAGGAACTGGTCCGTCTTCATGCGATCGTCACGTCCTGGGCAGGATCGGTTCATCGCCGGGTATGCGATCGGCCCGGCTCAGGACTATCGTGATACCCGAACCCCGGCCGGGGACGCAATCTCAGGCGAGGGGGCCGGTCGCTGTCGCCCGTCGGGAGGCCGGCCGGTATCATGCTCCGGAAGGACGGGGCCGGTGGCCGGCCCCGCTCGATCCGATCGGCTCGAGGAGGAGGGAGGCGGCGTTGGGCATTGACCAGGAATCCCCCCGGCCGGGATCGAGCCGGCCTCGCTGCTGGCTGGCGGCGATCGCCCTGATCGTGGCGGGGTGCTCCGATGCGGAGCCGGGCGCCGGCCCCGGGCCGGTTCCGGAGCTTCGCGTCGCCGCGGCCAGCGACCTGGTCGCCGCGATGCCCGAGCTGGTCTCGGCCTTCGAGCGGCAGACGGGGGTCCGGGTCGTGCCGGTGTTCGGCTCCTCGGGGCTCTTGGCCCGGCAGATCGAGCAGGGGGCGCCCTTCGACGTCTTCCTCTCGGCGAACGAGACCTACGTGAGGCACCTGGCCGAGGCCGGCGCGATCGAGCCGGAGTCCGTCCGCACCTACGCCCTCGGCTACCTCGTCCTGGCCTTCCCGGGCGCCGGGGATGCGGAGCTCTCGGGCCTGGAGGCGCTGGCCGACCCGAGGATCCGCGGGATCGCCTTGGCCAACCCCGAGCACGCCCCCTACGGCCGGGCGGGGAGGCAGGCGCTGGAGCGCTCCGGGCTCTGGGAGGCGGTCGAGGGGAAGGTCGTCTTCGGGCAGTCGATCCAGCAGGCGACCCGCTTCGTCGAGTCGGGGCAGGTCGACGCCGGCCTGATCGCCCGCTCGCTGGTCGACTCCCCTGCCTTCCGCTGGGAGCCTGTCGACCCGGGCCTCCATGACCCGATCGCCCAGTATCTCGGCATCGTCTCCAACCGGCCGTCCCGGGAGTCGGCCGCCGCCTTCTGCGACCTGCTGCTCAGCGAGCCGGGGCAGGCGATCCTCGCCCGATTCGGCTTCCAGCGGCCCCCGGAGGAGGACGCGGGGACGCCGGGGGGATGACCCCGGATCGGCGCTGTCGGATCGCCGGGGGCGGGTGGCCCAATCCGGAGGCCGGATGGCGGGCGCGTGATCGCCGTGGCCCGAAGGACGACAGGGAACAGTCGAGGGTACGATCCGACCGCCTCGGAATCGGCCCGTCCCCTGACCCGATCCGTCATCGGGCCCGGCTTCCAGCCGGCCGCCATCAGCCATCAACCAGTTCCCGGAGGATCGAGGAGGCGGATCGTTGGCCGAGGACCTGATCGGGCAATTCGGCTACCTCGGCATCGTGCTGCTGCTGGTGCTCGGCGGGCTGGGGCTGCCGGTGCCGGAGGAGGCACCGATCATCCTGGCGGCGATCCTGTCGAAGAAGGGGGCGATGTGGCCTCCGATGGCCTTCGGGTCCTGCGTGGCGGGGGTGCTCATCGGCGACTTCGTCGTCTACGGCCTCGGCTACGTCTACGGCGAGCGCGTGCTGGGCTTCCGGCTGACGAGGACGTTCCTCACCCGGGCGCGGGAGGCCCAGATCAAGGGGTATTTCCGCAGGCATGGGCTGAAGATCCTCGTCCTCGGCCGGTTCGCCGTCGGCTTCCGAACGGCGGCCTACTTGACGGCGGGGATCCTCCGTCACCCGCCCCTGAAGCTGCTGGTCACGGACCTCTTCGCGGTGTTGCTCAGCACTCCGCTGATGTTCGCCCTTGGCTGGGCGTTCGCGCACCAGATCGAGGCCGGCATCCGGGAGGTGCAGCACTACCTGGCGGTGATCCTGGCCGCGGTGCTGGTCGGCTGGCTGGTTGTCCGTTCTCATCGGGCCCGAAGGCGAGGAGGCCGGCCGGTCGGCCCTCCGGTGCTGGAGGAGGACGAGGCTCCGCTTCCCCCCGGCGACCCCGCCCCTGGGCTCGATCCCGGCGAGGAGATGGCCGTTCCCCCGACGAGTTCCAGCCCGATCGGGCCCCCTCCCCCCTCCTCCCCGTCGCCGACTCCCGGGCCGTCGAAATCGGCGGTTCCGCTCGAGTGATCGCCGCCGGATCGGCTCTCCAGCCGGTCCGAGGGCCTTGGGAGTCGAGGGCCGGCGCCCTGGGACCGATCCGCCGGTTGTGTTGACATCCGGGCCGGATCGGAGCAGGGTAGAGCGAGTCCCCTCCCCTCGACCTCTCACCCGAGACAAGGAAACCTACCAGGGCCCACGATGCGAAGTTCGCCGCGCTATCGAATTCAGTTCCCGGTCGCCGAGGTGGAGCACCTTGACCAGGACGAAACATACTTCTACCTCATCGAATCCGGCGAGAAACAGAAAATCCGGTTCCACGATTACGAGGCCATTTACCGCAAACCGGGCCTCTACGAGCAACTCTTTTACGATCGACTCAAGTGCCAGTCTCCCGCCAAGGTCGCCAGTGTCCTCCGCTCTTCGATCGAGCAGGCCGGTGACCACCTCTCTGAGCTTCGGGTCCTCGACTTCGGTGCCGGCAACGGCATGATGGCCCAGGAGCTCTCCCGCTACGGCATCTCCCGATGCGTGGGGGTCGACATCATCGAGGCTGCCCGAGAGGCCGCCGAACGCGACCGTCCCGAGGTCTACGACGACTATCTCGTCGAGGATTTCACCGCCCTGACCGACGAGCGTCGGCGGGAGATCGCGGAGTGGTCGTTTGACTGCATGGTCACGGTCGCCGCGCTCGGCTTCGGTGACGTGCCTCCCGAGGCATTCGTCGAGGCGTTCAACCTTGTCCAGGACAACGGCTGGATCGCCTTCAACATCAAGGAAACGTTCCTCGACCGCTCCGACCGTTCGGGCTTCTCCCGGCTGATCCGGGGGTTGATCCAGACCAACTACATCGACCTGTACTTCCTGGAACGCTACCGCCACCGGTTCTCGATCGAGGGCAAGCCGCTCACCTACCTGGCCATTGGCGCGAGGAAGCGCCGGAGCCTGCCGGCCGCGCTGCTCGACGAGGTCCGGGGGTAGCCGATCGATCGACCGCCCCCCCGACGTTTCGGTCGACTCCCGCAGGGCGGTCGTCCTGAAAACCCGGTGCCGTCGTGGCGCCGATCCGGCTATCCTGGGCTCCCGGCCGATCGTGGTGCGATGCGACCCGATCGATCCTGTTCCTCTCCGGGAGTCCACCTATGCATTACTGCGCCATCGTTGCGGCCGTCGCCCTCGTCGCGACGGCCGCCTCCCCCGCGACGGCTCAGGACCGGGACGCGAAGGTCCGGGCCGATCGCGATGCGTTCGCGGCCTCGCTCGACTGGATCTACAACGACCTCGACGAGGGGATGGCCGCCGCTCGAGAGCAGGACAAGCCCCTGCTCGTGGTCGTCCGCTGCATCCCCTGCGAGGCGTGCCAGGAGTTCGACGACGACGTCGCTCGCCGCGATCCGATCATCCGGGACATCATGGACCGCTTCGTCTGCGTCCGGCTGGTCCAGGCCAATACGCTTGACCTCTCCCGCTTGCAGTACGACTTCGACCAGTCGATGGCCATTGTGTTCATGCACCCCGACGGCACCGTCTTGGGCCGGTACGGCACCCGTTCCGATCGCCACGAAACCGAGGACATCTCCCTCCACGGCCTCCGGGACGCCATGGAGGAGACGCTCCGCCTGTACGCCGACTACGAGGCGATCCGCCCTTCGCTGCTCGGCAAGCAGCCGCCGGAGCCCGACGTCCCCACCCCGCTGCAATACCCCAGCCTCGCCGGCCGATACGGCGCGGATCTCGACTACCAGGGGGCCGTCGCCAAGTCGTGCCTGCATTGCCACCAGGTCCGGGAGGCCGAGCGGCGGTTCTACCGGGACGCCGGCCGGCCGATCCCCGACGAGGTCCTCTTCCCCTACCCCGACCCCTCGACGATCGGCCTGAAGGTCAATCCCGAGGCGATGCTTGAGGTCGAGGTCGTCGCCGAGGGCTCCCCCGCCGCCCTCGCCGGTATCAAGGTGGGGGATCGCGTCGCGACACTCGAGGGCCAGCCGCTTGTTTCGACCGCCGACCTGCAGTGGGTCCTGCACCAGACCCCCTCCGGCCCGGCCGAGCTGGCCGCCGAACTGGATCGCCAGGGGGAGATCATCCCCGTCACCCTCCGGTTGCCCGACGACTGGCGCACCTCGGGGAACATCTCCTGGCGCGTCTCCTCGTGGGACCTCCGCCGCCAGGCCCTCGGCGGCATGAAGCTCTCCGACCTCGGCGACGAGGCCCGAGAGGATCGCGGTCTCTCCCAGGACGCGATGGCCCTGAACGCCGACCACGTCGGGCAGTACGGCGAGCACGCCATCGCCAAGCGGGCCGGGCTCCTCGCCGGCGACCTCATCGTCTCCTTCGATGGGCTGGATCGCCGCATGTCGGAGTCCCAGCTCTTCGCCCACGTCCTCCAGAACCGGCAGCCGGGAGACCGAATCCCCCTGGTCGTGCTGCGGGACGGCGAGCGTCGGGAATTCGAGATCACGCTCCCCTGATTGTCTGCCAGCCGGTCCCCGACGCCTCGGCGCTCGGCGGGAACCGCGGTGGCGGACTTGACCTGTTCAACCCGAAGGGGAATGGCTAAAGTCCGGGCGACCGGCCGACCGAAGGGACACCGGGACCTTCCGGTCGCGCCGATCGCCCGGGTCGGATCGGGGTGCGCTCGCTCCCGGGACGAATCCGGCTGGAGTTCGGTCACGGATCGACCGATTGAACCGAGGGTGGCTTCCTCTGGGCCCGTCGAGTCCCGGGAGGGGGCCGCCCCGGTCCTGGCCTCGGAGGGCCGACTCGTGCAAGTGCGTGCCGCGGCGATCCAGATGCGCAGCGAGCCGGGCGACGTCTCCGGCAACCTCGATCGCGCCCTGTCGCACCTCTCGCGGTGCCGGGACGACGGTGTCGAACTCGCCGTGCTCCCCGAGATGTTCAACACGGGGTACTGTGCCCGGGGGCGGTACGGCCCGCTGGCCGAGGACGGGTCGGGTCCCACGATCCGAGCCCTCCGCCACTTCAGCCGACGCTGGGGGATGGCGGTCGCCGCCGGCTTCGTCGAGCATCACGCCGGGCATCTGTACGACTCGCTCGCCGTCCTCCTGCCCGACGGCCGGCTCGACGTCTATCGCAAACGCCACCTCGTCTTCTGGGAGTGCACCCGGTTCCGCCGGGGCCGAGACCCGCTCGTCGTGTCGACCCCCTGGGGGCGAATCGGTCTGGCGATCTGCGCCGACATGATCTATCGGCGGGTCTGGCGCGATTATCGGGGGCGCATCGACCTGGCGATCGTCTCGGCCGCCTGGCCCGACTTCGCCGACCGCCGCTCCGGCCGGCCGCACTGGTTGTTCGGGAACCTTGGCCCGCTCTCCGGGGAGATCCCCAGGCTCGTGTCCCGGGACCTGGGCATCCCGGTCGTCTTCGCCAACATGTGCGGCGAGACCGAGACGACGATCCCCATGATGCCCCGGATTGTCGACCGCTTCGCCGGCCGCAGCTCGCTCTGCGACGGGGCCCGCGGCCTGCCCGTCCGAGCCGGCTCGGAAGAAGCGGTGGTCATCGCCTCGCTCTCCGTCCCGTCGTCGTCCCCCGATCGAGGAGCCTCGCCGTGCCGTTCTACGTCCCTCTCGGAGCCCGCGGGCTGGTCCTCCACGTCGGCGGCCTGATCACCCGAGGCTTCGGCGCGTTGGTATACTGGTTGGGGGCCCGCCGTCGGCCAAAGCCGACGCTGGTTCCGCTGGTGATTCCTCGCGATTCGTGACGGGCGAGCCTGCTCCCCCTTCGTCCCGACCGACCCGCCAGGCCCCTCCGGACTGGACCGGACTCGACCCCTCGGACCTGACACCCCTCGGACGGGAGGACCCCCACTCATGTGCGGAATCGCCGGCGCGCTGGACCTGCGCGGCCATCGCTCCTTTCCCGAGGCCCGGCTCCGGGCGATGACCGACGCAATCGCCCACCGCGGGCCGGACGACGAGCACGTTCACCTCGAGCCCGGCGTCGCCCTCGGCGCCCGTCGGCTGGCGATCGTGGACCTCTCCGGCGGCCGCCAGCCTCTCTGCAACGAGGACGGCACCGTCTGGGTCGCCTTCAACGGGGAGCTGTTCGAGTACCCCGAACTCTACCGAGAGATCCTCGACCGCGGCCACCGCCCCGCCACTCGATGCGACACCGAGCTGTGGGTCCATCTCTACGAGGACCTCGGCGATCGCATGTTCGAGAAGGCTCGGGGCCAGTTCGCCGTCTCGCTGTGGGACCGCAAGACCCGCACCCTGATCCTTGGCCGAGACCGCGCCGGCATCGCCCCGCTCTACTACGCGGAGCGCGACGGTTGGCTGCTCTGGGGATCGGAGGTCAAGGCCCTGCTCCGCTCCGGCTTGGTCGAGGCCCGGCCCGACCCGAAGGGCGTCGACCACCTGTTCGCCTTCTTCTCGGCCGGCACCACCCGCACGTTCTTCGAGGGGGTCAAGTCGATCCCCCCCGGCCATTACCTCCTCGTCCGAGACGGCCGGGTCGAACTGAAGAAATACTGGGACCTTGATTTCCCCGATGCTGGCGACGAGGTTCGGCTCGACGACCCGACCCCGCTGGTCGACGAGCTGGAGGCCCTGATGCGGCAGTCCGTGGAGCGTCGCCTCCGGGGCGATGTGCCGGTGGTCAGCTACATCAGCGGCGGGCTCGATTCGACCGTGGTGCTCGGCCTCAGCTCCCGACACCGGGGCCAGGCGGTGCCGTCGTTCACCATCGGCCTCGATCGCGCCGGGCCGGACGAACGGCCGCAATCGGCCGAGGCGGCCGCGGCGCTCGGCTCGCCGCTGACGACGGTGACGATGGACCGCGCCCGGATCGCCGAGGCGTACCCCGAGCTGGTCGTCGCGGCCGAGGGGCCGGTCTTCGACACCTCCTGCGCCTGCCTGATGCGGCTGGCCGCCGCCGTTCACGGCGAGGGCTACAAGGTCGTGCTCACCGGAGAGGGGGCCGACGAGGCCTTCGCCGGCTACGCCTGGTTCAAGTTCCAGCAGATGCGGGATCGCTCCTTCCGCCGCTTCGGCCGAGCCCCCATGACCCTCGGCCGCGAGCTGATGTTCCGCGTCCTCGGCGGCCGGGACGCCCGCCGCCCCGCCGCCGTCGAGGCGATGCAGGGCACCCGCCCTATCCAGCAGGACATGTTCGAGGCCATCTCCCAGGCCTCCACCCTCGTCTTCTCTCGGGACATGCGGGACCGCCTCGGCGACCACCACCCGTTCGACGACCTGGATCTGACCAATCCGAACATGAAGCGCTGGGCCCCTCTGAACCAGTCGCTCTACGTCGGCTACAAGGTCATGCTCGCCGGCCTGCTGATGATCCCCAAGGGGGACCGGATCGCGATGCACTCCTCCGTCGAGGCGCGCTACCCGTTCCTCGATGATGATGTGATCGCCTTCGCCTCGAAGATCGCCCCCGAGTACAAGCTCCGGGGCAAGACCGAGAAGTGGATCCTCCGCAAGGTTGCCGAGCGGACGCTCCCCGCCCGCATTGCCAACCGTCCGAAGACGATGTTCCGCGCCTCGTTCGCCCCCACCTTCCTCGGGCCGCACCGCCCCGGCTGGGTCGACCAGCTCCTCAGCCCCGATTCCCTCCGCGCCAGCGGCTACTTCGACCCCGAAGCCGTCTCCCGAGAGCGTTCCTTGCAGGTTCGCCTGCCCCGGATCACCCCCCGGCGGCTGATCATGCAGATCGGCCTGACCTCCGTCGTCGCCACGCAGCTCTGGCACCACCTGTACTGCGGCGGCGGGCTCTGCGACCTGCCGACCTGGGATGCCGCCGCCTTCGCCGGGAACCGCACGCCGGGGCGCTACAAGGTCCGGTCGGCATCGGACGCCGCGCTGCCGATCGCGGGCTGATCCCGATTCAAGGGCTCGCACCCGGCCCGAGGCTTCCCCGATGGACCTCGGCCGGGATCGATCGCCTCGCCCTGTCGCCGGTCGGGGGCGCCCGCCTCCCGGATCGGCCGGGGGCGAGGCGACCTGACGCCCGATTCCTCCCGATCGCCTTCGTCGGGCCCGCTCTCCAACCCCTCAGCGAGTCGGAGCGACCAGCATGCGAGCCGTCCTCCAGCGTGTCTCCCGGGCCTCGGTCGAGGTCGACGGCCAGACCGTCGGTCGGATTGATCGCGGCTGGCTCGTCCTGCTCGGCGTGGCGAAGGGGGACGCCGAGGCGGACGCCGACTGGCTGGCCAAGAAGGTCGCCGGCCTTCGCGCCTTCGAGGATGAGGCCGGGAAAATGAACCTTGCCGTCGGCGAGGTCGGCGGCGGTGTGCTCGTCGTCAGCCAGTTCACCTTGCTCGGCGACTGCCGCAAGGGCCGCCGCCCCGGCTTCGACGCCGCCGCCGACCCCGCCGAGGCCGAACGCCTGTACGGCGACTTCTGCCGTCGCCTCGCGTCCCTCGGTCTTCCAACGGCCTCGGGCGTCTTCCGAGCCACGATGCAGGTGGAACTGGTCAATGACGGCCCCGTCACGCTCCTGCTCGACAGCCGCAAGGCGTTCTGATCGCGTCGGCTTCGGATGGTGAATCTCGACGACACGATCGATGCGGAGCCGCATCGGCCAGGTGTTCAGCCCCCCTCCTCCCGGTTTTTCTCCCGTTGACCGTCGCAAAGTCGGGTCGAGGGTGCTTTCATGGGAGGGCGGATCCGGGGAAGTCGGCCATTGAGTGGCGAGTCGACCGGGCCGCCGTCCGGCCGGGAGCCGGGGGAGACAGGAACTCGTCCTGATGCTCGCGCCCCAGTCCGACGCCAACGTCCTGTACGGCCTGATGGCCCTGCAGCTCGGGATGATCTCGCAGGGTGACCTCGCCGGGGCGCTGGCGGAATGGGCATCGACCCGGGCCCGGGGCCTCGACGCGATCCTCCTGGAGCGGGGCCTGATCCCCCCCCAGACTCACGCCCTGCTCGAGCCCCTGGTGCTCGGCCGGGCCTCCTCCGGGGTCGAGGCCTTCGCCGGCTCCGAGGCGGAGCCGCCCGGCAACGGTCGGTGGCGGACGATGGCCGTCGAGACGATCGGGGGGACGGAGCCGGTCTTCGGCCCGCTGCCGACGGCGTCCCATCCTTTGTCCCGGGGCGGGCACCTCAGTGGCCGCGGCCGGTTCCGCATCCTGAGACCCCATAACGAAGGGGGCCTGGGGATCATCTCAGTCGCCCGGGACGAGGAGCTGGGGCGTCAGGTCGCGCTGAAGGAGATCAAGCTCCGGTACGCCGACGACCCCCACAGCCGGGCCCGGTTTCTGCTCGAGGCCGAGATCACCGGCAAGCTCGAGCACCCGGGGATCGTCCCGATCTACGGCATGGGCACCTCCAGCGACGGCCTGCCGTACTACGCCATGCGCCTCATCCGAGGCGACACCCTGGCCGAGGCGATCGACCGCCTGCACAAGGGGGGCAAATCCGGGTTCGACCCGGTTCGCCGCTCCTTCTCCAGCCGGCAACTGCTCGAACGCTTCCTCGTCGCCTGCGACACGATCGAATACGCCCACAGCCGGGGGGTGATCCATCGCGACATCAAGCCCGACAACATCATGCTCGGTCCCTACGGCGAGACCCTCGTCGTCGACTGGGGCCTGGCCCGCCCCCTGGGCGAGCCGCTCAGCGCCTCGGGAGCCAGTGGCGAGGCACCCGTCAAGACCGACGAGTTGCACCTGCCCGAGGAGGTCGAGGGCGCGCCGACCGGCACGCCGCGCTACATGAGCCCCGAGCAGGTCCGGGGCGAGCTCGACCGCTTCGGTGCCCCGACCGACGTCTACGGCCTCGGCGCCACCCTCTACCACCTGATCACCGGCGAGGCCCCGCTGCGCGGCGTGCACGGCACGGAGGTCTTCCGTCGTGTCGACCAGGGGAAGATCCCTCCCCCTCGGGCGGTCAACCGCCGCGTTCCCCGGGCGCTGGAGGCGATCTGCCGCAAGGCGATGGCCGCCCGCCCCGAGGACCGCTAGCCCTCCGCCCGGGCCCTGGCCGACGACCTCCGCCGCTGGCTGGCCGACGAGCCCGTCTCGGCCTGGCGGGAGTCTCCCCTGGCCCGGCTCGGGCGCTGGGGGCGCCGCAACCGCTCGGGGGTGCTGGCCGGCTTCGTGGCCCTGTCGGTCGTCGCGCTCGTCTCGATGGGCGCCGCCGCCTTCTCCCAGCTCGCCGCCCGGAGCGAGCAACTGGCCACCGAACAGGCCCGGATCGCCTTCGCCGAGGCCGATCGGCTCCGGAGGCTCGAGGCCGAGGCCCGAGCGCGGGCCGAGGCGTCGCACGCCCGGGTCGTCCGGGGAGCGGCGAGTTTCGCTGCCGAGACGATCGCGAGAGAGGTCTCGGCCATCGGCCGCGTCCTCCAGGCCGAGGCCGCCTCCCCCCTCGCCTCCGAGACGCTCGCCGCCGCGGTCGCCTCCCCCGACGATCCCCGGGCACGCAAGGCCTTGCAGGACTGGCTCGAGTCCGTCTCCCGGCTCCACGAGGCGACGGTCATCTCGTCCAACTGGTTCGTCACCGGACCGGACGGCACCCAGCTCGCCCGCGCCCCATTCGGGGGCTCCGTCGGCCAGAACTTCGCCTATCGTGACTACTTCCACGGCCTTGGCCGCGACCTCGACCCCGCCGAGGCTGCTCGCCTGGAGCAAGAGGGCCGTCTCGAGATGGTCCGAGGGCTCCACCAGACGCTCGTCTACCGGAGCGTCGCCACCGGCAACCCAATGACCACCTTCTCGATCCCGATCAGCGACCCGACCGATCCGGACGGCTCCGCTCTGGGGGTGCTCGGGCTCTCCGTCGAGATTGGCGACTTCGACGTGCTCCGCACGGGGGCCGACTCCGACCTCGTCGCCATGCTCGTCGATACCCGAGTCGACGCCACCGGCACCGCCGGCCTGATCCTCCAGCATCCGGCTCTCTCGGCCCTGGGCCCCGATCCCCTCCGACGCTATCTCTCCCCCGAACTCGTCTCCCGACTGGTGCGGCTTCGCTCGGAGGTCATGTTGCCTCTTCCCGGCAGAGACGGCCAGAACCCCGGCCTGGCCATCGACCCCAACTTCGCCGACCCCTTCGTCGGCCCCCCCGACGGACTCGGACTGGCGGCCTTCCACCCCGTCATCGCCCGGGGCCCCGACGGCCTCCGAGACACCGGCTGGGTCGTCATTGTCCAGGGGCGCCGGCTCCGTCCTGCGGAGGAGTAACCGGGGGGAGGAGGGGAGAAGACGGAGGCCAGAAGACCGGAGACGGGGTCGGGAGGGCCGATCGCCGCCGGCCGCTCCCGATCCGACTCCTGCCGGCTCGCCTCTTCCTCCGGCGATCGGGCCGCCGCCCTCAGGCCCCCGGCTCCCTGGGCGGGATGATGCTCGGCAGCTCCATCCGACGGCCGCCGCCGGGCCCCTTGAGCATCTGGTGCTGGGCCTGCGTCTTCTGGCCGAGGCCGTGGATCGTGATGAACCCGAGGGCCGCCGAGGCGTCGTACTGGTCCCCCTCCTCGTAGGTCGCCAGCTCGTGCCGATACAGGCTGTGCTCGCTCTTGCGGCCGACGATCGCCGTCGAGCCCTTGAACAGCTTGATCCGGGCCACCCCCGAGACGTACTGCTGGTTCGAGGCGACGAACGCCATCAGGTCCTGGTGCAGCGCGCTAAACCAGAGGCCGTTGTAGATCAGGTCGGCATACGTCTGGCTGACCTGCGTCTTGAACCGGAGGGCTTCCTTGGAGAGGGTCAGGAACTCGATCTCCCGGTGCGCCTCGTGCAACACCAGGGCCGCCGGCGCCTCGTAGATCTCCCGGGACTTGATCCCCACCAGCCGATTCTCGATATGGTCGATCCGCCCCACACCATGCCGGCCGGCGATCGCGTTGAGCTTCTCGATCAGCGGCACGCCGTCGGTCTCGACGCCGTTCAGCGCAACCGGCCGGCCCTGCTCGAAGGTGATCTCCACCAACTCGGGCTCGTCCGGGGCCGCCTTGGGATCGACGGTCCACTGGAACGTCTCCGGAGGCGGCTCGACCCAGGGATCCTCGAGGATGCCGGCCTCGATGGAACGGCCCCAGAGGTTCTGGTCGGTGCTGAAGATCTTCTCCTTGGTCGCCTCGACCTCGATCCCGTGCTCGGCGGCGAACTTCAGCTCCTCGGTCCGCGTCCACTTCCACTCTCGGACCGGGGCGATGATCTTCAGGTCCGGCGCCAGGGTCTGGAACGTCACGTCGAAGCGGACCTGATCGTTCCCCTTGCCCGTGCAGCCGTGGGCGACGGCCACCGCGCCGTGGTCCCGAGCGACCTGGATCATCCGCTGGGCGATCAAAGGCCGGCCCAGCGCCGTCGCCAGCGGGTACTTGCCTTCATACAGCGCCCCCGCCATCAGCGAGGGGAAGGCGAAGTAATCGACGAACAGGTTGCGCACGTCCTCGGCGATCGCCTCGACCGCCCCGGTCCGCAGCGCCTTCTCCCGAATCGCCGCGATGTCCTGCCCCTGGCCCAGGTCGCACGTGTAGGCGATCACGTCGAGACCGTAGGTCTCGTTGATCCACTTGACGGCCACCGACGTGTCGAGTCCACCGCTGTATGCCAGCACCACCTTGTCGCGTGCCACGAGCGTCGCCTCGTCCTTTCGTCTCGTCCGGCATCTCCCGTCGTCGCGGTCCCGTCCCGGAACACCCGGCGGGCCGCTCGTCCGGTCAACTGTGACCGATGGACACCCCCCGCGCCAAGCGGTCGGACGGCCGGGCCGCCAATCCCCCCCGGGAGGAGCGCCCCCTCCGATCCGATCCCGCGGAGGACCGGACATTATCCTGAATCAAGGAATTGATCCCGGATTGGCAGTTGAGCTTGATTTCCGGTGTTGACGCTTGCGTGAGGATGTCTGAAGGGATAGAGTGTGAAAAAGAAGTATTCAACACCCCTGCGGGACTGACGCCAGTTTTTCCCCGCCGACGCATCCTGGGCGTCCTCCTCCTCTCCTTCCCGCAGTCCCGACGATCTTTCATCATCCGCCGGAGGATTCCAGATGACCCGACGATCCTCGGGGAGCGTCCTGGCCCCGCTATTGATCGCCCTGGCCGGTACCGGTTGTGGTGGTGGCGGTGGTGGCGAGGTGCCGGCCTACGAGATCCATGACGCCAGTCAGTTCTCCCAGGACGACCTGAATGCACCCCTGAGCGCCGAGGCCCGGGCCAAAGGGGCCCAGGTCCCGCCTCCTCCCACACGCTGAACCGGGGTGCTCCCCGGGCGTGATGGCCTCCCCCATTCTCATTCCCCCCGGCCGATTGCCCAATCGGGGGCCGTCGGCCGGATCATCATCCACGCTCCCTGTTCGTCCTTCACCCGTTTTGAGCGTGGTCCGGGCCCCTCGGTGATCCCGAGGCCCGATCTGGCCTCCTGTGGAGACTTCCCGATGCGACGAACCTCATCCCGAGGCTTCACTCTAATCGAATTGCTGGTCGTCATCGCCATCATCGGCGTGTTGATCGCCCTGCTGCTGCCTGCCGTCCAGTCGGCCCGCGAGGCCGCCCGGCGCTCGCAGTGCACCAACAACCTCAAGCAGATGGGTCTGGCCTCGCTGAACTACGAGAGCACCTACGGGTGCCTCCCTCCGGCGATGCTGGTCCCCTCCCCGGTCGACAACTGGGGGTGGTCCCCCAGCGGCCTGCTCAGCCTGCTGCCGTTCCTGGAGCAGGGGCAGATGTGGGCGGCCTACAACGTCGGCGCCGTGCAGCCCAATAGCCAGGGCAACACGCTGTTTAACATGAACACCACCCTGTTCAACACCCAGGTCGCCACGTTGCTCTGCCCCTCCGACGGGCCCATGCGGCAGGTGACCCTGAGCAACTACGTCGGCAACTACGGCGGCCCCTTCTGCATGGGTGGCTACACCGGAACCTACATCCCGACGAAAGACTGGAACTGGGGGACCGGCTACATGAGCGGTACCCTGAAGCTTTCCAACGTCAAGGACGGCACCAGCAACACCGCCCTTTGGAGCGAGGTCCTCAGCGGCCACACCAGTCCCACCACCGTGCGCGCGGGCGACTCCAACCCGGAGAACTGGAAGCGCGTCCACTTCGAAACCGGTCTCGGCAACACCCAGAGCGGCCCGGACGCGGCCATGGCCATCGTCAATGCCTGCAAGAGCCTCGATCCCACCAAGACCGGGGTCGCCGGGGCCCGAGGCGACTGGTTCCAGGCCTATCCTTACTACGTCAACTACGGCGTTTACAACCATACCGCCTCCCCGAACACCCGAGCGTGCTCCAACGCCCCCTGGAATACCTGGGGACAGGATGTCTACGGAACCGCCCCGCCAACGAGCGGCCACCCCGGCGGCGTGAACGTCTGCCTGACCGACGGCTCGGTCCGATTCGTCAAGGACACCGTCAACCTTCAGGCTTGGTGGGCGATCGGCACCCGGGCCGGCGGCGAGGTCGTCAGCTCCGACCAGTACTGATCCGGGCTGATCAATCGCGAAGATCGCCCCGTCGCGGCCCGTTCGAGGGCCGCGGCGGGGCGGGTTCGTTCGTTCATTCCGCCCGGGAACCTGACCCGCTCGCCGCGAGCCTCGTCGGCAGGTCGAAGGCCCGGCCGAGGGCGGCGAGCCCCGCCTTGCCCGGCCCGAGGTCGGTCAGCACGTTGACCCGCACCTCGCTCGTGTTGATCAACGCGATGTTGATTCCCGCCTCGGCCAGCGCCCCGAACATCCGGGTCGCCACTCCGGTGTGGGTTCGCATGCCGATGCCGACGACCGAGAGCTTGGCCATGTTCGGCTCGACCAGCACGTGCCCCGGGTCGTCCACGGCGGCCGAGGCCGCCTCGGCCGCCCGGAGGGCGTCGGCTCTCGGCACGGTGATCGACAATCGGGTATCCCCCGAGGCGCTGCGGACATTCTGGACGATCATGTCCACGTTCACCCCGGCCTGGGCGATCGCCCGGAACACCTTGCCGGCATAGCCGGGGCGGTCGGGGACGTTCAGCAGCGTGACTCTCGCCTGTTCCTCGTCCAGTTCCACCCCAGAGACGACCAGATCCTCCATCCCTCCCAGCCCGTTGGCCAGCGGCGGCGCGTCCGGCCCGGCCAGGGGGCTCCGCTCGGCGGGGGGACGCCGATGCGGGGCGAAGTCTCGGCGATCGTCCAGGCGGGGACGTTCCAGCTCGAACGCCTGGTGGACGCAGCGCAGGGCGTCGGCCCCCGAGGCGCGGTCGACGAGCACGCTGATCTTGATCTCGCTCGTCGTGATCATCTGGATGTTCACGCCGGCCGCGCCCAGCGCCTCGAACATCGCCTGGGCCACGCCGGTATGGACCCGCATCCCCAGGCCGACGACCGAGACTTTCGCCACGCTGGCGTCGTGCGTCACCCCCTCGGCGCCGATCTCCCGGGCCGCGTGCTCGGCCACGATCAGCGTTTCGGCCAGGTCCCCGCCGGCCACGGTGAAGCTCACCTCGGTGCGGCCGTGAGTGGCGACGTTCTGCACGATCATGTCGACGACGATATTCGCCTCGCCGATCCTCCGGAACAGCGCGTGTACCACTCCCGGGCGATCCGGCACGCCGAGCACCGTCACCCTCGCCTCGTCCTTGGCCAGGGCCGCTCCGGTGACGCTGGCGCCGAGGACCCGGGCGTCCTCTTCGGCCACGATCCAGGTCCCCGTCGCGTCGGCGAAGGAGCTGCGGACGTGGATCGGCACGCCGAACTTCTTGGCGAATTCGATCGACCGCGAGTGCATCACGCCGGCCCCCAGGCTGGCCAGCTCGAGCATCTCGTCGTAGCTGATCCGGTCGATCTTCCTCGCCTCGGCCACGACCCTCGGGTCGGTCGTGTAGACGCCGTCCACGTCGGTGTAGATCTCGCAGGCGTCCGCCCCGAGCACCGCCGCCAGGGCGACCGCCGTCGTGTCGGACCCTCCCCGGCCGAGCGTGGTGATGTTGTAGTGCTCGTCCACCCCCTGGAAACCGGCGACGATGACGATCTGACCGTCGTCCAGCGCCTGCTGGATCCGCTCGGTCGAGATGTTCCGGATCCGAGCCTTGGTGTGGAAGCTGTCCGTGACGATGCCGATCTGGGCCCCGGTGAAGCTGATCGCCGGCACGCCGAGCGCCTGGATCGCCATCGCCATCAGCGCGACGCTCACCTGTTCCCCCGTGGCCAGGAGCATGTCCATCTCCCTCGCCGGGGGCCGCTCGGTGATCTCCTTGGCCAGCCCGATCAGCTCATCGGTCGTGTGCCCCCGGGCCGAGACGACCACGATCACTTGCTTCCCCTCGCGATGCGCCCGGATCGCCTTCCGGGCCGCGGCGAGGATCTTATCAGCGTCGGCGACGCTCGTACCGCCGAACTTCTGGACCACGAGGGGCAACGGAGGGGCTCCTATCGGATGATCGCTCGACTGAGGAACGGGGGCGCCTCGGCGGCGCTCGGGCGCCGGCGCCGAATGGACCAGGATGACAGAACACGGCCGGCGGATCCAGATGAGTCGATCGACGCGAGTACCCGTCGCCGGGCGGACGATCGACAATCGCCGCAAGCTCCGGGAGCGCCAGCCGCTCGGGAGGCCCTCGACTTCCCCCTCCCCGCCGCTCCGGGTCGGGGCCGCCGGGTGGGGCCGGGGGCCGGATCGGGCCGCTCAGCGCCTCAGGACGTACTCGCTCATCAGCCGCCAGCCCTGTTCGAGAACCGGACCGTTGGCCTCCAGCGCGCTGATCTCGTCGTACGGCTTGCCTGAACCGGACAGCCCCGTCCCGCACAGGGCCCAGGGCACCGGCGCCCGGTCGTGGGCCTTGGTGCGGATCAGGGTCGAGTGGTCCGGCGAGACGAGCAGCCGGTACTCGCCATACGATTCGAGGGCCTGCCGGAGGGGGCCGACGATGTCCCGGTCGATGCGTTCGAGGGCCTCGACCTTCGCGTCGGCCCGGCCCTCGTGGCTGGCCTCGTCAGGGGCCTCGATGTGCACGCAGACCAAGTCGTGGTCGCGCAGGGCGTCGATGCCGGCTCTCCCCTTGGCGGCGTAGTCCGTGTCCAGGTATCCGGTGGCGCCGGGCACATCGATCCGGGTCCAGCCGGCGAGCATGCCCGTCCCCCGCACGAGGTCGACCGCCGAGATGATCGCCCCCTTCATCCCGAACCGATCGGCGAAGCTGGGCACCTGAGGAGCCTTCCCCTGGCCCCAGAGCCAGATCGCGTTGGCCGGCCGCTTGCCCGCCGCGACCCGAGCCCGGTTCACCGGGTGATCCCGCACCACGGAAGCCCCCGCCTCCATCAGCCGACGGAGCAGGTCCGCCCCCGTCCCCTGGGGCAAATAATCGGCGGCGAGACGGTCGGGCACGTCGTGGGGCGGGGTCGTCTTCGTGTCGTCGCCGAAGGGGGCGGGGCCGCCGGGAGTGCCTCGGTAGATCATCGCGTTGCGGTAGCTGACGCCCGGGTGGAACTCGACCGTGTGGCCGTCGGTGGGGACGTTCGCCCGCAGGGCGGCGATCAGCTCGGCCCCCTCCTCGCTGGAGATGTGCCCGGCGGTGAAGTCGGTCAGGCGGCCGTCGAGGATCGTCATCAAGTTGCAGCGCACCGCCCAGTCGTCGGGACCGAGCGAGATCCCCATCGCCACCACCTCCAGCGGAGCCCGGCCGGTGTAGTACCGCTCGGGGTCGTAGCCGAAGAGGCTCAGCGTGGCCACGTCGCTGCCCGGCAAGAACCGGTCGGGCACGTTCCGGGACCGGCCCAGCACCCCGTCCCTCGCCACGCGATCCATCTCCGGGGTCCGCGCGGCCTGGAGCGGGGTGAGGTCGTCGAGCGAGTCCTGCGGCTCGTCCGCCGCGCCGTCAGGGATCACCAGGGCGATCTTCATGGCCGTCTCCTCCCGACCCCGATCGGGGTCGGGCTCCTGCTGCGAGTCCGATGCGATATCGATCACCCTACCAGCGCGGCGGCCACCCGACTACGGATCGGGGGGCCGCCCGCCGGAGGGAGGGCCTCCCAGCCGATATCGGCCCGCCGCCGATCCCGATACAATCCCACCGAGAGACGATCGACTCGAGTGGAGGGGCCGGTCCCGGCCGCCTGCCCCGATCTCGCTCGTGGCGGGGCCGGGGGGCGGGCTGCGGGGAATCGGCCCGGAGGTGGGCGAGGACAGTACCGCGATGGGCAACGACCCGCTGTTGCTGGGGCTGGACGTCGGGACGCAGAGCATCCGGGCGGCTCTGGTCGATCCTTCGGGGAGGACGCTCTCCTACGGCGTCGCCCCCCTGGAGACGACCTATCCCCGCCCCGGATGGGCCGAGCAGGAGCCGTCGCAGTGGTGGGCCTCCGCCCGGGAAGCGGTCCGCAAGGCCCTTCAGGCCGCCTCGGTCCGGCCCGGCCGGGTCGCCGGCATCGGTCTGGATAGCACCGCCTGCACCGTCGTCGCCTGCAAGGCCGATGGCGCTCCGCTCCGACCGGCCCTGCTCTGGATGGACCAGCGTTCCCACCGGGAGGCCGAGGCGATTGGCGTGACCGGCGACCCGGCCCTGAAGTACGTCTCCGGCCGCGTCTCCCCCGAGTGGATGCTCCCCAAGGCCCTCTGGCTGAAGCGACACGAGCCGCAAACCTACGCCGCTGCCGATCGCATCGTCGAGTGCACCAACTGGTTCATGTTCCGGCTCACCGGCGAGTGGACGCTTTCGCTCAACCACTGCGCCGTCAAGTGGAACTACGCCCGGCCCGAGGGGGGCTGGCCCACCGCCTTGATCCACGCCGTCGGCCTCGACGACCTGCCCGACAAGTGGCCCTCCCGCATCGAGCCCCTTGGCGCTGGCGGGGCGACCCTCTGCCGCGCCGCGGCCGAGGAACTCGGCCTCGAGCCCGGCACCCCCGTGGCCCAGGGGGGAATCGACGCCTACCTCGGCATGATTGGCATGGGGGCCACCGCCGCTGGCGACGTGGCGGTGATCGTCGGCTCCAGCACCTGCCACCTGGCGCAGTCTCGCACCGGCGTCTTCGGCTCCGGCGCCGCCGGCTGCTACCCGGACGCGACCGTCGAGGGGCTCTACACCCTTGAGGCCGGCCAGACCGCCACCGGCTCCATCCTCGACTGGTATCGCCGCCACTTCGCCGGATCGCAGCAGCGCGAGGCCGACGAGCGGGGAGAGAACGTCTACGCCGTGCTCGACGCTCAGGCCGCCGCCGTCCCCCCCGGGGCCGACGGCCTCGTCGTCCGAGACGACTGGCAGGGGAACCGCTCTCCGTACAAGGATCCCCGGGCCCGGGGCGCCATTGTCGGCCTGTCTCTGGCTCACGGCCCCGGCCACATCTTCCGGGCCCTCTACGAGGCCACCGCCTGCGGGACCAGACACATCCTGGAGGACGCCTCGACGTTCGGCCTCGACGTCGCTCGCGTCATCGTCGGCGGCGGAGGCGCGAAGTCGAACCTCTGGATGCAAATCCACGCCGACGTGCTCCAGCGCCCCATCCACCTCCCCCGAGAGACGGAATCCTGCGCCCTCGGCTCGGCCATGATCGCCGCCGTCGGCGCCGGCCTGTTCGCCGACCTCGACGCCGCCGCCCGAGAGATGGTCGCCCTGGAGCGGATTGTCGAGCCCCACCGGCAGTCTGCGGCGATCTACGACGACCTGTTCGCCCGCTACGTCCGGCTCTATGTCGCCTTGCGCGACGGGACCATCGCCCCGGGCCCCGAATGACCGGCCCTCCCCCTCCGCCGGAGGAACTCGGGCCGCTCGCCAAGACTCCGCACCAGCTTCGACTCCTGCCGATGATCCCTCACCGTTCCCGATTGCCGATCGGGCGGCAGGCGTCGCTCCTCGAATCCGGGCTCCTCGACCCCCGCCGCCGATGAGGAGAGGAGCCCGTCGAGAACCGCGAGGCGGTTGGACAGACCGGCGTTCCGATCGGCCGCGACGTCGTTCGAGCCGCGATGCCTGGAGCGGGGATCATCGAGCACGCCGCCGACCGCCATCTCGGCGACCTCCCCCTCGTGCGATCGACCCTGGAAGCAGAGGCATGATCGGGGACGACCTTGTCCGCCAGGAGGACGCGGCCCGGGAGGAGGGCGAGGGCGAGGGCGATGATCGCGGCCGATCCGATCCCGGCGGTCGGTCGTCCGACGGACCGACGACCGATCGATCCCTCCTCCGACGGGGAGTCGACCGCCCCCTCCTCGTCGTCCTCCGGAAGCCGGTACTGCGGCGAGTCCAGGAGGACCTCGATGCGGCGGACCACTTCCGGGCTCGACTCCCGGTAAGGCTCCAGCAGCACTGCGGCCCGGGAGTGGATGGCGCGGTTGGATCGCTCCCGCATCTCGTCCACTTCGAGGCCGACCAGCTCATCGAACGTCTCCGAGAAGTCGGCCTGGAACGCCGGGTCGTTGATCTGATCCGGGGGCCGGGCGGCCACCCGGGCCTTGAGCCGGTCGATCTCGGCCCGCAGCGCCTTCCCCGACGTCTCCTCCCAGCGGCGGACGACCTCTCGGAAGTGCTCCAGCTCCTCCTCCGCGTCCAAAGACGGGAGGAACCGGGGAGGCTCCCCCTCGGCCTGGTCGGTAAGGTACGGCTCGATCTGGTCGAGGATCTCCAGCAGCCCTTCGCTGTAGTTGTACTGCAGCGGGGTGTACTTGACCGTTTCCTCGTTGATGATACCGCTCAGCTCCGCCTTCAGCCGCTGGAGCAGCTCCTGGTCCTCGGCGATCAGCGGGGGACCCTCCTCGGCGGCCCCCGGGTCCGGCCCTCGGCCGCAGCCGCAGCCGGCGCCGACGCCGACGGCGGCGGCCAGCACCACCGGAAAGAGCAGGGACCGGCCGATCTCGGTCATCTCGGAGCGTCTGGTCTGCATGGGGAATGTCTCGCCGGGTCGAGGCGGGGGGACTCGGGGCGATCGGCCGCCCCCTCCGATCGGGGAAAGGGCGGCCGTCCAGAGCGTCTTCGGATCAATAGGAGTCGGCCGAGACGACCTCCCCCAACCGACGGGTGCTCAGGGCGCGGTAGGTGTCCCGATTGATCGTCTCCCGGATCGAGCTGACTCGGCCGTCGGCGAAGAGGAACTGGACGATGCCGGCGTGCTCGCTCCGGAACCCGAAGCAGGGGACCCAGTTGCCGCTGTTGTGCAGCCGGCCTGTGCCGTCGCCGTAGCCGACGTTCTCGAAGATGGTGATCTTCCAGTTGATCGGCACCGATGTGAACGCGTAATTGCCGTTCGGGTTCGGCCACGAGTACCAGTTGCACGACTCGTATAGCGACTCGCCGATGGCGAACGTGTTGCTCGTCCCGTCCCGGATGTCCCGGATGCCCCAGGTGCCTCCCTGGCGGCAGACGATCCCCGTGCAGGTCGTGCCGTTCCCGAAGGCGTTGTTCCGCACGCTGGGCAGGCTCTGGAACGGCCAGGGGCTGGTGTTGTTGCTCGGCCCGGTCGTGTTGTCGCCCGCGTTGACGAAGTAGCTCAGCTTCGGTCCCAGCGGCGCCTGGCCGTTGGAGCCCGAAGGCCCCACCCCGCTATCCCACCGGTGATACGAGGTCTGAGGAGGTCCCGGATCCGTGGGGCACTGGTACACGGCGATCTGCGTCGTCAGGGCCGTCAGGTTGATCATTCCGTTGTCGGGGCCCCGGGCGAACGGCACGTCGAAGTTGATCGCGTTGTAGATGTTGGTCTGTTCGAGATACGGCAGCAGCATCTGGAAGAAGCTGGCCCGGAACGTGTTGTTCGGCAGGTTGTTGTTGCCCGGCAGGGCCCAGAGCAACGTCGGGAAGCTCCCGATCACATCGTGATAATTGTGCATCGCGATGCCGAGCTGCTTCAGGTTGTTCGAGCATTGCGCCCGGCGAGCGGCCTCTCGGGCTGCCTGCACCGCCGGCAAGAGCAGCGCGATCAGCACACCGATGATGGCGATGACCACCAGCAGTTCGATCAGGGTGAACCCCTTCGGGCGGGGATTACCGCGCGTCCCGAATCGCGATGGAGCGTTGAGCCGCATGCCAACCTCCCTTCCGGGACCCGGAGGTCGCGATCATCCGGACCGCTCCCCGAGGCGCCCGAGCTGGCCCGGCTTGCCCACCGGGCGACGACCGATCATCATGATGACCCCAGTCGGGGGATGACCCCTATTGGGTGGTGACCCCGCATGAGGGTTTCCATATATTGCATGGGTATGTCAAACAAATCAAGAACCTCGGGAAGGGGTCGTGAATATTCCTCCCGACATGTCCACTGATCCCGGAGGCCACCGGGCCTCGGGAGCGTCGCGGCCCTCCGGCTGGGCGAGGGCGGCCGGGGTCGCAGCCGTCGCGCTGGCCCTGGTCGCCGGAGGAGGTTGGTGGTGGTGGGACGGTCGGGCCGATCGCCATCTTGAGCGCGCCCTTCGGTTCCTGGAGGACGGCCGGCCGGAGTCGGCCGCCGCCTGGCTCGCCGTGCCCGAGGCCGACCCGAGAACCGAGGACCGCGCCCTGCTCCTGAGGGCTCGAGTCGCCCTGATGAGAGGCCGTCCCGGCGATGCCATTGGCCCCCTCGACCGCATCCCCGAGGGCGGGCCGCTCGGCGCCGAGGTCGCCTTCCTCAAGGGGGAGGTCCTTCGCGCAACCGGAAACCTCCCCGACGCCATCGCCTGGTTCCGCCGCTCGCTCCGGCGCCGGCCTGACGATCCGGACTGCCTCCGATCGCTGGCCGCCGCCTCCTACGATCTCGGCGACCTGGAGACGGTCCTCCAGGCCCTCCAGGACCTGACCCGGGTCCTCCCTGGCGACTCGGCCGCCTGGCGCACCCTCGGGCTGGTTCGCATGGAACTCCCCGATGCCGGCGAGCAGGCCATGATCGAGGCCGTCTCCGCCTACCGCACCAGCCTGGGGATCGACCCTCACCAGCCAGCCGTCCGCCTCGAGTTGGCCGATCTTCTCGCCCGGCAGGGAGCCTACTCCGAGGCCCTCGACCAGCTCGACGCCTGCCGAGGCCGGGTCCCCGAGGCCGATCGCCTCGCGTTGCTCGCCCGCATCTCCTGGGAGCGGGGCGATCGGTCAGCGACCGCCTCCATCCTTGACGAGGCCCGATCCCATCGCCTGGAGCACCCCGAGCTGTTCGCCCTCGCCGGCTTGCTCGCCCAGGCCGAGGGTCGGAACGACGAGGCCGAGGGCTGGTTCGATCTCGCGGTGGCCTCCGCGCCCTTTGACTTCCGCCGCTATGTTCAGCGCGCCACCTTTCTCCGCACCCTCGGCCGCCTCGATGAAGCCGACCGCGATGCTCGACGGGCCGACGAGTTGAAGCAGGCCCTTCTCGCGATGTCCTCCCTCAACGCCGAGGCCGCCGCCCGCCCCCTCGACCCTGACGTCCGCTGCCGCCTCGGCCTCCTCTGCGAGCAACTGGGCAAGCCCCAGCTCGCCGCCTCCTGGTACCGCGCCGCCCTTTCCTGCGACCCCAACCACTCCGACGCCCGATCCCTCTTGGCCGAGCTGCGACGCTGACCCCGGCCGTTCCCGAGCCTCCCGATCCCTCGGCCGACGACCGGGGCCGAGCCGAGGGTTCGGAAGGCGAGCGGTGGAATCGATTGAACGGTGTTTAGTCCGTTAATTCGATCTCGAACGTGTTGCTCCCCTCCTTGACCGTGAACCGAAGCGGGGAGGTCTCCGTCTGGGAGTATTTCTCAGGGACGAGGTGCTTCGGCGGCTGGATGGGGAGGTTGCCCCGCGCGTCGGGGATCGGCATGCTGCCCCCCTCGATCGAGGGGTCCATTTCCACCGACTGGACGAGGACGACGTGATCTCCTACCACGGCGCCGTCCCCTGATTCGAAGGTTGTCAGGCGGAACGAGCCGTCCGAGCCGATCTCCCCCGTGGCCGGCTGGCCGGTTTGAGCCCCGGCGCCCCCTGAGGGGACGAAGGTCACGACCCCCTTGGTCACGGGGGCCCCGTTGTAGGTCACCGACCCGGACACCCGGCCGAGCTTCGGCTTGGTCGGATCTCCCCCGCAGCCCGACACTGTGGCTGCAGCCAGCGCGACCGCGATCGCGAACGCACCGGGGAGCCATCGCTTCCTGGGAGGGACGGCGGATAGTCGCGACACGATGGCCTCCTCGGCGTCACCGATCGGATGGTTCAACGGATGGGCAACACCCCTCGCACGGGACATGTTGAACATCATGGAGGCGCACGTGTCAATCCGCAAGCTTGGCGCGGGAGCTCGGCCGGGGGCTCCCCACTCGCGTCCGGTCCGCCGTCGACTCCCCGAGGCGGTCTGGTGATTCAGGAGGACTCGCAGGGCAGGTCGAGGCGGGGCCCCCACTCGTTCCAAGACCCGTCGTAGACGGCCACGTTCTCGAAGCCGAGCCGGTGCAGTTGGAAGGCCAGCACCGTGGCCGCCACCCCGCCGTTGCAGTAGGTGACGATCGGACGTTTCGGGTCGAGATTGACCGAGGCCAGGAGATCTCGCACCGAGTCGGGATCGAGGAATCCGCCCCCCTCGGCGAAGAAGAGCTCCCGAGGCAGGTTGATCGCGCCGGGGACGTGGCCGCCCCGGGGGCCTCGCCGCTTCGTCCCCGAGAACTGGGCGGCATCCCGGGCGTCGAGGATCTGGGCCGGGCTGCCGAGCATCGCCGCCAGTTCGGCGGCCGTCACCCACATCGCCTCCCTCGGGTTCGGGGAGAAGGTGACCGCTCCGGGGGGGATCCGGGCCGCCCCCTCCTCGACCGGCCGGCCCTCCTCGACCCAGCGGTGGAACCCGCCGTCGAGCACGCTCACCGCGTCATGGCCATACGACCGCAGGACCCACCAGAGCCGGGTGGCGAACTGCCCCCCCAGGTGGTCGACCGCGATCACATGGGACTCGTCTCCCACCCCTCGGGCCTCCATCGCCGCCGAGAACCGGGAAGGAGGAGCGACCTGAGCGGGAACGGGATTGTCCGGGTCGACGATGTCCCGGGTCCAGTCGACGAAGGCGGCGCCGGGGATGTGCCCGGCCTCGAATTCCTCCGGCGCCCCCCGGTAGGTCGCCTCTTCCTCCCCCGGTCCGACTGGACGAGTGCTCACGTATCCCCGGATATCCAGCACCCGGACGCGGGGGTCCTCCAGGTGCTCGGCGAGCCAATCGGTCGAGACGAGGGGCTGGTCGGTGGGCATGGGTTCGGTCTCGGGTGTCGGTCTCCGGGGCGGGCGATCGGGCGAATCCCTCCCCGATCGGCGAGGGAACGGCGGCGCCTCCCCTGCCGGCCGATGGGGATGACCCGGCCGGCGAGGGGGGCGATGGGCGAGCCGGCGGATTAGCGGGACGTGGTCATCGATTCGAGCATCGCCTTGAAGGCCGGGCGCGCCGCGGTGATGGTCGCGTCGGGTCCGACGAGCTTGAAGAAGTAGCCGACCTGCCGGGTCGGGTAGATGCCCCCCAGCAGTCGGAAGCCCGGCTCGTCCACCGGCCGGGGGATCTGGGTGACGTAGCGGCCGGCGGTCTCCACCAGGGTGATCTCGGCACCGTTGGCCTTGATCGTCTCGGTCTCAACCTCCGGGTTCCTGCCCTGCTCGTCGACGAACTGGGCGCGCCAGCGCTGCACGTTCGCCTGGACGGTGCCCGCGCCGCCGGGGAAGGCGAAGAGGACCAGCTCGCCGGGTTTGTCGTCCCCCTCGGCGGGCGGGACCTCGATCTCCACCAGCCGCATCTGGTTGGTCGGCCGGTTGACCTTCCACGACGAGGGGACCTGGAAGGTCAGACCGCCGGCCTCGACCTTCTGAGTCTCCTGCTCCGTCTTCGTCTCCTGGGCGGCGACGACCGGGGCAAGGGCCAGCGACAGGCCGATCACGGCGATCGAGCGTCGGATCGAGCGGTTCACGGTGCGTGCTCCCTGGGGGATGTCTCGGATCGGTGGGGTCGGGCCGCGCGTCCGGGTCGGCCCGCGCCGCCCGGCATTGTACGCGACCGCGCCCCCGCGCGCGAACGGCCCCGGCTACCTCCCGACCGACGCTCCCGGCCCCGCCCGTCCGGCGACGATCACCTCGTCTCCCGACAGGTGGGAGTCGGCCAGCTCTCGGGTGTGGCCCTCGGGGTGGACGTGGTAGACGGTCCGATGCGGGAACGGGATTTCGATCCCCAGCTCGTCGAAGCGGTTCTTCAGCCGTCGGAGCAGCTCCCGCTTGACGACCCACTGCTGCAGGGGCCTCGTCTTGATGAAGAATTTGATCATCACGGCCGAATCGGCGAAGGCGTCGACCCCGAGCATGGTCGGATCCTCGAGCATCAGCATCCGGAACTGGGGGTCCTTGCGCAGTTCCTTGCCGACCTCCAGGATCACGTCCATCACCCGGTCGACGTTCTCCTTGTAGGCGACGCCGATCTCAAACAGCGCCCGGGACCAGCCGTGCGTCATGTTCGTGACCGAGGTGATCTCCCCGTTGGGGATGAAGTGGACGCACCCTTCCAGGTCCCGGAGGACGGTGACTCGGAGCGTGATCGCCTCCACTTGGCCGGCGATATTACGAATTTTGATCACATCGTTGAGCTTGTACTGGTTTTCTAGCAAGATAACGAATCCATAAAAATAGTCTCGAATAAGGTTTTGTGCGCCAAATGCGATCGCCAGGCCGAAGACCGCCGCCCCGCCCAGCAGCGGACCGACCGGGACGCCGACCTCCTGGAAGACCATGAGGATGCCGCCGACGACGATCGCCACGCTCGCGGCATTGTCGAACACGCCGACCAGGGTCGAGATCCGGTGTTCTTTCTCGGCGGTCGAGCCTCGCTGGCCCCGGGCGCTGAGCAGCGTGACGATCCGCCGGCTGACCAAGCCCGAGCCCCACCGAAGGAGGAGCATGCCCAGGATGATCCCGAGAATCTTGAGGCCGTGGTCCAAGAGCCAGTTGAGAAGATTCTCTGGCGAGAACGGGTTCTCCAGTCGCTGCACGACGGACTCGGCTTCGGCCAGCCGGGCGTTGGCCTGTTCGGCTCGCCATCGGGCAAGCTGCAATTGAGCGGCCAGATCCCCGCGTTCGGACTGGAGGCGGAGGATTTCGTCTCCGTGCTCCCGGGCCTCGCCGCGCGCTTGAATCAGTCGTTTTTCATTTTCGCGAATCTTTGTTTGCAAGTCGCGGAGTTCCGCGGCGTGCTGCTCCTGCTGCTCCTCGGAGGGGGCGCCGGCGAAGAGCTTTTGTTGGAACTCTCGGGCGAGTTCGGCCCCCGTGGCCTCGGCATTGTCGATGAGGCGGCGGGCGGTGTCTCGGGCCTGTTCTTCCTGGTGGAGGAGTTTGTCGATGGTGCCCAGCCGTTCGGTGAGCTCGGCGACTTCGTTCTTGGCTCGATCGACGGCGTCGGCCAGGCTTTGGGCGGTGGCCCGGGCTTGTTTCAGCTTCGGGTCGTTTGGATCGGGGCCGAATCGGATTGGCGTGGAGGTGATCGCGCCGCTGGACGGGAGACCAGGCAGCGTTGGAATTCCGGTCGGCGCTGGAGTGGGGGAGGCCACCTCGGCCGCGGTCGGCGCTGGGGCCGGGGGGAGGGCGGCCTCATTGGTCGGCGCTTCGATTGACTCGGCTTCCTGGGCGATCGCGGCGGACGGGGGGGATTCGACTGCCCCCGGCTCCGAGGAGGGGGATGGAGGTGAAGCTGTTGATCTCTCCGGCGTCGGTGCGTCGGCGGTTGGGGCGGCAGTGGCGGCCTCGT
Source organism: Tautonia sociabilis (assembly GCF_003977685.1). GTDB lineage: Bacteria > Planctomycetota > Planctomycetia > Isosphaerales > Isosphaeraceae > Tautonia > Tautonia sociabilis. The sequence goes on along the minus strand of NZ_RYZH01000019.1, from coordinate 4,349 downwards.
TCCCGAGCAGCTTCTTGAGGGCTTGATCGTTTTGTCGGAGCTTCATCTCCAAGGTGGCGATCTGCTCGGTCAGGGTTTTCCAGGCGGTCGCGGCCAGCTCCCGACGTTCGGCGGCCAGGGCTCGGGTCGTGGTCAGCGACTGGAGCTCGGTCTGGAGTTCCTCGATCGGCTCTTCGGCCAAGCGCCGGCGTTCCAGTTCGGCGGTGGCCTCGCGATGCTTCGTGTCGGCCTCTTCGAAGCTGGCGTTGGCGCGATCGACCTCGTTCCGGGCGGTGTCCAGTTCGGCCTTGAGCTGTTCCAATCGGCGGGTGTCCTCGGCGATCGAGGCGGAGAGCCGGGCGATTTGCTCGGCGCTGTTGGCAGGGGACACGTCGGGGAGGGGAGCCGCGGGGGGTGCCTCGCTGCCAGGCTGATCGGGACTCGGAGCGATTGCCTGCGTTGCCGAGGCCAGGGCTGAGGGATGGATCGCCAGGGCCGTCGAGAGAATTGCCGAGATCAGCACTCGAACGCAAACCATGCGCCGGGCCTCCGTGCCGCGGGATGGGGCGATCACTGGTCAGCAACCCTCCCGACGTCGGGAGGGGGCTCGATCCTGAGACGCTCGTGGCGGAGCCCCTCGGGCTCGGGTGCCGATGTCGATGCGTCCGGCACCAGAGGAGGGCATTGGGAGTCATCTCGGGGGTGTCACATCTTCGCGTTCCCCCCGATCCCGTCAACCCAGGGTGACGACCACTCGGGCCAGTTCGTGCGGGGTCAGGTCGAGCTGGACGGCGTCTCCCTGGACCGAGAGCTCGACGATTCGCTCGTCTTGGAAGTCGGTCTGGCGGGCGGAGACGGGCTCCCGGAACAGGCGGAGCTTGCAGCGGACCGACCTGCCGGCGGTCTCCAGCAGGTGGAAGGCCAGCCCTCGGCCCTCCCCCTCGATGAGCACCGGCTCGACCCGGGTGACGGCCACCGTCTTGGCGTCGAGCAGGAAGAACCAGCCGACCGGCCCCGACCGAGGCGGCCCTCCGGCCGTGGGCACGACGACCGGGGGGGAGAGCAGGTCCAGCGCCGCCTGGAAGGGATGCTCCAGGTCCAGGGCGATGCCCAGGTGGAAGGTCCGTTCGGACTCCTTCCCGGCCAGCAGGAGGGTGTCGAGCATCCGCTGGCCGTGCCGCTGGTGGTGGGCCAGCCCGCCGAAGAGGAGAGCGGTGCGCTGGCGTCGGGCGGTGATGTCCAGCACCTCGGCCGTCTCGGGGCGATCGGCGGTGGTGGCCTCCAGGCCGAGCAGCGACGATCGGCGGAGCGTCGCGTTGGCGTCGGGCCAGGCCCAGCGGCAGGCCAGGTAGCGGGACCAGGCCGGGCCGGTAGCGATCGAGGCCAGCCACGCCTCGTCCAGCTCGTCGAGCTCGATCTCCAGCTCCAGCACCGGCCGACCGCTCCAGAGCCGGCAGCGCTGGCGGAACCGGGCGAGCGGGCGGTCCTCGATCGGGTGGAGGATCCGGCCGGTGGAGACCGCCTGGACCAGGGCCGGCCCGCCGTACTCGATCTCGAAGGAGTCGCCGATCATCCGGCTGTGGCGGGTCTGCCCCTTTTTGTCGGTCTGGCTGACCCCGGCGATGACCAGTTGCTGGGCGAGCCGGGGTTCCCCCTCGCCGGGGGCCTTCACGCTGCGGAGGCCCCCGGTGGCCGAGTCGAACTCGACCGAGATCAGCTCGTTCCGGAGCACTCGGCCGCGGGCCTGGACCGTCTCGGACGGGCCCTCCGGCGCCGGGGAGCGGCCGGCTCGGTTCCTCGGGAGCCAGGCGAAGCCGAAGCCGGCCAGGGTGACGACCGCCTCGGTGCCCCTGGCGGTGAACTGGGAGGTCCGGACCGGTCCCTCGGCGGGGATCGGCCCGTCGGCCTCGGGCAGGAGGACCGAGGTGCGTCGGGGGATCGAGAGGGGGTTGAGGACCAGGTCCCCCGGCCCGGAGCCGGAGCCGGCGCCGTTCCCCTCGGCGGCCGGGGGGACGACCCGGCGGGCGGCCTCGGCGGCCCATCGGGCTTCGATCGCGGTGATCCGGGCCTCAGCCTCGTCGAGCTTGCCGGTCTCGAGCAGGCGGTCCGCCTCGGCGAAGGCGGAGGAGCCGGCGGGGCTGGGGCCATCCTCGTTGGGAAGGGGATCCCCGACGAAGTCGAGGGCCGAGGCAAGGGACCGGAGGCCGTCGGCCCGGTCGAGCCGGGCCCGGAGCCGGGCGTGTCGGGCTCTCCGGCCGATGGGGCTCGGATCCCCCCGGCGGACGGCCTGCTCCAGGTAGGGGGGAGCGTACTGGTCGAGCTTCGGCCGGAGGACCTCGTAGGGACGGTCGGTCAGGTGGAAGTAGTCGCCAACCGTCGCCCATCGAGCCAGGACGGGGGAGTACGAGGCCACCCGGCGGAAGTCGAGGTACCAGTCGGACACCCGATCCGGCCAGTGGACCAGGCCGAGGGTGGCGACGTGGTCGTCCCGCATCGACTTCGCCAGCTCCCAGGAGAGGGTCAGGGCCGTCGCGGCCTTGTCGGCGGCGAGCGGGGGGCGCGTGAGGGACTCGAGGTTGGCCCCCTCGGGAGATTCCCACAACCGCTTGGATTCCCGGGGGATCGGGAAGGTGCCGTCGTCAAAGGCTAGGTGCAGGCCGTAGCGGAAGCCGAACCGCTTGGCGACCTGGGGACGGGCCGGGTACAGGGCGAACCGGCGGCCGGCGAGGGTCTCGACCGTGCGGTCGTCGAGGTGGCGGCGGTAGGTGGCGGCCCCCTCCCGGAACTGCCAGAGGATCGTCTCGATCGGCCGAAGGGACTCGGCCGTCTCGGCATAGGGGCCGCCGATCACGTCGGCCCACCCCTCGTCGATCGCCACGCGGAGGCGGGCGATCGCGTCGGGATCCTTCTCGGCCATCGCCTCGATCGCCTGGGCCGGAGCGAGCAGGGTGAAGGGGGCCCGGGCCGCCAGGGGGTCGGCGAGGGCGCCGGCCGGCGAGGAGGCATCGAGCAGGTGGAGGTCGACGAGGAAGGAGTCGACCGGGTAGAAGCGTTCCCTCGCCTCGGTGAGCAGCTCGAACGAGGCCCGGAGGCGGTTGACGGCGCCGGCGGCGTCGCCGGAGGCCCAGGCCCTGGCGCCGCCGATGGCCTCCCGGGTGAGGCTCTCGGCGTCGAGGACGTCGACGTGCTCCATGCCGATCGTCAGGTCCCGGAGCCACCATCGGGCGGAGCCGAGGGCGAAGAAGTCGCGGACGGTCGGGTCGTCGGCCGGGCCGAGGTCGGCGCCGGGCTCGATCGCCTCCAGGATCAGGCGGGCCAGGCCCTCGCGGTCGGCCTCGCCGGCCTCGACCATCAGCACGGGGACGCCGACCTCCGAGCCCTGGTCGCGATCGCCGTAGTTCAGGTGGCCGACCCCCCGGCCGGCGATCAGCCGGACCTCGCCGGGCTTCGGGGTGCCGGGGGCGTCGACGTCCTCGACCTCGGGAATCACGTCGAGCCGGGAGAGGATCGCCGGGTGCCAGGGGGCCGAGACGGCCGCCCAGACGATGGCGGCCTCGGCCTCGTCGATCGGCTCCTCCGGGCGACGGCCGCTGTCGGCGATCATGACCACCACCCGACGCTTCGGGCCGGTCGGCTCGTCCGGGGCCGGCTCCGGGGCCGGAGCGGGTTCGGGTCCGGTGCCGGGTTCGGGTGAGGGTTCGGGTTCGGGTGAGGGTTCGGGGTTGCTCTCGCTCGCGATCGGCTCGGCGGCGGTCGCCTCGGACGGCCCACCGGGCGGGCCGTCGGCGGCGGTCGGCTCGGGGGTCGGCTTGTCGGGGCGGTCGTCGGGGTCGTTGGCCATCGCGCGGTCGCCTTGGTCGGTCGGGGACGGTTCGGGTCGAGGTCGGGGCTCCGAAGCCTCGGATCATACCAGATCGGACGGCCTCGGTGCGCTGCGGTGCGCTCGCCGAGGAGGCGCCGGACCACCCCGGCGCGTCGCGGATAACTCATTCGGGAATTAAGGGTTCGGTCGATCGGTCCTGCTTCGCTTCCGGGGGCGAATTGGCTTCGCTCCGCTGCCGAACGCGGGCCGGTACGCGGGCCTCGGTCCCGGTCCCGAGGGCTCGAACCCGGGGGAGGAGCCGGCGGTCAGGCCGGGCGTCGATCGGGAGCGGTGCGCGGTTGGGTGCGCCTCGGTGCGCTCTGGAGAATTGACAGATCGTTTTTGTTTGTAACATCTTAGGGTAATCGTGTTGGGTTCGTTTCGGGCTCTGTCGCAAAGAGAGCCGAAATGGGGGTGGGCCCGGTTGACAGTTTCGATGGAAGGGGAGGCACCTTCGTGGTGGACTGGGTCACAGCGACAATCGCCAGCACCCCGAAGGGCCCCCCCG